>JAEUKE010000043.1 GCA_016794345.1 Myxococcales bacterium
AACCCCGAAGGGCCTGAGCCATCTCCAAATCGTACAACCCAGTTTTCAAGGACCGAGCCGCGCCCAGGGGCTTCGCCCTGTTGCCCTCACAAGTTGTCCACAGGCTGTGGAGTTCTCGGGGGCTTTGGCGCGACCAGCGACTTTGCCTTTCGGCTGCGTCACCGGCATCGCTCGTGAGTCGGTCCGGCCTTTCGGCCTGGCGCCGTCTCGCGGCTTCCGTTCGTCCGAGGGAGAACCCTTCGTCGAACGGGGAGGCGAACCTTATTCGTTCGCGCCTGCCTTGTCAACGAGAAAAATTCTCTCTGAACCCGGCCGGCGAGAGAGAACTTACTCGAGTCGCAGATTCCGTCAAGCGCTTCGATCGCCGAACACGTCGGACATGCGTCCCCCAGCCAACAAAGCCGGGCTGGAGACGTCGATCCGCTCGTCGATGAACCAGAGACGACGCGACTCGCGGAGCAAGGTGACCTCCGCTCCGCTCGCGAGGCGGATGCGAAAGCCTCGCTCTCGTTTTCCGAGTCCGACGAGCGCGCCGAGCACGTCCACGTCGAGCCACGGAGAGTCGTGATTCGTTGCGCCGAGCGGGGCAACCGGACGCAGGCGCAGCGGGCGAGCGCCTTTTCGGACCGTCCCGGCCTCGACCTCGACCCGATACCAGCCCGGCACGGCGCCCGCGGCCAGCCCTGCTTCGGTGAGGATGCGGTACGCCGTCTCGTCGAGCGCACGCTGCGAGACGGCGTAAGTTCCGAGCGGACGAACGACAAGGAGCAAACAATAGCTCTCGTCGAGGATGCGCAGCACGTACCCCGCGCGCGCCGTGGAGAGCGAGATCTGCTGTGTGCTCGAGAGCCACGCGCACGTCCGCAGGTCCGCGAGGACGAGCTGGAACGTCGCGGCCGAGACCTTCAGGTCGAACGGCTCGAGCTCCCCCGCGTAGTCCACCGTCTCCCCTTCGAAGTCGAAGATCGCCGCGCCGCGGACGAAGGGGACCGCTTCGAGCAGCTGCTCCAGGATGAGCGCAAACGGGCTCGCCGCCTGATCCCGCGTGGGGCTCCTGCGCCGCCGCGAGCTCGTCGCGGTCATCGCTCGACCTTGATCTCGGAGAGCGACGTCTCGGCGGCTCGATCGACCTCGACCCGGTGCTCGGCGCGCAACCCCGTGAGCAGGGCGTTCGTCAGCGCGCGTGTCCGATCGCTGTAGATCTCGTCGGCGAAGCGCGTCCGGCGGACGTCGAGGGAGAGCTGCTCCGCCGGGACCTGGAGCACGCCCACGACCACGTGGACGCCGAACCTCGTCCGAAACGGCGGCGCAAGCTCGCCGGGCTTCAGGTTGATCGCCGCTGCGACGAAGGCCGGCTCGTACGGCTGCCTCTCGGCTTTTAGTTTCGTGACGGTGAGGTTATCGGCGGCGAACGGAGCGGACGCTTCGGCGACGACCTTCAGCCCTTCCCCGTCGACCTCCTTGGCCAGGCGCAGCACCTCGCTCAGACCGCCGGTTGGCTCGGTGAGCACGGACTGCTCGAAGTCGTACGTCCCCTCGGCCCGCACGAGGGGCTTGGCCGCAGGCGCGACGGCGTCGACGATCCGCTTGGCGACGCGCTCCGCGCGGAGCCAAGTCTGCTCGTCGGCGGCCTCGGGCACGAGGACGACCGCGTTTCCCACGACCGCAGCGGCAGGCCGCGCGACTCGCACCCAGTATTTGTTCGTCTTCTCCTCGACCTCGGCGTCGGTCGGCGGCCCCTGGTCCTTGGCTTCCGCGAAGAGGCGCGAGAGCAGCAGCCGACCGAGCACGCGGGCCTCGGCCTTGTCCTGCTTCCAGGAGGGAGCTCGCGAGCGAGCGTCCGCGGCGAAGAGCGCGTCGGCCACGGCGAGGTCGAGCGCGGTCTGAGGCGAGACGGACTGAGCGGAGGCGATCTGCCGGACGGTCTCGACCGCGACCTCCTCCGTTCCGACCCGCGCGACGACCTCTCCGCCGAGCGCGCCGCGCGCGACCGGCGGGGGCTTCGCCTCACACGCCGACCCGAGCGCGACGGCGCCAGCGAGCACGCCGAGAAGAAGCCTCACTCGCGCCCCTCGGGGAGCGCCGCCCCCAACCGAGCGCCGCTCATGTCGAGCCTCCGCGGGGACGGAGGATCTCGGTCGACGCCCGCAACGCGAGCGCGCCCACGATCATCAGGTAGACGGCGCGGAAGTCCTCGTTCTGTCCGAGCGCGCTCAGCCCGAAGCCGAACGCTGCCGCAGCGACGAGCACGAGGACGATGGCGAGGATGTCGATCGCACGCGACACGAGGGGCACGAGCATAGCGCTGCCCGCCCCGCGAGACGATCCGTTCTCGCTCCGCCTCTGCGCTCAGCGCCGCAGAACCAGGAGGGCCGCCCCCAGGAGCGCGACGACGAGCAGCGCGAGGATCGCCCGGAGCGCTTCCCGTGGGAGCGACGCCGAGCTGGAGCGCCTGCCCTTGCCGCGGGAGATGGCGACCTGCGCGGAGACGCTGACGACCGCGACTGACAGGCCGATGCTTGCGGCCTGCGCGAGCAGCGCCCGGGACGAGTCCCGAACGGACCAGCCGACCACGAGCAGGGCGAGCCCGGCGAGGACGCCGAGCCCGGCGATCGGGACCGCGCCTGGCGGCAAGGTGCTCCGGGCGCGGAGGACGCCGCCAACATCGTCTTGCGGGGCCTCGGTTCGGAATCGCCAGGGCTCGCCCCAGGAGAACGCGTAGACGCCCCAAGCGATCGCGCCGATGCCGGCGCGCACGCTGTCGAGACGGGCCGGATCGATGGCGCTCGGCGTGAGCAGCCACACGACGGTCGCGAGCGCGAGGAACACCGTGATGCCGAGCTGTCGCCCCACACGCTTCTGGGTGGGAACGAGCGCGGGACCGGCGATCCCTGCGCCGAGGCAAGCGAGCGCGAGCCCCTGCGCGGGCAACGAGCCAGCGCGGGAGAACGCGGCCGGCGCGATCGTCACCGACCAGGCGAACGTCGCGCAGAGCACGCGCTGCACGACGCCGGTCTCGGCGAGCAACGTGCCGAGCGGCCGGCGGTCACGCGGAACAGCAGAGCTGCCCGACGAGGCGCCCCCACGTCCGCGCCGAGGCTCCTCGGGACGCGGCGGACCGGCGGCGGCCCGAGCCGCCTCCAGCCCAACCGCCTCCGCCGCCCCAGAGCCCGCATCGGACACAGAGCCCGCGTCGGACACAGAGGCCGCGTCGGACACGATGCCGCTCAGCCGGCTGCCGGCGCCCCGGCAGCGTAGCCCTCGATCAGCTGCAGGAAGGTCAGGACGCCGTGGCCGGTGCCGCCTTTGGAGTAGATGCCATAAGCGCGCTGCGCCATCGAAGGACCGGCGATGTCGATGTGCACCCAGGGGGTGTTGCCGACGAACTCCCGGAGGAAGAGCGCAGCGGTGATCGAGCCGCCCCAGCGATCGGCGGTGTGCTTGAGATCCGCCCAGTCGCTCTTCAGACCTTCACGAAGCTCCTCGATGAGCGGCATGTGCCACATCGACTCGCCGGCCTCGCGAGCGGCGACCTTGACCTTGTCGGCGAGCTCGTCCTGGTTGGCGTAGAAGCCGCTCGTCAGCGTGCCGAGCGCCACGATGCAGGCGCCCGTGAGCGTGGCGTTGTCGAGCATGAGGTCGGGCTTCAGCTCGCGACCGTATGCGAGGACGTCCGCGAGGACGAGGCGCCCTTCCGCGTCGGTGTTGATGATCTCCACCGTCTTGCCGTCGAGCGAGGTGAAGATGTCCGCCGGGCGGTACGCGTCGCCGTCGGGCATGTTCTCGGCCGAGCCGATGATGCCGTGCACCTCGACGTTGGGCTTGAGGACGCTGAGCGCGGCCATGAGCGCGACGACGTTCGCAGCGCCGCCCATGTCGCCTTTCATGTCTTCCATGCCCTGGGCCGGCTTGATGCAGAGGCCACCCGAGTCGAACGTGAGGCCCTTGCCGATGAAGACGAGCTTCTTGCGGGGCGCTCGTTTGCCGCCGGCCGCGTCGGCTTCCGGCGTGTAGACCATGTGGATGAGGCGCGGGTCGTGCGTGCTCCCCTGGCCAACGGCCAGGATGAGCTTCATGCCGCGCTTCTGCAGGGCGGGCTTGTCGAACACGGTGCACTTGAGCCCGCGCTCCTTGCACATGTCCTGGCAGTACTTCGCGAGCGACTCCGGGTAGAGCTCGTTCGGCGGCTCGTTGATGAGGTCACGCGCGAGGCAGATCGACTCGCCGACCTGGCGGCCGACGTCGACGTTGGCGCGGGCGGTCTTGTCGAGGCGAGCGGTCGTGGTGAGCGTCACCGACTCGAGGCTCGACTTCGGGAGGCGGTCCCCCGTGAGGTACTTCGTGAAGCGATAGGCGCCGAGCACGACGCCCTCCGCCGCCGCGCGCTCGCCGCCGGTCACACCGAACGGGATCTCCAAAGAGAGCGAGGTGGCCCGGCCGGCCTGCGCGAAACGCGCTGCCTTGGCGGCGAGCAGCCGAACCTGCGCGGTGGAGAGCGCCGAGCTGCCGAGCCCCATGAGGACCACGCGCGCCGGCTTCAGCTTGCCGTTCGTGGCAAACTCCACCATCTGGTCCTTCTTGCCGCTGAACTCCTCCCTCTTCAGCGTCTTCGGGACGATCTGGCCGAGAGCCTTGCTGAGGGTGGCGAGGACGCCCGCTTTGGGCGAAGCCCCCTCGACGATGCCGATGACGGCGATATCGGCGGCTACGTTGAGGGGATCGGTTGCTTTCAGCGTGATCTTGAGCGGCATAGGCGAGGGAGTAGCGCGCATCTAAGCACAACCGGCGCGCGATGTGTCAGCTAAGGCGAAGGTGCATCGCGGCGCCGCGCGTCAACGCGGCGCCGCCTCACACGGCAAGCCGGGGACTCACGCAGACTTGAAGATGCCCACCACGTCCGTGAGGAGCTTCAGGCCTTCGGCGCGAGGACGCTGGAACGCGTTCCGACCCATGATCGAGCCGAAGCCGCCGCCCTGTGCGATCTGGCGCACGTCGTCCAAGACTGCCTCGGTCGACTTGTTCTCGCCGCCCGAGAAGATGACGACGCGTTTGCCACCAAAGGTGCACTGCACGACGTGGCGCACGCGATCGGCCAGCGTGTCGAGCTTGACCGGGTATTTCTCGTAGACCTTCTTCGACTCTTCCATCTCGATGTGCGCGGTCGGCGGCTTGACCTTCACGACGTGCGCACCGAGCTGCGCCGCGATGTGCGAGGCGTAGGTGCAGACGTCGACGGCCGTCTCGCCCGCCTTGGAGAGGCCCGCGCCGCGCGGGTAGCTCCAGGTGATGACGACGAGGCCCTTTCGCTTCGCCTCGGCCGTCAGCTCCTTGAGGTCCTCGTACATGCGGTTGCGCTCGCCCGAGCCAGGGTAGATGGTGTAGCCGATGCCGACGCAGCCGAGGCGCAGCGCGTCCTCCACCGTGCCGGTGAGGGCGGAGCGGGGCTGATCGACCTTCGCGAGCGTGTCGCTGTTGTTGAGCTTGAGAATGAGCGGGATCTGCCCGGCGAACTTCCCTGCGGAGGCCTCGAGCTGGCCGAGCGGCGCGGCGTAGGCGTTGCAGCCGGAGTCGATGGCCAACTGGATGTGGTAGTCGGGGTCGTTGCCGTCCGGGTTGGGGCCGAACGAGCGGAGAGGACCGTGCTCGAATCCCTGGTCGACCGGCAAAATGACCATCTTGCCAGTGCCGGCGAGGCCTCCGGTCATCAGCAATCGGTAGAGGTTCGCCAGCGTCCCGGGGTTGTCGGACGGGTACCAGGACAGGATCTGCTTCACGCGATCGGTAACGGGCATGGCCTTATCTCCGCTTGGGGAAGGGACGCCGGAGCCTAGGCACCACGGGCCCCGGCCGCAATGCTGTCCAAACGGAGGAGTGGGGCAAGGCGGCGCCATGCGTCGGGTCGCCACACCCTCTCGACTCACGGCGCCCGCGCCGCCGTGGTAGGTCCTGGTCATGATTAGCGACGGCGTTCGCACGGGCATGACGCTCGAGACGTTCATCATGGAGGGGATGCTCGGCTCGCCTGCCGCGACCGGCGTCTTCACCTCGCTCCTGAACCAGATCGGCTACGCGGCGAAGCTGGTCACGAGCAAGGTGCGCCGCGCCGGCCTGGCGAACGTCCTCGGGGCGACCGAGCAGGTGAACGTGCAGGGCGAGCGCGTCATGAAGCTCGACGAGGAGGCCAACGACACGCTCCTCGGAACGCTCCGTCGCCGCGGGCACTGCGCCGCGGTGGCGAGCGAGGAGCTCGAGCACATCGAGCACTTCACCGACGACGCGCGCGCCCGCTATGTCGTGCTCTTCGACCCGCTCGACGGCTCGTCCAACATCGACGTCAACATCTCCATCGGCACCATCTTCGGGGTGCTGCGGCGCGACGAGGACAGCCTCCAGGTCGGCGAGAAGGACTTCCTGAAGCCGGGCAAGGAGCTCGCTGCGGCCGGCTACGTCATCTACGGATCGTCCACGATGCTCGTGCTCTCGACCGGCCGCGAGAAAGGCGTGCACGGCTTCACGTACGACCCGACGGTCGGCGAGTTCTTGCTGAGCCACGAGAACATTCGCATCCCCGAGAAGGGCTCGACCTACTCGATCAACGAAGGCAACTTCGGGCGCTGGACGGACGGCGTGAAGAGGTGGAACGCGCACCTGAAGGCCGAGGACAAGGCGGACGGGAGACCCTACGGCATGCGCTACGTCGGGACGCTCGTCGCCGACGCCCACCGCACGCTCCTGCGCGGCGGCGTCTTCGCCTACCCCGCCGACACCAAGAGCCCCGAGGGTAAGCTCCGCCTCCTCTACGAAGCCAACCCGTTTGCGTTCCTGTTCGAGGCCGCCGGCGGGAGCGCGACGGACGGGCAGCGCCGCATCCTCGACGTCGTGCCGACCAAGCTGCACCAGCGCACCGGCTTGGTGCTCGGCTCGAAGCGCGACGTCGAGCTGTTCGAGGAGTTCGCGCAAGGCAAGCGATGATCGCGCGAAGCCTGACGCCGCTCGTCCTGATCGCCGCGATCGGCTCGGCCAGTCCTGCGCGCGCAGACGAGCGGATCGACGAGCGATCGGAGGCTCCGCCGCTGGCGCCCCCGGGCGCGAGCAAGGGCGGCGTGCCGACGTCGTGGATCATCGTGGGGGCCGGCGTGCTCATGGTCTTCGCGGCCATCCCGCTCATCGTGCAGGCCGACATGCGCGTCCGACGCGACGACGGGGTGTCGTTCGGTCGGCGCCAAGGCGGCTGCGACAACGCGACCGTCTGCAGCGTGCTCGCCTCGACGGACACCGACGCGGTCCCCTACTGGGTGGCGGCGGGCGTCACGGCCGGCCTCGGCATCGCGACGATCACGACCGGCGCCGTCCTGCACTGGAAGGTGCCGAGCACACGCGGCGAGCCGACGATCGGGCTCGAGCCGCGACCGGGCGGGGCCGTGGCCGGGCTCCGCATGAGGTACTGACCCGGCCGGCGCAAGGCGCGCTACCCTCGCCGGCGGAGGCGACGATGATCGAGTGGAACGACACGCACCGAACCATCCGCGACATGGTGCGGAAGTTCGTCGAAGCCGAGGTCAAGCCGAACCTGCGGGAGCTCGAGCACGGGGACATGCCTCCGTACGACGTGCTCCGGAAGATGTTCGCGACGTTCGGCATCGCCGACATGGCCGAGATGCGCGCGTCGAAGGCCGCGCACCGCGCGAGGAAACGCGAGGAGGCGCGCACGAAAGGCGAAGAGCTGCCGCGTGAGGACTCGAAGGAGTCGGCGGAGCAGGTCGCCATGCAGATGATCCCGGTCATCGAGCTCTCGCGTTATTGCCCGGGTATGGTGACGGCCCTCGGCGTGAGCGTCGGGCTGACGGCGAGCACGATCATGAGCCGCGGCACGCCGCGCCAGATCGAGCGCTGGGCGCGCGACCTCTTGAGCCTGCAGAAGATCGGCGCGTGGGCGATCACCGAGCCTGGCTCGGGGTCGGACGCGTTCGGCTCGATGAAGTCCACCGCGGTGCGCAAGGACGGCGGGTACGTGCTGCGGGGAAGCAAGACGTTCATCACGAACGGGCCCTACGCCGACACCATCGTCTTCATCTGCAAGCTCGACGAAGGCAACGACCCGAAGGACCGCAAGATCCTCAGCTTCGTGCTCGAGAAGGGAGAGAAGGGCCTCGAGCAGTCGAAGCCGCTCAAGAAGATGGGCCTGCACTCGTCACCGACGGGCGAGCTCTTCCTCGACGACGTCTTCGTCCCGGCGGACCGGCTGCTCGGCGAGACCGAAGAGATCAGCTACCGCACCGGCGCGAAGGACACGTTCACCGCCGAGCGGACGGGCGTGGTCGCGATGGCGCTCGGCATCATCCAGCAGTGCCTGGACCTGTGTGTGGAGTACGCCAAGACCCGCGTGCAGTTCGGCCGGCCCATCGGCGACTTCCAGCTCATCCAGCTGAAGCTCGCGAAGATGGAGGTCGCGCGCATGAACGTGCAGAACCTGGTGTTCCGCATCATCGAGAGCGCCGGGGCCGGCTACAAGATCCCGCTCGCCGAGGCGAGCGCGTGCAAGCTCTACTGCGCGCAAGCCGCGACCGAGGTGGCCCTCGAGGCCGTGCAGCTCTTCGGCGGCAACGGCTACATGGCTGAGTTCCAGGTCGAGCAGCTCGCGCGCGACGCGAAGGTGCTGCAGATCTACGGCGGCACCGACGAGATCCAGATCTCGCAGATCGCGCGCTCGCTGCTCTCGGGCTGAGCGCCGCGCGGGGCGACGCTCAGACGCGGAAGATGGCCGAGCCCCAGGTGAACCCGGCGCCGAAGACGGTGGAGAGGACGAGGTCCCCCTTCTTCACCTTCCCGGCCTTGCGCCAGTGATCGATGGTGAGGGGCACGGTCGCCGCCGTGGTGTTGCCGTAATACTGGATGGTGTTGAGCGCCTTCTCCGGCGGGATCTCCGCGTACTGCACCACGGCCTCGTTGATGCGGAGGTTCGCCTGGTGGGGCACGAACCAGTCGATGTCCTTCCAGGTGAGCTGCGTCTCGCGGAGGGCGCGGCCGACGCTCGCCACCATCGCGCGGACCGCGTTCAGGAAGACCTTCTTCCCGTCCATCTGCGGGTACATGATGCTGTTCTGATCGCGGTTCTTCGCGTCGTAATAGACGTAGGGAAGCTTCGCGATCTCGAAGACCTTGAGGTGCAGGTCCATCGCGCCCGAGCCGTCCGCGCCGCAGTGGGTGTAGAGGACGCCGTCGGTCGGCGAGTCCGTCTCCTTGGGGCCCATCACGACCGCGCCCGCGCCGTCCCCGAAGAGGACCATCACGTCGCGACCACGCGTCGTGTAGTCGAGCGAGTGCGAGTGAAGCTCACCGCCGACGACGAGGACCCGCTTGTAGACGCCGGTCTTGATGAAGCTGTCGGCCATCTGCATGCCGTAGATGAAGCCGGAGCACTGCTGGCGGATGTCGAAGCAGGCGCAGCCGTCCTCGCCGTCGATGCCGAGCTTGGACTGGAGGAAGACCGCGTTACCGGGGAAGTGGATGTCGGGCGAGAGCGTCGCGAAGATGATGCAGTCGATCTCCTTCGCGGTGACCCCTGCGTCTTCGAGCGCGCGCTGGCTCGCGTAGAGCCCGAGGTCGCTGCTGCCGATCTTCCCGTCGTTCGGGACGTAGCGGCGCGCCTCGATGCCCGTTCGCTTCTTGATCCACTCGTCGTTGGTCTCGGTCTGCGGCTCCGCGCACTTGACGTGCTGGTCGTTCAGAAACCGGATCTCGTCGTTGGTCACGACGCGATCGGGGACGTAGGAGCCCAAACCGAGGATGGTGGAGCGCAGCATGCGGAAGGGCTTACCTCAGCTGCCTTTCCGGCGCCACGCTGAGCCTCCGAGGGCGCGTCAGACGCCTTGCGTGTCGCGTCCCCAGACCACCTTGTGGAGCTGCAGGTTGACGCGGACCGGCAGCCCGTCTTCCAGCACCCAGGAGACGAGATCCCGCGGGTCGAGCTCGCCCCAGACCGGCGAGGCGAGGAGCTTCGCGCCGAGCGCGGCGAGCTCGCGCTCGGCGATGATGCGCCGCATCCACTCGTAGTCCTCCCGGCCCGAGAGGACGAACTTGATCTCGTCACGGGGGGAGAGGAATGCGAGGTTCGACCAGCGGTTGCGGTGCGACTCGTTCGACCCGGGCGCCTTCAGGTCCATGATCTTGTGGACCCGGGGGTCGACGCCGGACACGTCCGCCTCGCCGCTCGTCTCCACGAGGACCGTCTTGCCCGCGTCGCAGAGCTCCACAAGGAGCGGCAGCGCGCCCGGCTGGAGGAGCGGCTCGCCCCCTGTGAGCTCGACACACGGCGTCCCGAGGGAGAGCGCCTCCTTCAGCACCTCGGCCCGGGCCATGCGCCGGCCGCCGCGGAAGGCCTGCGTGGTGTCGCACCAGCGGCAGCGGAGGTTGCAGCCGGTCAGGCGCACGAAGGTGCAGGGCACCCCAGCGAACGTCGATTCGCCCTGGATGCTCCGGTAGATCTCGTGGACGACGAGGGTGTCCTCCTTGGGCACGGCGACGAGCTTGGCCCAGGAGCGCGCGGCTTGCTAGTGCGAGGACGATGCGAAGGCGGAGCTTCCTCGGCCTGGGCGTCGCCGGCGCGCTCGGCCTCCTCGCGGCCTCGGCGGACGCATCGGTAGGCGCCACGCACGAGCTGAAGCCGAAGAGCGCCCCCTACCCGGCGCCGAACGGCAAATATACGGACAGCACCGTGCTCGTGCACGTGCCCTCCTTCTTCTCCGTTCCGGAGTCGAAGAAGGTCGACTTCGTCGTCCACTTCCACGGGCACATGACGACCGCCAAGGCGGCGATCGCCGCGCACAAGCTCCGCGAGCAGCTCGAGGCGAGCCGGCAGAACGCCGTGCTCGTCGTGCCGCAGGGGCCGGTGCGCGCGGCCGACGGCGACTTCGGTAAGCTCATGCTGAAGGGCGGCCTGGCGAGGCTCCTCGGCGAGGTCCGAAGACAGGTCCCCGCCCTCCGCGCCGCAAAGCAGACCGGGCGCGTGGTGCTCTCGGCGCACTCGGGTGGATACCGCGCCGCCGCGGCCTGCAGCGAGCAGGGCGGGGTCGACGTCCGCGAGATCTACCTCTTCGACTCGCTCTACGGCGAGGTCGAGTCCTTCGTGCGGTTCGTCACGGACGATCCGGACCATCACAAGCTCGTCTCCTATTCGGTGGGAGGCAGGCCACGCGAGCTGGGCGCGGAGCTCGCGAGCCGCCTCGAGTCGCGCGGCGTCGACGTGCTCCGGGAGACCGGCGCGAAGAAGGTCACCCGCGGCGAGCTGGTCGACGCGACGGCCGCCTTCCTGTTCGGCCACGCGACACACGCGAGCGCGACTTACGAGGAGCTCGCGCTGCGCGATTGCCTCTTCGCCTCCTGCTTGAAGGGCAAGGGGTCACGGAGCTGGCACAAGAAGCGCGACGCCGCGCGCGCGAGCTAGCAGGGCGTCAGCCCGACGCGAGCGCGAGCGCGACGCGAGTGGAGCCGACGAGCGAATCGAGGAACGCCTCCTCGCGCCTCTTGTCCGGGTCCCCGAGCGACATGAGCGCGGCGCCCGTCATCGCGGCGAGCACCAGCTCCGCGGCCGCCTCGAACATCGGCGAGGCGGCGAGCCCCGGGAAGAGCTCCTTCGCCACCTCGAGCGTGTGATCGCGGTGTGCGACGAGCACCGGGAGGAGGGCCTCTTTCAGCGCCGGCTCGTAGGGCGCGGCCGCGTAGAGCTCGTGCAGCACGCGCACCTCGTCCGTCTTGAAGACGCGCCAGAGCCCGCGGATCCCTTGCTCGACCGGATCGGCACCCTTCTTGTTCGCGCGCATGGCGGCGCGAAAGCGAGGAAAGAGCGAGGCGCAGAGCGCGGTTGCCGCCGCGGAGAGCAAGGCCTCCTTCGTCGGGTAGTAGCGGAACAACGCGCCCTGCGAGACGCCGGCGCGCGCCACGATCTCCGTCGTCGTCGTCTTCGTGTAGCCGAGCTCGCGCAGGGTCTGCAGGGTGGCGTCGAGGAGGGCGGCCTGCGTCGATGCTCGGCGTTCGGACTGCGTGCGGCGGACAGTGCGAGGCGCGGCCACGCCCCGAGCGTTAAGGTGACGGCAAGCGCTCGTCCAGCGAAATGGCCCGATTTGTCGGCGGCGCTGCGGCCGCCTCACGCTCGCGTGCGAGGCGCGCAGGGTGGCCGAAGACGAGGTGCGCGGCCTGGGAGAGGCCACGAGCGCGCGTGAGGTCGCGCGCGATCGCGATCCACTCGTTGAAGGCGACGGTGAAGATATCGCGGCGCGCGAGCGGCTTGGTGAGGCCGTAGACGACGGGCTCGTCCTCCACCTGGAAGGTGCCGAACAAGCGGTCCCAGATGATGAAGATGCCGCCGTGGTTCTTGTCGATGTAACGGGCGTTCGAGCCGTGGTGCACGCGGTGGTGGGAGGGCGTGTTGAGCACCCACTCCAGCGGGCCGACGCGACCGACGAGCTCGGTGTGGATCCAGTACTGGTAGATGAGGCTGATCGTGTGGGCGACGAGGATCATCTCCGGCCGGAACCCGAGCAGCGGCAGGGGCATCCAGAAGATGAGGACCGGCAGGTGCGTCCACGGCTGCCGGACCGCTGTGGTGAGCGTGTATTGCTCGCTCGAGTGGTGCGCCTCGTGGGTGGCCCAGAAGAAGCGGCACTCGTGTGAGACGCGGTGCGCCCAATAGAAGACGAAGTCGTCCGCCAGGATGAGCAGGGCCCAGGCGAGCGGGCCGGTTCCCAGATCGACGACTCGGTACTCGAAGAGGAACGTCGAGATGCCGAGCTGCACGCCCTGGATGGCGAGGTTGATGAGCAAGTTGCCGACGCCGAGGCCGACGCTCGTCCAGCCGTCCCTGACGTCGAAGCCCATGTTGCGGCGACGGCGGAGCCACGCCTCTCCGAGCAGCGTCGCGATGAAAAAAGGAATGGCGAACAGGATCAGGAGGGACATGCCGGCACCTCGTGATCCAGTCATCCCACGAGACATAAAAAGTGACAAGTCACTTTTTATGTGTGCCGATACGACAGGTCTCGAGCGGGCCGCGGGCGTGCGCGGCTCGCCGGCGAAGTGATCCGGGATGCCCGGGCTCAGCGGCGTTCGGCTAGCTCGACGTGCCCCGAGACCACCGCCTCGGTGGAGCCGTCCGTGTGCTCCACGAGCAGGCGGCCGACGGCGTCGATCCCTCGCGCGACACACCGGACGCCGCCGACGGCGATCTCCCGCCCGCGGAGCGCGTCGTGCTCCGCGATGCGATCGGCGAAGACCGCGAGCCCCTCGCGCGCGAACCGATCGGTGGCCTGCATCACGCCGACCACGATCTCCGCGACGAGGGAGGCGCGGTCGAGGTCGGGCGCCCCTTCCCTGGCGAGCGACGTGGCGATGGCGTCGAGCGGGGGCGGGAACACGGTTGTCTTCACGTTGAGGCCGATGCCCACGACGACGGACGCGAGCGCATCGCCCCGGACTTGCCCCTCGACGAGGATGCCGGCGAGCTTCCTGTCGCTGACGAAGATGTCATTGGGCCACTTGACGCGCACCGGCGCGCCGATGCGCGTGGCGACGACGTCGCGCACGACGAGCCCGACGACCAACGTGAGAGGCGCCACGGCCGCGGGCGACAGCGCGGGCCGGACCACGAACGAGAGGTAGACGTTTTCGCCGGGCGGCGAATGCCAGCTCGCGCCCGAGCGTCCCCTCCCCTTCGTCTGGGCGTCGGCGACGACGATGGCGCCTTCCGCGGCGCCCTCTCGCGCGAGCGCCTTGGCGTCGTCGCTCGTCGACCCCGTCTCGGCGCGCACCTCGATCGGCGCCGTCCACGGGGCTCCCGTCCGAAGCCCGAGCGCGGCGCGGATGGCGGTCTCGGTGAAGCTCACGAGTCGATCGAGAGCTCGAGCGAGATGTCCGCCGAAGGCGCCGAGTGCGTGAGCGCGCCGACGCTGATGACGTCGACGCCCATCTCCGCGAGGAGCGTGATGCGCTCGAGCGTGATGCCCCCCGAGGCCTCGACGAGCGGTGCGGGGGATTGACGACGGACGCGCTCCACGGCCGCGCGCGTGCCTTCGTCGGAGAAGTTGTCGAGCATGACGATGTCGGCGCCGGCGGCGAGCGCCTCCTCGAGGCCGTCGAGGCTGGCCACCTCGACCTCGACGCGCGTGGTGTGCGGCGCCGCGCGCCGCGCGCGCTCGATCGCGACGGTGATGCCGCCGGCCGCGACGATGTGGTTGTCCTTGATGAGGACGGCGCTCCCGAGCTGATCGCGGTGGTTGTGCGCGCCGCCGACCTTCACCGCGTACCGCTCGAACGCCCGCAGCCCGGGCGTCGTCTTGCGTGTGTCGGTGATGCGGGTGCGGCTGCTCGGAGGCACGGCGTCCACACAGCGACGCGCCAGGGTCGCGGTGCCGCTCATCCGCTGGACGAAGTTGAGCGCCGTCCGCTCCGCGGCGAGGAGGCTGCGCGCGCGGCCTTCGACCCGCCAGATGGGCCGCTTGCCATCGGCGACCTCACCGTCGCGCGCGAGCGACTCGAACGAGACGGTCGGATCGACGAGCGCGAAGGCGCGCGCGAAGACGGCGCCGCCGCACACGACGAGCCAGCTCTTGGCGAGCGCGACGGCGCTGGCGCGACGGTCGGGCTCCACACACGCTTCGGAGGTGAGATCGCCGCCCGCGAGATCCTCTTCCAGGGCTCGAGCGATGGCGGCGTCGACGACGGTCGGCGGGATCATGGGCGCAGCTTGGGGGCAGCGGATGGATAAGAAAAGGCCCATCTTCGGCTCCTACCTCCTCCGCCAAATTTCGCTGACCTTGGAATTTTACCCTTCGAACAAAACTGCTCGGCTCGTACGATTTGCGCCAGGAGGCTGCTCATGGCGCTCGAGACTCGGTCCTTCCTTTTGCTCCTCGCGGTCGGGACGGCTGCATCTCTCGCGGTGTCGTGCAGCGACGACGGCACGACCGGCACCGGCGGCTCGCAATCGACGTCGACGACCAACCCGACGTCGGGCGGTGGCAACCAGGGCGGCAGCACCGGCAGCTTCACCGACGGGCAGATCGTCGGCATCGAGATCGATCCGCCGACGGCCACCATCGTCGTCGACAACGGCGTCATCCCGGCGGCCACCGACTTCAAGGCCTACGGTCTCTACGGCGACGGCTCGAAGAGCGAGATCAGCGTGGAGTGGACGTTCAACCGCCCGGACATCGCGCAGGTGGCCGGCCAGGGCGACGTGAGCGCGACGGGCTTCCTGGGCGGTGTCGGCTCGCTGCAAGCGACACACCTGGGCTACGCGGCGAACGCGCAGGTCACGGTGAAGCTCGCTTACGAGAGCGATCCGGAGATGGTGCCGCAGGACATCAAGGACCTCTTCGGCACGGCGACCACCGCGGATCCTGCGATGGCGCTCGTCTATCCATATGACAAGACCGTCTTCCCTCGCGGCCTGCTCGGACCGCTCGTGCAGTGGAACGGCGGCGGCGCTGCGGACATCTACCGGGTTCATGTCGCGTCGCCGACGTTCGAGTTCACGGGCTGGGGCACCGTCCCGCCGCCTTCGCGATACGCGTTCCCTACGTTGCCCGACGACATCTGGAAGAAGCTCAGCGACTCGTCCGAAGGCGACGTCGCGGTCGAGGTCCAGCGGTACGACGGCACGACCGCGTACCAGGCCGTGAGCCAGACCTGGAAGATCGCGCCCGGCAACCTGGCAGGCACGATCTATTACTGGGAGGTCAACCAGGGCAACGTCGTCCGGCTGAAGCCCGGCGCGTCGGCGCCCGAGGCCTTCCTGCAGAAACCGCCGGGGGTCACGTGCGTCGCGTGTCACAGCGTCTCGGCCGACGGCAGCACGCTCGTCGCCTCGTTCCACGGCGGCTACAGCCCGTGGGGCACCTTCAACACCGCCGACGGCGCCTCGGTCTACGCGACCGACAACTCCTCCGGCTTCCAGGCCATCTCACCGGACGGCTCCCACGTCGTCTGGGGTCACTGGATCGACGGCGGGTTTGGCTCGGACGGCGCGCTCAAGCTGAGCACGAAGGACAACAACGCGGTCCTCGCGACGCTCTCACCCGGCGGGGCGCCGGCGCACCCGGCCTGGTCGAAGGACGGCAACAAGCTCGCCTTCGCGGTACGCACGAATGGCAACGGCCTCGACTTCACCGACTCCACGCTGTGGATCGCGGACATCAGCGTGAGCCCGCCGAGCTTCTCGAACACGGGCCTCATCGCCACGAACGACGCCGCACGGCCGACGGTCACGTTCCCGACCTTCAGCCCCGACTCGGCCTGGATCGCGTTCGAGCGCTCGACGCAGGCTCGGTCGCGCGGCGCCCAGTCCGAGATCTGGCTGACGAACCAGGACGGCTCGGTCCAGATCGAGCTCAACAACGCAAACGGCAAGGGCTACCTGAGCGACGATCAGGACTCGGCGAACTACGAGCCCACGTTCAATCCGGTCGCCGCGGGCGGCTACATCTGGCTCGTCATCGTCTCCGAGCGCCAGTACGGCAACGTGCTCACCGACACGAACGTGAACACGCGCCGCAAGCAGCTGTGGGTCACGGCCATCGACGCGAACCCGCAGGATGGCGTCGATCCGAGCCATCCGGCCTTCTGGCTGCCCGGGCAAGAGCTCGGGAACCAGAACATGCGCGGAGAGTGGGCGCTGAGCCCCTGCAAGCAGGTCGGCGAGGAGTGCTCGGCCGGCTACGAATGTTGTGACGGTTATTGCATCCAGGACCCGAATGACGGCACGTTCAAGTGCTCGGACGACAGCGGGGGCTGCTCGCAGCTCGGGGACGCGTGCGACACCGCGGCGGACTGTTGCGACCCGACGGCGGCGTGCATCAACGGGTTCTGTGCGGCGGACGTGCCGAACTGAGGCGGAGGCGTCGGCGCCACGGGCCCTCGCAGGTCTGTGGCGTGGCGCCCCGATGTTTGAGAGACTGCCGGCCGACCCGGGACCTTGCGTCCGCGGGTCGCTCCGCGCACGATTCTGCCAACCCGGTTCCGGTTTTTTTCGCTCACGGACGTCTATAGGTCTGTGAGACTCGAGATCGCCTCCAACGCGTCGGCCGACCCGGGCGGCCACCCCTGGCACACGACTCGCGCCCCTTCGAAGACCATGCGCCCTCAGGTCGGACAGCTCGTCAACAACAAGTACCGGCTCGTACGGCTCCTCGGAGACGGCGGAATGGGCAGCGTATTCGAGGCGAAACACGAGGTGCTCGGCAGCTCGGTCGCCCTGAAGTTCCTCCACCCGGAACTGGCGCGGCGCCAAGGCCTCGTCCAGCGCTTCCTCCAGGAGGCCCGCGTCTCGGCCAAGATCCAGAGCCAACACGTCGTCCGGGTGACGGATGTCGAACAAACGGCGGAGGGCCTGCCGTTCATGGTGATGGAGTTCCTGAGCGGCAAGAGCCTCCAGGCGCTCTACGAGGATCTGTACCGGGCGGGAAAGCGCCTCTCGTTCGAGGACGCCATCAGCTACGCGATGCAGATCCTCGACGGGCTGGAGGCGGCGCACGAGGAGGGCGTCGTTCACCGGGACCTCAAGCCCGACAACGTGATGATCGTCTCGGGCAAACGCGGCGAGTCGATCGTGAAGCTGCTCGACTTCGGCATCGCCAAGCTGAAGATCAACGGCGAGCTCTACAAGGGCCTCACCCGTCCGGGCGTCATCATGGGGACGCCGGAGTACATGGCGCCCGAGCAGGTCTTTTCGGCCGACCAGGTCGACGCGCGCGCCGACATCTTCTCGTGCGGCGTCATGTTCTTCGAGATGTTCGCCGGGCGCCGGCCGGTGGGCGGCGAGGAAGCCCACCAGATCGCCGCGCAATACCTGAGCGGGAACGTCGCGCGGCTCTCGGATCTGGCGCCTCACGTCCCGCAAGGCCTCGTCGACGCCGTGCACCGCGCGATGGCTGCAGACCCCAAGGCGCGCTTCGGCAGCGTGCTCGAGATGCGCTCCGCCATGGCGCCGTTCTCGCAAGGACAGAGCCGCGCGGTCACCTCCACGCCGCCGCCTGCCGCCGCGGGCGCGGTCGTCGCCTCGTCCGCCGTGGGCGTTGCAACGCCCGGCGTCGACGGCGGCGCGACGGAGCGAGTCTCCGAGCCCTTCCGCGGGAGCTCGCCCCCGATCACCGACGAGAGGGCGGCGGAGTACGCGTCGATCAGCGCGCGGCTGCGGGCAGCGGCCGGGGACAAGCCGGGGGAGTTCGACTCGACCGTGGAAGGCGCGCCGTTCCATCCCGGCGCCACCGAGGGCTACCAGCCGCTCGACCAGCACCGACCTGGCGGCACGGACGTCGGCGCGCTCGGGCCGATGCCCGCGACCGCCGCCTACGTCCCTGCTGCGGTGACGCCTGGCTCGTTGGGAGCGCAGGCCCACGCGGTGTCTGCGCCGCCGGTCAACGCAGCGGCGCGCAAGAAGAAGAAGGGCCTCGGCCTCGGCTCGATCCTGCTCCTCGGCGGCGCGGTCGCAGCGCTCGTCACAGGCGCGGTCTACGCGGTGGATCAGCTCGGCCGCGACTCCGACGACGGCGGCAAGGGCAAGAGCACGAAGACGGTTCCCCTGCCCTCACCCAAACAGGCCTCGACACAAGCGGAGCCCGATCCGGTCGAGCCCGATCCCCAGCAGCCCCAGGCTCAGCCGACGCCTTCCCCGACGCCCTCGCCGACGCCCGACAAGACGGCGTCGACAAAGCCCGGCCCCGGCCCGAAGCCGAGCTCGACGACGAAGCCTGGCCCCAGCCCTTGGGTGATCCCGAGCTCGATCCCGGGCGTGCCGACCACGTTCCCGACGCTCCCGCCGGAGTGGAACATCCCCGGCCTGCCCGGTGGTCAGCAGTCCCCGCAGCCGAAGCAGCAGAACCCGGGGCAGCCCAAGCTCGAGCCCATCCCCACGACGGGTGCGGTGGAGCCGCCTGCTCCGACGAAGGCCGAGCCGCCGGCGACGTCGACCGAACGGCCGAAGCTCGAGCGGCCCGGCCGGCAAGCGAGCAAGCTCCCCACGCTGCATCGTCCCGCGGTGACGACGAAAAAAGCGCCCGAAGCGCCGAAGCAGCCGAGCTCGCGCGTCGACCTGAAGATCAAGAAGCTCCTCGGCCGTTGAGGTAGACTGAGGCCAATGTCTCAATCGGGCCGAGAATCGGAAGCCGGCGCTCCGACCGGCGGGCCGCCGCCCGGCTGGCCGTCGGCGACGACCCCCGAAGGTCCGACGCCCCAAGCGTTCGGGCCCGGGATGACGCTGCACGGTGAGCCGCTCATCCCAGCGTTCCCCGAGCCCGAGGCGGTCAACCCGTTCGGCGCGACGAACATGAACGGACTGCCGCCGCTCGGCTCGCCGAGCAACGGCGTGTCCGAGCCCGCGCCGGTCACCGAGCGCGGCCCGATCGTGCTCGGCCCGGAGGCCGGACACGTGGGCGTGACCGCGACCGCGGCTCCGCTCGCTCCTTCGCCGACGGCTGCTTCGCCGACGGCTGCTTCGCCGATGGCCTTCGGCGCGGTGGCGGCCCCGAAGCCGCTCGCGCGAAAGTCACGCGTGCCCATGCTGGTGGGCATCCTCGCCATCACGGTGGCGGTGACCGGTGCGATCGGCTTCGTCGTGTACCGGCAGCGCGCCGCGGCCGACGCCGAGCCCGAAGCCAGCGTGGACGTGCCGAAGAAGAAGAAGAAGGCGGCTGCGACCGCCAGCGCTGCTGCAGCGCCCGCGGCGCCAGCCCCGACCGCCGAGCCGGAGCCGACGGAAGAGCCCTCCGCCGAGCCCTCCGCCGAGCCCTCCGCCGAAGCGTCGGCCGCGCCGTCCGCGACCGCGCCCAAGCCCGCGCCGACGAGCACGACACCCAAGCCTGCGCCGACGAGCACGACCCCCAAGCCCGCGCCCACAAACACCACGCCTGCCCCCACCGCGTCCACGCCGACGCCACACCCGACCTCGACCACGCCGACCCCGACGCCCACCACGACGGGACCGCAGGTCATCTTGCGGCCGGGCCAGCTGAAGCTGCCCCGCCCCACGCCGTCGACGACGCCAACCACGCCGTCGACGAGCAAGCCCCCGCTCATCAAGCGCCCGAAGCTGAAGCGGCCCTGACTGAGCTGGGCGCAGACCGGTCAGTCGGGCGCGTCAGCTCGGCCGCGCCGCGCGCCGCGCGGCCGGTCGACCTCGCGGCGCCATCAGGTCGCGCAGGACGAGCCCGGTCGCGGTCGCCTTCTTCGCGAGCGACTGGGGTGTCCCTTCTGCAACGAGTCGGCCGCCTGCTTCACCGCCTTCGGGGCCGAGCTCGATCACCCAGTCCGCCGCCGCGATGACACCCGGGTGATGCTCGATGACGACCACGGTGTCGCCTCGGCGCACGAGCTGATCGAAGACGGCGATCAACTTGGCGACGTCCGCCCAGTGCAGCCCCGTCGTCGGCTCGTCCAGGACGTACAGCGTGGGCTTCGTTCGCGCGCCCGTCGCGAGCTCCGCCGCGAGCTTCAGTCGCTGCGCCTCGCCTCCCGAGAGCGTGTGGGAGCCCTGGCCGAGCTTCAGGTAGCCGACGCCGAGCCCGACCATGATCTCGAGCGGCGCGATGATGCGAGGGTGCGCCTTGAAGAGCGCCAGCGCTTCCTCGGCGGAGAGGTCGAGGACATCGCCGATGGAGAGCCCGAGGTAGCTCACGTCGAGGGTCGACGGCTCGTAGCGCTTGCCCTCACAGGCCTCGCACGGCGTGGTCACGTCGGGCAAAAACGACATCTCGTGCGAGACGACCCCCTGCCCGTCGCAGGCCTGGCAGCGCCCACCGGCCCCGGTGTTGAAGGAGAAACGCGCCGGCGTGTAGCCGCGCATCTTCGCTTCCGGCATCACGGCGAAGAGACGCCGAATCTCGTCGAAGATGCCGAGGAAGGTCGCGGGGACGCTGCGCGGCGTCCGGCCGATGGGCGACTGATCGACCGAGAGAGCGCGCGCCAACGACTTGGGGACGGTGAGCCGCGTGTGTGCGCCGGGCACCGGCGCCTCGAGGCCCAGCGCGCGTCGAACGGCCGGGAACAAGACGCGCGTGACGAGCGTGCTCTTTCCCGACCCGCTGACGCCCGCCACCACGGTGAGTCGACCGACCGGGATGTCGACGCGGTCGACCTTCAAGTTGTGGGCGCGCGGCCCGAGCAACGTGATCGCCTCGTCGGAGGGGCCGAGCGCCGCGCGCACCGACGCCGTCTCGCGTTCGGCGGCGAGCGCGCGGCCCGTGGGCGAGCCCGGATCGGCGAGCACCACCTCGGGCGGTCCGGACGCGATGATCCGGCCGCCGCCCCGACCGCCGCTGGGCCCGAGATCGATGAGGTAATCGGCGGAACGGATCGTGTCGGCGTCGTGCTCGACGAGGAGCACGGTGCTACCCATGTCGACAAGGCCACGCAGGTTCTTGATGAGGCGGCCCGTGTCGCGCGGATGCAGGCCGATCGTCGGCTCGTCGAGCACGTAGAGCGCGCCGGTGAGCCCGCTCCCGAGCTGCGCCGCGAGACGCAGGCGCTGCATCTCGCCGCCCGAAAGCGTCGAGGCCAGTCGATCGAGCGCGAGGTAGCCGAGGCCGACGTCCTCCACGAACGCGAGCCGCCGCACGAGCTCCTTCTGCGGAGCCTCGGCAATGCGCGCGCGGTTGCCGGTGAACGCCAGCCGCTTCGACCAGGCGTACGCGTCGGCGATGCTCATGCGCGTGGCCTCGTGATAGCGCAAGCCCGCCAGGCGCTGCGCGCGCGGAAGCGCGGAGAGGCGCGAGCCGCCGCAAGCCCCACACGGGTCGAGCGCGACCGCGGCCTTCGGATCCGCCTCTGCGTCTTCCGGGTTCGCGAGCCCGGAGCCTTCACACACCTCACATTGCCCTTGTTTCGTGGCGAACGAGAAGAAGCGCGGATCGAGCTCGGGCACGCTCTCCCCACAGCTCGGGCACGCGCGCAGGGTGGAGAAGAGGACGTCCTCCGTGGCTCGCCCGCGACCGCTCGCGCGCCGGAGCTTCACCGAGCCCTTGCCCCAGGAGAGCGCGCGGTCGAGCACCTCGCGAGGCAGCTCTTCGACCGAGCCCTCGAACACGACGAGGTCGATGGAGTGCTCGACCGTCTTCTTCAGGCGCGGCGGCGCGTCCGTGCTCGCGGGCTCGCCGTCCACGATGGCTCGGGCGATGCCAGCCCGGCTCGCCGCGGTGAACACGTCGAGGTAGGTCCCCTTCCGCGCGACGACGGCCGGCGCGAGGAGCAGCTGCTCGCCGCGAACGGCGTGGATCCGCGCGAGGACCTCGTCGGGCGAGCTCGCCAGGACCGGCGTGTCGCAGCGCGGGCAGTGCGCGTCGCCGACCTTCGCGTAGAGGAGCCTCAGGTACTGCGCGATCTCGGTCACCGTGGCGACGGTGGAGGTGGAGCCGGCTCGGGCCGTTCGTTGCTCGAGCGCGATGGCCGGCGGTACGCCCACGACCCGGTCGACGTTGGGTCTGGGCAAAGACGGCAGGAACTGCCGCGCGTAGGGCGTCAGCGTCTCCAGAAAGCGCCGCTGCCCCTCGGCGAACACCACGTCGAACGCGAGGGTGCTCTTGCCGCTCCCGCTCGGGCCGGTGACCACGACCACCTGCCCGCGCGGGATGGTCACGCTCACCTCCTTCAGGTTGTGCTCGCGCGCGCCCAGCACGACGATACCGTCATTTTTCTCGTGGTGGCCGGCGCGCTTGCGCGACCGCTCGAAGGTCTTCGCCCCGCGCGCACGAGCGGCGAGCGCGACGCCCGTACGCGTCTCTCGGCGGGCCAGCTCGGCCGGCGTCCCGCAGGCGACGATGCCGCCGCCCGCCGCGCCGCCGCCCGGACCGAGCTCGATCACCCAGTCCGACCGGGCGATGAGCGACAGATCGTGCTCCACGACGACGACGCTGGCTCCGCCAGCCACGAGCGCCTCGAGCGCGTCCGAGACCAGGGAGACCTCGTCTTCGTGTAGGCCCGCGCTCGGCTCGTCGAGGACGAACAGCTTGGCCCGCTTGGTCTCCGCGAGCGCGCGCGCGAGCTTCAGGCGCTGCGCCTCGCCGCCCGAGAGCGTGGAGAGGGGCTGGCCCAGCGTGAGGTAGCCGAGGCCCAGCTTGGAGAGCGGCCCGAGGGCGCGAACGATCATCGGCTCTCGCGCGAAGAACACGAGCGCCTCGGCCACCGTCATGCCGAGGATGTCGCCGACCGATTTGTCCCGGTGGCGCACCTCGAGGACCTCCGGCTTGAAGCGCGCGCCGCGGCACGTCGGGCAAACCAGGACGACGTCCGCCAAGAACTGCATCTCGATCGTCTCGGAGCCCTCGCCGGCGCAAGCCTCGCAGCGCCCTCCTGCCACGTTGAACGAAAACGAGCCCGGACCGAGGCGACGTCGGGTCGCCTCCGGCTCGGCCGCGAGGATCGCGCGGATGCGGTTCCAGGCGCCGCTGTAGGTGGCCGCGTTGCCGCGCGAGGTGCGCCCGAGCGGGGCCTGGTCGACCAGCGACACGTCGGCGAGGAACGCGAGTCCCTCGACCCGATCGTGCTCGATGGGCCGCTCCACGTCCCCGGCCATCCCGAGGTGGCACGCCGCGGCCCGGTAGAGGATGTCGGACACGAGCGAGCTCTTGCCGGACCCGCTGGGCCCCGTGACGGTGACGACCTTGCCGAGCGGGAAGGCGACATCCATCCCGCGGAGGTTGTGGCCACGCGCGCCGCGCACGAGGATCTGCTTGCCGCTCCCCGCGCTACCCGTCCCGAGGGCGCCGCCCGGCGGCGAGAGGGCGCGTGCCGTCGCGAGCTCGCGGCGCTTCACGGCTTCGCTCGGCGTCCCGTCGAACTGAACGTGGCCGCCCTCGCGGCCCGCGCCGGGGCCGAGCTCAAGGATGCGGTCGGCCGCGGCGATGACCTGGGGATCGTGCTCGACCACGAGCACCACGTTCCCGCGATCGGCGAGCTCTCGCGCGGCTTCGAGCAGCGGCGCGACGTCGCTCGGGTGCAGGCCGACGGTCGGCTCGTCGAGGACGAAGAGGGCGCCGGTCAGCGCGGTACCTAACGCTGCTGTCAGGCTCACGCGCTGCGCCTCCCCGCCAGAGAGGGTGCGGGCCTGGCGATCGAGCGTCAGGTAGCCGAGCCCCACGCGATCGAGGTAACGCAGACGCGAAGCGAGCTCCGCTTGCGCGACCCGTCCTTGTCCCGGCGTGGTGGTGAGCGCGTCGAGCTTGGCGAGCGCCACGCCGACCTCGAGCGCGTGCCACGCGCCGAGATCCAGCCCGGCCACGCGGTACGCGAGCGAGGCCTTGGAGAGCCGCTTGCCGTCGCAGTCGCCGCAGATCTCGTAGGCGCGGTAGCGCGAGAGCAGGACGCGCACGTGCATCTTGTAGGTGCGCGTCTCGAGCCACTCGAACCACTTGCGCACGCCGGGGTACCGCCCGCCGGACCAGGTGCCGTCGCCTTCGAGCACGCCCTTTTTTTGGTCGGCGTCGAGCTCACCCCACGGGCGATCCATCGGGATGTCGTGTTTCTGGCAATATTTCTTGAGCAGCCTGCGCTCGACCTGGCTCGATTTGCCGCCCCACGGGCGGATGGCGCCGCGATCGAGGCTGAGCCTCTCGTCGGGGATGACCTTCCCGAAGTCGATGCCGATCGTGCGGCCGAAGCCGCGACACGCGGGGCAAGCACCGACCGGCGATTGATAGGAGAACATCCCTGGCGAAGGCGGCGCGAACGATCGCGCGCAAGACGGACAGACGAGCCCCGTGGCGACGAGCGCGGGCTCTTCCTGGCCCTCGAGATGAACGCGCGCGAGGCCCTGCGTTCGCGCCCACGCTTGTTCGAGCGCGGAGCCGAGGCGCGTCCGCTCCTTGGGGCCGATCCGCAGCCTGTCGACGACGACCTCGAGCGTGCCGCGCCCGCCCTCGAGCAACGTGCTCGGCGCGAGCTCGTCCAGATCGCGCGCTTGGCCGGCGACCAACACGCGGCGATAGCCGTCTTTCAGCAGGCTCTCGCGTGCGTCCAGGAAGGCCTCCGTGCCGTCGACGCGGACCGGGTACGTGACCACCGCGCGCGCGCCCGCGCTCGACTCCACCAGCCGCGAGGCCGCGGCGTGTGCGTCGGTCCGCTCGGCGAGCACACCGCAAGTCGGACAGACCGGCACCGCCTCGCGGGCGAACAGGGCCGAGAGGTAGGGCTCGAGATCGGCCATCGTCGCGACGGTCGATCGCGAGCTCTTGATCGGCGCGCGCCGGTCCACCGCGATGCCGGCGGCAATCGGCTCGAGCTTGTCCATCGGAGGGCGGTCCAAACGCTCGAGGAATTGCCGAGCGTACGGCGAGAAGCTCTCGACGAAGCGTCGCTGCCCCTCGGCGTAGAGCGTGTCCATCGCGAGCGACGACTTCCCGGCGCCGCTCACGCCCGTCACACACACGATCTCGCCGGGCCGCAGCTCGACGTCGACGCCCTTGAGGTTGTGGGTCCGTGCCCCCCTGAGGACGACGGGAAACATGCGAGGGGCGGTGTAGCACGCGGGGCGCTGCGCATTCACATGGGAATGAGAGGAGACGCTCGTCGGCTATGCTGCCGGACTCCCGTGGCCCAGCTCGACAGCTTGTTGCGAATCGTGGACGCCCAAGGTGCAGACGAGCTCCGCCTGGGCTCCGACAAGAATCCCTCGATGTTCGCGGGCGCGACGCCCAAGAAGCTGACGATCCCGCCGACCTCGACGGCGACGCTGCTGGAGCTCTTCGGGGAGATCCTGGACGTGAGCCGGCGCGGGACGCTGGAGAAGCTCGGTCGCGTGGAGATCGTCCACCAGGCCGAGAAGATCGGCTCCTGGACGGTGATCGTGACCAAGCGGCCCGGCGGCGACGAGGCGTTCGACGCGGTCGTCCGGCGCGCTTCGCGGACAGCGGCTCCGCCCGCCGCGGCCTCGCCCGCTGCGGCCCCGCCCACACCGTCGGCGGCGCCGATCGCCTCCTCCGTGCCCGGTCCGATCGCCGCGCCCGTGCCCGCGCCGGCGGCCGCGATCACGAGCCCGCCCCAGGGCGCGCCAGGGCCTGCCCTCAGCCGGCTGCTCGGGCAGGCCGCCGGCCTCGGCGCGAGCGACCTTCACGTCGCCGACGGCGAGCCGCCCACGGTTCGAGTCGATGGCACGCTCCGCTCGCTGCTCGACGCGCTCCCGCTCCGCGTCGAGGAGCTGCTCGGCGATCTCCTGAACGACTCGACGCGTGCGCGCCTCGCCGCGGGCGCTTCCTGTGATATCGGGCTCGATGTCGCGGGCGGCGGGCGCGCGCGCGTCAACGTGTTCCGGACAGCGTCGGGCCTCGCCGCCGCGCTCCGGTTCTTGCCTCGCGCTCCGCGCGCGCTCTCCGAGCTCGGCTTCCCTGTGCCGCTCGACGACCTCGCGATGCTCCCGAACGGTCTCGTGCTCGCGACGGGCGTGACGGGCGCCGGCAAGAGCACGACGCTCGCGGCGCTCGCGAGCGCGGCGCTGCGCCGCCGATCCATCGTGCTCGTCTCGCTCGAGGATCCGATCGAATACGTCTTCGAGCCCGGGCCGAGCAGCCTCGTCCGCCAGCGGCAGATCGGTCGCGACGTGGGCGACTTCCACACGGGCCTGCGCGACGCGCTCCGCGAGGACCCCGACGTCATCCTCGTCGGCGAGATGCGCGACCCCGAGAGCATCTCGCTCGCCCTGACCGCCGCCGAGACGGGCCACCTCGTCCTCGCGACGCTCCACGCCCGCTCGGCCGCGACCGCCGTCGATCGCATCGTCGACGCGATGCCACCCGCGCGGCAGACGCAGATCCGGATCCAGCTCGCGGACGCGGTCCGCGCCGTGATCGCCCAGCGCCTGTTGCCCCGCGAGGGCGGCGGCCGCGCGCTCGCGGTCGAGGTGCTTCGCTCGAGCCCGGCCGTCGCGAGCGCGATACGCGAGGGGAAGACAGGGACGTTGCGAAGTGCGATGCAGGCGGGCCGCGGCGCCGGGATGCTCCCCCTCGAGCGATGTTTGGCGGACCTGGTCCGCGCGCGGACCATCAGCGCCGAGACCGCGCGGCAGGCCGCGAACGATCTCGATGCGCTCGCCCAATATTCGGGCGAGCGCTGACTCCGGAACCTCGAGCCGCCTCGTTTGTCTTTGCCTCCATGCGGGTCGGACCTTCCCTTCCCGCCGTGCTGGCCGTCTGGTGCGGCCTCGCGGCGTGGCTCGTGTGCGACTTCCAACGCCTCGGCTACTACCCCGGTGACGTGTTCCTCCGCGCGGCAGCCGTGGCGGGTGGCGCGCTCGGAGGGACGTTCCTGGGCGCGATCCTCCAGGGGGAGCGAGTCGCCCGCTCGAGGCTCTGGACAACGCTCGTCCTGGGGGTGGTGCTGCCGCTCGTCGGAGCCGGGATCGGCCTCGGGGCAACGGTCGCGTTCGGCAGCTCGGCGACGTCCGTCCTGGAGGAGGCCACGTTCACCGGGCTCGTGGGCGGGCTCGCAGCGATTCCAGGTGTCGCGCTGACCGCGCGCGCCGCCAAGCGCGCGGACCGGGCGCGCCCCGGCTCGGTGATCCACGAGATCGAGCGGCGGGCCGTCTGGACGTTGCCGGCCGCGACCTTGGCCCTCGGGACGGTCTTCGCGGTTCGTCGCAATCCGTACCTGCTGCGCATGGCACACGAAGACCCCGCCCCCGCGCTCGCCATCGCGGTCATCGCGACGATCAGCCTGATCATCACGTTCGCGCAGGAGATCTCGGCCGTTCGCTTCTCCTCACGCGTCGCGGCCACGGCGTCGGAGCTCCGGCCACGCGAGGCCGACGCGCTCGAGAGCCAGGACGCGCCGCAGATCGATCTGGGCGTGGGCAAGCAGGTGCTCGAGCAGATCCAGAACGGCTTCTCGTACCGGTCGGCCGAGACGATCTCGCTCATCGTCCGGGGCGACCCCGCCCTCGCGAACGCGATCGCGCGGCGGGCCGCCCTCCGGACCGCGGTCGCGCTGCTCGTCGCCCTCGGGTCGATGGCGGTGACCGCCGCCCTCGCAGACTGACAACTTCGTCAGGCTTGTGCGTCGCCCGGGGCCTGGCCGGCGCCGCCGGCGAGCCCGCTCACGAGCGCCTCTCGCAGCTCGCGCGTCAGATCGAGGACGCGGCCCTCGACGGTGAACAGCATCCCGTCGGCCGGTGACTCGTCGCGCTTCGAGCGGTGCGTCTTGATCCGGAGCTCACGGCCGGAGCCGAGCACGCCGCTCGGGCGCGAGCCGGGCGCGTGCGCGCGCGCGGAGCGGATCACGATGGACTCGCCGCTGAGCGCGACGACCCGCGCCTCTCCCCCGCCTTCCCAGGCGAGCTCGGTGGCCTTGCTCACGCGTCACCCCGACGGCCGCGGGCCATGGCCTGCCGCGCTTCCCTGTCGGCGTCTTTCGCCTTCACGCTCTGCCGCTTGTCGGCCTTCTTCTTGCCGCGTGCGAGCGCGACCTCCACCTTGGCGCGCCCGTCTTTGAAGTAGAGCTTCGTCACCGTGATGGTCATGCCGTCGCGGTCGACAGCGCGCTTCAGGGCCTCGATCTCGCGCTCGTGCAAGAGGAGCTTCCGCGCTCGCTTCGCCTCGTGTGAGTACGGCGAGCCCTGGAGGACGGGGATGTTCACGCCACGGAGGAAGGCCTCTCCCCTTTCGAACCCCACCCAGCCGTCCGTCAGGTCCGCTTTGCCCTGACGCAGCATCTTCACCTCGCTGCCGATCAAGACCATGCCCGCCTCGTAGCGGTCGCCGATCTCGTAGTCGTACGACGCGCGCCGGTTCAGGGCGACGACCTCGATCTTGGGAGCGGCAGACTTCTCGGCCATCTCGTCGCGCCTCAGGCCGAGCCGGCGTGTTTCGCGGCGTCTTCCGCCAGCGACATCGCGGTCTCGATCTCCTCGTGGACGCCTTCGCCCTCGAGCTTCTTGCCGTCGCTCGACTCCGCAGCCCAGGAGAAGCCACGTCGTTTGTCGGCTTCTTTGGTCTCGGGGTGCCAGGACACATGCAGCGTCCAGCCGTCCTGTTCCGATTTGTAGCTGCCGTCTTCTTCCCGCTGCCAGAGCGAGATGTTCGGGTGCCGGTGCATCGGGCCGAACCCTACAACGGATTTGCCCCGCTTGCGCGGCCCGGCGTTCTTCGGCGGGGTTTCCGGCGTCTGCTAGGCTCCTGCACGTGAAGATCCCCGCGCGACCCAAGGTCATCATCCGGCACTGCGACGCCTACGACCCGGATCGGATCCGCGCCATCGTCCGCGAGGGGCTCGACACGCTGGGGCTCTCGCCGCACGGCCGGACGCTGGTGAAGCCGAACTGCGTCGCCTCCAAGCCCCAGTTCCCGCACGCCTTCACGAGGGCCGAGTTCCTCGAAGGTGTCCTCGGCGCGCTCCGGGACCGCGCAGGCGACCTGGAGGAGCTCGCCGTCGGCGAGCGGTGTGGCATCACCGTCCCGACGCGGCTCGCGTTCGAAGGCGCCGACTACTACCCGATGTTCAAGCGCGCGCGTGTGAAGCACTACCACTTCGAGGAGGTGCCGCAGGTCGAGATCCCGCTCAGCCACCCCGGCCGTCTGCGCGACTACCTCTTCACCCCCGAGCCCGTCGCCCGGGCGGACTTCTTCGTGAACTGCCCGAAGTTCAAGGCCCACCCCTGGACGACGGTCACCTTCAGCCTGAAGAACTACATCGGCATCCAGGACGACCGGCACAGGCTCATCGACCACGATCACCGCCTCGACGAGAAGATCGCGGATCTGCAGTACATCGTGCAGCCGCAGCTCGTGGCGATCGACGCCATCATCGCGGGCGAGGGCCGGATGCTCACGCCGAAGCCCAAGCGACTGAACCTCGTCATCCTCGGCAACTCCCAGGTGGCGACCGACGCCGTCTGCTGTCGCATCCTCGGCCTCGACCCCAGGAGCGTCGATCACATCCGCATGGCACACGAGCGCGGCTTCGGGCCCGTGGATCTCGACGCCATCGACGTGCTCGGCGACGTCACGCTCGACGAGGCGCGGCGCCGCGCGGAGGGCTTCGAGGTCGGGCTCGTACGCGTGGAGAAGTACTTCGAAGGAACGGCCATCTCGGCCTACGCCGGCCCGCCGCCGGAGCCGGAGCGCACGGACTATTGCTGGGGCGGGTGCCCGGGCGCGATCGAGGAGGCCATCGAGATCCTTCGCCAGTTCGACGCGAGCTGCGACGCCAAGCTCAAGCGCATCCACGTCGTCTTCGGCGCCTACGAGGGGCCGATCCCAGCGAAGCCCGACGAACGCGTCGTCTTCATCGGAGACTGCGCGCGCTACGAAGGCGAGGTGGGCGGCAAGCTGATCAAGATCGAGAGCCTCTACCGAGATCGGAGCACGAAGGACCCACACGAGGCGAAACACGACGACATCTTCGTCAAGATGGCGTCCGTTACCGCCAAGGTCGCGGAGGCCTCGCGGACCAAGAGCCCCATCCGGCTCGCGGGTTGCCCTGTGAGCGTCGCCGAGCAGGTGCTCCTCCTCGTCGCGGCGAGCGACGTGAAGAACCCCATCCTCGATCCCGAGAACGCCTGGCGCTTCAACAAGGCCTACCTCGCTTGGCGAGGCTCCACCGCCGCCCAGCGGCTGCGCGGGAAGCCCTACCAGGTGCACGGCCCGTGCTCGCGGGGCGGCGCCGCGCCCGAGGTGGAGACGCCGCGCGCCGACGCCGAGGAGTGACGGGCGGGCGCGCCCGAGATCGCTGACGGAACCGTCAGGCTTTCTGGAAGCCCAGCTGGAAGACGACCTCGACGTCGTCTTTCAGCTTGAACGCGCCGAGCGGGCCCTTGGGCGGCGAGATGCCCAGCGCCGGCAGGTTGAGGACCACCTTGCCTTCGGCGACCACGCGGCCCGACGATACCTGGAGCGTCACGGAGGAGCTCACCGTCGCGCGCGCCCGGCCGAACTCGACGCTCCCCGTCGCGGGCACCGTGCGCCGCCCGTCTTCGGCGACCTTGGCGAGGGACGCATCACAGCTGAGGCTGGTCACGACCTCCGCCGCCGTGAGCACCTCCTTCTGGATCTTCCGCTCGATCTCAGCGCGGTCCGAGGCGCTGAGCGCCGACTCGTCGATGCTCCCACCTTTGCGCGCGCCGCGCACCTTGAGCTCCGCGACGGTCGCGCGAAGGACGACCGAGATCCTTCCGCCCGACTCCTCGGCGGTCGCGGTGACGCCGCGCGCGTCGATCGAGAGATCGTGCGCGAGCTTCGCCAGCATCCCTACGGCCTTCGTCTCCACGGTGACGGACGACGTCGTCGAATCGAACGAAAGAGCGGTCATGGCGCGGCCGACCTTACACCCTGATTCGCTCCGCAACCCCAGCGAAATTCTTGCGCGGCTCAATCTCGCGTGCGCAAGGTGACGAGACCGAGGCAGGCGAGCGTGGTGCCGAGGAGGATCGCTGACGACGCAGCCTGCGGCAGCTCGAGCGGAGCCTCGCCGCCGAGCAGGTGCCGCGTGAGCCCGCGCGGGAGGACGGCGCCAGCCCCGCTCAGACCGCCCGCCACGAGGTCCACGGCGAGCACGACCAGGCGACCGCCACCCCTTCGCCCCCAGGTCGCGCCGAGACCGACCCAGGCCGCGTACGCGGCACCGGCGAGGACGGCGATCCACGAGGTCGTCATCAGATCGCGCGCGAGCGGGAGCGCGGCGCGCCCCGCTTCGGCGCCGATGCGTGTCGCGAGCAGCGCGAGGATCGCGGTCAGGAGCGAGAGAAGGGCGGTCGCGATCGTCGCGGCGAGCGCGAGGCCGAGGCCGACGGACGCGCGCGGATGACCAAAGCGGCTCGCCGGCCAGGCGGCGTCGCGCAGGCTCACGAGCCCGGTCGACTGGCCCGACAGCGCGACAGCGCAGAGCGGCACCACGAGGCGGAAGACGGTGGCGAGGGCTCGATCGGCGGCGCCGACCGGCGTCGAGCCGCGCTCGATCACGGCGATGACGATCGTCACCGCGATCGACGTGAGCGCGGCGGCGAGCGCGCGCCCGCGTGTGAGCCGCGCCGCGCCGATTCGAAGCCCCGCCAGGACCGCGGCGGGGCTCACCGCGCACCTCCGCCGCCGTCGGCGGGCGGCCCGCCCTGCGGCGGAGCCGCGGCGGCAGGCGCGAGGACTCCAGGGGACGTCTCGGCCGGCGCCGCGGGGCCCCAGGCCGGTCTGCGGGCAGCCAGCGCTGCGCCGCGTTCGTGCGCTTCCCGAGCCGCGAGCTCGGCGCGCAGCCGGGCGTCGGCCGCCGCCAGGTGCATCGCCGTGAGCTGCCTGGCGCGCAGCTCCCACTCCGAGAGCGCCGTGACCTCGCCCAAGACTGGCGGGATCTCGCGCAGGACCTCCACCGCCGCGCCGACCTCCGCGCTGGCCTCGGCGAAGGCGAGCGCGAGCGCGTCCAGGTCGGTCCCCGCGACACGAACCACCGAGAGCCCGCCTGGCGCGTCGGCCGAGAGGATGAGCGAGGCGACCTCTGGCCGGAGCGAGAGCACACGCGCGAGATCTCGCGCGCCCTCCCCGACCCAGGCGACGAGGCTCGCGGCGAGCGGGGCGCCGAGCTCCGCGTGCGGCGAGGTGGACTCGCGCACGATCGCGCCGCGCACGAGGACGAGCACGCGATCGAAGCGCTCGGCGTCCGCCGGGGAGCTGGTGATGACGACCACGGGCGCGCGGTCCCCCGCGGCCCGGATGCTCCTGACAATATGGTCATGATCGCCCGCCATGTCGGAGAAGGGCTCGTGCACCACGACAAGTGCCGGCGCATCGATCGCGAGCGCGAGGCACAGCTCCAGCGCGCGCTGGCTCGAGACCGGGACATCGGAGGGCGCGCGGCCGGCGAGCGCTGCGAGGCCGGCCTCGGCGAGGAGCGCCCGTCCGTCCCCGCCGCCTCGGGCGCCGAGCGCGATGGCCAGGGCCCCTTCCACCGTCGGCGCCGGAGGCAGTGCGGCCACGAGCCCCACGGCGCCGATGGAGGCGCGCACCGCCGCGCTCCTCGCCGGGTCCGCGCCGCGGACCAGCACCTTGCCGCGATCGGGGCGCCGCGCTCCGGTCAGCACCTCGAAGAGGGCGATGGCCCCATCCTCCGGCGTCCCGAGGACGGCCACGACCCCGCGCTCGAGACGCAGACCGAGCCCCGCGAGCCTGCCACGCGGGTTGTCGCGCGCGCCGGCGCGATCTCGCGCGACGACATCCTCCAGGACGACCAGTGGCTCGCTCACCCGATCCTCCCCAGCCCGACGATCGACAGAAGAGCGCTCAGCGACACCCCCAGCGCGCCGGTCACCGAGAGCACCGCGTCGGACGCGACGTCCGCGAGCGCCCACGAGGCAGCCAACACGCCGATGCAGAGCGTGCGCCCACGGCTCGGCGCCAGGACGTCGCAGCCCACGGCGAGGGGAGCGAGCACGAGGCCGACGAGGAGCGACTGAAGGACGACGACGACCAAGACGAGGAGCCGATCCCCGATCGAAGCGAGGCTCGGCGAGCAGGCGATGGAGGCCAAGGCAGCCACCACGACGGGCAGGAGCGCGGCGCGAAGGATCCGACCGAAGGCCGCCGCGAGCCGGGCGATCCGCAGGTCCTGCGAGGAGAAGCCGCGCGCCAGCATCGAGAGCTCGAACCCGTCGCGGCGGTCCGAGAGGCCACGCTGGTGAGCGGCGCCCAGGGCCACCGGCAGCGCGGCGATCCAGAGGGCCGCGCGCGCCGCCTTGACGGGAACGGCGAGCATGGGCGCGGACGCCCCACCTTGCACCCGGAGCGCGACGATCCAGCTCAGACACGCCGCGGCGAGGCCCACTGCCCCGAGGCGGCCGAGGCGGCCGAGCCCGGTGCCGCCCAACCGGCGCCCCGAGAGGAGCACGAGCTCTCGCAAAGCTCGCCAGCTTGGCCTCGTCACCACGGCGGCAGCATACCTCGACCTTTCCCTTCCGCCCGCTTCCTGTTGAGATGGGCGCCCTTCATCATGCTGGCACGAGTTCTCTCCGTCGCAGGCTCGGACTCCGGAGGCGGGGCGGGCATCCAGGCCGACATCAAGACGATCACCGCGCTGGGCGGGTACGCCATGACGGCCATCACGGCCCTGACCGCCCAGAGCACCCGCGGCGTCTTCGGCGTCGTCCCGACCGATCCGGTGTTCGTCGAACGACAGATGAGGGTGGTCCTCGACGACATCGGCGCGGACGCCATCAAGACGGGGATGCTGCACGACGCCGCTCTGGTGGCCACCGTCGCCCGGGTCATCCGCTCGCTGAGCGCGAGGCCGAAGCTCGTCGTCGATCCTGTCATGGTCGCCAAGGGCGGAGCGCCGCTCCTCGACGACGGCGCGAAGGGCGCTGTCTCGAGCGAGCTCCTCCCCCTCGCCGATGTCGTGACCCCCAACGCCCCCGAAGCGGAAGCGCTCACGGGCCTGGCGGTGGAGGACGAGGCCGGTCTTCGACGCGCCGGGGAGCGGCTCCTCACCCTGGGCGCGCGCGCGGCTTACATGAAGGGCGGCCACCTCGCGGGCGACCGCGTGGTGGACGTGATCGTCCGCGCCGACGGCCCCGAGATCGTCCTCTCCGGTCCGCGGTTGCACACGCGATCGACACACGGTACGGGCTGCACGCTCGCGTCGGCGCTCGCCGTCAGCCTGGCGCAGGGGCTCACGCTCGAGGAAGCAGCCCGGCGCGCGCGCGAGTACGTGGTCGGCGCCATCTCGGCGGCGCCCGGCCTGGGCGCGGGGCACGGCCCGCTCGATCACGGCTTCGTCCTGCGCGGCGGGGCGCGTACCTGACGCGGCTCACTCGTACCGAGGCTTCTTGCCTTTGCGCTTCTTCTTTCGCTGCTTCTCGCCGACGCCGATCCGCCCCCACTCGTAGGTGACGCGCTTACGGAAGGCGCCGTTGCGATCGCCGCCGTGGATGAACACGGCCTCCGCCGACTCCGTCTCGCTCAAGGTCGGCTGCCACTCCTCGGTCGCCACGAACGAGAGCGGGACGACCGACCCGGCCGCCTCCCGCGCCACGATGACACCGCACCACTTTCCGGACTTCTTCGGCGCGCAGCCGCCACCGAGCAAGAGACGCTCGTTGCCGGCAGGCCGCCAGGCCCACGCCCGCTCGGCGTCGTAGACGGAGACCGCTTCGTCGGGCTGGCCGATCTGCGCCGGCCCCTCCTCGAGGGACCGAAGCGTCTTCGCGAGGTCCTCCAGCTTCTGGATCGTGACCTCGTCGTTCGTCAGGAGCTTCAGGGCCGGCCCGCGGTCCACGTCGAGCACGACGGTGGCCGGGTTGACCGGGCCCGCGCAACATCGAACGCCCAGGTCGTCGCGCCGCGCGGTCGGGTCCTCCGGCTCGCCGTGTGCGCAGCGTCCGACGAGCTCGCCGCTCGGCCCCCGGCCACCTCGCGTGGCGATCAAACCCTCGGTCTTTCGCCCCCACTCGCTGGCCGTCCACGTCCAGACGGTGCCGTGTGTGTCCTGCACGCCAAAGGCGCTCTTGCAGCCGGCGTTGAGCCCGAGGGGGCTCGCCTTGCCTCGACCGGACTCGCCACACGCGTCCGCCCGGTAGACGTTCCCGTACGGGTACGCCGTGTTGTCGGGTCCTTTGCAGGCGCGCTCCAGCTCGAGCTCCGTGCAGAGGCGCTTGTCGTCCTTCTCGCAGAGGGCCCTCGCCTCCTCCCAGGTCATGTGGCTGGTGGGGATCGCGCCGGGCTCGTTCGGATACGGGTATCGATCGATGAAGAAGCCGGTCATGTCGACCGGCTCCCCGCTCATCTCGGCGTCGGGCACCCGCGGGACCTTGTCCTTCGGGGTCCCCGCGACGAGCCTCCCCGCAGGGATCCACACCATGCCCGGACGCGGCGCTGGCGCCGCGGCGTTCGTCCCCCACGGAGGCGCGACGTCCTCGCCAGCGTCCGGCGCGCTCCCCTTGTCCGAGCAAGCGAGGGCGACGAGCGCGAGTCCCGCGATCACCGCGGGACGGAGCTCAGTCGCCATCCCTCTCTCGCAGGCCGAGCTCCTTCATCTTGAGCTGCAGCCCCTTGCGCGAGATCTTGAGGAGGCGCGCCGCGTGCGTCACGTTGTTCTGGGTCTGCTTGAGCGCGCGCTCGATGAGCTCGCGCTCGAGCCTGCTCATCGCCGCCTTCACCTGCTCCTTCAGGCCGTCGATCGAGGCGCCAGCCTCGGGCTTGGCCGCCTCCAGCGCAGGCGGGCTCGAGGCGCGGGGCACGCCGGCCGAGCCGCGCACCTCCTCCGCGAGATCGCCGAGCCCGATCGTCGAGCCATCCGCGAAGAGCACCGCGCGCTCGATCACGTTCTCGAGCTCGCGGATGTTGCCCGGCCACGGATAGGCGAGGAGGCGCTCGCGCGCGGCGTCTTCGATGCCGCCGACGCTCTTCTTGAGGCGGGTGTTGAACTTTGCGACGAAATGCGAAATCAGAACGGGGATGTCGCTCGCCCGCTCGCGCAGCGCCGGGAGCGCGATCGGCACGACATTGAGCCGGTAATAGAGATCCTCGCGGAACGCCCCGAGGGAGATCTCCTTCTTGAGGTCGCGGTTCGTCGCAGCGACGAGCCGGACGTCGACCTTGATCGTCTTGATGCCGCCCACACGCTCGAACTCGCTCTCCTGCAGGACACGCAGCAGCTTCACTTGCATGTCCGTCGGCAGCTCCCCGATCTCGTCGAGGAAAAGCGTCCCTCCGGTCGCGAGCTCGAAGCGCCCGGGCTTGGAGCCGACCGCCCCGGTGAAGGCGCCGCGTTCGTACCCGAAGAGCTCCGCCTCCATGAGATCCTTCGGGATCGCGGCGCAGTTCACCTTGATGAACGGGCCGTCGCGCCGGCTCGAGTTCTCGTGCAAGGCGCGCGCGACGAGCTCCTTGCCCGTGCCGCTCTCACCCGTCACGAGGACGGTCGTCGGCGTATCCGCCACGCGCTCGAGCACGCCGTAGAGATCGAGGATCGGCTGGCTCTGCCCGATGATGCCGAAGCGGGCCCCCGTCGCGTCGGGCTCGGCGTGCCCTTGATCGGTGGCGTCCGCGCTGGCGAGGTCCCGCGTGCGCAGCGCCTTCTTCACCACCAGCCGGACCTCGTCCTGGTCGAAGGGCTTGGTCAGGTAGTCGAAAGCGCCGGTCTTGAGCGCCTCGACGGCCGTCTCCACCGTGCCGTGTGCGGTCATCATCACGACGGGACGCGAGGCGTCGTCGCGCAGCGCGGCCCGCAAGAGCTCCATCCCGTCGACCTTCGGCATGCGGAGGTCGGTGATGACGAGGTCGATGTGGTGCTCCCGCAGGTAAGCGAGGCCGGCCTCCCCGTCCTCCGCCAGGTGGACGTCGTACCCGTCCCGCGACAGCTGTGCCGAGAGCACGCGCCGCAGGTTTGCCTCGTCGTCGACGACCAGGATCTGCTTCTTCTCGGGAGGAATCACGCTGGCAGCGTATCGCCCCGGCCGACATTTACCAGACCCTGGTAGGATGCGCGGCAAGGGTTCGACGATGAGACCGAACAGGGCCTTCAGCTGGTGCCGAATCATGATCATGGCGGCCGGAACGCTCGCCGCCTCGGCGACGTCCGCCTTGGCCGACGAAGACCCGGTCGCGCAGGTGAAGGCGCGGTATCCGGCCTGCACCAAGAAGGCGACGGACGACGACGTCACCGCCGCGGCGGGCGCTCACCGCGCGGCGATGGAAGCCTTCGACCGGTTCCAATACGCCCAAGCCGTGCGGCTCTGGACCGACGCGTACACTTTCGACTGCACGCGCCCCAAGGTCTTCATCAACATCGGGCAGGCCTACGAGCGCGACGGCGACAAGGCCGGTGCCCTGGCGGTCTACGAGCTGCTCCTCGAGCGCGCTCCCGCCGACGCCCCAGCCGATCTCACACAGAAGGTCGAAGCCTTGCGGGAGGCCGTGAAGCGCGAGGCGGAGGAGCGCAAGCGGAAGGCCGACGCGGAGGCGAAGAAGGCCGCCGAGAGCCAGGCCAAGCGCGGCCCGGCCGAGCCGGACGAGGAAGCGAGCCCGCCCCTCGGGATTGTGCCGTGGATCGGCGTCGGAGTCGGCGGAGCCGCCGCGATCGCAGGAGGCGTCCTCCTGGGGGTCGGGCTGACGCAGGCGTCGAGCGCGGCAGACGAGTGCGCCGATCCCGCCGCGCGCACGGGTTGCCCGCAGACCGCCGTCGACGACGGCGAGGCCGGCGAGACGATGAGCATGGTCGGTCAGGGCCTGCTCTACGCGGGCGGAGGGATCCTGGTAGCGAGCCTGGTGGTGCAGCTGGTGGTCAACCAGCCGCCCTCCACGGAGCCCGCCGCGGCCACGGTCACGCCGCTCGCAGGCCCGGGCTTCGGCGGCGTCGCCTTCAGCGGCCGATTCTGAGGCGAACGTGCCTTCGTCGCGCCTTCGCTTCGCGGCCTGGGCCGCGCTCGCGTTCCTCAACGGGGCGTGCACCGAACCGACCGGGGCCTCCCCGGAGCCGCGGCCGACCGGGCAGGCGACGGGCCAATCGGCCCGCAAGCCAGAGCTCGTCCCCGTCCCCGGGAATGTTCCGGACGGACGCGGGTTCATTCAGGCCGAGGTAGAGAAGGCCGAACGCGATGGGCTCAAGCTGGTCGTCTACGTCGGGGCTACGTGGTGCGAGCCGTGTCAGGCCTTCCACGACGCGCTCACGCGCGGCGATCTGGATCGGGAGCTCGCCGGCGTGAGGCTCCTGGAGTTCGATCTCGATCGCCACGGCGATCAACTCGAAAAGGCCGGGTGCACGTCGAAGCTCATCCCGCTCTTCGCCCGGCCGACCCCGGAGGGACTGTGCAGCCAACGACGCACGGAAGGTGGAATCAAAGGCGACGGCGCGGTCAGGTACATGCTGCCCCGACTCGTCGCGATCTTGTAGCCGCGGCGCTCCTGGGCTTCGGGCTCAGCCTCGCAACCGGATGCCGAGGCGCCCCGGCGACGCACGACGCCACGCGGACCACGGACGCAGCGTCTCTCCCGGGAGACGCCACCACCGCGGGGCCCGCCGAGAGCCCGCCCGTCCAGCCGCTCCCGCCGAGCGCGCAGATCGAGGACGAGAAGAACACGATCGCCGTCTTCCGCGCCGTCGCGCCCAGCGTCGTCTTCGTCACGCAGAAGCGCGTGATGACCGACTTCTGGAGCGGGTCGACCGTGGAGGTCCCCGCGGGCTCCGGCTCGGGCTTCGTCTGGGACGACGCCGGCCACATCGTGACGAACTTCCACGTCGTCGACGGCGCCAAGTCGCTCGTCGTCCGGTTCCAGGACCAGAAGAGCTACCCGGCCACGGTGGTCGGGGTCGAGCCTCGCAAGGACATCGCCGTCATCAAGATCGACGCGCCGAAGGAAGCGCTGCGCCCCATCGCCGTCGCTCCCGCGAAGGTGCCGCTCGAGGTCGGACAGAAGACCGTCGCGATCGGCAACCCGTTTGGGCTCGACCACACGCTGACGACGGGCGTCATCAGCGCGCTCGGGCGTCAGGTGGACGGCGCGGGCGGCGTGACCATCCGCGACATGATCCAGACGGACGCGGCCATCAACCCCGGCAACTCGGGCGGACCGCTGCTCGACTCGAGCGGCCGCCTCATCGGCATGAACACGATGATCTACTCCCGAAGCGGACAGTCCGCCGGCATCGGGTTCGCCGTCCCGGCGAGCACGGTCGCGCGCGTGGTTCCGCAGATCATCCGAACCGGGAAGGCCGAGCAGGTCGGGATGGGCATCAACATCGATCCGGCGAGCCGCCTCGAGCGACGCCTCGGCATTCGCGGCGTGGTCATCCTCGGCCTCAAGGCCGACGGACCGGCGGCGAAGGCTGGGATGCGCGCGATCGAGCAGCGCGGAGACGAGATCGCGATCGGCGACGTCATCGTCGCCATCGATGAGAAGCCGGTGCCCGACTACGACGAGCTCTACAACATCCTCGACGGCAAGAAGCCGGGCGACACCGTGAAGGTGACCGTCCAGCGGGGCCGCGACAAGGTCGTCATGCCGGTCGCGCTGGTCACCCTCGACGGGACCTGACGCGCCTTCGAGGGGCGCGCGGCGTCAGCCCTCAACGATGGGTCGGGGCCCGCGGCCGACTCGACGCCGCGGGTCTGGGCGGGCCTCCGTCGAGCCCCGCGTCGGGCCCGGCGTCTGGCCCGGCAGCGGGCCTCGGACAGCCATCACCACCTCGAGCCGCGGCAGCTCCCCGACGCCGCCGCTCGTGAGGACGCTCGAGCGGTGCACGGTCGACGTGAGCGCACCGAACCCGATCACACCCGCGAGCAACCCCGTCGCGATCGCCACGAGGAGGATCCCACGCCGCTCCGCGCGCGGGACCACCTCACCCGCCGGCGCCGCGTCGGACGTCCAGTCGAGGCCGCGGGGATCGGGTGCGCTCGTGCCCAACCGACACGGCTCCTGTGCGGACTCCGGGCTCGGCCCGACCGGAACCGAAGCGGCGACGAGCCCCGGTAGGAGCGGCGGGACACGCACGGCGGGCGGCGGCTCGTTCGCCCAGGTGGGCGCGGCACGCGCGCGGGAGGCGCGAGGAGCGACGGCACGCGCGCAGGTGGAGGTGTTCGCGCCGGCTCGGCAGCGCGCGGCGTGGGAGGACGGAGAGCGAGGCGAGGCGGCTCGGCCGCGAGGTCGCGAATCGAACCGCCCTTGTTTCCGCTTCGCGGAGGCACTGCGTTCGCCATGGCGGCGACCCAGCAAGCGCTGCGCCCACAAAGTGCTGCGGCGGCGAGTCGCCCGAAGGCTCCTCACCGCCGCAGCTGTGCTCCTGCTGGCTCGCGCGTCAGCGCGCAGCGCGCCGGCGCCGCCTGAGCAGCGCAGCCGCACCGAGGCCGGCGAGCGGCCAGAGGCTGCCGTCCGCACCCGCCGAGGTCGCGGTGCAGAAGAGCCCACCGCCCTCCGGGTAGACGCCCGACTCCACGTCGCTGCCGCCGGCGCCGCCGGTGCCCGCGCCGCCGGTGCCTGCGCCGCCCGTGCCCGCGCCACCCGCGCCCGCGCCGCCAGCCCCGCCGCCGCCTTCACCCGTCAGGTCGTCCGCGGGATCGTTGGGATCGGTCTCGCCGTCGTCGATGACACCGTCGTGATCGGCATCCTCCACGCCATCGGGGACGCCGCCGTCATCGGTGTCGGGGTCCACCATGCTCGTCGTTGTCGCGCCGGCATCGCCGTCGGCGACGCACTGCCCGGCCGAGGTGTCGGTGTCGGGGTTGCCGCAGCCGAGCCCGAGCTCGGTCCCGTCGAACAGGCCGTCCCCGTCGCTGTCCGGATCGAGCGCGTTGATGTCGCCGTCGTTGTCGGTGTCGTCCGAGAAGTTCGCCTCCGCGCCGTCCGGCACGCCGTCGTCGTCGCTGTCCGCGTCGTTCGGATCGGTGCCGATGGTCTGCTCGAGATCGTCGGTCAGCCCGTCCCCGTCGGTGTCGAGCTGCTGGTCGTCGTCGGACGGGTCGTTCGGATCGGTCTCGCCGGCGTCGATGGCGCCGTCGAGGTTCGAGTCCTCGCTGCCGTCGCTGACGCCGCCGTCGTCCGTGTCCGGGTCCACCATGCTCGTGGTGGTCGCGCCGTCGTCGGCGTCCGCGGTGCAGTGCCCCGCCGCCGCGTCGGTGCCCGGGCTGGAGCAGCCGAGGCCCAGCTCCGTCCCGTCGAAGAGGCCGTCGTCGTCGCTGTCGGGGTCGAGCGCGTTGATGAGCCCATCGCCGTCGGAGTCGTCCGCGAAGTTCGCCTCCGCGCCGTCCGGCGCGCCGTCGTCGTCGCTGTCGGCGTCGTTCGGATCGGTGCCGATCGAGATCTCGAGGTCGTCCGTCAGGCCGTCGCCGTCGGTGTCGGGCCGCGAGCCGTCGTCCGATCCGTCGTTCGGGTCGGTCTCGCCGGCGTCGATCACGCCGTCGAGGTCTTCGTCCTCCACGCCGTCGATGACACCACCGTCATCCGTATCGGCGTCGAGCGGGTTGGTCGTCGTCGCGCCCTGATCGCCGTCCGGCGTGCAGTGGCCGGCCGACGCGTCGGTCCCTGCGCCCCCGCAGTCGAGCCCGAGCTCCGTCCCGTCGTAGAGGCCGTCGTCGTCGCTGTCCGCGTCGAGGCCGTTGATGAGGCCGTCGCCGTCGGTGTCGACCGCCACCGAGGGCTCGTCACCGTCGGAGACGCCGTCGTCGTCGCTGTCGGCGTCGTTCGGATCGAGGCCGATCGCGATCTCGTCGTTCGAGAGGATGCCGTCCCCGTCCGGATCGTCGCACCCGTTGTTCGGGTCGCCGTCGCAGTCCGCGTCGATCGCGTCGTTGCACGTCTCGAGCGCGGCCGGGTTCCCCGGCACGGCGTCACACGTCGCCGCGTTGAGGCCCATGCAGACCAGCGCCCCCGTGGCCTGACACGCGCCGACACCCACGGTGCAGACCTGGCCGATGTTGAAGGTCTCGTCGATCGAGCCGTCGCAGTCGTCGTCGTCGCCGTTGCAGGTCTCGGGGCCGTTCGCCACGCAGATGCACAGGTTGGTGCCGACGTCACACGACGGCGTGAGGCCGCTGCAGTGGATATCCGACGTGCACTCGACGCACTCGTTCGGCGTGCCGGTCGTGTCACACGCCGGCGTGGGTGCCGCACATTGAGCGTCCGTCGAGCACTCGTCGATCGGGGTCGTCGTCGGCGAGCCCGGGCCGGCCTGACCGCCCGAGGCCCAGTTCGTGAGCGGGCCGCCGAGGAGACCGGCGGCGCTGATCTCCGCCTGGTTCACGATGGTCCCGGTCGCGCCGTTGTTCAGCGTGACCTGGAACTTGAGGACCGTCGTCTCGTTGATCGCCATGTCGCCGCCGGCGAACGCCGTCGCGCCCGCGCCGAGGCGGAAGACGACGGAGGTCCCGTCGAACTCCGCCTGGTCGTCCCCGAGCGCGTCGGTCTTCGCGCCGGCGTTCGCGCCCGACACGATGCTGAGCGAGCCAGGCACGTAGGTGGTGCCAGCCGGGATCGGATCATCGAGGATGACGTCGATCGCGGTGTCGTTGCCCGTGTTGACGACCGTGATCGTGTACTCGAGCACGTCGCCCGGCAAGACGTCGCCGCCGTTCACGTCTGTGACCGTCTTTGTCGAGGTGGAGAAGTCCGGCAGGAACGTCGACACCGAGGTGACGAACGCCGCGAGGTAGTAGACGTCTCCGGTGCTCGTCGCCTGGATGGGCGCGCTCGTCTGCCCGGCAGTGAGTTGCGCGGTCACGTCGACGATGTCGAGGTCCATACCGCTCATGCTCGCGGCGGCGCCCGTGAGCTGAGGGAGGTCCCCGACGACCGACACGGGAGCACCGAGGTTGCTACGGGACCCGTTGAAGAAGTTGTTCGCAGGGTTTGTCGCATCGGAGAGTTGCGCGCCGTCGAAGAAGAACTGGTCCCCGTTGATGCCCGAGTCTCCCTCGAAGGTGACGACTCCGAGCTTGCCGGTGAAACCCGCGTTGGGCACGAGGAAGCCGCTCAAGGTCGCGCTCTGCGAGTTCCCGTTCGAGACCTGGTCGAACCCGTCGTAGATGGCCAGGTTTCGGAGCGGCGCCGTCGTGTCGTTGTAGAGGACGATGAGGTACCAGCCGCCGTAGTGCCCGCTGTCGTTGCTGTTGCGGAAGTCGGCCATGCTGACGCCGGAGACGCGGTATGCGCCGTTGCCCTGCGCCTGGATGACGTTCGTGACGTCCGCCACGACGTGGTAGCTGCTCCCGTTGAGGCCGAGGGAGGTTCCGTTGATCGCCTGGGAGAAGCCGCCGGGCCGGTCGAGCGTGACGGTTGTGTCAGCATTGTTGGCGCCGTTGTTGGCGCCCCAGTAGAGGTACGCGTGCGTGACGGTCGCGCCGGGCGGGACCGAGAGGACGGCGGTCGAGCGCGCCTGCCCGGGAGCGACTCCCGTGTTTGCCTCCGCCTGCCCGGCGCCAGGCGACTCCGATCGCCAATGGATGTCCGGGGCCGTGTCGGCAAGGCCCTGGTTGCCGCAGGCCCCGACGGTCCCGACCACCGGAGCGACGCCGTTGTTGCACTCGTGGCCGAGCGTGTTGCCGACGAGGAGGAAGTCGCCTCGTTGATCGACCTGCACCCGAAGCGTGGGGGCGGCCCAGCCGGGCGAGGTCGCTCCGGTGAACGCGAGGAGGGAGAGGACAGCCGTGGCTCGATGTCTGGTTCGCATGATTGTCGACTCCTGCCTCAGGGTTGCGTCTTCGGCTTGTCGGCCTTCTTGAGGACGATGAACTGGACGCGGCGGTTCTTCGCGCGCCCGTCCTCCGTTGCGTTGTCGGCGATGGGCTTGTCGAGCCCGTAGCCCTTCGCGGTGAGACGGTCGGCGGCGATGCCGCGCTTCACGAGGGCGGCCTTCACGGCCTTCGCGCGATCGTCGGAGAGCTTGGTGTTCATGGCTTTTCCGCCGCGGTTGTCGGTGTGGCCCTGCACCTCGAGCAAGAGCAGCTCGGGGTGGTCGGCCAGGACCTTGGCGACCGAGTCGAGGAGCGCGTCGCTCTCCTTCTTGATCGTCGACTTCGCGGTGTCGAACTGCACCTGCTCGAGGATGAAGATCTCGTTGTCACCGAGGATCACCTTCGGGCAGCCGCGCTTCTTGGGATCGGGATCGTCGACGCCCTTCTCCTTCGGGCACGCGTCGACGTCGTCGCGGATGCCGTCGCCGTCGGTGTCGGGCGGGCACCCGTTTGTCTTGGGGTCCTCCGTCTTCACGCCGGGGATGTCGATGCAGGCGTCCACGTCGTCGGGGATCGTGTCGCCGTCCTTGTCGGCGATCGGGCAGCCATGCTTCGCGGGGTCGTTGCTCGGCACTCCCTTCACCGTCGGGCAAGCGTCGACCGGATCCAGGATGCCGTCGCCGTCGCTGTCCTGGTCGGGGCACCCGTGCCGCTTCGGATCGGCGTTGGGCTTGCCGGCGACCTCGGGGCAAGCGTCGTCCTTGTCGAGGATGCCGTCCTTGTCCTTGTCGCTCGGCGGCGGCGGGCAGCCGTTTGTCTTCGGATCGTCCGTCTTGATGCCTGGCGTGTCCGGACACGCGTCCATGTTGTCGACGATCTTGTCGCCGTCGCGATCTTCGGGAGCCGCCTCGATCTCCGGCGTGTACGCGAACTGGAAGACCACGCGACCGGCCGGCGTTCCGATGCCGGAGGTGAGGCCCGGTCCGCCTGCGAGCCCGAGCTCGAGGAAGTCAGCCCAGGGCGCGAGGCGCCACTTCACGCCAGCGAGCACCTCGGCGTTCGTCGAGCGCTGGTCCGGGCTCTCCACGTCGAGCCCGCCCGAGGTCTCGAGCCCCAGCTGGAGCGAGCGCTCCTCGAGCAGGAGGGCGCCGACGCCGGCGCCCCACTCCATCCGGTGGCCCAGCGTGATCGGGCCCTGGTTCGTGGAGCCGCGGAAGCTCGGTCCGGCCATGAAGCTCCAGATGAAGCGATCCGCGCGGCCGCCCATCAGGAGCTGCGGCTGGCCGCGAACCGAGCCGTCGGAGACATACGAGTCGTCCGCGCCGGTCGGCACCCAGACGTAACCACCGACCCCGAGCTGGAACGGCTCGTGGTACTCGCCGAACAGGCGGACGCGCGCGCCGAGGCGCAGGTCGCCGATCGCCGCGCCCGAAGGCTCCGAGAAATCGAAGCCGCCGGCGCTCGTCGCGTCCCCGCTCGAGAGAACGGCGAAGGGCATGTCCGCGTTGATGTTGAATCGATCGATGATCGAAAACGCGATGCCCACGTGCACGAACATCTGGTCGCGGACGATGGTGCCGAGGCTCTCCTCGCCGTCGGCGTCGTCGCGGACCAGGACGAGCGGCTCACGCGCGTAGTCGAGCAGCGCCATCGCGTGGAAGGTCGCTTCGCCCGCAGCATAGGGCGAAGGAACGCCAAAAAAGCGGTCCCCGGCGACAGAGGGCGCAAACTTGGGCAAGTCGACCGCGGCGGTCTGCGCTTCTTGCGCGCGGGCAGGCACGGAATGCGCGAGGAAGGCTCCCAGACCGATGCAACAGAGCAGCGCCCGTTCGGGCTTCGAAGCAAGCATGTTCATGGTTTTCGACGGAGCGGGTTTGAGGTCTCGGCGTCTCACCGGTGAGGACCAAAGATCTCAGGTGTGGACACCGGCGCGAAAATCTCACGCGCGGCTTGCACCGCGCGTGAGGTCACGCGGTGCCCAGGCAACAGTCGCGCCAAACGTCAGCGGCGGAAGCCCACCTCGATGCGATTGTAGAAGTGACTCCGCTCCCGGCGGAAGTACCGCCCGCCGAGGACGTCATCGAACGCCAGTTCGGGCTCGAAGTACGGCCTCAGGCGGCGCGTGGAGTTGAGCTGGCGCATGAGCACGGCGCTCCCCGGCAGGAGCCGCTCCTTGAGGAGCTTCGCCGTCGCGACGAGCTCCGCCTCCGGCACGATGTCCATCAGGTTGGAGAGCGACACGACGTCGAAGCGCTCGAGGCGCGGCACGTCGGCGATCGATCCGTGCACCATCTCGACCCGGAACGGCGTCGGGTTGCGGATGTAGTGCGGTGCGCAGTCCTTGTGGTAGCCGCCCAGGAAGACGTGCTGCAGAAACGGGTTCTCCGGCGCGGCGTCGCGGCGGAACGCGCGCGCGAACGCGCGGGCGAAGTAGTCGGGCTGCACGCCGACATCGGCGAACGCGGCGGGCGCCGAGCCGAGCGTCGTGCGAAGCAGGACGTCGCTGAAACACGCGTGAAAGGCCGCCCTCCAGTAACGCGAGGTCGTCCACGTCCGCACCATGCCGTCGAGCTCGGGGAGCGAGCGCTGCCTGGTGAAGAAGGCGAAGAGCTCGCCGTGCGGCGCGATGAACTCCTCGAAGAACGCTCGCAGCATCCGGAAGACCTTCTCGAGCTCGCCGGCCTGGTTGAGGCCGGTCGACGCGGCGTCCTCCACGTTGAGCGCCACGGCGTCGCGCCGCATCGCCGCCTCGGCCTTGCGCCGCATGTGCGCGAGCTGCGCGGCGCTGGTGTCGAAGGCGGTGACCGCGACCTTCGGAAATCGGCTCGAAAGCGAGAGCGCGACGCATCCCCCCGAAGCGACGCAGAGCACGCGCTCGGCGCGGAGCCGGAGGATGAGGTCGCCTTCGAGGCGGGGGTCTTCTCGGATGACGGCGTAGGCGATCGGCTCGTTGGCCCGGGACATGGGAGCGGGCCAGGTTACACCGTGGCGCCCCCGGATGGCGGCCGAACGAGCTAGGATGCCGACCGCTATGGCTCCCGCGTGGCTGCCACCTGGAACCGATCTCATCGCTGCGTACGCCGCGTCACGGCGGCTCGGCTACGAGGCAAAGCCCGCGGAGGACTTCTTCCGGCGGTGGGAGCCTCACGACACGATGGTCTCGCCGGAGCTCTGGTACAACGCCTGCACCCAGACGACGCCGTGGGGCGGGCACGTGACGATCGCGGAGCCCTGGACGGCGGGCGAAGCCTGTGAGCCGCTGGATCGGACCCTCGTCGCCTTCACGACGGCTTCCTGGCTCACGCGCCGCGCGGCCATGCGGGTCGGAGAGCCCTTCCTCACGAAGGTCGCGTTCCTCGAGGCCCCTCCCCCGCCGACCGTCACGCTCGGCGACAAGGTGTGGGACGAGCACGTGACGACCTTCGCCGCTTCGCCGGCGGAGGCCGCCGCCGCCTTCCCGAAGCCCGTCCGTGACTACCTCCGCCGTCGCGGCTTCCAGGGGCACCTCGAGATGCGGCCACACGGCTTCGTCGTCCACGAGGCCGGGCTCGGGCCGCGCCCCGAGCACTACGACGTGCTCTTCCGGCTCGTCTACGATCTGGCGGCCGCGCTGCGGCCGGGGAGGTGAGCGTGCCGCGCGTCCTGGTGGTCGAAGACGAGCCCGCCATCGCCGAGTCGCTCGGCTACGCGCTCAAGCGCGACGGTTACGACGTCGTCCACGCACCGACGCTCGCAGAGGCCGTGGTCCGCCTCGACGACGTGGAGATCGTCCTGCTCGATCTGATGCTCCCCGACGGGAGCGGCTTCGAGGTCATCGGCCGCGCTCGCCGGGTGAAGAGCCCGCCCGCGATCATCGTCTTGTCGAGCCGCGACGACGAGGCGGACCGCGTCGCGGCGCTCGAGACGGGCGCGGACGACTACGTCACCAAGCCCTTCAGCCCGCGCGAGGTCGTCGCGCGCGTCCGAGCCGTCCTGCGGCGCGCGGCCCCCGAGAAGGAGAAGCAAGGCGAGCGCGTTGCGGCCGCTATGCCGCTCGCGGTGGACGAGCCGTCGCGCCGGGCAACGGTCAACGGCCGCCCGGTCGACCTGACGCGCGTCGAGTTCGATCTGCTCGCGTGTCTGCTCTCCGCTCCGGGCCGTGTGTTCACCCGGGCCCAGCTCATCGATCGCGTCTGGGGGGACGGCTTCGCGATCACGGACCGAACGATCGACTCCCACGTCAAGGCGCTCCGGCGGAAGGTGGCGGACGCGGGCGGCGACGCGAGCCTGCTCGAGACGGTTCGCGGCGTGGGCTACCGCGTCACCGATCAACCAGGCTCATGACGAGCCTGTTATTCATCGCGGCGTCGTCCGTCGCGCTCATCATCTTCGTCGCCTTCATCGCGTCGCGGCTGCTCCGCTCGCGGACGGCGGGCCTGTCGATCCGCATGCAGATCTTCCTCGCCCTCGCGGGGATCGTCGGCGCGTTTGCGTTCGGCCTCGGCGTGCTCGTGATCGATCGGGTCAAGGCGCGCGCGACGTTGCTGGCGGAGGAGAGCGCGCGATCGGAGGCGAAGGCCATCGCCGCGCTCGTCGGCAGCGAGGTGGGCGGCAAGGGGCGCACGCTCGAGGAGGTCGCGCGCGATCTGGCGGCCATGAAGGAGCCCCTGCCGCTGACCATCCTCCGGCCGGACGGCTCGACGGTCATCTCGGTGGGCTCCGGCCCGGAGCCGGACGAGCGCGGCACCGTCAGCGTGTCGGTGCCGATCGCGGCCGAGGGGCGCGTGGTCGGCGAGGTCCGCGTGGTCAAGCCGACGATCGTCATCCAGCGCGTCTTGGCGGATCTGGCGCCGGCCGTGCTCGTCATCAGCGTCGTCCTCGGGGCCGCCGCCGCGATCGCGGCCGCGATGATCGGGCGGACGATCGCCAAGCCCATCGAGAACCTGACCGAGTTCGCCGAACGCGTGAGCGAGGGCGAGCTGCGGGCGAAGCCCCCGGCCGCGCACGGCCGCGAGGTGATGCGGCTCACCTCCGCGATCGACACCATGCGGCGCGAGCTGGAGGGTCGACCGTTCGTCGAGGCGTTCGCCGCCGATCTCTCCCACGAGCTCAAGAACCCCGTCGCGGCGATCCGCGCCAGCGCTGAGGTCCTCTCGGACGGCGCCATCGAAGAGCCGGAGGAGGCGACGCGCTTTCTGGCCCGCATCCGGGAGGCTACGTCGCGTATCGAGGTCCTCTTGGGCGAGCTGCTCGGCCTCGCGCGGCTCGAGGCGCGTGGCGTGGAGGGGGCCGCGGTGGTCGACGTCTCCGACGTCGCGCGGGAGGTGGCGGATCGAGCTCGCGAGCGAGGCGCGCCGATCGAGATCTCCGGCACCGCGGCCGCCGTGAAGGGCGACCGAGCCTGGCTCGCGCGTCTGCTCGAGAACCTGATCGACAACGCGCTCGTCCACGGCGAGGCACGCGGTCCCATCAAGCTCGTGGTCGCGGCGCGCGCCGGCGAGGTCTCGCTGCGCGTCGTGAGCCGCGGCGCCGTGAGCGAGCACGTACGCAAGCGCCTCTTCCGGCGGTTCGTCACCACGCGGCCCGACAAAGGCGGCACGGGCCTCGGCCTGGCGATCGTTCGCGCCGTGGCCGAGGCCCATGGTGGCTCCGTGGCTTGTGTCAGCTATGGCCCGCCGGAGGTCTGCTTCGAGCTGAAGCTGCCGAGCACCTGAAGGTGCCCGGACAGCCCGGCCCCATCAGGGGTTCGGCACGGCGTCGTCGCTGTCGACGGGCACCGAGACGCTCTCGGGATCCATCGCCACGCCGACGAACTTGGTGGTCGACTTGCACTTGAAGTCGTCATAGCCGGCGCACTGGCTGCCGTCGCAGGTGCGCGTCGTCGTGACCACGAACGTGCCCGTCGCGCGGTCGCCGTCGGGCAGGAGCTCGACCGAGTAGGTGTTCTTCTCGGTGATCTTCGTGTCGCTCGCGAGGTACGTGATGCGGTCGTCGAGGCCGTCGTTGTCCTGGTCGAGCATGTCCTGGAGGCGGTCGTCCTGACCGTCCATGTCCACGTCGACGTCGGGGTCGTCGATCATGCTCTGGTCGTCGAGGCCGTCGTTGTCCGAGTCGACCAGAGGGTCGCTGATGTCCTCGATCCCGTCGTGGTCGGAGTCGTAGATCTGCTGGCCGCCCACGTCCTGGATGTCGGTCTCCTGACCGGTGAACTCGTAGGTGCCGTCGTCGTTCAGCTCGCCCGGCAGGACGATGCCGCCGGCGTCCAGGTAGAACTCGTCTTCGTCCGCCTCCGGCGCGTTGTAGACGAGCACCGTGGAGCCGCTGCGGAAGTTCGACTTGTGCTCCGAGGTGGGGTCGTCGACGAAGCAGTCGTCGCTGAGGGTCGGCTCGGACGACGCGATTCGGTACGCGGCGTATTCGCCCGGAGCGAGATCACCGCCGCATCCGACCGCGGCAGCGAGCATGGCGAGCGAGAAACCGGCAAGGATCGAAGCTAGACGCATGGCAGAGGCCTCCCTATGGACTTGTCGCGGCCCGCTGTACGCCATCCGGGCGGTTTTTTCCCCCTTCCCGGCCACGAAAGCAGGTTCCTGGCGGCTCGGTCCGACCCTTTTTGACAAAATCATCAGCCAGATCCGCGGAGAAACTCCGAGCGTATCCTCCACGAAAGCTCCACACTTCATGCACCGTCGCTGAAAACGGTTGGACTAGGCTGCCTCCCATGTCGAAGAGCCCCCGGGTCCCGGGTCACATCGCGATCATTCTCGACGGCAACGGCCGTTGGGCCGAAAACCGCAAGCTCCCCCGAACCTCGGGCCACGAGCACGGCGCGGGGGCGGTCCGGACGGCGGTCTACGGTTGCCACGAGCGGGGCGTGAAGACTGTCACCCTCTACGCCTTCAGCGCCGCCAACTGGAAGCGGCCGAAGGGCGAGGTCGACACCCTCATGCGGCTCTGCGCGGAGTTCGCCGAGAACGAGCTCGAGGAGCTCGTGCGGCGCGGCATCGAGGTTCGGGTCATCGGCGATCTGGACGATCTGCCGACGCGGACGCGACGCGCGACCGAGGCGCTCGTCACCGCCACGCGCGGCGGCACCCGCATGAAGCTCGCTCTCGCTCTCTCCTACGGCGGCCGCCAGGACATGGTGAGCGCCATCCGCCAGATCGCCATCCGCGCGCGGGCGGGCCTGGTCATCCCGGAGGAAGTGAACGAGCGCAGCATCCGCGGCTATCTCTCCACCGGCGACCTGCCCGACCCCGACCTCGTCATCCGCACCGGCGGCGAGCGACGTCTCAGCGACTTCCTCCTCTTCGAGTGCGCCTACGCGGAGCTCTTCTTCACCGAGACGCTGTGGCCGGACTTCACGGAGGCCACCCTCGACGAGGCCATCGCGGCTTTCTCTCGCCGTCAGCGCCGCTTCGGCCGCACCGGCGAGCAGGTCTCGAGCGCGAGCTGACCCGTCCAAAAGAACGCCCCCGCTGCTCGAGCAACGGGGGCGTCTGTCATTTCGGGCAAGTCGGGTCAGAGAGACAACGCGCCGGACGCGTCGCCGAAGTCGTTCACCATCACGCCCACGTTCTGGAGCATGGTGAGGTAGAGCTTCGCGACCGACGGATCCCCCGAGAAGACGATGTGGCGCCCCGACACGATGTCGCCGCCGCCTCGACCCGCGAGCAGGATGGGCATGTCGTCGTGGTTGTGGGCGTTGCCGTCCGTGATCTCGCTGGAGAAGAACGCGAGCGAGTTGTCGAGCAGCGTGTTTCCGTCGATGTCCGTGACCGCGTCGAGCTTCTCGAGGAGGTCGGCGAACATCTGGACCTCCCACGTGTCGATGGTGACGAGCTTGTCGAAGTTGTCCTGCAGGTCCTGGTGGTGGCTGATCTCGTGGTGGCCGCCGCTGACCCCGAGGAACTCGTAGCTGCGGTTCGAGCCGGCGTTCGCCAGCATGAAGCTGATGACGCGGGTGGCGTCGCACTGGAACGCCAGCACCATCAGCTCGTTCATGATGTTCGCGTGCGCGACGATGTCGCCGGGATCCGCGGGCTTGTCGATCGGATCGCAAGAAGGCCCCGTCGCCAGCTTGTCGATCTGCGCCTGCAGCTCGTTCACGGCCGTCAGGTACTGATCGAGCTTCACCCGATCGGCGCTCCCGAGCTTGCCTTGCAGCTTCTTCGTGTCGTCCTGCACGTAGTCGAGGATGCTCTTGCGGTACGCGAGGCGCTTCGCCTTCTCCTCGGCGGTCGTCTGCGGATCGAATCCCTGGAAGAGCTGATCGAACACGACGCCCGGGCTCGTGACCTTGGGCAGCGGCTGCGTCGCGGAGGACCAGGAGATATTGCGGGCGTACGCGCAGCTGTAGCCCGAGTCGCAGTCACCCACGCCGTTGCCGCCGTCGATCCCGAGCTGCATCGATGGGATCCGGGTCAGGTCCTTCAGCTGGTTGGCCGCGACCTGATCCATCGAGATGCCGTTCTGGATGTCCGCCCCGGCGGTCTTGTAAGGGTGCGCGACCGTGAGGAAGGCGCCCGTGCCCGAGGCATGGTCGCCGGGCCCGTCAGGCCGAGCCGGGAAGTTCGCGAGCCCGCTGATGACGTTCACCTTGCTCTTCACGTTGGCAAGCGGCGTGAGGATGGGCGACAGATCGTAGTTGGCGCCTTCGGTCGACGGCCGCCAGGCCGCCATGTGGATGCCGCAGGGCACGTAATACGCGAGGATGCGGCGCGGCTGCGCGTCTTGGGCCTTGGCCTGGCTGCCGAGGAGTGACTCGAAGAGCGGCAAGCCGAGCGAAGCGCCCGCTCCACCCAAGAACAGCCGGCGGCCAATCCCCCTTCGGTTCGGTCGCGTGAACATCACTGGCCTCCTTCGACGCCCTGACCGCGACGGAAGCGGAAGGGCTCGCTCAGGACGATGAGCTTGACGAGCTGGCGGAGCTTCAGACCACCGGCCTCGAAATCGTCGGTGATCTCGTCGAAGTACTCCTGGTCGGTGGGGACCGTGCCGCGCCCGAGCGCGTACGTGAACATCTTCTTCACGGCGCAGGAGGCGAACCGTGGGTCGGCTCCGATGATCCTGACGAGCTCGTCAGGTCCGCCGAAGGGCGTTCCTTCGACCGTCCCCGACGGGTCGATCGCCGTGCCCTTGTCCAGGGAGCGGAACGCGCCCACGCCGTCGTAGTTCTCGAAGCCCAGGCCGATGTTGTCCATCGTCTCGTGGCAGGACGCGCAGACGGGGTCCGACCGGTGCTGGGCGAGCAGCTCTCGCTGCGTCTTCGCCTCGACGTCCTCCGGCTTGAAGCCCTCCACGCCCGCGGGCGGCGGCGGCGGCGACGAGCAGAGCAGGTTCTCGAGCACCCATTTCCCGCGCTTCACGGGCGAGGTGCGATCGGGGTTGCTCGTCACGGTGAGCCACATGCCCTGCTTCAGCAGCCCGCCCCGCTGCCCGTCGGACAGGGTCACCCGCGCGAAGTCGGCTCCCGGCGCGGTCATGCCGTAGTGCTCGGCCAGCCGATCGTTGACGAAGGTGAAGTCGGCCTGGAGGAGCTCGGCGAGCGAGTGCTCGTCACTCTTGATGAACTCCTCGAAGAACATGTCGGACTCGATCTTCATCGCGGCGCGGAGGCCGTCGTCGAAGTCCGGGAACGCCTGGTAGTTGGTCTGGTGATCGAGGAGCGCCCGGGTGAAGAGCCACTGCCCGGCGAAGTTCTCGACGAGCGCGGCGCTCTTCGGATCGGCGAGCATGCGATCGACCTGCGCCTCGAGCGTGGCCGGATCCGAGAGGGCGCCGGCGCGCGCGAGGTCGAAGAGCTCCTGGTCGGGCATGCTGCTCCACAGGAAGTAGGAGAGGCGCGAGGCGAGCTCGAACTCCGAGAGCGCGTGCGAGACGTCCGAGGCCGGGTCGGGATCGATCTCGACTCGGAAGAGAAAGTGCGGCGAGAGCAGCGTCGCTCGGATGGCGAGCTTCAGTCCTTCCTCGGTGCCGTCGCCCTGCTGGGTGGCCAGCGCCGCGACGCCGAGCAACCCGTCGACCTCTTCGTCCGCGAGGGGCCTGCGCCAGGCGCGCTCGGCGAAGTCGCCGACGATCTGGCGGAGGCACGGCTCGCCTTCCGCCTGCAGATCACACGTCACGATCAGATCGCGGAGCGGGCTCGCGGCGCCTCCGCCGCCCTCGACCTCGACGTAGTCCACGAAGAGGTTGCGGTCCGCCATGGTCGCGTCGTCGTAGAAGTCGTTCAGGAACGCGACGCTCACCGGCTGTGCGCCGGCCGCGACGGTGACGGTCTCTTCGATCAGCGTGGGGCTCGCCTCCGTGCCGGTGATGTCGAAGGGCCCGAGCACGGTCGGCCCGACCGAGATCGACATCTGCGCAGCGTCGGGGCCGGCGGCCGACTGCCAGGCGCGCACGCGGACGACGTATTGGCCGGCCGAGGGGAACGTCTGCGTGTAGCTGACCTCGCCGTTCGAGTAGAGGTTCCAAGCCGACCCGCTCACCTGGCCGACGGTGCCGCCGACGTCCTCCGCCTCGTGCCGTTCGGAGAGCGTCGCCTGGGCGGCGGCGAGCGCCTCCTCGGTCAACGTCTCGGCGGCGCGCTCGTAGAGCTCGAGCTGCACCGGGGAGAGGTTGAGGGCATCGGCGATGTTGTCGAACCCGAAGCTGTGGTCGTCCGCGGGGAACTCGTCGGCTGGGCGCAAGGACGTGCCCAGGAGATCACGAACGGTATTGTTGTACTCAGCTCGGTTCAGCCGGTGGATGCCGACCCACGAAGGGTCGCCTTGCGTGACGGAAGGCGGCTCGAGCGTGACCGAGCCTTCTCCCCCGATGTCGCCAACGCAAGCTGTGAGAGCGAAGAGGCCTGCGGCTCCAACACCACGACAGCGCATGACGCCACCTTACAGAAGTGGCCAGGCCACCCGCAAGAGACGCCTTTCGTACCGGAATTTTCCAGATCGACAGCGTGGGCGGAAGCGCGACCGGGCGTCGGGCCCAGCCCGGGGCTCGAGCAGGCCTGGCCCGTCCTCGGTGCAGAGGTGCACACCTCTTCTGCACGCCGACTGCATGCGACCGGCGACCCCTGCTGGATTCGAACCAGCGACCGGAGCATTAGAAGTGCTCTGCTCTATCCAGCTGAGCTAAGGGGTCGAACTTGCGCCTGTTAGTAGCACGCGCGCGCCGGCCGAAACAGACGGAGCAAAGCGGCCTCACGAGACGAGGCGGGCGCTGGCGCACACAAGTGTTGACTTCTATTCATGGTCGCCTACCGTGCCGCGCCGCTCGGGTAGCCGAGCTGGACCGGAGAGACCCATGAAGATTTCGTACCTCGCCTCGAGCGTCCTTGCGATCAGTCTCGCCGTCGCGGCTGCCTGTGGTGGCGGCCAGCCGACGACCGAGCCACCCGTCGAAACCGCGGCGCCCTCGAGCGACATGCCCGACCCGCCGGCCACGGCCGTGCCCACGTCGGAGCCCGCCGCGAGCGCAAGCGCCGCCCCGACCGCGGAGACCCCGCCGCCGCCGCCCGCCAAGAAGGCGTGGAAGGACATGACCGCCGACGAGAAGAAGAAGTTCATGGCGACGGACGTCATGCCCGCCATGGCGAAGACCTTCGGCGAGTTCGACGCGAAGGAGTTCGGGAAGTTCGAGTGTGTCACCTGCCACGGCGACGCCGGCAAGGGCGACAAGGCGACCTTCAAGATGCCGAACCCGAAGCTCCCCAAGCTCGACCCGAAGGACGGCTTCAAGAAGCACGCGGCCAAGCACCAGAAGGACCTCGACTTCATGATGCAGAAGGTCACCCCGCAGATGGCGCAGCTCATCGGCGCCCAGCCCTTCGACCCGGCCACGGGCCAGGGCTTCGGCTGCGCGGGCTGCCACGAGATGGTCAAGAAGTGACGTGAGCGCGCCCGGCTTCGATCCGCCGGCGCGTTTCGTCTCCACCCGCTACCAAGGCAGCAAGCAGCGCTCGTTCGATCTCTTCGAACGAGCGCTGCGTCCTTTGTGCTTCGAGAGCGCGGTCGACCTGTTCGGCGGCACGGGCGCCGTGAGCTGGCTCTTCAAGAGCTGGGGCAAGCGCGTCCATTTCAACGACTGCCTCCGCTGGTGCGCCGAGGTGGGGACGGCCCTCGTCGAGAATGCGGCGACGCGCCTCGACCCGGCCCGGGCCGAAGAGCTCCTCGTCCCGCTGGCAGGCCGGCGCTACGACGACTTCGTCGCGCGCACGTTCGGGGGGCGCTTCTTCCTCCCGGAGGAAGACCGGTTCATCGACGTCGTCGCCCAGAACGTCGCGGCCGAGCCCGATCGGCACGCGCGCGCGCTCGGGTTTTACGCGCTCTTCCAGGCATGCCTGAAGAAGCGCCCGTTCAACCTCTTTCACCGGGCGAACCTCGCCGTCCGGCTCCGAGACGTCCCCCGGAGCTTCGGGAACAAGGCGACCTGGGAGAGCCCGTTCGAGCGGCTCTTCCTCGAGGCGCTCGCGGAGGCCAACGAGGCGGTCTTCGACAACGGACAGGACAACACCGTCAGCTGCCTCGACGCGCTCGCCTGCCCGCTCGAGGCCGACCTCGTCTACCTCGACCCGCCCTACGTGCGCCGCGACGGCGCAGCCTTCGACTACCTCGACGGCTACCACTTCCTCGAAGGGCTCGTGGAGTACGATCGCTGGGGAGAGCGGATCGACCGACGCTACAAGCACCTTCCGTTCGCGAGGCGCCCCTCCCCTTTCTCGAGCGGAGCGGCGCTCCATGAAGCCCTGCGCGAGATCGTGGCGCGCGCGAAGAGCGCCCGCTACGTCGCCGTGTCGTACCGTGACGACGGGATCCCCTCGATCGAGCAAATCGAGCAGATGTTGCGCGGGGAAGGCCGGAGCGTGGTGAGGTTTTCGCGTTCCGTCAGCTACGCGCTCTCGCATCGGAAGGGCGCCGAGGTCGTGCTCGTGGGCGAGCGCGGTGCTAGCGTCTCGCCCGGACGGAGACGTCGTGTTGCGCCCGAGAATCGTCGCCGCTGATCTTTCATCCCGCCGCCTGCTCGTGCTCGGCCTCGTCGGGGCTGCGCTCGCCGCGCCCGCGTGCCGTCGCCACCTCTCGCCGGAGGAGACAGCCGAAGCGTGGGAGCGCGCACGGACCGAGCTGACGAAGGGGGAGCACTGCTTCGCCGGTCGCCCGGAGTATTGCCTGACCGATCCGGCTTTCGTCGACGGGGCCGTCCAACCTCGCCTCGACGAGCTCTACGGCGGGGAGATGCCGCCCCGGAAGGTCCACGTCGAGTCGGTCATTCGCGCCGCAGCCATTCGTTACAAGCGCGAGACCATGAAGCCCGAGAACATCGCGAAGGTCGAGGAGCTCGTCAAAGAGCGCTACCACGACCCCAAGGTCACCGAGACCGCGGACGTGGTGTCGATCGACATGGGCGTCGTCCCGGGCCGGCTCCAGGGCCACCCCGCGACCCTCTCGCTCAGCGTCAAGACGAGCGAGGTGATCGACCGTGGCGAGTGGACGCGGAGCGAGCTCGAGCGGGTCCTCGGCGGCGCGCTCTCGAAGTATCCCGACAAGAAGGTCGTTCGCGTGGTCGTGACCGTGCCCAGCGAGCGTGGGCTCGCACCGGTCAGCTACCGCTACATCCGCGCGAGCAAGACGCTCGTCATCTCGGATCCCCAGCAAGGCGCCCGGACGACGAAGCGCCTCGCCGGCGAGGCTTCGCTGACCGACCCGAGCGTCTCGCTCCGCTTCTTCGATCTCTCCCCCTGTGAGGTCGCCTTCCTCGAGCCGCCGGCAGACCAGGATCCGCCGAAGCTCTGCCCTCCCGACGTGACCGAAGGGCAGGCCGCCGCAGCTCCCGAATGAGCCGCCGGTAACAACGGGTTACAGCACGATTGGCACCCTTGCCGGCCGCCCTACATTGAACTACCTCGCGCGGACATGAAGAACCTCGCCGTTCCCGCGCTCGCTTTCTCCCTCCTCGCCGCGTGCCGTGGCGAGGCGCCGCCGGTCTCGCCAACTCCGTCTCCCGAGCTGGAGTCCCTGATCCAGCAGCAAGCCGAGTCCGCTGCGCCAGGCTCCGAGCAGGTCGGCGCGTTGTACCGAGGGATCGCGGTCGACCACGGCGAGTTCGAGGACTTCCGCGTCGAGGTGGAGTCCGGCCAGTGTTACTACTTCGTGGCTGCGGGCGATCCGACGATCGAGGTCTTCCACCTCATGGTCTACAAGGAAGACAGCAAGCGGCCGGTCTCGGACGACAAGCAGAAGGGGCGAGAGGCGATGACCCGCTACTGCCCCGAGAAGACGCAGGTCGCCAAGTTCCGGGGCAAGGTGGGCCGTGGCGCGGGGCACTTCGCGATCGGCGTGTTCAAGAAGCCGAACAACGAGGCCGTGGCGACCGAAGAGAAGCTCGACCTGGACGCGATCATCCAGGCCGACGCCGAGACCGCCGCGAGTGGCTCGACGCTCGTCAACCTGTACGAGTCCAAGGGCGAGAAGACCGACCTCTACGTGCAGCTCGAGAAAGGGACCTGCTACTGGTTCATCGGCGCGGCGCAGAAGCAGGTGGACGACTATTACATCTACCTCTGGGACCAGCAGAAGAAGCGCCTCGGTGAGACCAAGGCCGACGGCAACAAGGCGCAGTTCGGCTACTGCGCGACCGCCTCCGGCATGTACCACCTGCAGATCAAGGTCGACGACGCGTCGGACGCGGTGAAGCTCGGCGTGTTCGCCAAGCGTGGGGACGGGAAGTCACCGGCGACGGCCGACCTGGAGAAGGCCATCACGGAAGAGGCAACCTCGACTGCCCCCGGCGCCAAGCTGCAGGGGACCTTCCGCACCGCAACGGCGAAGAAGACGGACTTCAACATCCAGTTCGACAAGAACAAGTGCTACTGGGTCATCGCTGCCGCCCAGACGGGAACCGATTCGTTCTCCATCGCCCTCTTCGATCAGAACGGCAACCTGAAGGACAAGTCGGCGCAGGCCGAAGGCAAAGGCCAGGTCGCGACGTGCACGAACGAAGGCGGCATGTTCAAGGTCCAGCTTCGGTTCGACGGAAGCCAGAGCGGCGAGGTGAAGGTGGGTGTGTTCGGCAAGCCGAAGTGATCGGCCTGGCGTAGCTGGCACAAGCTGACACCGCCCCGCCCCTCGGAAGCGGGGCCCAGAGGGGAAAACCCCGGGTCACACACGTGGTCCGGGGTTTGCTCTTTGGCTCGGCACCATGAGCTACAAGCCCACTCGCTTCCTTTCTCTTCTCGGAGTTGCGGGTCTCACCCTCCTCGCCGCGGGCTGCTCCAACGACGAGGTCGCGTTTTCGTTCGACGGCGTCCAGCCGTCCTCGCTCCAGCGCGCCAAGAGCTGCAACGACCTCGAGACGCTGCTCAAGACGGACGCCAAGGTCCGCATGAACCGCTTCATCGACCTCCAGATCGCCAGCATCCGGTACTACGAGGAAAACCGCGGCTTCGGCTGGGGCGACGACGTCGCCATGGGCGACAGCAGCGGCACCGGCGGGCCCGCGGAAGACGGCGGCACCGGCGGCGCCTCGAACGGCGGCCCGAGCCACTCGGAGACCAACAACCAGGTCGAGGGCGTCGACGAGGCCGACATCGTCAAGACCGACGGCGAGCACATCTACATGCTCCACGGCGCCACGCTGACGGTCCTCCGCTCCTGGCCCATCGCCGAGATGTCGACCCTCGGCTCGGTCGGCATCGAAGGGCAGCCCATCGAGATGTTCGTCGAGGGCACCAAGGCGGTCGTCTATTCGTACGTCGACTCGAGCCAGGTGCTGGCGCAAGCCGGCAAATCGCGCCCGAGCGGCGGGGCGGGCGCGGGCGCGAGCGACGCCTGTTACGACTGCTACTGGCAGCCGGTCACCAAGGTCACCGTGATCGACATCGCGTCGATGGACACACCGCAGGTCCTCGCCGAGCACTTCATCGAAGGCGGCTACGTCTCGGCGCGAAAGATCGGCACGAAGATCCAGACCGTGGTCTCGGGCGGCGCGACCGACGTGTTCCAGCTCTACCCCGACTTCTACGCCTGGGACGGCGACGAGGACTCGGACGACCTCGTCGACGCCTACGAGGAGCTGAGGGCGCGCAACATCGTGGCGATCGACGAGGCCACGCTGGACGATCTGCTCCCGGATCGATTCGCGGCCGGCGCAGCCGGCCTCGAGGATGCCACCGTCTCCTGCGAGGACGTCTACGTTCCGACCTCGGGCACGACCGAGTTCGGCGTCACGCAGATCCACTCGCTCGACCTGGACAACCTGGGCGGGCCCGCGGTGGGCACGATCGTCTACGGCGCGACGCACACGATCTACCAGAACCACGACAACCTCGTGCTCGCCGAGCAGTCGTGGAGCCAACACGCCATGATCGGCCCCGTCTGGGACATCGGCGACGAGCCGGTGAGCCTCGTGGGCACGCACCTCCACGTGTTCGCGCTGACCGAGGGCGACGGTCGCCCGGCGTACCGCGCGTCGGCGACGGTCCCTGGCGCGCTCGACGATCAGTTCAGCCTCGACGAGGACAACGGCGTCGTCCGCGTCGCCACCACCGAGCAGATCGCGTCGAACGACAGCTGGGGCGACACGTCGAACGACCTCTTCACGCTGTCCTTCGACGGCCGGACGCTCACGCCGCTCGGCGAGGTCCGCAACCTGGCGCCGGGCGAGCAGATCTACTCCACGCGCTACGTCGGCAACCGCGCGTACGTCGTCACGTTCCGCCAGGTCGATCCGCTGTTCGTCATCGACCTCGCCGATCCGGCTTCGCCCGTCGTCGTCGGCTCGCTCAAGATCCCGGGCTTCAGCGAGTACATGCACCCGCTCGGGGACGGCACGCACCTCTTCACGATCGGCGTCGACGGCGACTGGGACGGCGGGACCAGCGGCGTCGCGCTGCAGATCTTCGACGTGTCGAACCCGACGCAGCCGACCCTCGCACACAAGCTCCCGCTCTCCGACGACAACGACTGGGCCTGGACCGAGGCGCTCTACAACCACAAGGCGCTCACGTTCTACGAGGACAAGCTCGCCTTCCCGGTCGAGGGCTACGGCGCGGGCCCGCACAGCGGCCTGGCGATCTTCCGCGTCGATCCCGTGGAGGGCATCACGGAGCTCGGCCGGATCGATCACACCCCGTACTTCCAGCCGAACCAATACGACTACTGCTACTACGGCTACGGCGTTCGCCGCGGTGTGTTCATCGAGGACCACGTGGTCAGCGTCTCGGAAGCCGCCGTGATCGCGAGCCCGCTCTCCGACCTCACCACCTCGAGCGCCATCGTGACGCTGCCAAGCGTCGACCAGTCCTGCACGTATTACGGCGAGGGCATCTGAGCCTCGGCCTCGACAGCGCTTCCTTTCCTTCCAAGTAACCTCCGAAATCCGTCGTCTCCCCCAAAGCCCCCCTCCGCGCGAGCGGAGGGGGGCGCGTCTTTTCCTTCCCTGGTGTAGGAAGGACACATGACGGTGTCCGAGGCCGAGTTCGAGAAGGCAGCCGACAAGGAGCTGAACGCGTTGAGGCGCGCGCTCGACGACTCCGCGATCGATGCGGAGGTCGAGCTCGAGATGGGGATCCTCTCGATCGAGCTGCCAGACGGCGCGAAGTACATCATCAACAGCCACCGCGCCGCGCGGCAGATCTGGATGGCCGCCGAGCGCGAGGCCTGGCACTTCGACCCCGACCTCTCGACGGGTCGTTGGACCGCCAGCAAATCGGGGGACGAGCTCTGGTCAGCGCTCGAGCGCGTGCTCTCCAAGAAGCTCGGGCGCGGCGTGACCCTGCGGAGCTAGCGGGAGCGGCGCCGCCTGCGCCGCGCCCACAGGAGAGACGCGACCGCGACGATCCAGCCGCTGTGCGGCGCATGCGAGGGCGGCGCGCCCGCGGTCGAGCAGCTCCCTTCGGGCTGGTCGTCGCGGCAATACGGCGAGAAGCCGTGTCTCGGCAGCGGGTTGCAGGTCTCCTTCGGCGCGTCGTCCGGCGGGTAGAGGGAGCAGATGCCGGCCACGTCGTCGGGGTCGAGGCTGCGGAGCTCCGTCGTGCCACCCTCGTAGACGGCGAACATCGTTGCCTCCGAGAGGTCCGAGTGCCCCATACCGAGGAAGTGACCGACCTCGTGCGTGAGCACGCTCAGGAGATCGTAGTCCACGCTCTCGTCGCTGACCGTGAGACCGTAGTTGTCGGCGTTCAGCTCGATGTCGGCGTCGAGCAGAGCCCCCGTGTCGGGGTCGTAGGTCGTGGTGGTGAGCGCGATGTTGTGGCCCGTGTCGGGGTGCGGCCACTTCTTCGCGCGGACGACGACGACGTTCGCGTTGCCGGCGTCCTTGTTGTACTGGTTCTTCTCGCAACCGACCTGCCCCAGGTTCACCGCCACGAAGCCGGGGTTGCCGTTGCCGCAGTCGGCGAGGCGCCAGGCATCGAAGGCGAGCTCGGTCAGCGACTCGACCGTGTCGGCGTCGAGGCCGCCGCCGCCGTCTTCCTGGATGCTGAACCCCATGCAGCGGCCCCGCCAGCCGAGGGGCTTGCACTCGTCGGGAGGCGGCTCCCCGTCGCACGCCAGCACCTCGTCACACGTCGTCGTGAAGCAGTAGGCACGCGCCGACCGCGTGGTCGTCCCGACCAGCGAGAGGGTGAGCACGAGCGTGACGAGGGGACGCGTGGCCAAGGGAGCTCGCTCAGGATATCACTAGGGACCATGAGTCTTCCTTCTTCTCGTCGCCTGACGCAGCTCCTGCCCTCGATCGTGGCGGCGTCTGCGACGGCGCTCGGGGTCTCGGGCTGCGACTCGGACGGCTCCACGCCCATCGACACGACCGGCTTCGAGCCGGTCGCCTGCTCCGCGGAGGGCGGGATCGACTTCCTGAACCAGCTGGTCTTGCCCGTCCCCGTCGACTACCTCGAGCTGCGCCCCGTCGCGTCCAACGGCGGGCCGGAGGGCGACGCGCAGAAGGCCGGCGATCCGTGCGCGACCGCTACCGACCTTCAGGCGTGCCTCGCCGCCATCGACGCGGTCACCCCGCAGGAGGGCTTTCGCCTCGGCGACTGCGTCGACTTCTGCCCCGAATACGCGCTCATCGTGAACGCGGGGGACGCGGTCGACGTCCTCACGACCCCGGAAGACGCGCGCTCGCGTGTGGTCCCTGTGGACGGGCCGATCGACGCCGTCTTCGTGGTGGAGCTCGCCGGCTACACGGTGACCTGCGACGCGGAGGCGCGCGGCGTGAAAGAGGTGAACGACGGGTACGAGGTTCTCGCGTCGCGGATCACGTCGGCTTGTGATCCGGTGGAGACCACCCTTTATCGCCTCCACGTGGCGAGCACCGGCGAGATCACCGAGCTCGAGTCCGCCGTCGAGAGCTCCGACGAGGGCTCGTGTATCGGACGGCGCCCGGTCGGGCTCGTCCCGGCGCGGGCGCGCGGGCGCAACGTCGTCGCGGCCCACCTGGCCGACGTCGCCCGCCTCGAAGCCGCGAGCGTCTTCGCCTTCGATCGCCTGGAAGCGGAGCTGCGCGAGCACGGCGCGCCGACTCGCCTCCTCCGCGCCGCGAGGCGCGCGCGAGCCGACGAGATCCGACACGCCGCGGTCGTCGGCGCGCTCGCGCGTCGGTACGGCGGCGCTGTTCCCCGCCCCGTCGTCGAAGCTTCGCCGGCCCGCGACCTGGAGTCGATCGCGAAAGAGAACGCCGTCGAGGGTTGTGTGCGGGAGGCGTACGGCGCGCTCGTCGGCACCTGGCAGTCCCGCTTTGCTGGAGACCGCCGCGTCCGCGCGGCCATGCGCACGATCGCCCGCGACGAGACGCGACACGCCGCCCTCTCGTTCGCGGTCGCCGCCTGGGTCGAGCCGCGGCTCGGCCGGGCCGCGCAACGCCGCGTCGCCGAGGCCCGGCGCGACGAGCTCGCCTTGCTGGTCCACAGCGCAGCGCGGCCGGTCTCGCGCGCGCTCGTCTCCGCCGTCGGTCTGCCGGACGCGCGCGCGGCCACCGAGCTCGCGCGACGCTTCGCGGACGCGGTCGGGTGACCGCCGCTCGCGTCAGAACCCGTACCGTGCTCCCACGCCCGTCAAGAAGCCGTTCAGGGTGAGGCCGACCTCGAGATCGAGGCCCAGGTCGTCGATCGGACGATAGGCGAAGTCGATGAGCGGGAGCGCGAGCCACGGATAGACGACGGGCCGCGCCCCCCCGTCGCTCCAGGTCTTGTCGGCCGAGCCATAACGCTCGGCGTCTTTGTCGAGCTGATTGCAGTAGCGGAACGTGCCCGCCGGATTGTTGGGGCCCGCACACTTCTGGTAGGTGGCCGGGTCCCCCTCTTTGCCGTCTTTCGGGTACGACTGCCAGCGATAGAGATCTCCCGCGAAGGCCCACCCGAGACCGAAGCCTGCGCCGATCTTGATGGCCCCCTCCTCCTTGGGGTCGAGCGGGATGACGTAGAGCACGTCGAGCGATGCCGCGAGCCCGACGAGGTCGCTCTCCACCAGCTCCCACTCGGTGTCCGGCGTATCGTGGGGCTTGAACGGCGTCGTGCTGAGCGCGTAGCTCGTCACCGAGACGGAGGTGACGAGGTCCACGTCGCCGACGCGTGCCCCGAAGGTGAGCCCGCCGCCCGGCCAGTAGGTGGTCGTCCCGCCGTCCGCGACGATGTTCATCACGAAGGTGGGCACGAGCAGCCCGCGGAAGCGCGCGCCCATCCAATACTTGGGTCCCGTGGGCGCGGGAGACGTCGGCTTCTTGGAGGGGCCTTCGGGCTTCGGCGTACCGTCGCCCCCGGAGTCGCCGGCTTCACGCTGGAGCTCGACCGAGATCGTCTTCTTCTGGCCCTCCGTCAGGACGATCGATTGACGGAACTCCTCGAAGCCCTCTCCGCTGACACGGATCTCGATCTTCTCGTCGGGCGGAGCCCTGACCGGCTCCGACAGATCCTCAACCGGCCGGCCCGCCACCAGGACGTCGACCACGGCGTCCTGGGGTTTGATCCGGAGGGTGAGGCGGGGCAAGCGCCGGTCGAGCTCCTCGGCCTGCTTGGAGGCCGACGCTTTGGCCGCCCTGTCGTCGGCGGTCCACTCCCTCGTTGGCTTCTCGCGAGCGAGGGCGTCGAAGATCTCCCAGCCAAGAAAGACCTCGCCCAGCGAGACATGGCAACGCGCGAGCGCGGCCGCAGTCGCCGGCCTGTGGCCGTCGGCCTCCGCGCGTTCGAGCAGGGGGACCGCGGCCACGCAGTCCCCGCTCTTGGCGAGGGCGAGCCCCTTCTTCGCGTCGGCCGGCTTCGCCTGCGCCGCCACGGGAAAGGAGCAGAGAAACACCGCGAGCAAGCCCACGCGCCCCCACCGCCGCGAGGGCGGCGAGGCTGGTCGCCCGGGCGGGCGCGCCGAGGCCGGCATTTCGTCCCCGAGCGGGGAGGAATCGGGGAGCAAATTCTTCGGGCCGATCATGCACCGGGGCGAAAAAGTGGGCTACCCTGTCGTTCCGAATGCGGCAAGGTGTGGAAGATCGACCGCGTATCCTCGTGGTCGACGACGAGAAGATGATCCGCGACATGCTCGCGGAGTTCCTGTCGATGGAGGGCTACGAGGTCCGCACGGCAGAAGACGGCGTCGCGGCGATATCGGAGCTCTCCCAGAAGGAGTTCGATCTCGTCATCAGCGACCTCAAGATGCCGCGAATGGGCGGCATCGCCTTGCTGGAAGAAATCGGCAAGACGGCGCCGAGCGCGCTCACCGTCATCATGACCGGCTTCGGCACCGTCGAGACGGCCATCGACGCGATGAAGCGCGGCGCCTACGACTACGTGCTCAAGCCCTTCAAGCTCGACGAGGTCGTCCACGTCCTCAAGCGGGGCCTCGAGAAACAGCGCATGGCTGCCGAGAACATGCGGCTGCGCGAGGCCCTCTCTCTCTACAAGGTGAGCGAAGCCATCGCGGCGAGCCTCTCGCTCGACCAGGTCCTCGAGACGGTGGGCGACGGCTGCGTCGACGAGCTCCGGGCGGACCTCTCCTCCACCTGGCTGGAGGACGGCGAGGGCGGGTTCTTCGAGCGCCAGCGGCTCGTCGGCCCAGACGTGCCCAGCGGGGCCTACCTGGGCCGCGTGGCCGAGCGAGCCGTCCTCGAGCGCCTCCGATCCGAGGGGCAGCTGCTCGAGCAAGGGAACCAGGGCCTCGCCTTCTACGCGGAGCGCCCCGATCTGCCGCTCGTCTCCACGCTCGCCGTGCCGCTGCGTGTCCAGGCGCGCACGATCGGGTTCATCGTGGCGTCCTCGTTCACGCCGAACAAGCGGTTCGACGAAGGGCAACGCAAGCTCCTCAGCATCATCGGCTCACGCGCGGCGGCGGCGATCGAAAACGCGCGCCTCTACGAGGATCTGCAGGCCACGTTCCAGCAGACGATCGAGGGCCTGGCCAAGGCCATCGACAAGATGGATCGCTACACCGCCGGCCACTCCGATCGCGTCGCGGTCTACGCCGTCGTGCTCGCGAAGGAGCTCGGGCTCTCCCCGGCGCAGGTGGAGATCGTGCGGCAGAGCGCGCTCATGCACGACATCGGGAAGATCGGGTGCGTCCTCAACCTGAACAAGCCCGGCAAGCTCACGGTCGACGAATACGAGTCGTTCAAGAAGCACCCGTCGTACGGTCGCGACATCCTCGACCCGATCAAGTTCTTGCACCCGCTCGTCCCGGGGGTGCACCTGCACCACGAACGCTGGGACGGCCGCGGCTACCCGCTGGGCCTCGTCGGCGCGGACATCCCCCTCGTCGCGCGCATCATCTCGGTGGCCGACACCTACGACGCCATGACGAGCGACCGCTCCTACCGCCGGGCGCTGCCGCACAAGGTGGCCTTGGCCGAGGTGAAGCGGTGCGCGGGCACGCAGTTCGACCCCGAGGTCGCCTCCGCGTTCAACGGCTGCATCGAGACGTACCGCGGCGAGCAGTCCGCGAGCGGCAGCAAGGTCCCTGCCTGACAGCATCGTCATGACTGAGCGCAGGGCCCAGGCGTTTTATCTCGGCCGTCGGAGGTACGAGCCGATCCACACGCTGCAGCGCGCGCTCCAGGAGGCGCGCGCGCGCGGCCTCGCGGACGACGTCATCCTCCTGCTCGAGCACGAGCCGGTCGTCACGCTCGGCCGCGGCGCCAAGCGCGAGCACGTGCTCTTCTCGGAGGACGTGCTCGGGCAGATGGGCGTCGACCTCGTCGAGACCGGGCGAGGCGGCGACGTGACGTTCCACGGGCCGGGCCAGCTCGTCGGCTACCCCATCCTCGATCTGAAGCCGGACCGCTGCGATCTCAGGAGGTACGTGCGCGGGCTGGAGGAGTTGATGATCCTCATCGCCCGCGACCACGACGTCGAAGCTGGCCTCTGCGACGGCAAGATCGGGATCTGGGTCGACACCACGCGGCCGACGGAGTGGGCGGGCGAGGCCTTCTCCGGCTCGCTCGCGAAGATCGGCGCCATCGGCGTCCGGGTCTCGCGCTGGGTCACCATGCACGGCTTCGCGCTCAACCTCGACCTCGATCCGGCGAGCTTCGCCGTGATCGTTCCGTGTGGCATCCGCGAATACCCGGTCTCGTCGATCGAGCGCGTCGCCGGCCGCGCCAAGCCCGTCCGTGACGTGGCTCTGTCGATCGGGGACCACGTGAGGCGCGCGCTCGATTACGAGCTCGACGCCGTGGTCGATCTCTCGACGGCGCGCGACGCGGATCTCCTCGCGCTCGTCGCGCCTCGCGCGGCGGGATCGGCCGCCGATCTCGGGGCGCGGCCGTGACCGAGCCCATCTCGGAGACATGCCCGCGCTGCGGCGGCCCGCCCGCTCCGAAGCGCCAGCCAACCTCGAGGAACCCGTTCCTCCCGAAGGTCAAGCGACTCACCTGTAGCCTCTGCGGGCTCGTCTACGACAAGGGCGCTCCGCCGTGGGGCCCCGGCGACACCGACCCGGGCGAGGATCCGGACCGGCGGTGAGGACCCGCCGATGGCCGCGCTACGCGGGCCTCGCGCTCGCGGTCTCGCTCGTGGCCGGGCTCGCCACGCCCGAGATCTGGGTCCGTGTCGCACGGGATCGAGCGAAGACGTGCCTCGCGCAGGCCCGCGCCCCGCGCGGACCGGCCCTCCCCGACTGCAGCCACCTCATCGACGATTTCGAGCTCCCTTCCGACGTGTCGCTCACGCGTCACGACGCGACGTACCGCGCGGAGGAGCTCTATGCGCGCATCGCAATGGATCGATACCTCGACGCGATGGTCGGCGCGCCGGATCCCGAGAAGGTCCGGACGACGTCGTTCGGCGTCGCGCGTGCGCAGGAGGTGCTCGAGAAGGGCTCCCAGCGCATCAGCCTGGAGGAGCTCGGGCCCATCGTCGGTGCCCCCCACCTGGCCAAGCTCGCAGCGCAGCACGGAGACAGGACCACGCTGCTCCTCGATCCCGATCGAACGGGGCTCTGGTGGGTGCGCGTCATCGTCCTGGAGTACGCGCTCCTGGAAGGCGATCTCGAGCTCGCGGGCGACATCGCGGAGCGCTACGCGGACTGGGGGCCCCACGACGCCGACCTGCGCACCTCGGTCGGTGCGGTGCTCTGCATGACCAACCCTCGACGAGGGCTGGAGCTACTCGAGCGCGTCGCGCCCGACCGAGCCGACAAGCGCTACGCCAACATCCAACGGAACTTCGGCGAGGTGCTCGCCCTCCAGAGCGCGTGCGCGGCCCGGCTCGGAGAGGATGCGCCCGCGGCGCCGCCGACCGCCGGCGCGGGCGAGGCCGACGCAGTCGAGGCGCGACTCGCCACCGCGCTGCGCCTCCCGTCGCGAAGGCAGCAACACGAGGCGCTCGTCGCCCGCACCCTCGATCTGCTCCAGGGCGAGGGCGCGGGCGGCGTATCGCCCGCCGCGCGGAACGCGCGAGCCATGCTCCTCGCGGCAGCGCTGGTGGGCCCGGCCCCCGACATCGACGCCTCGATCGCGGCCAACCTCGTGACACCGCGCAAGAACGAGAGACCGCTCGGCCCCCGCGCGCTCTCCCTCGAGGGCTTGCTCGTCGAGCCGCCGGGCCTCGCGCCGCACGCAACGGCGGCCGCCCTCGAGCACGTGGCGGTCGTCCTGCGAGGCTTCGAGCCGACCGCGAAGGACGGCGAGCAGAGCAAGCGGCTCCGCGACGCGAGCGCCCTGATGACCACGCTCGCAGCCGCAGCGCGCGCGAGGCGCGGCGAGGCCGAAGAGGCGACGCGGCTCGCCGACGTCGCAGCCGGGGAGCTGGGCCTGAGGCCGCGTGAAGCGGCGCTCTCCTCCGCCAGCGCCGCCTACGTCGCCGGCGATCGCGAGACGGCGCTCGCCCGCCTGCGAGCCGCGCCCGGGTCCCCGGAGGAGGGCGAGGAGCCGGCGCTCACCGTCGCGTTCGCGAGCCTGGACGCGCTCGTGCGGGCATCGAACGGCGACATCGAAGGCGCGAAACTCGTCGCCTCGACGCTCCCCGCGCTGGCGGAGGCGGCGCCGCACACGCAGGCCGCGTTCGATGCGCGCTGGGTCGCGCTCGCGCTCTCGGATATCGAGCCGGCGGTCGCCGCCCCGCCGACGCTCACCTGGCTCGGCGCGTCGGACACGCTGGCCCGGTACCTCGAGCACGCGGAGCCTGCCCAGAAACAAGCGTTCACGGCGTGGCAGGCCGCGCTCGGCGGGTCCTCGGAGATCCGCCGAGCGTTCCGCTACGAGCTCCTCGATCGTCGGGGCGACGCGCCTGCCCTCCTCTTGCCGTTCCTCGTCGCCTCGGGGCGCCTGCTCGACGACGACACCAGCGCGGCCGGCGTCGAGACGTGGCTCGATACGGTGAGCGCGATCGACGCGCGGCGCGCGCGGCTTCGCAGCTATGCCTGGGCGCGCGCGGAAGCCGCGCGCATTCGCGGGGACGAGGCGCATGCGCACCTGTGGACCGAGCGCCTGACCAAGCTGCGTGAGCTCGCCGAAGACGACGAGCTCGCGGAGATGGCGCTCTTCCTGCGGCTCTAGCAGGAGGACTGGCGCAGGCTTCGTCCCGTGCTCGGCCCGGTGTCACAATGTCAGCGACCCGCGCGACAATCATCTCGAATGGCACACAGAGGTATCGAGCTCTTGCTGGCGCTCGCGCTCACGGCGTGTGTCTACACCGACGGTGAGCCCGCGCCGCCCGACGCGCCGACCGTCCCCCACCCGCTCGAGGCGGGTACCACGCGACGATCGGCGCGTGCTGCGCCACCGGCGAGCGAAGCCGCGCGCCAAGAGGGTCCGGCGAGCGCCCTCCCTGCCGGCCTGCGCGCCCCAACGGACGCCGAGCGCAGCCGGTACACGTTCCTCCCACCCGAGGCACGGATCAGGGCGCTCGCCGAGGCGGCAGCTCCGCCTCCCGGCTATCACCGGATCGCGCTCGAGCCTGCGACATTCGGCGCGTATCTCCGCGGCCTCCCGTTGCGCGGGCCCGAGGCCCAGGTGCGCGCGTACGACGGCGCCCTCCTGCGCGACGCGGACGACGCGCGCGTGTTCGCGGTCGCCGAGCTCGACGTCAGCCCGCTCGACGTCCAGCAGTGCGCCGACAGCGTCATCCGTCTCCACGCGGAGTGGCGGTGGTCGCGGGGCGAGAAGGCGCGCATCGGCTACCACTTCCTGAGCGGCGACTACGCGACCTACTCGCGCTACGCCGCGGGGGAGCGCCCGCGGGTGGATGGGAACCGCGTGACCTGGTCGACGAGCGCGGCGCCCGCCGACGACCGGAAGACCTTCCGTCGATACCTCGACATGGTCTTCAACTACGCCAGCACCATCTCCCTCGCGCAGCGGACGGACAAGCTCGACAAGCCCGCGCTCGCGCCCGGTGACTTCTTCGTCCTGCCCGGCGGGCCCGGCCACGCCATCTTGATCCTCGACGTCGCCGAGGACGACGCGGGGCGACGCGTCGCCCTCCTCGGCCAGGGCTTCATGCCCGCGCAGGATTTCCACGTCCTCGAGTCGAGCGAAGAAGGCCGCTCGCCCTGGTTTTCGCTCGACGGCGACGCGGTCGACACGCCGTTCTGGCCCGCTCCGTTCCCCTGGTCGTCGCTGCGCCGGTTTCGCGAGTAACGAGGCGCGGCGTCCGGTACCCTGCGTCGGTCTTGGCGTCCGTTTGCCTTCGCGTGCTCCTCGCCTTCGCGGCGCTCTGCTTCGTCTCTGCAGAGGCGCGAGCGACCGAGAACGAATGGCACGTCGGCGGCGCGTTCGGCTACTCCATGCTGGTCTCCAGCTTCGGATCGATCCTCGGCGCCGGTGGCCTCGTGCACGTTCGTTATGGGCTGACAGACGCGCTCGATCTCGCCTTTGACGCCGGGTTGTCCGGCTTTCCGGCGCAGGTGGTCGTCCCGTCCGCCGACGCGGCGACGGATCCAGAGGCCCCGCCGCCCGAAGCCGTGAGCCTGCCCGACCTGCTCGTGCCCGACACCGCCGCAGGCATCAGCTACGTGATCGACGTCGGCCGATTCATCCCGCACATCGGCGCGCAGGTGGGCGTCGCCGATCTCATCGTCCTCACCTGCGAGCAGGATCCGGCGGCGTGCACGCACACGGTCCGTGCGACCATCGGCATCCCCGCGGGCTTCGAGGTGCGAACCGTAGGCCCGCTCGTCTTGGGGGCCCACTTCCGCTATCGATTCCTGCTCGCCGGCGACCCCGGCGGCGCGCTCTTCGCCGGGGTCTACGCCGCGTTCGTCCCCTGAGCGCCCCGCTCGACGTCGGCCCGAGGGGGAGCGCCGCTCACTGCAAGAAGTCGGGCGTGCACTCGTCCGCGGTGCAGTCCTCGCTGCGCGGGGCGAAGTCGGCGCACTTGTCGTTCGTCTGCAGGCCCCAGGTGCACCAGTTGAGGTAGTGGAAGCCGTCCACGCGGTCGAACGTCATCGTCGGGTCCGAGAAGACCGGTCCCTCGTGGCAGACGTTGTTGGAGTAGCCGCGGTAGTAGAGCTTGTCGCCCACCTCGACCCCGTTCGCGAGGTGAATGATGCCGTACATCCCCACGACCTCGCCCGCCTCGGGCGTCACACCGACGTCCTCGATGCGTACCTTCACGCCGCCCCACTGGTCGTGGAAGCCGTTGTCCGCCTCGTCCACGCTGGAGATCTTCGCGATCTCGGCGGCCGAGAGCGTCTTGGGCGTGGGCGGGGTGGCCTGGCCGACGAGGTCCGCTTTGCAGACCTGGTTGAGCTGGAGCATTCCGATCTTGTTCGCCGGATCCGGCGCGGTGCACATCGGCGGATCGGGGAACCGATCCACCACGCCCACGAGGTCGAGCACGTCGCCGGGCTTCACGTTGTCGGGGATGCGGTCACCGACCGGGTCCTGTCCCAGGCGCGGGCAATACTCTTCCGTCTGGCCCTCCGGAATGGATGCCTTCGTCCCGTAGCTGAGGACCAACATGCCGGTGTTGGGAGCGGTCTCGGTCAGGCCCGGCGCGGATACGAACACGCCCCACAGGCAGTTGTGGCTGGTCTTGGAGTGCGAGACGAGCCACTTGTGGCTCATCGCGACGACGCCGTTCACCGAGACCTTCGCACCCTGGCCGACCGCGCCGGTCGTGATCTCCTGCACCGTCGCTTCGGGGCCTTCGCAGCCCGCGATACCGCCCTCTCCGTTGCCACCCGTATTCTGGCCGCCGCCTGCGTTGTTGGCGCCGCTGCCGCTCCCACCAGGCCCGTCGTCGTCCGACGTGGAGTCACCGTCCGAGTTGCTGCGGCAAGCGACCGCGGCGGTGAAGAGGCCCAGACCGAGGAGCGGAACGAGGTAAGCGCGGAAGAACAACATAGTTGGTTTCCCTAGCACAGCTCCGCTCCCGGAAAAGCAGCGAGTTTGTGACGCACGAGGTCAAGCGGCAGCGACTACCATGGGCCGCATGAGCGCTGCCTCGCCTGCTGCTACCGGGTTCGATGCTCTCGGGTTCGAGCTGGCCCGCGCCCTCGGGCCCGCCGCCGAGAACCTGGTCCTGTCCCCCGTCAGCGTAGGCCTCGTCCTGGCGATGACCTGGGCGGGCTCGCGCGGCGAGACGGCGGACCAGATCGCCCGCGCGATCGGGCTGGCCGGACCGCGCGACGCCTCCCTCGACGCCCTCGGCGCGCTCGCGGGCGCGCTCGCGAAGGAGCGCACGCGCACCGAGCTCCACCTGGCGACGCGGCTCTTCGGCGCGAGGGGCCGCGGCCTCTCGCGGGCGTTCGTCGATCTCTGCGAGCGCGCTTGTCGAGCCGGGTGCGAGGAGGTCGACTTCGCCGCCGATCCGGAGAAGGCACGCAAACACGTCAACGCCTGGACTGCCCGCGCAACCAAGGACCGCGTTCGCGAGATCCTGCCCCAAGGGGCGGTCGACCGGGACACGCAGCTCGTCCTCGATTCGGCCATCTACCTCAAGGCCCGCTGGGCGGAGCCATTCGATGCCGCCGCGACGGGGCCGGGTCCGTTCCGGGTGGGGTCCGAGGTCCGCCAGGTGCAGAAGATGGTCGGGACGAAACACGCGGCGCGGGCGGGCGTGGGGCCGGGGCTGCGCGCGCTCGAGCTCCCCTACTCGGACGGCCAGACGAGCCTGCTCGTTCTCGTGCCGGACGACGAGTCACGGTTCGCTGCGCTCGGCGCGGAGCTGTCGCCCGCGCTCGTCGAGGACGTCGTCGCCGGTCTGTCCGAAGGCAGCTTGCTCGTCCACCTTCCGCGCCTGGACGCGACCGGCGCTGCGCTGCCGCTCTCTCCTGCGCTACGCGCGGTCGGGATCGAGGCAGCCCTCGACCGTTCGCGCGCGGACCTGCGGGACATCGCCGACCCGCCCGACCCGAAAGATCGCCTCTTCGTGGCGGAGGTGTTCCACCAAGCCGCCCTGCGGCTCGACGAAGACGGAACCGAGGCAGCCGCGGCGACGGCCGCGGTCTTCGGCCCCCTGGGGGCCGCCCCGGCCGAGCCGACCGTATTCGACGTCGATCGACCGTTTTACTACCTCGTCCGCGACGCCGCCTCCGGCGCCACGCTTTTCTTCGGGAGAGCGCGAGATCCTGGCGCCTCGGCGTGAGCGGAGCCACGCCACACCGGCGCCCTTCTGCCACGTGAGCGCGGGGCGCGAAGCGCGCACGCGAAAGGGCGGGCCATACGCTCGACGGAGCCCGATCGCGCAGCAAACTCGAGGTGGGCTTGCCCCATGCTCGAGTCGACAAGAAAGCAAGATCGGGTCGAAGACACGGCCGGCGAGGAGCTCTCCGCGCTTCGCGCCGAGGTCGAGGCAACACACCGACGCGCCGCGTTCGCCTCGGAGGCGAGCATGGCGATTCTGTCAGCGGCCCACGACGTCGAGCAGATCCTCGAACGCCTCACGCACGTGACCGTCCCCGAGGTGGCAGACGACTGCGTCGTGTACCTCGCGTCCCCCGCTGGCGAGCTCGAGCGGCTCGCCGTCGCGCACAAGGACCCCGCGAAGCTCGGCCTGCTCGAGGCGTTCCTCGCGCGTGAGGTCGCGCTCACGGGCGCGGCCAGCTCGGTCCGGCAAGCCCATCGCAAGGCGCGGTCGATCCATTACCCCGAGGTGGACGAAGAGCTCCTCCGCCTGTGGGCGCCGAACGAGCAGAGCCGCGCGCTGCTGACGGCCCTGGGTGTGCGCTCCGTCGTCATCGCGCCCATGATCGCCCACGGCCGATCGCGCGGCGTGCTCGTCGTCGGCACCGACGCCGATAGCCCCGGGTCCACCCCGACGTGTTGGTCAGCGACATCGCCATGCCCGGCGAGGACGGATACGCCCTCATTCGTCGCCTCCGCTCGCGGAGCGAGAGCGCCGGGATCCCGGCCGTCGCCTTGACCGCCTTCGCGAGGCCCGAGGATGTGGCGCGCGCGATGCGCGCGGGGTTCCAGCGGCACGTGGCCAAGCCGGTCGAGCCCCGAGCCCTCGCGAGGACCGTGCGCGACCTCGCCCGATTGGCTCGCCCGTGAGGCAGGGCGCGGGCTCAGACCCCGCCGTGCTCCTCGACGGGTTCCTTCGCGAGCCCGAAGCCGTCGTGGAGCGCGCGGACCGCGAGCTCCGTGTATTTCGTAGCGACGAGGCAGGAGATCTTGATCTCGCTCGTCGAGATCGCCTGGATGTTGATGCCCTCCTTCGCGAGGATACCGAACATCGTCGAGGCGACGCCGGCGTGCGACCGCATCCCGAGGCCGACGATCGAGACCTTCACGATGTCCTCGTCGTAGCGGACGTCGAGCGCCTCCACGCGCTTCGCGATGTCGGCGATGGCCTCCTTCACGCGGGCCAGGTCCGACTTGGCGACCGTGAAGGTCACGTCGGTGCGCAGCCCGGGCGCGCCCGGGGCGCGGTCGCTCGTCGACACGTTCTGGATGATCATGTCGACGCTCACGTTGCGCTGGGCGAGCTCCGAGAAGACCTCCGCCACGATGCCGGGCCTGTCCACCACGCCCACCAGCATCACGCGGGCCTCCGCCTTGTCGTACGCGACCCCGGTAACGACGACCTGCTCCAGATCACCCTCGCTCGTGACGAGCGTGCCGGGCGAGGTGGAGAACGAGCTGCGAACGTGAACCGGGACTCCGTACTTCATGGCCATCTCCACGCTCCTGATCTGAAGCACCTTCGCGCCGAGGGACGCGAGCTCGAGCATCTCTTCGTAGCTGATCTTCGTTATCTTGCGCGCCGTCGGGCAGACGTTGGGGTCGGTCGTGTACACGCCGTCCACGTCGGTGAAGATCTCGCAGACGTCCGCGTTCAGCGCCGCCGCGATGGCGACCGCGCTCGTGTCGCTCCCGCCGCGCCCCAGCGTGGTGATGTTCCCCTCGTCATCCACCCCCTGGAAGCCCGCGATGACCGCGATCTCCCCCTCGTCGAGCGCGCTGATCACACGCTGAGCGTCGATCGTCTTGATGCGCGCCTTCGTGAACGCGCTGTCCGTCAGCACCTTCATCTGGTGGCCGAGGAAGCTCCTCGCCTTGCCGCCGAGCGATTGAATGGCGATCGCCATCAGCGCGCTCGACACCTGCTCTCCGGTCGCGGCGAGCGCGTCCATTTCGCGCGCGTTGGGGATCTGCGCCACCTCGCGCGCGAGGCGCAGGAGCCTGTCGGTCTCACCGGCCATCGCGCTCACGATGACCGCGACGCGGTGCCCTTCTCTGTGGGCCGCGAGCGAGCGCGAGGCGGCGTTCTTGATCCGCTCGATGCTGCCCATCGAGGTCCCGCCGAACTTCTGGACGACCAAGGCCATTTCTTCGCTGTGAGCATTAGCGTTCGTTGCCGCGCCGCGTCAACCTGGTTAGACGACCAAACGATGAGCAAGACCGGCGACCGCCTCGAGGACTACCCGGCCGAGCACGGCCTCTCCGCCCGGTGGGTGACCGCAGACGACGGAACGCGGCTGCGCGTCCTAACGGGGGGCAACCCTGCGGGTCAGCGCCTGCTCCTCGTACATGGCTTTCCTCAGAACGCCGCTTGTTGGCGCAAGGTGATCGCTCGCGTGAGGGATCGCTTCCGTGTCCTCGCTGTGGACCTGCGCGGCTACGCGAAGAGCGACCTCGCCCGCTCGGGTCGGTACGATCTCGACACGCTCTGGAAGGATCTTGCGAGCGTGCTCGAGCAGACCGCCGACGAGGGCGCGCCGGGGCCGGCCGTGCTCTGCGCACACGACTGGGGCGGCCCGCTCGCGTGGGAGCTCTTGCACCAGCGCCCCGAGCTGGTCAGCTACCACGTGAGCTTGAACGGGCCTCACTACGACGCCTACCTCGAGGCAATCCGGACCGACCCGAAACAACGCAAGAGCTCCTGGTACACGGCCTGGTTCCAGACCCCGTTCCTCGAGAAGCTCCTCGCGATGAATGGCGCGGCCTTCTTCGCGTTCGCGTTCCGCCGCTCCGCCGCCCCGGGCACGTTCACCGACGAGGACCTCGAGCTCTACCTCGCGCCCCTCCGCGACCCGGCGCGCGTCGCGGCCGGCCTCGCCTATTACCGGCACGCTCGCGGCCGCCTCCTCGCCCAGCGCGGCCGCGGCCGCGCGCTCTCCCCCATTCGCGTTCCCACGACCATTCTGTATCCCACGCGCGACGCCGCGCTACGCCGCGTCATCGTCGACATCATCCTCGAGCGGTATTGCCCCGGCGCACGGGTCGAGGTCGTCGACGGCGCCACGCATTGGCTGCCGGACGAGCGGCCGGACGAGGTGGCCGCGGCGCTCCTGTCCATCGGCTGAGCCGAAATGGGATACGTTCATTCGATGCGTCTCGCGGCGTGCGCCCTCTTCGCGTCGATCGGGCTGCGGAAACACCCCTGTTCCCCAGCCGGCGGCATCCTCGGACGCGGCCCCCTCCGCCGTGACTGCGACCCGCACCACCCCCGCAGACGCCGACGCCGCCAAGGCCGGGGTTCTCGAGGCTGGTGCCCGAACGCTGCGCGCGCTCGGCGGGACGTACCGCTGCGACCAGCGCATCTATCCGGCGCCGCCGAGCCCGCACATCTCGGCCTGGGAATGGTCGTTCCCCGACGAGCCTGCCGCGCTCGCCGACAAGCTCGCGCGTGTCCTGCCGGGAGCCACGCGCGAGGGCGCCACCTTCCGTTACACCCGCGACGGCCAGGTGGAGGTGACGGTCTCCGTCGAATCCGCTGAGCGCTCGCGGCTCTCCTGCGGGGAGATACCCGCGGGCGCTCGGAGCTTGGTCGTCGCTTCGCGCCGATGACCGCGCGCCGGCGCAGATCACGATTCGGCGGCCGTCATCGCTCCCGACAGGCTGCGGCGGTAGCCGACAGCCCGAGGTGCGTCACGTCGCGACGGGTACGACCCGCAACGGCTGACGCGGCTCGCCGCCGATGCAGGCCGCCGTCGCCGAAGCGCCGCGGTAACCGCTGTTTGTCGCGACTCGCTCCGCGCGCACCGTGCCCAGAGCGGAGACCTTCGCCCCCGGCCCCAGGGTCGACTCGAAGAAGCGGTAGTCGCCGCTTATCCCCATGTACATCGTCGTGAGCACCCCTTGTGCTCGCAGGAAGGCCGAGAGCACCGGGTTCTCGTCGTTCACGCGCGTGTGGTCCGACACGAGGTTGGTCGGCAGATCCGAGAGCGCCCCGACCGTGTCCACGAGCACCTTGGTGCCGTCATCCCCGATGAGCCAGAAAGGCGAAGTCGATGCCACCTGCAGCTGCGGCTCCCACGCGATCTCCTCGAATCCCCGATCCTCGCGGACCTTGCGCTGCTCGAGCCGGACGGAGTAGTAGGCGCACGACGTCTGCGTGAAAGGCGCCGTCTCCAGGGTCGTGGCCTCGACCACGCCGGTGACCTTGCACGGCTTGCCAGCAACGAGATCCTTCATCGGCTGCGAGGGCATCCGGATGCGCCGTGTCCGTTGCCACCCCTCGTAGATCTCCGATGCGCTGCGCGAGAGGCTCTCCAGCCCCAGTTCGATGATCCGCGCTCCGCTCAGCTGCCACACGGCTGGGCGATCCTACCGAATACCGTGAGGACGGGCCACCGTCGGTGCCGCGATGTTGGGTCGGCAGGCAGCGAGCTCAGCGGCGGCGGCGAGCGATTGCCTTCTGCGCCTCCGAGACGCCCAACATGGCCAGGGCGAACGGGACCGGGACGAGCCACGCCTGGACGGGCGGGACAGCCGTGTTGAAGACGGCTCTGCCGGGCGCCGTGGCGACGATGACTCCCAGGAGCACGACCTCCAGCGCGATGCCCGCGAGCACGTATCGGTTGCGCAGCAGCCCCTTCGTGAAGACGCTCTGATGAGTCGTGCGCCACAGGAAGACGTTGGCGAGCTGACAGGTCACGATCGCGAGAAAAAAGGCTGCGATCGCCTGCCCGTACAGGGGCTCCGTCGCCGGCAGCGGCTCTCCGAGCGACCAGCCGCCCGCGTGGAGGACCCACCCGTAGGCGGTGAAGCCCGCGACGGACTCGAACAGCCCCCAGAACACGTAGCTCGAGAGCAAGAGGCCTCGCGAGAGCAGACGCTCGGCGCGGGGCCTCGGCGGCAGCTTCATGACGTCGGTCTCCGCCGGCTCGGTGGCCAGCGCGATGGCCGGCGCCATATCGGTCCCCAGGTCGATGGCGAGCACCAGGAGCACCGGCAGCGGAAGCGGAATGCCGAGCAACACGAAGGCGACGTAGGGCAGGATTTCCGGCACGTTGCTCGTCAGCACGTACCCGATGAACCGGCGGATGTTGCCATAGATGACACGTCCTTCTTCGATCGCCGCGACGATTGTGGAGAAGTTGTCGTCCATCAGCACCATGTCCGCCGCCTCCCTGGCGACGTCCGTCCCGGTGAGGCCCATCGCGATCCCGACGTCCGCGCGTTTCAGCGCGGGAGCGTCGTTCACGCCGTCTCCGGTGACCGCGACGACATGCCCGGTCTCTTGCAGCGCCGTCACGATCCTCAGCTTGTCGAGCGGGCTCGTCCGGGCAAAAAGGACCTCCTCCCCGGCGAGCGCGTGCCGCAACGCGGCCTTGCCCCAGTGCTCGAGATCTCCCCCCGTATAGAGCGCGGGGGCGTCGCCTCTCACGATGCCGACTTGCCTCGCAATCGCCTCGACCGTGAGCGGGTGGTCCCCCGAAACGACGACGATGCGAATGCCCGCCTCACGGCATTGCGCCACGGACGCGGCGACCTCCGCCCGTGGCGGATCCTGCATGGCGACGAGCCCCAGCAGCGTATAGCCCAATCCGATCACCGCGTGTTCCAGGTCGCTCTCCGGAGGCACGACTTTGTCGGCAATGGCGAGCACGCGGCTCCCTGCGCGCGCGAGCCGATCGGCCTCCGCGCGGAACCAGGCTTCGGCGTCGGCCGACATCGGAACCTCGGCTCCGCCACCGAGCCGCGACGTGCATTGGCCGATCACCACCTCCGGCGCACCTTTGAGCAATGCCACGAGCCCCCCCGACGTCTCGTGGACGGTGGCCATCTCTTTGGTCGCACTGTCGAAGGGTCGCTCGTGGACGCGCGGCGAGCCCGCGCGGAGCCGCTCGACCGCGCCGGAAGCACCGTCTTCGACGTGGCGGAGCAGCGCCGTCTCGGTCGGGTCCCCCTTCGTCTCGGTCGCGTCCCCCGCTCCACGCAGGGTGGCGTTGTTGCAGAGCGCCATCACACGCAGGGCGCGCGCGCGCGCGCTCGGGTCGAGGTCGGCGGCGGGCTCCGGCCCGGTCGCGAGGTGGGTCACCCGCATCTCGTTCCGGGTGAGCGTGCCCGTCTTGTCGGTGCAGATGACCGTGGTGCTCCCGAGGGTCTCGGCGCTCTCCAGCGTCTTGAGCAGCGCCTGGCGCTTGGCCATCTTCCGGCCAGCGATCGCGAGGCCGAGGGTGACCGTCGGGAGCAGCCCCTCGGGGACGTTTGCGACGATGATGCCGATCGCGAAGACCAGGTTCGTCCAGAACGGGTTGCCGATCGCCCAGCCGGTCACGAAGAACACGGCGCCGAGCCCGACGGCGATCGCGCTGATGACGCGGATGAAATAGCGGAGCTCTCGCCGAATGGGCGACTCGACGCGGACGGTCTCGTGGGTGACGCCGGCTACCCGACCGATCTCGGTGTTGTTGCCCGTCGCGAACACGAGCGCCGCGCCGGTGCCCGTCGTCACGAGCGTCCCGGAGAAGACCAGGTTGCGCGCGTCGAGGCGCGCGCCGCTCGCGAGCTCCGTGGTTCGGAGCTGGGGCTCCGACTCCCCGGTCAGAGGGCTGTTGTCGACCTTGAGCGCGTGCGCCTCGAAGAGCCTCGCGTCGGCCGCGACCCTGTCGCCCTCTCGGAGGACGAGCACGTCGCCGGCCACGATGTCCGCGACGTCGACCTCGACCTCGTTCCCCCCTCGGCGCACGCGTGCGCGGCGCGCGAGCATCCCACGGAAGGCGGCCATCGCTCGCTCGACGCGCTGCTCTTGCCAGAAGGTGAAGGCCGCGTTCAAGAGCACGACGGTGACGAGCGCCGCGGCGATGAGCGCCATGCCTTCGCCGGGGCTGAAGCGCTCGCCCACGAGCGCAAGCAGCGCCCCCGCCCAGAGCAGCAGCGCGAACCGATGCACGAAGTGGCGCCCCAGGCGGACCAGGAGCGGCGTGGAGGGCGCGGCGCTCAAGACGTTTCGCCCGTCGTGCGCGAGCCGCTGCGCGACCTCTTGCTCCGGGAGCCCCTTCGCCGTCGACGCGAGGCGCCGCCACAGCGCCTCGATCGGCGTCCGGTGAGGCTCGAATGGCGCGTCCCGTCCCATGCGGCGAGAGGCTACCGCGGCCACACGGGGAGATGGCGGCGACGTTCGGCACAGGCGAGACGCCCTCCTCCCTTCAGAGCCCCATCACCAAACCCCAGAGCCCGGCGACCTCCTGGACGAGCTCTGAACCTCGGACGACGTTGTAGTCGAGCTCGGCGGAGACGCCGATGGCACCGGTGAGCCAGAAGTAGGAGCCCGCGACGGCGACCAACCCCGCGAGCACCTCGGACTCTTCGCCGGCGAGCTCCGCGACCACGGTCGGCCCCAGTCCGACGTAAGGGTTGAGCCACGGGAGAGGGTGAAACGGCTTCTTGAGGACGAGGTCGACGGGTACCTCGTCCACCTCGGTCATCGTGCGCAGGTAGTGGGCGCCGATCTCGAGCTCCAGCCACTCGGGGACAGCGACGACCTCGAAGAAGCCCCCGACGCCGATCGCGCTCACGAAGCGATCGGGGGAGACCGCGCCCAGCGCCATCGCGTTGGCCCCGACGACGATCCGGTGGTGCTCGTCGTGGTCGGAGGGGACCTCGGACGCTGGCTCGGCGCTGGCGAACGACGACCAGAGCAGCGAGGCGGTCGCGATGGCGCCGCGCGCGAGGCGCGCGGGATCGAAGGTCGGAGAGAGAGGCATCGTGGGCGCGGCAGCAACCATCGTGCCTCGGTCGAGTCCCGCGTGTTCCCCGCGTGGAAGGCGCACTGGCTGAAACGAGGTGCTGCAGACGCGACGTTTCATCGCGTTTCGCCGACCGCGCGTGTCTCCGCCGCACCCCGTCGGGCTCTCGTCCGATTCCTCGAGGCGCGGGTGGTACGCAGCGATCCGGGTCGCCTCCCACACATTCTGCCCCTCGAACGCGCAAGAAAGGAACCGAGCCTCGAGGCTGTACGTACTGCCACGGGTCTTTTCGTGCCCGCCGAGCGGCCGTTATCCTGGCTCATCGCGCTCGCCTTTCCTTCCCTCGCGACACCCTCCACGCGCACGTCGTCAGCTCTCTCGCCGTAAGGAGACCGCTTCATGGCCCAGCTGCTCGCCGCCCTCATCCCCGAACCGAAGCTGACCCTCACCCTCGCGACCGACGCGGACCTCGACGTCCGGCACTTCACCGTGAAAGAGGCCGTGAGCGGCCTCTTCACGATCCACCTGCGCTTCATGTCGTCGCGACCGGACATCGACTTCGACGGCGTGGTGGGGCGTGCGGCGTCGTTCAAGGTCACGCGAGGCGCGGGGTTCGGGGAGCCGCGCGTGTGGACGGGCGTAGCGAGCAACATCGAGCAGGTCGACGTGGAGGACACCGCGAAGGGCCTGTCGACCTACCAGGTCACGCTGGTTCCTCAGCTCTGGCTCCTCTCGCAGCGCCGGAACTTCCGCATGTTCCAGCAGATGTCGGAGCCGAAGATCGTGCTGAAGCTCCTCGGGGAGTGGGGGATCAAGCCCGACCTCGAGATCGACATGGGCGCCTACAAGGACCGCAAGTACCGCGTCCAATATGGCGAGAGCGACTTCGCGTTCGTGAGCCGCATGCTGGAGGACGCGGGCATCGCGTACTACTTCAAGCAGGACGGCGGCGAGACCAAGATGGTCCTCTCCGACCGACTCCACACGAAGAAGCCGCTCCAGAGGCTGCCGTACGTCAACCGCTCGACGAACCGCACCCCGACGGACTTCGCGACCGATGTGCAGATGACACGGCAGGTCCGGCCCGGTGTGTACACACAGCGCGACCACGACTACCGCAGGCCGCCCAGCTTCCCGCTCGTAGCCACCGCCCAGTCGGACGACGACGTCGAGCGAATGCTCGAGCGCTACCACTACAACCCGGGCTCGTTCCTCTACAGGGCCGACTCGGGAGACGACTCGCCAGTCGCGGACGACAAGGGCAAGGCCCGCACCGACATGGACGAGGGCGCGTCGCAGGTGCAGAAGCGGCTCGACGCGAAGCGAGCGGCCGCGCGCCTGGTCGTCTTCCGGACCACCGTGATCGACCTCAAGCCGGGCGACGTAACGCTGATCGACGGCTACCCGCGCCCCGACCTGGAGAACAAGAACCTGCTCGTCGTGGCGACGAGCTTCACGGGCGACTGGAAGGGCGACTGGGTGCACGTCTGCGAGTCACGCTTCACCGACATTCCGCATCGCCCGGCGCTCGTGACGCCGAAGCCCAAGGTGCAAGGCGTGGAGAGCGCCACCGTCGTCGGGCCCAAGGGGGAAGAGATCCACACCGACGAGTTCGGCCGGGTGCGCGTGCACTTCCACTGGGATCGCGAGAGCAAGATGGACGACAACTCGTCCTGCTGGATCCACGTGAACCAGCCCTGGGCGGGGACCGGCTTCGGCGGGATGAACATCCCCCGCATCGGACAGGAAGTGATCGTCGACTTCCTCGGCGGCGACCCCGACCGGCCGATCATCGTCGGACGCGTCTACACGAACCTGCAGAAGGTGCCTTACCCCCTCCCTGCCAACAAGACGAAGAGCGGCTGGCGGTCGAACTCGTCACCGGGTGGCGGCGGCTTCAACGAGCTCATGTTCGAGGACGCGAAGGGCAGCGAGCTCGTCCGGTTCCAGGCCCAGAAGGACTACACCGGCCTCGTCAAGAACAACTCGGGCCATGTCATCGGCAACGACTCCACGCATCACGTCGGGCACGACGAGACTCGCTCCGTGATGAACGACCAGACGCTCAAGATCGGTCACGACCGGAAGATCCGCGTTCAGAACGATCAGGCGCACGTCGTCGACAACAGCATCATCCAGGCGGCGATCCAGGGAACCACGACGATGCTCTCGAAGAAGAGCATCACGTCGGCCAGCGAGGAAGAGATCGTGCTCCGCGTCGGGTCGAGCGCGATCGTGATCAAGCCGAACGAGATCAAGATCCAGGCGGACATGGTCTACATCAACCCCGGTAACGTGACGCTTCCGTCGCCCCCTCAGCCCCCGACGATCGACGGCGTGAAGAAACAAGACGGTCATTTCTTCGGAGCTCCGTAAGACAAGTGCGCATCCGCAAGGTCTCGTTCGACGGCGTCCGCGGCCTCCCGGACAAGGAGTTCGACCTCACCGACTCCAAGACCGGCTGGGCCGCGCGCCTGGTCGTGGTCACGGGCGCCCAGTCGAGCGGCAAGACGAGCTTCCTCGACGCTATCGTCGCGGCGAAGGAGCATGTCGGCTCCTACGGCTCGCCGCCCGGCTCGGCCTCGGTGGTCCGCGCAGGAGAAGAGGCCGCCAAGATAAGGGTGGAGTGGGAGCTCTCGCAGCTCGAACGCGATCGGTACGGGCTGGTGGAGCCGACCGTCGTGGCCGAGACGCTCTTCGGCGACGCTGTGGTCGCCCCGCCCGATCCGAACCCGGCGCTCGCCGCGCTCTTGTCCGAATACGACCCCGATCCCGAGTTCGGCAAGGTCGAGTACTTCCATGCTTCGCGGCGGCTGCCGGTCGGCGCCTCGGTGGATCTGACGAAGGCGGCGGGGACGCAGGCCGACAAGATGATGCGCCTCGAGAAGAGCGACGCGAAGTACACCGGTCTCGTGCGCTTCGTGGTGGAGGCCGGGCTCGGCCTCGACGTCGACCCGAGCGGCAACCCCAGGCCGCCGGGACGAACGAAGCGCGCCTTCGAGGCGCTCTGCAGCTCGAAGCGCCTCGGCGGCTTGTACAGCGCCGAAGGGACGGTGCTCCCCGGCTTCTTCGATTCGCAGGGTAACGCGTACGGCCTGGGGCAGCTCTCCGATAGCGAGCTCGAGGCCTTCCTCTTCTCGGTCTCCTTCGTGCGGTCCGGCCTCGCCGGCGCGAGGTCCGGCTCGCTCGTCCTCATCGACACGCCCGAGAAACACGTCGGCACGGAGGACGCCGTGCGATTCATCGAGGCCCTGAGCCGGCTGGGGGAGGAGAACCAGCTCGTCGTCGCGACGCGCTCGCGAGAGCTCGCCGCCGCGGCCACACGCCTCATCACCCTCGGAGCCGGCTGATGCCTTCGATGGTCCGCTACGAGGTCGACGAGCTCAGCTTCGAGCTGCCCGACGGCTTCGCGGACGAGAGCGTGAACATCCTCATCCCGACGTCGCCGACAGGAAGAAACGCAAACATCGTCGTGACGCGGGAGCCCCGGACCGAGGCGCCGCTCGGCCAGCAGGTCGTCGGCATCCTCACGGCTGCCGGGGAGAAGGTGCAGGGGCTCAAGGTGCTCGGTCATCGCGAGCGCGAGGTCGGCACCGTGCCCGGCTACGAAGCTCGCTCGCACTCGATGACGAACAAGGTGCCCACCTACCAGAGGCAGGTCTACCTGAGCTGGTACGGCACCCTCCTTTGCTTCACGGTCTCCGGGGCGCGCGCCCAGAACGCCTTCTGCGACTCGCTCATCGAGAAGCTCATCTCCACCCTCAGGTTGAAGAAGAAGGCCTGACGATGGACTACGCGACGCAAGAGGCGCTCTTCGAGATCCCGACCGGCTACGGCGACGCGAGCTTGAATCGCCTCGTGTACAAGCGCCCCACCGGCGCCATTCACGTCGTCATCTCGCGAACCCCGGCCCAGGGCAAGACGCTCGCCCAGCTCACCGCCATCCGGCTGCGAGACCAGCAGCGGGCCCTGCCCTTCTTCGAGCTGGCGCAGCAATCGGAGCGGCTCGTGTCGGGGGCGCCGACAGCCGACGTGTCGCTCTTCTATGCGGACGCGGATCGCAAGATCTACCAGCGAAGCGCGTCGTTCTTGGTCGGCGGAAACCTCGCCCTCCTCGCGGTGCAAGGGCCCACAGCGGCGCGCGAGGAGATCGACGGCATGTTCGAGCACGCGCTCGGCACCTTGGTCTTTCGGCAACGAGGCAACTAGGCAGGAGGCATCATGGCGGACCCCCTCGAGTGCGCAGCGCGGATCGACGACCCCATCGAGCACACTGGCGCGATGCTCGGGGCCGTCCTCGGCGCCATCGCCGGGATCATCGTGGGCGTGGCCATCGTGGTCGCCTTCGCGATGACCGGCCCGGTCGGCATCTTCATGATGGTCGCCGGCGCCGCGGTCCTCTTCTCCGGGATCGGAGAGTTTCTCGGGAAGAAGTTATACAAACACGAGGCCGGCGACATAGCCGAGGGGTCCTCGACGGTCTTCGTCGAGGGCCCCACGCGCAAGGCGGCCCGCACCTTCGACAAGCTCAAGTGCCACACGGGCGAGTACATCGTCTCCGGCACGCTGACGATCGAGATCGAAGGCCGCAAGGCCGCGCGCGTCACCGAAGAGACGCGGTGTGACGGCAAAATCAAGAAAGGCGCCGAGACCGTCAAGTATGGTGGGCCCAGCGTCCAGGTCGCTCCGAAGCGCGCCACGGGCGAGATCGCGCCTTGGTTCTACTGGACACGCGAGGTCCTGGATTGGGCCACCATTCTCTATGGTGGCAAGGGGCTAATCACGGGCTGGAGCAAGATGTCGAAGCTGACGAGGCTCCTGGAGGTAGGAGCCCTCGCCTACACCGGCCTGGACAAGACGCTCGGCTACGCCGGCATGTATTTCAACGCCACCGGCAACTATGCGGCGGCGAAATGGATCGGCGACAACATCACCGATACGTGGGCCTACAAATCAGTGGGCGCGGCGTTCGGGCTTCGCGGCCTCAAGAACAGCGCCATGGAGGCTCGCGCCGCGCAGCTCGCTCGCAACGCCGCCGCGACGCCGCAGCTTCCGGCGACCACCGCTCACCCGGCGCTGCCGGCTCCGGCTGCGCACCCGGCATTGCCCGCGCCGCAGCCCCAGCTCGCGCTCCCCGCGCCGCAGCCCCAGCTCGCGCTCCCCGCGCCGCAGCCGCAGCTCGCGCTCCCCGCGCCGCAGCCCCAGCTCGCGCTCCCCGCACCCAAGCCCCAGCTCGCCTTACCACCTCCTTCCGGCGGCACGCCGACCGGTGGCGGCGGCGGCTGACGTCCCCCATTGCTCATGAGACATCCGTCCCAGCCGTTCGACATCGAGGACCCGCCGACAGCCGACGAGGACGACAAGCCATCGGCTGATCCTCGAGGAACGATGCCTTTCCTCCAGGCTGCGCCCCCCGCACACGCCGCCATCGCGCCGCCACCACATGCGCCGTCTTTCGGACCACCGCCGGTGGCGCAGCCGTTGCCCGCGCAACCCTTGCCCGCGCAACCCTTGCCCGCGCAACCCTTGCCCGCGCAACCCCTGCCCGCGCAACCGCCCGCGCAGCCACTGCCCTGGACGCCCGTCGCGACGCCATTTCCTCCGCCGGCGTCTTCCCCCGGCGAGCGCACGCGCGCCACCACCGCGGAGGCGCCGCAGAAGATCGCGCCACAAGCGCCCTACGCGCGCGTCTCGGGAACCCCTTTCTCGGCGCCGGCGCCGAGCGCCATCCCGGCCCCGCGCCACGACTCGAGCGCCGCCTTCGGAGGCATCGCGGCCGCGTCGGACGCCGCCGTTCACGTTCACGCCAGACCGGCCGCGGAGCAGGTGAAGGCCGCGCCGATCCAGCGGGCGCCCAGCAACGAGTACCTCGACGTGGTCTGGTTCGACCCAGCTTCGCCGGAGCGGATCCGCGAGCAGGCGTCGTGGACCGATCTCCTTCGCGATCCACCCAAGGCGAACGATTGGGTGACCGGTGACGAGGCGGACCGCTCCGCCGACCGCGGGCGCGGAGAGCGTGACGTGCGGCGCGCGCTCTCGCGCGTAGCCCCCATCGCCCCCGACGCCATTCACCTCCTCGTCACCGAAGCCATCGACGAAGACGGCGTGCTCGTTCGCCCGCTGTGCGTCATCGGCGGAGACCTGCTCCTCGCCTTCGATCCGGTCGAGAGCCTGCGCGCGATGATCACCGCCGCGTCCCATTTCACGGGTGGCGACAAGAAGCTGAAGGACGTGGTCGACGCAGCCGCCGAAGCCGTCGGGGAAGACAAGCGCATCGCCAGCACCTTGGTGGAGACGCTCGCCTCTCGCATTCGTCAGACGTTCGCCTCCGCGCCTCGCGGCGTCGCGCACGACTACCTCGACACGACGACGGAGCGCCTGCTCCTCGACGAGCGCAAATACGCGCGCCGCAACGTCCTCGGCGGGCCCCACATCTACGCAGAGCTCTACGGCGAGGCGGGTCCCCCGATGCCGACCTACCTCGACGCCTCCCTGGCGGATCGGCTGCCCCTCTTTCGCCGGTTCCGGGTCAGGCTCCTCGCCGAGCCTCATCCTCCTCAGGACCCGACCGACGCAGGATACGTGGCGCTGCGAGCGCTCGCGCTCTCACGCGTCGTGCCCCGACGGCGCGGCCCGTGACGCCGGGGCTTCCGCCGATCGGATGATGTTTCTCCTTCGAACGCAGACAATGGCTCGAACGTAGACAAAGGAACCGCGGACCCATGGGACATCTCGTTGCGCGTGAGCCTTGGGGCGTGATCGATCTCGACACCACCACCGGACGCGTCTTCGTACAAGAAGACTGGTACTACGAGTGGAACCTGTGGCCCGGGGTCACCGACCCGTGGACCTACGAGCAGAAGCGCAGGGTGCACACGCGGATCGACCGCCAGGTGTGGGGCATCTGGAGCAATCGCATACGCCTCACGGTCCGAGGCAGCAGCCAGTTCGCCCAGCGCTTCGGACGCACCGTTGTTCCCGTCAACTTCGACGTGCGCTGGGACACGCGACCTCCCGCCCACTGGACGGTCCGCGTCTGGAAGATGCCGCCAGGCGCGGGCCCGACGGACCTCCACCACAGCCACGTGTTGCCAGGAGCAAACATCGTCGAGCTCAACACGGCCGACCTCGCCCCCCGCGGTGCGGGCAATCACGGCGGAGGCTCGACGAGCAACTTCCTCACCGCGCCGCACGAATACGGACACACGATTGGCGCGCCCCACAGCTTCCTGGAGGACGAATACGACGCCGGCGACGCCCACCTCCACGACACCAACAGCTTGATGAACGTCGGGCGCGAGCTCCGGCGGCGCCACATCCAGGGCGTGCTCACCGCGCTCGAGCGGCTCGTGCCGCGCACCCGGTTCGAGAGCAACCTGCCCGCCTGATTCGAGGTGCCCTCGCCAGAGAGCGAGACAGGCAGTCCGCTCTCGGCGACATCAGCGCAGCGCCCGCCACCGCTGAGGCGGCCGGGTCGCCTCGACGGGGCGCTATTGCGGGATCTCGGAGGGCTTGGGAGGCACGAGGAAGTAGACGTCACGATCGTCCACGAGAGATCCGTCGCCGAGCACCTTCAGCTTGGCGACGAAGAGCTGGGGCTCCGGCTTGGGCTGAACCGTGGTGTTGACCGGCACGGGGTGCACGTCCCAACACACAGGGATGCCCGGGAGGAGGTCGGGGTAAGCGTCCTCGTAGCCGTCGAGATCGATGTCGTCCGTCGTGAGGCCAGCCGTGCAGTTGCCCTGCCCCGAGATGTTCACCTCGAGGTAGTCGATGAACTGGAGGGCGTCGCCCGCGTCGTTCGGCTGATCCTCCGGGGAAATTGTCACGTCGATCGGGTTTCCGCGAACGATGTCGAGCACCGCCTCCACCGTCTTCTGCTGCACCTGCGCGTCCGCGGCCGGGTAGACGTACGGCACGTTGGCGGGGTCGACGGACTGCGCCGCAATGGCGAGCGCGTTGTATTGGGCGAGCTGATTGACGCCGTCGTCCGTCCCGTACAGGGCGACGAACTTGATGTCCTGCGACACGAGCAAGCTGCCCGTGTAAGACGGCGTGAAGGTCGCGCAACCGGTGCCATAACACTGGTTGTCCGCGTCCGACACGTGCAGGTAGATCCGAATGGCCTCGGGGCGGAACCCAGGGCACCCGACGCCGGCTGACGCGCAGTTCATCGTGGCGAAAGGAATGCCAGGGCAGGCCGCGGGGTTCGCGACACACGCCGGCGCCTGATAGATGGCCTCGCTGCCTCCGGGGTAGGTGCCGGGGTTGATGGCGGACGCGGTGAGCGCCGGATCGGGCTGCAGGCTCAGCGCGTTCCGGTACGTGTTGAGGTCGTTCCACAGGCCGACGCCCGTCCACATGTCCGGTACGCAGCCCTGCCCCACGTTCGGGTCCTGGATGCAGGCGTCGTTGAAGCAGATCTCGTCGGTCCCGCAGTCCGAGTCCTGTGTGCACGTCTGGCCGGTCTCGTCACAGCTGAGCGTCTGCACGATGCTGCTCAGCGTGCTGGCGAGCGTCGAGAACTCCTCGCTCATCGACCCGGTCGTGTCGATGTTGAAGTAGAGGTCCGCGTATTGGATGCTCGTGCGAAACTGCAGGGTGTCGTCCTGCGGGGTCGTCGGCTCCTCGTAGGGCACGATGAACACGAAGTCGCCGTTCGCCTGGGGGTTGTCCGCGGGGTCGAGCGGGTCGGTGCCCGCTGCCGTCTCGACCAGGTCGTCGACGCCGTCGTCGTCGGTGTCGATGTCGAGCGGATCGCTGCCGTTCTCGGTCTCCACGAGATCGCTGACCCCGTCGCCGTCCGAGTCCGGGTCCAAGAAGTCCGGCGTCCCGTCGGTATCGGTGTCGACCGGAGCCGTGGACGGGTCCGGGTCCCCGGCCTCGACGCTGTCGAAGATCGTGTCGTTGTCCGAGTCGAGATCGTACCGGTCGAGGAACCCGTCGCCGTCGGTGTCCTTGTTGGCGGTCTCCGCGCCGTCGGCGATCCCGTCGCCGTCCGAGTCGAGGTCGAGGTAGCTCGGCGTGCCGTCCGTCTCGCAGTCCTGCGGGCCGACTGCCGTGCCCGGCGTATCCAGGACGCCGTCGTTGTTGCAGTCCGCCTGGCCGCCGACGATCTCCGCCGCGTCGTCGGCGCCGTCACCGTCGTTGTCGAGGTCTGCGGCGGCGTAGACGCCGTCGCCGTCGTCGTCCGCCGTCCCCTCGAGGTCGTCGAAGATCCCGTTGTTGTCGGAGTCCGTGTCCTGGAAGTCGGGCGTGGCGTCCTCGTCGCTATCGCGAGGCGCAGTGGTCGTGTCGTCGTCACCCGCTTCGACGCTGTCCGGGATCGCGTCGCCGTCGGAGTCCAGGTCCTTGTAGTCGGGCGTGCCGTCGCCGTCCGTATCGGTCAGGGTGGCTCGACCTTCCGCTACGTCGACGATCGTATCGCCGTCCGTGTCGGTGGAAGGCTCGACCGTATCGTCGCCCCCCTCCCCATCCGCGTCTCCTTCCCCGGCTTGGCAGGCGGCGAGCGCGAGCAAGCAGCTGAGGGCGGCACACCAGGTCAGCGAGCTACGGCGAAGCGTCACGGCAACCTCCTGCGGACAAGCGACGCCGCCGAGCGTACCGCGAAATCCACTCAAAATGTGTCAGAATCTGCTAATCTGTCACCTCCTTGTTCGTTGAGGGACGCATGCGAGCCAACCATTTCGCTCGGTTAACGATTGCTTCGATCTGTCTTGGTTCGACCGTCTTCGGCGCCGTCGGGTGCGCGACCGAGGTCACCGGGTCAGGAGGCGGCGAGGGGGGTGGCGGCGGAGCGAGCGGGGCGACAACCAGCTCCACGACGTCGACCACCGGCGCGACCACGAGCGCGACGACCACGACCGGCACGATGGGTTGCTCCCAGAACTGCGCGGAGGTGCCGGTCCCGCCCTGTTACGAGTCGGTCTGCAACCAGATGACCGGGAGCTGCGAGCTCCAGGTCCTCCCTCAGGGCGCCGCCTGCGAGGACGGGCTCTTCTGCACGGTTGACGACACCTGCAATGGCCCGGTCTGCGAGCCGGGCGGGCCCCGAGAGTGCGAGGGAATGGATGACTGCACCGTCGCCACTTGCGACGAAGACCTGGACGCTTGCACGGCCACGCCCAAGGCCAACGGGACCGCTTGCACGGCGAACGACCCCTGCGTGACGAACGCCATTTGCCAGAACGGAGTTTGTCTCGGCGCCCCGAAGGACTGCTCGGCGACCCCCGTCCCGGACGAGTGCCACGTCGCGGTCTGCGACCCGATGCAGAACGGGGCGTGTGTCCCCGTCGTGGGCAACGACGGTCAGGCCTGCAGCACATTCGGCGATCTCTGCATGGTCCAGAAGACCTGCGATCAGGGGCAATGTGTGGGCGGCGTTCCGAAGGACTGCTCCGCCTTCACCATCGGCTGCACGAACGGCGCTTGTGAGGCGGCAACGGGCAACTGCTATGGCCAGCCAATCGCGCCGGGTGCCATGTGCCTCGAAGCGACGGACGCGTGCAACGTCGGCACCTGCAACATGAGCGGCCAGTGCATCGGCACCCCCGCCAACAACGGCGCCTCCTGCAACGACGGCTCGAGCTGCACGATCAACGACGTCTGCTCGGCTGGCACCTGCGCCGGCGTCCCCGACCCCAACTACACCATCTACTTCAGCGAGAGCTTCGCCTCCAACGCGCAGGGCTGGACGCTCGGGACCAACTGGGGAATCGGCGGCGCGACCGCGTCCACCGGCCAGAGCTACGGCAACCCGGACCCGGCGAGCGACCACACGACCTCGGCCGACAACGGCGTGGCGGGCGTGGTCATCGGTGGCAACGCCCCCACGGCCTCCGTGCACGGCTACTATTACCTGACGAGCCCCGTCATCAACGCGTCCGCGGTGAGCGGGTCGTTGTGGCTGGAGTTCTGGCGCTGGCTGAACAGCGACTACACCCCGTACATGCAGAACACGGTGGAGGTGTGGAACGGCTCGTCCTGGGTGACCGTCTGGGCATCCGGCAGCTCGCCTGGCGTCCAGGACGCCGCGTGGACGAAGCAGTCGTTCGACATCACCGCGCACAAGAACGCGAGCCTTCAGGTCCGCTTCGGCTACCAGATCGGCTCGAGCGGCGTGTTCACGGTGGGCAGCTGGAACGTGGACGACGTGAGCCTCGCCAGCTCGCCCTGCAACTGAGCCGCCCTGCAACTGAGCCGCCCTGCAACTGAGCCGCCCTGCAACTGAGCAGCGCCTACTCTGCTCGGTGCTCGGCCAGGAAGGCGCGAGCCCGCGCCAGCTCATCGGGGTCGAGCGCCTCACGCAGGTGCTCGACCGCACCGTCGGGCTCTCGAAACACCTTGCGCATCGGGAAGCGTGCCTCGCGCACCAGGCGCTCGAGCTGGAGGATCATCGTGGCGTTGCTGGGGGAGACGATGATGGCGACGCGCTCCAGCCGGGTGTTCATGAGCTGGAACAGCTCGACCAGCCGGTCCGTCACCGGCTGCGGATAGACGACGACGGGCCGGTGATCGGCCAGGAGGACGGCGGGGCGAGCGGGAGCGTGTTTTGTCGTCTCGAGGCGGAGGCGCTCGGCGTAGATGTCAGCTTCGGCGCGGTCGGCGAGCCGGAAGACCCGCGCCTCGATCAGCCTGCCGACACGAGTCTCGAGAGTGAACCTGGCGGAGGACGGGGGGTTGTCGCTCATGGGGAGGTCGGAGCCGCTCGAGCGAGCAGATTACGCCAACCGGCGACGTTCCGCGCGCCCGAGCTACCGCTTCGCGGCTCCGACACCCCGCGCGTGCTCCGGCCATGCCAGCACGATGATCGCGCCGACGAGCAGGGCGGCGCCCACGCGCTCGGCGGTGGGCACCGGCGTCATCCCGAGCGTCCAGGCGAGCAGAAATGACGCGACGATCCCGGCGAGGACGCTCGAGGCGCGGTTCACGGGGACGCAGAACGCGTTCTCCCGTCCGTCGAGGAGGACGAGCGCGCCGAAGATCCCCGTGCCTTGCGAGAGGATCCCGATACCGATCGTCGTCGCGAGAGCCTCCGCGCTTCCGAGGGACGAGAAGCCTGCGCGGATCTCGAGGAGCGCGGGAGAGCCGCCGACCAGCGCGAGCAGCGCGAGGAAGCCGACGATCGCCGGCGTGGCGACCATCTGCTCCTCGACGAAAAACCGCTTGGCGACGGCCGGATCATCGGTCTTCGCCTGCTTGCTCATGAGACGCAGGCGAACGAAGTACCCGGCCAGGTAGACGAAGACGTCCGCGACTGCCGGGAGCGTGAGGACGTAGTTGTCGCCGTCGCCCAGCGCGACGACGAGCGCGACCAGGCTGAGCGCGAGCGCGAGCCACGCGCGCGGGCGCACCTTGCGCTTGCTCGCGAGGTCCACGATGGGAGCGATGACGAGGACGCCCCCGCGCATCAAGAGCATCATGAGGAGGATCGACGTCCCCGTGAACGTGTAGGAGAGCGTCGTCGTCGCGATGATTGCCGCCGTCGCCAGGCCCGAGAGCAGCGTGGGCAACGTCGGCGACGGCAGGGAGATCCCGAAGACCGTGTGGTGGGTGGCGTGTCTCCACCACCCGGTCGCCGTCAGGAACACCAGCATGCCCGCGAGCGACGCGAGCGTCGAGACGGGGAGGATCTCGAGGCCTCCGAGCTCTCGGGGAACGAACGGCAGCGCGCCCTTGGACACCGCCTTGGTGAGGGCCGTGTAGGGGGCGTAGGCGGCGAAATAACCCGCCGCGAAGAGCCAGATGCCGGAAGCCCCGCGCCGCGCGCTCCCCGTGTCAGGGGACGAGGGTGGTCGAGGTCCCGCAGGCGAGCGGATCGGCGAGGAAGTCATCCGGGACAGCAGGCTCGCTCGCGCAGACCGAGTCGTCCAGCGCTTCGGTCAGCGCGCCCTCGAAAGCCAGGAACGCCATCTTTCTGTAGAGCGGGGTCAGGCCATCCTCGAGCTTGCCGAGGACGAAGCCGGGCTTCTGTGGATTGCCCGAGCCATAACCCCGCTCGCACATCTCCGAGTCGAAGGCGGCGCGCGGCTCGGCGCCCTCGAAGACGAGGGCGTGCAGGGCCGCGAGGTAGCCGGTCCGGTCTTCGCCCACCGTGCAATGGAAGAAGACCTTCTCCTCCGCGGCCCGGCTCTCGCGAATGAAGCGCAGCGCCTCGAGCGTCTGCTGACAAGGCTCGGTGAACCCGGCGAGGTCCTTCCATTTGAACGGCACGTGGAGGACGTCCTCTTCGGGCAGGGCGAGCGCGGCGATCTCCTTGCCGACGTCGTCGTTCCCCGTCGGGTTCTTGAAGATGACGACGCGCGACACCCCGAGCGAGCGGATGTCTTCGAACTGTTCGGCGCTGCGAGGCTCCATTCCCCGGAGGATCGTCTGCCCGTCGTCCACCCAGTGGGTGTTCGGCAGATCGACGCCCGCGATGCTGGAGTCGAACGGAGACGACAGGCCACCGGTCCCGCGCGGGGCGATGGTCGTGAGCTTGCACCTCATCTCCGCCGGTACGCGCTCGACCTCGCCCTTCCGGGCGCACGTGTAGTAGCCACGTTTCTGCCCGAGGCTCCGGACGACAATGACAGAATCGTCACTACTCTTGACGATGACCTCGACGTTCTCACCCTCCCGCGCGCAGCTCACGCGCTCCCCTTCGAGCCCCTGGAATCGCTGCGCGCAGGCGAGCAGCTTTCCGCTGCTCTTGAGCGACAGAACGCCTCCATCCGACTGGAACCGCAGCGTGAGTGACTTGCTCATCGTCGCGTACGACTCCTCTCGTGCGGTGTCGTCGGAGCAGCCGACCGCAGGGAGGGAGACGAAGCAGAGCGCGGCGACGAGACGGTGCATGGTTCGGCCGCGCCTATGCACACTTCGTGCTACCCCGACGCGGCGAAGATTCCCTGCAAAGACGCGACCTCGACCCGGGCCGTCGGCGTGACCTGGGGCATCGGCGATCCATCACGGCGCGACGAGAGAGGGCGCGTCACGCGCCGTCGACACGTTAGAATCGCCCGCGTGAGCGCACGAACGAGAGCGGGGCTGGGCCTCCTGATCGCTTGCGGCAGCCTCGGCTGGCTCCAGGCGTGCAGCGACGACGCCGCGACCGGCGGCGGCTCGCCGACCACGACGAGCACGACGGGCTCGGCTTGTTTGGCGGGCTGCGAGGGCGGCGGATCGGGGACGGGCGGCTCCGGCGCCGGCGCCGGCGGCGGGCTCGTCACCGACGTCTGCGGCAACGGAACCTGCGCGCCGAGCGAGCTCTGCTCGACGTGTGAGGACGACTGCGGCGTCTGCACCGGCGATCCGATCACGGTCACGCGAGGCCCCTATCTCCAGATGGGCACCGACGACGCGGTCACGGTGAAGTGGCGCACCGCCGAGCCGAGCGGCTCGGTCGTCGCCCTGGGCACGACGCTGGGCCAGCTCACCGCCGTGGCGAACGGCCCATCCGAGCCCACGACCGAACACGAGGTCCGCGTGACCGCGCTCGACCCGAGCACGCAGTACTTCTACGCGTTCGGTACGCCCGAGAGCCCGCTGGTCGGCGGCGATGCGGAGCATTTCTTCTCCACCTCCCCCACCAAGGGCACCGCCCAGCCGACCCGTCTCTGGGTCATCGGCGACGCCGGCACGGCCAACGCCAATCAAGAGGCCGTGCGCGATGCGTATCTCGCGTTCGTCGGCGCGCAGCGCGCGGACCTCTTCCTCATGTTGGGTGACAACGCCTATTCGGACGGCACCGACGACGAATACCAGGAGGCCGTCTTCGACATGTACCCCCAGGTGCTGAAGAACACCGTCACCTGGGCCACGCTCGGAAACCACGACGGCCACTCGGCGGACTCGGGCACCGAGACCGGCCCCTACTACGACATCTTCTCGCTCCCTCGGCAGGCGGAGGCCGGCGGCGTACCCTCCGGGACGGAGGCGTATTACTCATTCGACTACGGTACGATCCATTTCGTTTGCCTCGACTCGTACGACTCCGACACGAGCACCGACGGAGACATGCTCACCTGGCTCACGAGCGATCTGACGGCCAATACGCAGCCCTGGCTCGTGGCGTTCTGGCACCACCCCCCGTACACGAAGGGGTCCCACGACTCCGACGACGAAGGCGAGCTGATCGACATGCGGGAGCGGGCGTTGCCGATCCTCGAGTCCTTTGGGGTCGACCTCATCCTGACGGGACACAGCCACGCCTACGAGCGGTCGTATTACATCAGCGGCCATTATGGTGACTCGGGCTCGTTCTCGAATGCGAACCTGATCGACGGTGGGGACGGCCGCGCGGACGGCGACGGCGCGTACACCCGAGACCAGGGCTCCGAGGCGGGCGCCGTCTACGTCGTCGCCGGATCCTCCGGGCAGACGAGCGGCGGTACGCTCGATCACCCCGCCATGTTCGTCTCGCTGAACGAGCTCGGCTCGCTCGTGGTGGACGTCGCCGGGAGCACGCTCGACGCGACGTTCATCGACGACACGGGGGACGTCCGCGACACGTTTTCGATAGCGAAGTGACGAAGGGCCCACAACGTTGCGTGCAGCCGCAGTCTGCCTCGCGCTGACGCTCGCCATTGCGGCGCGCGAGGCGCGCGCGCACGGCGACGTGCACCGGCGGATCGAGGCGCTCGACCGCCTCCTCGCGACCGAAGGCGGCGACGCGGCTCGCTTGATGGAGCGCGGGACGCTCTACGCCAGCGATCAGGATTGGCCGGCCGCGGTGCGCGACCTGGAGGGGGCCCGGGACCTCGACCCCACCCTGCCGGGCCTGGACGAGCGGCTCGCCAATGCGCTCTTGCAGGTCGGCGAGGCCGAGCGCGCGGCCCTCGAGCTCGAAGCCGTGCTCGCCCGCGATCCGACGAGCGCGGACGCGCGGCTCGTCCGCGCGCGAGCCCTCGCCGATCTCGGCCGCTTCGACGAAGCGGATGCGGAGTTCGGGCGCGCGATAGAGCTGGCAGCGAAGCCGTCGCCTCGCATGTACCTCGACCGAGCCGGCGCGCTGCTCGAGGCGACGCCCGCGAGGACCGACGCGGCGCTCGCCGCGCTTGAGTCCGGCGTCGAGCGACTCGGTGCGCTCGTGGTCTTCGTCGAGCGTGCGCAGGAGATCGAGCTCGCGCGGGGACGCGCCGCCGAGGCGCTCGCCTGGACCGACCGCTTGCCCGACGACGTGAGGGCGGCGCCCGACTGGCGCCTTCGCCGCGCCAAGATCCACGACGCCGCCGGCAATCGTTCGGCTGCGAGGCGCGAGCTCGAGGCGGCCTTGTCGGCGCTCGAAGCGCTCCCTCCGAACCGGCGCCGAACCGAGGCGCTCGAAGCGCTCCGTACGGAGATCCTGGTGTTGCAGGCGAGCCTCCAGGACGCGGAGCTGGCTCGCTCGCCGACTTCGTGGTGGTGGGCCGCGGCCGGCGGCGCGACCGCCCTCGTCGCGGCCTTGCTCCTCCGGAGTCGGGCTCGACCCAGCCGAGCTCGCTGAACCGCTAGCCCCGGATCGCGAGCTGGAACGGATCGTACACCGCGATCTCTTCGCCCTCCTGACGAACGACGAAGGTCCGCTGCGGCGGGCAGAGGCCCTTGGGTCGGACCAGGCTCCCGGTCTTCAGATCGAACGCGTACCGATGAACCGGGCAGACGAGGCAGTCGTCCTCCACCCAGCCTGTGGCCATGCTGGCCCCGGCGTGGTTGCACGACTCTTCCATGGCGTAGACCCCGGTCGGGGTGCGCACGACGACCACGCCGAAGGGCGGGTAGTCGAGCCGGACGAGGGGCTCGGCGTCGAGGCGACCCGACGGGATGCGTCCAACGAGCTTCATGCGGGCCTCGGGTGGCCATCTTCGGGGCAGGCGGAGGCGAGAGCAACCGCGCTGCGCAGCCGGACGCCCCGCCGCTCGCGGTGCTTGCCCGGGCTCCCACCGGGGCCCCCTACCCCCGGCAAACCCGGCGACCCTCGGGAATACACGACAAACACATTCGTTTGTGGCGGCGGTTGACACGGATCAGCCCGCAACTAGGATGCCGCCCTCGCGGAGGGCACCACTGACCCCCCGCACAGCACCCGTTCGCACGGGGCCAGGCGTCCGTCGTTCGCGCCGGCTCCACCCGTTTTTTTCTCGGAGGTCACTTTGGCCAGCGACGTGATGATCGAGGCGCAGAAGCTGTCGAAGCTCTACGGCTCATTCCGTGCCCTCGACAAGGTCAGCTTCCAGGTCCGCCGCGGCGAGGTCGTAGGGTTCCTCGGGCCGAACGGCGCCGGCAAGTCGACGACCATGCGCATCCTGACGTGCTTCATCTCTGCGTCCGACGGCGCGGCGAAGGTGCACGGGGTCGACGTGTTCGACGACCCGCTCCAGGTCCGCCGCAAGCTCGGCTACCTGCCGCAGCGCGCCCCGCTCTACGGAGAGATGACCGTCTGGGACTACCTCCGGTTCGCCGCAGAGATGCGCGGGCTGGACGACAGCGCATTCCGTTCCCGCATGAAGACGGTGGTCGAGGTCTGCGGCCTGGCGAAGGTCCTCGGAAAGGACATCCGCACGCTCTCGCACGGCTACCGCCAGCGTGTCGGCCTCGGCCAGGCGCTGGTGCACGACCCGCCGGTCCTCATCCTCGACGAGCCCACCAGCGATCTCGATCCGAACGAGAAGGCGGAGGTCATCCGCTACATCAAGGAGATCGGGAAGAACCGGACGGTCCTCCTCTCCACGCACAACCTGAGCGAGGTCGAGGCCGCATGCGCGCGTGCGATCATCGTCTCCAAAGGACGTGTCGTCGCCGACGGCCCGCTGGACGACATCCGCGCGCGGAGCGGCAAGGTCCGCTACGTCGTCACCGTGCACGAGAAGAAGGTGTACGAGGGCGGTGAGGGCTACCGCGACTCGGCGCGCAAGCCGCCCTCCGCGGAAGAGGTGCAGGAGGCGCTCCGCGGTCTGCCGGGCGTGCTCACCGTGCGTGAGCTCCCGACGGACGACAGCGCCCACAGCTTCGAGCTGGCAGGCCCGCTCGGCACCGACGTGCGCGCCGACATCTTCCAGCTCATCGTCCAGAAGGGCTGGCTCCTCCTCGAGATGCGCCGCGAGACGCAGACCCTCGAGGACGTGTTCAAGGCTCTCACACGCGGCGACGAGCGCGCGGACCGCGGCCGCGCCCTCTTGAACGACGAGGACGACGACCACGCCGGCCCGGCCGCGGCAGCAGCAGCCGCGGCGGCCTCCGAAGAGGAGGACGACGAGCCCGAGGACGACGAGTCGGAGGACGAGGACGAAGAGGACGACGCGTCCGAGGAAGAGGACAAAGCCGCCGCCGAGGACGAGGACGAGTCCGACGAGGACGAAGAGGAAGACGCGTCCGACGAGGACGACGCGTCCGACGAGGACGAAGAAGAAGACGCGTCCGACGAGGACAAAGGCAAGAAGAAGGACTGACGATGAGCCCGACGCTGACAATCGCGAAGCGTGAGCTTCGCGCCAACTTCGATTCCGCGGCCCTCTATGTGGTCGTGTGCATCTGCCTGCCGGTCCTGGCCCTCTTCTTCTTCTACTACGAAGGAGGCTTCTGGCAGGCGAACCGCGCCAGCTTCGAGCGGCTGTTCCTCTTTGCGGCGCGCGGCATCTCCGCGGTGGTCGTGCCCGTCGTTACGATGCGCCTCGTCGCGGAGGAGCGACGCAGCGGCACGCTTGAGATGCTCATCACCCTCCCGGTGAAGGACCACCAGGTCATCGTCGGGAAATTCCTGAGCGCGTGGGCGGTCACGCTCATCCTCATCGCCAGCACGATGCTCTTCCCCATCCTCATGTTCAAGGCGCCGTGGAGCCTCGGCTCGCTGGACTGGGGCCCGGTCATCACCGGCTACCTCGGGCTCGTCCTCCTGAGCGCGGCAGGCGTCTCGGTGGGCTTGCTCATCTCCTCGATCACGGAGAGCCAGATCGTCGCCGTCCTCGTGACAGGCGTCTTGCTCGTGCTGCTCCACGTGTGCGGCATGTTCTTGGACAAGATCGACAACCACACCATGCAGCAGGTGTTCGCGTTCATCAGCTTCGACTCGCGTATGGCGCCGTTCGCCCGCGGGCTCCTGACGACGCGCGACGTCCTCTACTTCCTCTCGATCACCGCGCTCTGCCTCATGACGGCATTCAGCGCGCTCGAGCGGCGCAAGTGGGCCTGAGAGGGAACGACGATGGAACGCAAAGCTAGGGCAGCAACCTTCACGGGCATCTACCTGGTGCTCCTCGCCGCCATCCTCGTGGTGGTGAACGTCATCTCCTTCTCGGCCTTCAAGCGGTTCGACATGACCGCCGAGGAGCGCTTCACTCTCTCGAAGGGCTCGAAGCGGCTCGTCGCCGACGGCCTCAAGCAAGAGCTCCGGGTGGACGCGTACGTCACGCGCGGCCTCGCCAAGAGCGACGCCTTCATCCAGGACCTCACCGCGCTCTTCAAGGAGTACGAGAACGCGGACTGCAAGGACCTGGTCGACGACAAGGGCAACCCCACCTGCAAGGACCCGGCGGCGAAGAGCAAGTTCGTCTTCCGTCTCATCGAGCCGAAGACGCAGGAAGAAAAGGAAGCCGCCAAGAAGGAGTGCTCGGGCAACCAGTGCCTCCAGGAGCAGATCCTCGACGAGGGCAGCGCGAGCGGCGACACGGTCACGATCGGCAAGGGCTTCATGGGGTTCGTGATCAACTACGGCTCCGAGAAAGAGGTCATCCCGTTCTGGCCGCCGAACGACACGCAGGGCCTCGAGTTCTTCCTCACGAACAAGATCCGCGAGGTCCGCGACCGCGCCGACAAGATCGAGACGAAGATTGGCGTCCTCACCGGCAAGGACGAGATCAAGCTCTCGGAGAACAACCTCTTCGGTGGCAGCCAGCCGTTCAACCTCCAGAGCCTCTTCAAGGAGTACTTCCCGTTCTACACGTTCGAGGACGTGGATCTGCAGAACGGTGAGGCGGAGATCAACGCGGAGCTGAAGGGCCTCATCATCACGCAGCCCGGCAAGGACTTCACCGAGAAGGAGCTGCGCCGCATCGACGAGTTCCTCATGCGCGGCGACAAGAAGCTCGTCGTGTACGCGAGCGCCGTGAACCTGAAGGCGAGCGACGCGGCGATGAAGGCCTCGCTCTCCACGCACGGCCTCGAGAAGCTCCTCGACGGCTACGGCGTCGAGATGAAGAAGGAGGCCATCCTCGACTTCGGCGGCGGCCTGCGCCTGCCGGCGATGAACCCCACGACCGGGCAGCAGGTCTGGATCATGAACCCGCCGATCACCGTCCTTCAGGACGAGGATCGTTTCGAGGGTGACCAGAAGCTCCTCGACACGTCCTTCCCTGCGTTCTTCCGCATGCGCCAGGTCGCCTTCCCGTTCGCCTCGCCGCTGCTCCTCCACCAGGACAAGCAGCCCGACGCGAAGTTCAAGGTCGTCGCGCGCACCTATCCCGGCTCGACGACGGACGCCTCCGACGGCATCCCGATGAAGTTCTCGGACAAGTGGGCGCAGAAGGGCCCGGCCGAGCAGCGCATCGTCGGCGTCGCCATCGAAGGCACGCTGAAGACCGCCTTCCCGAGCGGCGACAAGATGGGCATCGAGGCGCCGGCGCAGTCCAAGGCGCCCGGCGGCATCCTCGTCATCTCGTCCTCGCAGTTCCTCGCGAACCCGTTCGCGCGCTCCGGCAACCCGCCCCCGATGCCCCCGCAGCTGCAGATGATGGGCCCCATGGGCGGCGACCCCGAGCTGCAGATGTTCGCGCGCCCCTACTTCGAGAACTACTTCCGACCGCTCGTCATGAGCTTCAAGAACACGATCGACTGGATGAGCGGCGACGCCGACCTCATCGCGGTCAGCGCGAAGCTCCTGGGCGAGCCGACCCTCTCGTACACGGACGTGAGCAAGCCCGAGTACAAGGAGGACGAGACGCCGGAGGAGCAGGAGAAGAAGGCGGAGGCTTACCGCGCCCAGCGCGTCGAGCTTCAGAAACGCGTCCAGTGGACGCTCACCATCGTCCCCGCGCTCCTCTTCGCGGCGGCCGGCTTCCTCCGCTGGCGCGCCAAAGAGGCGTCGCGAGAGAAGATCTCGATCGGTTGAGGTAGACCACCATGAAACCTGAGCAAAAGATCGCCGGCGCCGTCGCCGTCCTGCTCGCTCTGGGCGGCGCCTTCTACTTCACGCGCGACAGCGCCAAGGCCGAGCGCGAGGCGCACTCCGGCGCGTCGACCAAGAGCGACCTGCCCAACATCACCGTCGTCAAGGAAGAGGCGGACAAGATCACCAAGCTCGAGTTCAAGAGCGGGGACAAGGAGCAGATCGTCCTCGAGAAGAAGGGCGACGCCTGGGAGATCACGAAGCCCATCCAGGCCAAGGCGAACAAGAACGACATCAAGAGCTTGCTCGACGGCCTGAAGGACCTGAAGACCAAGGACGTCATCGACCGCACGACCGCCGGCTACGACCAATACGACGTGTCGGACGGCAAGGGCGTGCACTTCGTCGCCTACAAGGGCGGCGACAAGGCGATCGACGTCATCTTCGGCAAGAGCGGCACGCGCGGTCAGATGGTGCGCGTCGTCGGCACCGACGGCATCTGGATCGCGGACGGCTACCAGTCCCACCTCTACACGAAGGAGGTGAAGAACTGGCGCGACAAGTCGATCGTCGAGTTCGAGGAAGCCAACGTCGCGAGCGTCGAGATCGAGAACGAAAACGGCAAGTACATCTTCACCAAGGCGGGCGACAACTGGTCCGGCACCTTCAAGGACTCGGGCAAGCCGAAGAAGAAGGAAGAGGACAAGAAGGACGACGCCAAGGCCGACAAGAAAGACGACAAGGCCGAGCCGAAAAAAGACGGCGACAAGAAGGACGAGAAGAAGCCCGAAGCCAAGAAGGACGAGCCCAAGAAGGACGACGCCAAGAAGGACGAGGGTGACAAGAAGCCCGAAGCCAAGAAGGACGAGCCGAAGAAGGACGAAGGCGAGAAGAAGCCCTCGAAAGACGGCTGGGAGAAGTTCGACGGCAAGAAGGTCGAGGACATGCTCCGCGCGTTCAAGAAGCTGAACGCGATCGACTTCGCGGACGCCGGCGCCGAGACGGGCCTCGAAGACACGGCCAAGGCCGCGACGGACGGCGGCCCGGCGAAGGTCACGATCACCTTCAAAGACGGCAAGAGCGTCGTCATCTACGTCGGCAAGACGCAGAAGGGCACGAACCGCTTCGTCAAGAAGACGGATGACGCGACGGTCTGGGTCATCTCGTCCTGGTCGGCGGACTGGGCCACGGCGGAGCCGTCGAAGTTCGAGAAGAAGGACGAGAAGAAGGTCGACAAGAAGGACGGCGATCCGCACGGCGGGCACGACGAGCCCGACCTGGGCGATCTCGACCTGCCCGAGGAATGACGGAATCGAATGAGAGCTTCTTACAACTGGCTGCGCGAGCTGCTCGGGCCGGCCTTCCAGGTTCCCGCCTCGGACCTCGCCGAGCGGCTCACGCGCGCCGGGCTCGAGGTGGAGTCGCAGCACGCCTATGGTGCTGCGTGCGCCCACGTCCACGTCGCTCGCGTGGTCTCCAAGGAGGCGCACCCGGCTCGGCCCAAGCTCGGCCTGGTCACGGTCGAGCTCGGCGGTGGCCGCACGCAGAAGGTGGTCTGCGGCGCGCCCAACGTCCCCGAGCCCGGCGGCCTCGTCGTGCTCGCCCCGCTCGGCACCCATCTGCCGGCCAAGGGTCTGACCCTCGAGCCGAAGGACATCGGCGGCGTCACGAGCGAAGGCATGCTCTGCTCCGAGGCTGAGCTCGGGCTGCGCATCTCCGGTGGCGAAGGCGGCATCCTCATCCTGCCGCCGGGCACGGCGGAGCCCGGGACCACGCTCGCCTCGGCGATCCCCGCGTCGTGTGACGTCGTCTTCGAGATCGGGCTCACGCCGAACCGGCCCGACGGCCTCGGTCACATGGGCCTCGCGCGCGAGATCGCCGCCCTCTACGGCCTGCCGTTCTCGCCCGCCCCGCTCGAGCCCACGCGCGTGAAGGCCGGCCTGGGGCCGAGCCCCGCGGTGAAGATCCGCATCGAGGACACCGAGCGCTGCCCGCTCTACGGCGCCGCGCTGGTAGAGGGTGTCACGGTCGGGCCCTCCCCCCTCGCCGTGCAGTACCGGCTCGAGGCGCTCGGCGTTCGGGCCATCTCGAACGTGGTCGACATCACGAACCTCGTGATGATGAAGTTCGGTCACCCGATCCACGGCTTCGATCTCGCGCGCATCCGCGGCGGCGCCATCGTCGTGAGGCGGGCCGCCGAGGGCGAGGTCATGCACACCTTGGACGGGCAGAAGCGGGCCCTCGTAGCTGACGATCTCGTCATCGCCGACGCAGAGGGCGCAGTCGCGCTCGCCGGTGTCATGGGCGGCCAGGGCAGCGAGATCCAGGACGACACGAAGACCGTGCTGGTGGAGTGCGCGTATTTCACCACGCGAGGGGTCCGTCGCACCTCGCGTCGCCACGGCCTGCACACGGAGTCGAGCCACCGGTTCGAGCGTGGCGTCGATCCGGGTGACACCGGCGCCGTGCTGAAAGAGACGGCCGCGCTCCTCTGCGACCTGGCCGGCGGCACGGCCGGCGACACCTACGTGGTGGAGGGCCCCGGCCCCGACGAGCGCGCGACCATCCCGCTCCGCCGCGACAAGATGAACCAGCTGCTCGGCTTCGCCATCTCGATGGACGAGGCGAAGGCCATCCTCGAGCGGCTCGGCTGCAAGGAGACGAGCGGCAAGAGTGCCGACTCGGCGGCCTCTCTCGCATTCGCCCCGCCGTCACACCGACCGGACCTGGCGATCGAGGTCGACCTCGTGGAAGAGGTGCTCCGCGTCCACGGCATCGATAACGTGCCCGCGGTTCTCCCGCCGATGCGCGCGGGGCTCGGCCGAGGCTTCGACGCCGAGAAGCGTGTCATCGTGGCGGCCATCGAGCTCGGCCTCTCGCAGTCGCTGACGTTCGGCTTCACCTCTGCGAGCGCGCTCGCCGCCATCCATGCGCCTCCTGCGACCTACGTCCTCGAGAACCCGCTCGGTGAGGAGCGCGCAGCCATGCGCACGTCGCTCTTCCCTGGTCTGTTCGAGTCGCTCCGTCGGGCTCGGCGCCAGAGCGTGTCGGACGTGCGGCTCTTCGTGACCGGAGCGAAGTTCCTCCCGGGCGGGCCCGGCGAGAAGCTCGCGACCGAGGCGCCCACGTTCGCCGCCGTCATCGCGGGCAAGCGCGACACGGTGCTGGCCAAGGCCGACTCCGTGGACATCTACGACGCCAAGGGTGTGGCCCTCGAGCTCGTCGCCCGCGCCCTCGGCCGTGAAGCGACCGCGGAGCCGCAGCCTGCCGACTCGCGCTCCCCGCTCCTCCACCCGCGAGGCGCGGCGAACGTGATCTGCGAAGGCCGGGTCGTCGGGCAGTTCGGCATCCTCCACCCCGAGGTGGAGGAGTCGCTGGATCTGGGCGGGAGCTGCCTGCTCATCGAGCTCGACCTCGCGGCCCTCGCCGCGCTCGGGCCGAAGACGCCGCGTTACCGCCCGATCCCCAGCTTGCCGGCGGCGACGCGTGACGTCGCGGTCGTCGTCCACGACGACGTCCCGTGCGGCGACGTCGAGCGCGCGATCGCCGAGGCCGGCGGACCGCTCGTCGAAAACGTCGCGGTGTTCGATCTGTTCCGGGGCGGCTCCGTCCCGGCGGATCACCGCTCGCTCGCGTTCCACGTCGTCTACCGCGACCCGCTCGCCTCGACCGACCCCGACAAGGCGCGCACGCTGACCGACGCCGAGGTCGATCAGCGGCACGCCGCGGTGGAGAAGGCGCTCGCCGAGCGCTTCGGGGCGCGGCTCCGCGCCTGAGGTCTGGGCCGGCCTCAGGTGTGCCGGCCTCTGGTGGGCCGGCCTCTGGCGGGCCGGCCTCGCGGCGGCTGACGTGCTCTCGCTCGCGCATGTATCGTAGCGCCGTGAATCGCTGCGGCCTACGTGCGCTCTCGACCGTGACCACCTTGGTGTGTATCTCGCTCGGCGGCTGCTCCGCTCCGCTCGCGGTGGAGACACCGACGGTCGAGCAGGTGGAGGACGTGGCGACCTGCAAGGTGGCCAAGGACCCGTTGAACCCGCTCATCGTGGAGTGGCCGGGCACGAGCAAGGTGGCGCTCGACTCCACCAGCAAACACGGCTTCGTCATCGTGAGCTACGCGGGCTGCACGCTGAAGGTCCTACAGGGGTGCTCGGCGCGAGGCAGATATGGCTTCACCGGTGTCACGCCGGCGCGCGATTCGCTCCACATCGCGACCGAGTCCGATCTCTACGCTCGGCTCCCGCTCGGCGCCGCGAGCCTGAAAGGCGAGCTCGGGACCGGGTCCGCGCTCGATCTGCAGTACGTCGCCGTCGGCGAGCGCCGGGCCGAAGGGCGGCCAGGTGAGCTGGAGGGAGACTGCGAAGGCGCGACCCACTACGTGGAGCGCATGACGCTCGGCGCCTACGCGCTCGACGCGATCGCGTCGGGCAGCGTGAGCGGAGGCATCGACGTGCAAGGCGCTGGCGTGGGCGGATCGCGCAGCGAGCAGCTGCGCCGAATCCGTGGGTCGGGCGAGCTCGCGAGGTGTGGCGACCATGCACCGTCGGATGAGGGAATGGCGCTCAACTCCGGGTGCGGCGCGATCCTGCAGATCGGGCTCGCACCGCTGCGCGGGGCGGCCACCAAATCGGAGGCGCCCGCCGTCGACGGGCCGGAGGCCGGGCCGATGCCGGGCACGCCGACCGTGGGTCCCAGACCGCCCGAGCCGCGCGTGAGCGCCGGTCGTGACGCCGACGGCGACGGAATCAATGACCAGGCGGACGCTTGCCCCAACATGCCGGAGGACAAGGACGGCTATGAGGACGACGACGGCTGCCCCGATCCGGACAACGATCGCGACGGCATCACCGACGCCGCCGACAAGTGCCCGAGCGCGCCCGAGGTGATGAACGGCCTCCAGGACGACGACGGCTGCCCCGACTGAGCCGGCAGACGCCGCGCCGCCCGTGAGCGGCTCGGATCGTGCTTGTTCATGAGGCATGGCGACGGTGATCGATCGTCCGAGCGAGCGGGCCGAGGCCCTCCCCACGCCCGAAGGCGAAGAAGCGCTCGCGGCCTTTCGCGCCTACGCGGCGGCGTTCGGCGCCCTCGACGCGCGAGGCGCCGCCGCGTGTTTCGACGAGCCCTCGATCCTTGTCACACCCCGCGATCGGATCGCGGCCGCGAGCCGATCGGAGGTCGAGCGCGCGTACGAAGCGATCATGGAGGAGGCGCGAAGGCGAGGCTACGCCGGCACCATCTTCGACCACGTCGAAGGTCGAACACTGGACGCGGAGACCGAGGCCGTCACCGGCAGCGGGCGCTGGAGGAACGCCGCAGGCAACGTCTTGATGCGGTTCGAGCTCGCGTATGTCTTCCGGCGCGTCGGCGGCGCGTGGCGAATCGTCCTCGGGATCGTCCGCGAGGTCGAGGAGCCGAGCTGAAGGCTCGTCGAAAATTCGGCCCATGCGTCCGAGGTTTGTTAGCCGGTCGAAGGTGAGCTCGATCGACGACACCTCGCACCACGACGACCGGCGCTCCGACGCCCGCGCCGACGTCGCCATCTGGGTCCAGGAGCGAACGAGAGACGCGCTGTACTTCCAGCGCGCGTCAAACCTGTCGCTCGGCGGCGTGTTCCTCGAAGGCACGCTGCCGCACCCGCCGGGCACGCGGGTGGAGCTCGATCTCGAGCTCGCCCATGGCCCGCTGCGGGTCGCTGGCGAGGTGGTGGGGCGCGCCCCGGGCGGGCTGGGGATGGCCGTCCGCTTCGTCGAGCTCGGCGCGGACGAGCGCGCGGTGCTCGCCGCTTGCCTCGAGCAGAGCTGACGATACGGCCGTTGTCCGCTGCAGAAGGTGCAGGCCTCCGCCGGGCCTGCGCCGCGCGCGCCGATGAGCCCGCGTTTTCTGCGAGGATTCGCGCGCCGCGAGCGGCACATGGGTTGCTCGCCGCGGGGCATGCGTTCCTTGCGCTCGGTCCTCCGGCTACCTCCCACTCTCCTCGTCGCCGCGGTCGTCGCCGCCGGGTGCGCGGGCGCCGCGGTCGTCGACGACTCGAAGCCGGCCGCTCAGCCGGCGACTTCGGCCTCGGTGCCCGAGCCTGCCCCGCCGCCCTCGGCGAGCACGTCCGCCTCGGCCCCTCCGGCCGCGTCGGCAGAGGCGCACGCGGCCGAGCGCCCCGAGCCCGGCTCGAAGGGCGAGCTCTTGATGCGCGATCACTTCAAACAGACGGTGACCATTCGCGAGTCGCTGATCTGGGGCAGGCTCACCAACGCCGTCGGGCCCGCCGACACGCTCGCCAACGTGGAGGGCATCACGTCGCTCCCGAAGACGTGGCAGGCCTCGGCGACTCTCCTGTCGGACTCGGCGAAGCGCATCAGCGAGGGCTCGGACGTGGCGACGGTCGCCGCCGCGACGGCGGACATCGGGCGCGCCTGCGGCCTCTGCCACGCGTCGTCCCACGGCCCGAGCGTCGAGGTGAAGGAGCCGCCCGCGGTGGACGAGTCGGTCACCTCGCGCATGCGCCGCCACAAGTGGGCCGGCGAGCGCCTGTGGGAGGGCCTCTACGTGCCCTCGAACGAGGCCTGGATGGCAGGCGCGAAGGCGCTCGAGCTCGATCCGTTCGCCGGCGACGCGCTGAAGAAGGGCGGCGTCCACGCGCGCGGCGCGGCGTCACGCTTCAACACGCAGGCCAAGAAGCTCGGCCAGGCGAAGACGAGCGAGGCGCGCGGCGCCGCCTACGCGGAGCTCCTCTCGACGTGCTCGCCCTGCCACGAGGCGATGGGCGTGAAGCGCTGAAAGACGCGCCTCAACCGCCCTGCTTCGCGACGAGGCACGCCCCATACGTCGACTGCGCCGCGGTGAAGGCAGCCTCCTCCGCGGTGCAGACGTCGTCGCCGCCGAGCGTGACGTCGCAGGTGGACTGCGTGCGGCACGTGTAGACCGCGCGCGCGGCTTCGCGGAGCGCGGCGCTGGGATCACACGACGCGTCAACGAACGCCCACGTGTCGGCGAACATGGCCTTGCACGAGGCGACCATCGTGTCCGGGTAGTGGATTGCCCCCTCCTCCTCGTTCACGCAGCTCGCCGTCTTCTCGCAGAGCGCGTCGGTCGCGGCCGAATACGCGTCGTCGGGGCGTAGCTGGCCTGCCCCTCGGTCGGGCGACGCGACGTTGGCGAGCAACCCCAGCGGCGGGCCCGCGTTCACGATGACGCCTGCGCGGCACTGGAACCGAACCTGGTTGAACACGGTGTCGGGCCGCGAGGCCGACATGACGTAATCGCCAGGCGGAACGCGATAAAAGAGCACGCCGCCGTCTTTGCTGGTGGCGGGCTGCGCAGGGTCCGGCAATACGTCCTCGTCGAAGTAGATGGGCCCACTCTCCGCCGGCACAGCGGGCGACAGCGAGACCTGCGCGTCCGCGGCGCCCTGGCGCAGGTGGACGTAGAGCGAGCCCCCCATTCGGGCGACGGTGGTCGCGATGACGCAGTACTTGTCGAGCTCGACCGGGAGCGGAACGAGCGCGGAGAGGCCATTGAAGAGCGCGTTCGGTACCACCTGGATCGAAAACGGATGGATGCCGTTCGCGCCCAGCGTGATGGTCGCCGTCTGGGTCGTCTTGAAGTCGGGGTGCTCCACCAGGAGCGTGACGTCCGTCCCTTCGAGCAACCCATCGAAGCGGAAGTGCGCGTCGGGGCCCGTCGTCACCCCGAGATCGGGTCGCTCGAGGATGGTGACCTTCGCGCCGTTCACGCGCTCGCCGCCGACCTCGCTCATGAACGCGAGCACGTCGCCTTCGATCGACACGAACGCCGCGGCCTTGCTGCAGTCCGCGTTGCAGTGGCCCGGCGTGCCGTTGAGCTCCCCTTCGTCGCAGACCTCGGGCGAGTCGACGCGGCCGTCGCCGCACTCCAGGGCCACGAGCTCGGGCTCGTCGCAGGCGAGAGCGAGGCACGACGCAACCACGAGACCAGGAAAACGCATGCCCGACGATACTACGACTCGTCGCGCTGGAGCGGTCTCCATGAGGGGTTCACGAGCGCCGTGAGCACGTGGTCTTTCCAACCCCCGCCCACGAACAGGTAGTCGCGCGCGTAGCCTTCGACGACGAAGCCGAGTCGGCGCAACAGCGCCCCGCTCCGCTCGTTGGTCGGCTGGTAGCCAGCAGCGATGCGGTGGAAACACAGCTCCTGGAAGCCGTAGGCGATCACGATCTCGAGCGCCTCGCGCATGAGCCCCTGGCCCTCGTGTTTCTTCGCGATCTTGTAGCCGAGCGACGCCTGCTGGAGCGCCCCGCGGATGATGTTCGAGAAGCTGACCAGCCCGATCACCTCGCCATCCGTGTCGTCGCGCCCAAACAGCGCAAACCGACACGAGACGCCTTGCTGGAGCTCGCGCCGCGCGAGCGCGAGCCGGCGCGCCCAGTAGTCGGTCGTCTCCACCGCGGGATCGGCGGGCGGGTCCCACGGAGCGAAGTGCTCGCGGTTCTTCCTGACGAACGAGACGAAGCGGCGAGCAGCCCCCGGTGGCGGCAACGTCAGCGTGAGACGTTCGGTGTGAAGCTCGGGGATGATCATGGTCCGGCGGGATGCTATCTCCCGCTCGTGCCGGGTGATCGACAGACCTTCGAGCAGGCCCCGATGTCCGCGGCCTTCGTCGTCATGAGCGGGTTGGTGCTGGCGCTGCCGGTGATCTTCCTCGTGATCGGGCTCACGAGCCCGCCGCTGCGCTTCACCTTCATCGGCACCGCCGTCGCGGTGGCGATCGGCAGCCTTGGCGTCTGGCTCTTCTACAAACCGAAGGCGCTCGATCTCTCCAAGGGGGAGCTGGTCATCCGCTTCCCGATGCGAGAGCTCCCGTTCTCCCGCGACGAGATCGTCCGCGCCGAGGTGCTGACCAAGGCTGAGATCCGGACGACGCTCGGCTATGCGCTCCGCGTCGGAGTGGGCGGGCTATTCGGCGTCTTCGGCCTGCTCTGGACCCAGAAGCTCGGCTGGGTGAGCGTCTACGTCACGACGCTCGAGCCTTGGCTCCTTGTCACCCGCAAGCGCGGCAGGCCGCTCCTCTTGAGCCCGCGCGACCCCGAGGCCGTGGCTCGCCTCCTCGGCTGAGCTGGACAAAGCAAGATCCAGATCCGGGGAACGGCTGCCCCGCTTGGCTCGGGGGTTAACGTCAAATTTGCGGGGGATTCCATGTCCCACATGTCGGCACGGTGTGTGCTCTGGCCGAGCGCATGGCCTTCAAGACCGACATCCTGGCTCGCCTCCTCCTCGCCGTCTCGCTGTCCGTGTCCGCCGCGCCCTTCGTCGGCTGTGACGCGCCCGCCGAGACCGAGGACTACGACGTCACGGAGAAGAGCGCCTACGGCGCCGACATGGAGGCCTACAACGCCATCTACGGCACGTCCTTCAAGAACCTCGACGAGGCCTACACGATCCTGGTGAAGGCCGGCGACATGACCATCCCCGCGCCGACGCACCTGTTCGGCGAGGCGGTGAACGTCATCCCCTACTCGAACGACGACGGCGACAAGACCCCGAGCGGCGAGACGTTCGAGCGCGGAGACCAAGAGATCGCGAAGGTCTTCAAGGCCGGCCAGCTCGGCATCGCGGTGAAACACCACCGCTCCGAGTTCCCGACCCTCGATCTCAACACGGCGGATCCGACCTCGATGAAGGAGCACTTCAAGCTCCAGGACACACACATCGAGATCGTGGTCGGCGTGGAGCGTGACGGAAAGCCGGGCGCGATCACGATCAACAACCCGCAGAACTACGAACAAGGCGGCTTCGGCAACGAGAAGTACGCCATGATCTTCCTCCGCCCGGTCTACCCCGCGTACCTGTCCAAGACCGACGTGAAGGCGTACGAGGCGAACATTCGCACGATGCTCCTCGGCTTCAACGCGGTCACGAACTTCCCCGGCGACTACAACGGCGGGGACCCGCTCGGCGCGCGTGACGTGAGCCGTGTCCGCGAGCACGTGAAGAACATGGTCCTGGCCCTGAACGGCGACGCCGCTGCGCAGGCTTACTTCAAGGACAAGGCCAACCAGGTCTACTGCGCCGAGCTCGCGTTCGTCTCCTTCACCGCCGGCATGCACGTGCCGCTGAACGACGAGACGATGATCCCCCTCGTTGGCGAGGAGGCGTGGGGCAAGTTCAAGGGCTACGTCGAGGCGCACAACGCCGGCAAGGAGAGCCCCTTCACGACGCTCAACGACAACACGCGCGCGGCGCTCGTCCGCGACCTCACGATCGCCGACTCGTCGCTCAAGCCCATCGCAGACGTCGCGCCGGCCGCCGACAAGGACAAGCTCGCGTTCGAGCCCATGACGATGTCCGACATCGTCGAGCAGTTCATCCGCACGCACATGCCGCGGGAGCTCCTCGGCGAGCAGCTCGCCCCGCTGCAAGGCGCCGTGCTCGAGCAGATGCGACCGGGACTCCTCGAGACGATGGGCATGGACCAGCTCCCCGCCACCGACCCGGCCCGCGCCGCCGTCGAGGCCCTCTACACCGAGATCGTGAAGGTCGTCGGCACCTCCTACCCGAGCTACGCGGCCTTCCGCTCACAGATCGACCCGCTCCTCGCCAAGGCGCGGATGATGACGGGCCCGCGCGGCGACGACGGCGTCGGCCTCTTCGTCCCGCCGAGCCTCTACCACGTGGTCGCGCAGGGCAAACACCAGGGCGGCCTGCTCGGGATGCAATACGAAGGTCACGGCGTGCACGTCACCGCGGTGAAGAAGCTCTCCGAGCCGGCGCCGCAGCCCACGCCGGTCGACGACATCCCCAGCAACGTCTCGTGCGAGAGCGCGTGTGGGCAGCAAGCGGCTGGCGGCTGCTGGTGTGACGCCGCCTGCACCGACGCAGGCGACTGCTGCGAGGACTACACCGCCGTCTGCCAGTGAGGCCCGTCATGCGCTCGTACCAGAAGCTCCTCCCCGCCCTCGCGCTCCTCGGTCCGCTCGGCTGCGACGACGTCTCGCAGACGGAGGGGGACCTCACCAGCGTCCGCGCCCGCTCCCGCGAGCTGCGCTTCGAAGGCCGCGTCTTCGTCGAGCCCGGCACGAGCGACGACGAGATCCTTCGCCTGGTGCACAAGCAGACGAAGACCGCCTTCGGCCCGCTGCGGACGAGCGAGGTCATGGTCAACAACCGCGAGCTCAAGGGCGTCGACCCGGCAACCTTCGTGAAACGCGACGTCACGGTGGTCGACACCGAGGCGGGCGGAGAGGGCGCGCCGATGGTCGAGGTCCGGTACACCTACGTGGACGACGCGGTCGTGCCGAAGAGCATGTCCAGCCGCTCCTCGCTCGCCGGCGCGGTGCTCCGGCCCGACTACCAGAGCGAGTCGCAGCGCATCCTGGAGGAGTGCACGCCGAACGACTCGCACGCGCGCGATTTCGCGAGCGCGCTCTGGTACGTCTTCGAGCCCAGCGGCCGCAAATGCGGCGAGGCGATCGCGACCGAGCAAGCCTCGATCGACGAGGCCCGCGCCAAGCTGACCGACGTCGAGAGCCAGGTCGCCAAGGTGGACGCCGAGCGCCTCTACCTCCCGGTCACCTTCGCGCTCGGCGCCGACAAGACGAACAAGGGCAAGAGCTACCCCGAGTACGACCGCCTCTTCTCCGGCGGCGTCAAAGACGACAAGCTTGTCATCAGCCTGATCAACGGGCTCATCGACCACGAGCCCGGCACCGAGCTCCACCGCGACTCCGGCTACGGCGAGTGGCTCGACACCCTCCAGGAGATCTTCGAGGCTCAGCCGGGCTTCAAGGTCGTCGAGGTCGAGGACGGAGCCGACATCTTCAGCTACGAGCTCGGCAGCGGCAAGTCGGTCACGCTGACGTTCGACGACATCATCGCGATGGACGACGGCACGGCGCCGCAAGGCCTCAGCCACGCCGAGAAGAGCGAGCTCGAGGCGCTCGTCGCGGAGCGCGTCGCCGACAAGTGGATCACGTTCGAGCTGCCGGTCACCGTCCAGATCGGAGACGGGGACGCGAAGGACTTCGGCATCCAGATCACGACCTTCTTCGGCCACGCCGAGACGACGACGCCGTTCAAACACGCAATCAAGAACAGCGACGTCTTCCTCTACAACGGCCACAGCATGATCGGCTCCGGCCCGCTCGACCCCCGCAACTTCACGAAGAGCGATTTCCCCGAGAGCTACCAGATCCTCTTCGTCGACGGCTGCGTCTCGTACAACTACTACGAGGCCGACTACGTCCCGCTCAAGGAGGGCGGCACGAAGAACCTCGATCTGATCACGAACGCGCTCGAGTCGCCGGCGTGGCGCAGCGGCTACGCGCTCGGGCAGTTCATCTCCCTCCTGATCGACGGCAACGGCGCGAGCTACCTCGAGCTCCTGCAGAGCGCCGAGGCGACTGGCTCCGGCCTGCGCGTCGTCGACGGCGAGCTCGACAACGAATACAGCCCCGACAGCGATCCCATCACGATCACGGCGCGCTGACCGCCGCTCGCGCTGGCCTCGAGCGGGCGCCGGCGCCGGCGCGGCGGATCGCCGGCTACGCACCGCGTTCGACGACGAACGTGACCGCGCGCGCGACGACCTCGGGATCGCGCAGCAGCTTCACGTGGCCGAGCCCGCGTGTGGCGACGAGCGGCGCACCCCACCCGCGCGCCACGCGGCTGCCGTCGGCGAAGGGCACCTCGCGATCTTTCTCGTCGTGGATCACGAGCAGCGGGGACCGCTCGCGCGCCGGCCAGCGAGGCAGATCGTAGCTCGCGATCGGGCGCAAGAAACGCGACTCGATCCGACGCTCCATCAGCGCAACGACCTCGGGAGGGATCGCGAGGGCGCGGCCGAACCGCGAGGTCACGTCCCGCACCTCGGCTGGCGGCGCGATGAACACGAGCCGTGCCGCTCCGGCTGTCTGCTCGAGGCCGAGCGCCGTGGCCGCAGCGCCCATCGAGTGCGCGATGATCGCGTGCACCGGACCGATCTCTCGAAGCACCGCCGCGACGGCTGCGCCGAACTCGGGCAACGAGGATCGGCCGCGCCCGCTCCTGCCATGCCCCGGGCCGTCGAAGAGGACGACGCGATGACCGCTCTCGACCAGCGGGGCGATGAAGGCGCGGAGCTGCGTCGCCCTGCCTCCCCAGCCGTGGACGAGGAGGACGGTCTTGCCCTCTCCGAAGCTCCACGCGGCGAGCTCACGGTGGCCAAACGGCACGCGGAACGGATCGGCGAAGAAGAGCGCGTCGTCTTCCGACGGATCCGCTCGGTACGGCGGCGGGGTCCGAAAGACTTGCTCGGCCAGCGCGGCGGTGAGATGCGGCGCTCGTGGGCCGAGCCACGAGAAGCCCCGCCTTAGCCAGCGGAGGGGAGTTGCGGAACCTTCGCGGGAAGCTCCAGCACGAACGGTCGCGCTTTCTTTCGACGTGATCTTGTCCATGGCGACTCCGTTCTCGTGGTTCAGGGGCGAAGCCCGACAGTCCTCAACTCGGGCGCCGCGCGTCTCGCAGCAGGCGCTCGAAACCGTTTCTCGCGCGCTTCGTGCTCGTGTGGTCGCGGAAGAGGCGACCCGACTCGTGGGTGACGAGCATGAGCCCGTGGAGCTCGAAGGCGAACTGCTCCGCGTCGAGATCCTCGCGAAAATGGCCTTCACGCACGGCGATCCGTGCCGCTTGGGCGAGCGTGTCCAGCCAGTCTCTCTGGAGCTTCACGAGGGCGTCGCGGGCGGGGCCGGGCTGGTCGTCGAGCTCGAACGTGGCCGCCGTGAAGACACACCCCGCCGCCTGTCCCAGCCCCCACTCCAGCCAGCGCTCGAAGAGCTCCACCACACGCGGCTCGCCTCGCGCGGCTCGCAGCGCCGGCCTCACGACGGCGTCGACGAACTGCTCCCCCGCGGTCTCCAGGACGCGGACCTGCAGCGTGTCCTTCGAGCCGAAATGCGCGAAGAGCCCGCTCTTCGACAGGCCCGTCGCCTCCGCCAGGCCACCGATGGTCAGCCCGCCCAGCCCGACACGAGCCGCGAGGTCGATCGCGTGCGCGAGGATGTTCTGGCGGGTTGCCTCGGCAGGTCGGGCCATGCCGGCATTCTGAGAACGAACGGTCGTGCTGTCAACCTTTGTCCGTTGCTTGGTGGGCTCGCCCAGGGATATGAGCCGGGCTCGCTCGTATGAGGCAACCGACAATGAAACTGACAATCATCCAATCGTTCGCTGCGCTCACCCTCGCGTCTCTCGCCATCGCCTGCGGCGGCGAAGGCTCCGCCCCGGCTGGCTCGTCGAAGCCGGCGTCGAGCGCCGCGGCCAAGAGCTCCGGTGCGCCCGCCGCGAAGAGCGCTGCGCCTTCCGCTGCTGCGGCCTCCGCGGCTCCCTCCGCCGACGCTCCTGCCGAGAAGATGGAGCTCGTCGAGAAGGACCTCTCCAAGGCCGGCGACAAGTTCAAGGGCTGGGTCGCGAAGGGCCCTGCCGACGCCGAGGTCATGGAGGATCTGGGCGGCGCCCGCATCGCGACGAAGAAGGTCATGGGCCCGGGCTCGTTCGACCTCGCCTTCCGCATGGACAAGCCGAAGGTGAAGGACCTGAAGGAAGGCGCGACGAAGGGCGCCGAGATCGGCAAGGGCAAGCTCGAGTGGATCACGGACTCGGCCGACGCGCTCGAGTGGAGCGTCGAGGCGAACGGAAAGAAGATGTACTTCTTCCACATCGGCATGAAGGTCGAGGGCAAAGACGTGACCTGTTACCTCGTCTCGCCGCGCGACTCCGAGGCCGACTACAAGCTCCACAAGGAAGCCTGCCAGTCGCTCGCGAAGAAGAAGTGAGGGCATCGGCCGCGGCGCTCCTCCTCGCCGCGGCTGCCGCGTGGGGCTGCGCCTCGTCGCCGGGGTCTCCCGAGCCGACGACGCATGCCCTCGCGGCTCCTCCGACCGCCGCCGCGCGGCCGTCCACCTCGCGCCGGGTCGCCGCGCTCGCGCTCGGGTTCGAGCACGGCTGCGCCGCGCTCGCGGACGGCAGCCTTCATTGTTGGGGCTCCAACCGCTGGCATCAGATCACCGGCGAGCTCCAGCGCTACCCGCGACCCGTTCGGGTCGAAGGCATCGGCCCCGTTCTCGCAGCGGCCGCTGGCACCAACGGGACGTGCGTCGCAGAGCGAGGCGGCGACGTGCGCTGCTGGGGCGGCGCGTTCGCGAGCCGAACGCGCCCCCAGTACGAGCGGCCGTTTGTCGTGGCTGGCGCCGCCAAGCTGCGAACACTCTCGATGCGAGGCCAACACGCCTGCGGGCTCGGCGAAGAGGGCCGCGTGTTCTGCTGGGGTGACAACGACGAGGGCCAGCTGGGCGACGCCACGCAGGAGGACCGCGACGATGCGCGACCCGTGACCGGCCTCTCGGGCGTGGTCGCCGTGTCCGCGGGGATGCGCTCGAGCGCGGCCGTCGGCGCCGCCGGCGAGGTGTGGATCTGGGGTGACGATCACGCGGCCGCGGCCGCCCCTCCGACCGACTCGCCGAAGGGCATCCCGACGCTCGTCCCGCGCAGGGTCGAGGGGATCGACGACGCCGTCGAGATCGCGCTCACCAACACCATGGGGTGCGCACGCAAGCGCGACGGTCGCGTCGCGTGTTGGGGAGACTTGCCCGCGGGTCGGCTCGTCTACGAGAGATCGACTTCGCCGGTCGTCGTCGAAGGCCTCGCGGACGTCCGCCAGATCGTCGCGGGCGCACAACACGTCTGCGCGTTGCGCGCCGACGCCACCGTCGCCTGCTGGGGCATCGTTCCGGGCTGGCACGTCTGGCGCGCTACGCCGATGCAGATCGAGGGCGTGAGCGGAGCCGCCGCAATCGCCGCCGGCTCCTTCCACCAATGCGCGCTCCTTCGCGACGGCGAGGTGCTCTGCTGGGGCGACGACGGCGAGGGGCAACTCGGCGACGGCGAGCGCGCGGTGATGAGCCGGCCGGTGCAGCTTCGCTGGTAGCGGTGCACGGCCGCCCGAGGCCCCCCCTCGCGCAGCGAGGGGGGCGGGGGGATGAAAGAGCGGCACCGAAGTCACCGAGCACCACGGCGGTGCCCTTCTTCAGCACCCTGCTGCCTAGTTGATCGCGATGTTCAGGGTGTACGGACCTTCGTCGCCGGCGCTGTAGGCTTCGACGAAGATGTAATACGTGGTGCCTGCAGTCACGGGCTCCGTGAGCACCTCGTTGGTTCCCCCGGCGAACGCGTCGGTGCAGTCGAGCTCGCTGCCCAGAGCCGCACAGGACGGAGAGCGCAGGCTGATCCCTTGGTCGCTGGCGGAGGTGAGCGTCAGCGTCATGTTGCCCGAGGTGGCCGGGACGAACGTGTAGACGCGTTCGGCTCCGTCGGTCGACGTCACGCAGTTGCTGGCCGTCTCGTTGGGCGCGCCGGTGGTGTCACCCGCGTTGTTGCCGAGGACGGCGGTCGGCGGCGCCATGCACTCTGCGGGCGTGGGCAGGCAGACCGTGTCGCAGTAGTAGCCCATGCGGCAGTCCGTATCGAGCGTGCAGCCGTCGAAGCAGAGCCCATCGTTTCCGAGCCCGACGTCGAGGCAGGTGGCGTCACCCGCGCAATCGTCGGTCATCAGGTTGCACCACTCGGAGCAGTACCCGCCCGGGTACCCGAACAAGGTCTGCGTGATGCAGGCGGGGTCCCCGCCGACGGCGGAGCAGTTCGTGTTGACCGTGCAAGCCGCGCCGGTGAGGGACGCGCCCGGCGTGCAGGCCGCCGTTCCCCCGCACGTGGTCGCGTCTCCGCAGTCGAGCTCGTTGTCCACGTCGTTGTCGAACCAGTCGTTGCAGGTCGTCTCGGTACCGGTGTTGAGGAAGAGGGTGTAAGCCCCAGACGCCGCCATCCCGAACGCGTCCACGATGACGTAGACCGTCATCGGCGCGTTCGTGCTGTTGGTGTAGAACGCGCCCTCGGCTTGGCCGCCCCCCGCATCGTCGGCGCCTGCGACGCACGTCGTCAGGTTCGAGCAGTCCGTCACGATGTAGAGAGATGCGTCGGCCGTATCCGGGAAGACGACTGCTTGCAGCTCCTCCCCGGGCGGAATGGTGATCTGGTACGCGATGTCCGCGCCGACAGCCGCGTAGCCGGTGCAGCCGGTCGCCGTGGGATCGTAGTCGTTGGCGAAGCCGGAGTAGGTCCCCGCGTACTCGCCTTCGGTCACGACGAGCGCGGCGCCGCACGTCTCGCCGAGGCCCTGGCCCCCGCCGCCCTGGCCCATGCCGCCCTGGCCCATGCCGCCCTGGCCCATGCCGCCCTGACCCATGCCGCCCTGGCCCATGCCGCCTTGGCCCATGCCCCCTTGGCCCGCGCCGCCGCCGCCTTGCGCCGCGCCGCCGCCGCCTTCCGCCATCCCGCCCATCCCGGTGGATGTCGAGCTCGTGGTGGATGTGGTGGTCGACGTCGTGGTGGACGTCGTGGTCGACGTGGAGGACGACTTCGTGGAAGAAGTCGTTCCGTCGCCGCCGGCGCCACCAGCACCGCCGGTGCCGCCGTCATCACCGCAGGCCGCTGCGGATCCGACGCTTGCGAGAACCAAAAGCGGCAGCCAATGCCTAGCTCGAGTCATGAGAAGCCTCCAAAGAGCGAGTGGATGGCGGCTGGCCCCGACCAACCGTCCTTCTCGAGTAGATCGTCTGAGCTCCAGGTGAAACCAAGATCGTCTCCGCGCAGCTCGGCGCCTCATGGGTCGTGTCGCGTTGCCAGCGACAGGGTGCGCCGCTAGGAGGTGGCGTGCGCTTCCCCGGCCGCCGCAAGCACAAGCACTACTTCCCGATCCACGAGCGCGATCCGCACCTGCGCCACGGAGCGTCCGAGCCGCCGGAGCGGGCCGTGCAGATCGTCGGCATCGATCAGACGCTCGTCGACATCGATGCCCGCGTGAGCGACGACCTGCTCGCCCGCTACGATCTGCCGAAGGGCGGCTCCACGCTCGTGACGGGCGACGCGGCGGCCCGGCTCTACGACGAGCTGCTCGGCGCCGGGCTCATCACCAACGAGTTCGCCGGCGGCACCGTCGGCAACACGCTCCACAACTACTCGCTGCTCGCGGACGCGCCGGCGACGCTGCTCGGCGTGATGAGCGAGGTGATCCGCGCCGGCACCTCGGCGTACCGCTATCTCTCGAACACCTCGAGCCGGGTGAACCTCGACCACCTCCAGCCAGTCGACGGCCCGATCGGGCGCTGCTTCGCGCTCATCACACCCGACGGGGAGCGAACGTTTGCGATCTGTCCCGGCAAGATGAACGAGCTGCGCCCCGGGTCGATCCCCGAGCAGGTGTTCGACGGCGCGGCGTGTCTGCTCCTCTCGGCCTACCTGATGCGCGCCGCCGAAGGCGACCCGATGCCCCAGGCCGCCCTCCGCGCAATCGAGCTCGCGAAGGCGCACGGCGTGCCCGTCGTGCTGACGCTGGGCACGCGCTTCGTGATCGCCGAGCGCCCCGAGTTCTGGCGCACGTTCATCGCCGAGCACGTCGACGTCCTGGCCATGAACGAGGAGGAGGCCGAGGCCCTCACCGGCGCGAGTGACCCGCTGGTGGCGTGTGACCGCGCGCTCGAGCTCGCCGATCTCGTGCTCTGCACGGCCGGCCCGATCGGCCTCTACCTCACCGGCTACACCGACGAGGCCGTGAAGCGCGAGACGCGTTATCCGCTCTTGCCGGGCGCCATCGCCGAGTTCAACCGCTACGAGTTCAGCCGCCCGATCCGGCGCCGCGAGTGCGACCGACCGACGAAGGTCTACGCGCACATCGCTCCGTACCACGGCGGCCCCGAGCGCATCACCAGCACCAACGGCGCCGGCGACGCGGCCCTCGCCGCGCTCCTGCACGACATGTCGGCGAACCTCCACCACCGCGCGCGTGTCCCCAACTCGGCCAAACACACGCGCCCCTTCCTGACGTATTCGTCGATGAGCCAGGTCTGCCGCTACGCGAATCGCGTGAGCTACGAGGTGCTGACGCGCGCGTCGCCCCGGCTCACGCGCGGCCTGCCCGAGCGCGAGGACGGCCTCGACGACGAGAAGTACTGGGCGCTCTGAGCGCCGCGAGCGCGGGCGCCTCCGGAGAGGCGCCCGCCCCCGCCATCGTCAGGCCGTCGCGACCACCTGCTCACCCGTCGTGGCGAGCTCGCTCAGCGGCGCGCCGTCCGCAGCGTAGGGCTCCTCCTCGAAGGGCATCGCCGCGGGCGCGCTCGCGATCGACGGGCCCGCGTTGCCGCGCCGCTTGCCGGAGAGCATGACGTCCCGCGCGACGATCTCCACGCGCTTGATCTTCATGCCCTCCCGCTCGTACGTGGACGAGCGGAGGGTGCCTTCGACCACGATCGCCTCCCCCTTCTTGAGGATGCGGGCGAGGCCCTCCGCGCGCGTCCCGAAGAGCGTGACGTCGTGCCAGTCCGTCCGCTCGACGAGGTTGTTCGACGCGTCGTAGTGGACCGCGTTGGTCGCGAGGCGAAGCTTGAGGATGGCGACCCCGGCCTGCGTGACGCGGAGCTCCGGGTCCGCGCCCAGGTGCCCGCCGATGACGACTCGATTGATGCTGTTCGACATGATGACTTCTCCGTTTTGCTTTCTTGGTTCCTTCAATCGGACAAAATGGCCCGCTCAGTGGGCGGCGCCGTTGAGGGGGACGCCCTCCGCGGCGAGCGCCGCCTGACGGAGCTGCTCGTAGAGGTCCGCGTTGGCGATGAGCGTCTCGCGGGCGCGCTCCCTGCCCTGCCCGATGTGCTCGCCGGCGAAGGAGAGATGCGAGCCGCTCTTCTCCAAGACGCCTGCCGACGACGCGAAGTCGACGAGGTCGGTCGCCGAATCGATGCCCGTGCCCCAGCGGATATCGAACTCCGCCTCCTTGAAGGGCGGCGCCATCTTGTTCTTCACGACCTTCACGCGCGTCTTGGAGCCGACCGCCTCGTCGGAGACCTTCACCGCGCCGATGCGACGCACGTCGAGCCGCACGCTCGCGTAGAACTTGAGCGCGTTGCCGCCCGTCGTCGTCTCCGGGTTACCGAAGACGACGCCGATCTTCTGGCGCAGCTGGTTGATGAAGATGAGCGTCGTCCCCGTCTTGTGGACGGCGGGCGTGAGCTTGCGGAGCGCCTGGCTCATCAGGCGAGCCTGCAGGCCCATGTGCGAGTCGCCCATGTCGCCGTCGATCTCGGCCTTGGGCACGAGCGCCGCGACCGAGTCCACGACGACCACGTCGACGTCGCCGCTGCGGACGAGCATCTCCGCGATCTCGAGGGCCTGCTCGCCCGAGTCCGGCTGGGATACGAGCAGCCCCTCGGTGTCCACCCCGATGGCGCGCGCGTAGTTGGCGTCGAACGCGTGCTCGGCGTCGATGAACGCCGCCACGCCGCCGAGGCGCTGCGCCTCGCGCATGGCGTGGAGCGTCAGCGTCGTCTTGCCGCTCGACTCCGGGCCGTAGATCTCGACGATGCGGCCGCGCGGGTAGCCCCCGACGCCGAGCGCCTTGTCGAGCATCATCGACCCCGTGGGGATGACCCCCAGCCCCGTCTCTTCCTCCTCGTCGCCGAGTGACATGATGGCCCCTTTCCCAAACTGCTTCTCGATCGCAGCGAGGACCGGCCTGATGCTGCGAAGCTTCTCCGAAACGCTCATTTGACTCTCCTCGCGGGCCACCTTTCGACCCGCGCGAGGGGGCTCTTGGCGACATCCGTGCCGAAGCAGAGGTGGCCATTTCTCCGCAGAAAGAGGCCTGTTCGAGGTCGCGCCGGGTGGCGGCGCCGGTTTCGAGGGGTGGCGGCGCCACCGGCTCGGCTCTTCTCGCCGCGCCGCGGGCGCGTACCATGACGCGGATGCGTTCGCCCTTCGCTTCGCTCTCGTTCGTGCTCGCGGGAGCACTGGCTGCGTGGGGCTGTGGCGACGACACGGCGACCGGCGCGGGCGCCGGGGGAGCAGGAGCCGCTGCGGCTGGCGGCGGAGGAAGCGGCGGGGGGGGCGCGCCGCCCATCAGCCTCCCTGCGGAGGCCGGGTTCCTCGAGGTACCGCCTGCGACAGTCGTCGGACCGCCTTACCCCGCGCGCATGTTCTATTCGTTCCAGCCCGCTGCGCCCGACGCGGCGGAGGCGCCTCTCCTGCTCTTCTTCAATGGTGGCCCGGGTTCCGCGACCTCGGGGCTCCTCCTGGTGTACGGCACCGGACCGCTCACCCTGGACGCGAACGCAGCGACGGACCCAGGCCTCTTCGAGAACCCCGCGCCCTACACGCGCTTCGCGAACCTCCTCTACCTCGACGAGCGCCAGACCGGTTTCTCCTATGGCATCGGCCCCTTGCCCGCGTGCCTCGACGGCATGCAGGGCTACATCGAGGACGCAGGCGACTACGTACACGCCCTCCTCGATTTCCTCGACGCCCACCCGGCCCTCCGCAGCCGGCGCGTCGTCCTCGTCGGCGAGAGCTACGGCGGCACGCGCGCGCCGATGATGCTCTACCTCCTGCAGCATTACGCGACCCCGCCCGAGCGGCCCGTGCCCCAGCTGGAGACCATTCACGAGCGGCTCCCCTGGCTCCGCGAGCGCGTGCAGGCCCATTTCGACGCCGTGGAACCGGCTCGGGCCGGCGAGGCGCGAACGCCGGACGAGGTGGCGGCGCAGTTCGGGGAGCAAGCGCTCATTCAGCCGAACTTCTTCGGGACGACGCAGATCCAGTTTCAGAGCATGCTCATGGCGCAAGACCCGGACTTCGCCGCGTTCCTCGCCGACATGGCGGCCTACGACCAATACGACGTGCGGCGCGACCCCACCTACGAGCTGGAGGTGGCGACCCGGGCGCAGAACGCGCTGCACGACCCGCTCTCGCTCGAGGACCTCCTCGGAGTCGAGCTCACCTCGATTGACCATTTCCCCGCGGCCGAGCGGACCGACGCGGCCCGTTTGCTCGAGGACTACGATCTCCAGCAGATCGCGCTGGCCGAGGCCGGGCTCCGCGCCGCCTTGGGTGACCTCCCCGACACCGACGCGTATTGGCTGCCGCTCCGGCCGGCTTGTACGAACATGCTGGGCGACGCGGGCAGCGCCAATGCGTTGATCGACGTGATGACGCGATCACGCACGTTCGTCACCAACGCGCGCTACGACGCCGTCGTGTACACCGAAGCCTTACCCGCCCTCTTCGATCTCACGGCGTACGACGTGACGCTCGACACGGCTTCGCCGGCAGGCGCGAGCCGACCCGGGGAGATCGTCCTCACCTCCCCCGAGCGGGAGGTTCGCGTCCGCTTCCCGACCTACGAGGCCGGCCACGCAGTCACGTTGAGCGCCGCCGCCGAGCTCGGCGCGGATCTGAGAGAGTGGCTCGACGCGAGGTGAGTCGGGCGGTCAGCCGCGCCGCCGGAACGCGGCGTAGGTCTCGTCTCGCCACGCGAGGACGTCGGCGAACTGCTCGGCGAGGCGAGCATGTGTCCAGGCGCGCCGCGAAGCCGGGCCGAGGTGGATATGCTCCTCGGCAACCGGAAGAATGAACTGCAAGGACGCCGCGAGCGTGATGTCCGCGTACGAGAACAGCCCGGCGGCTCGATTGGTGATTCGCGCGCGCACCTCTTCGAGCCGGCCGCGGAGCGCGGTCTCGTGCGCGTCGGCGGCGCGCTCCTGTGTTCCGTACTTCCGACGCAGGTGGAGCACACCAAGACGAGCGGAGCCCGAGAGCGGGCGGCGGAGCGGCGCGGGCACAAATGGCGGCAGCTGCTCGGCGAGGGCGTCGGCGTCGGTCGAGAGCCGGTCGAGCAGGAGCGCGCGGCCCGATGCCATGATGGCGTCGCTCACCTCGATCCAGCGATCGACCTCGTCCGCCTCGCGGAACAGCGGCGCCCCCGTGCCTCGCTCCTCTGCCCAGCGCGCGATCTCGTGTGAGTCCATGATCGTGCGCCCCTCGGTGACCAGGAGCGGCACCGTGACGGGGCCACGCAGCCGGCGCGCCGCGAGACGGAGCGTGACCTCGGCGAGGAGCGGGACCTGCTCGATCTCGCGGTAGGTCAAGCCGTGGTGATCGAGGGCCCACCGCGCGCGCTCACAGAAGGGAGCAAACGACTCGGCGTAGAGGCGCGGCTGTCGAGACACCAGCACGGTGGTATCCGCGTAGCAGTCGCGGAGCAATCAGACGAAGCGGAGCGAAGCGCAGAGTGGGTCGCGCGGTGCCTCTGGCGCGGGCGGCGACGATGCCAAGTTGAGCTCGAATCGGCGGCGGCGGCGTCCCATGCGATCACGAAGGCCAGGATGAATTTCATCTGGGTCGTCCTGGTCGCATTCACCGGCTTCTCGGCGATCCCGCTGACGAGAGCTCGCACAGCTACGAGCGCCCGACGGGCCGAATCAGGGTCATTCGGGGCACAGCGAAGGCCAACCATGCGACCACGAAGGGCACGATGAAACTCATCCAGGCCCTGTCGATCGCCCGCAACCGCTCGCCCGGGGAGACCTTTCCTTTCACCTCGCCCCAGGTGGCGAGAGCGCTCCCGAAGATCGAGGCGCTGACGCTCTCGTTGCCGCCACCGGAGGGACCTGGGTCAGGGAGTGCCGAGGGCCCGGCTCTGCCTGACAGACCGCGGAACGCATCGAGCATGAGCCACGGGCACCGACCACGCGAGACCATCGCCGAGCGCGCCGAGTCTGCCGCTCGACAGCATGATCGGCCCTGCTTGAAGGTTGGCGGAGGACGAGAGGTTCTGGCTCTGGTGGCCTGGGCTGCGGCGGGTCATTGCGCCGCTTCCTCCACCCGGCTCGCGCTCGCCCGTCCTCCGTGGCGCGGGTAGTCGGTGTAGCCGGCGGGCCCATCCGAATAGAAGGTGCGGTCGTCCCACGGCGTGAGCGCCGCGCCGGTGCGGAAGCGCTCCGGCAGATCGGGGTTGGAGATGAAGAGCTTGCCGAACGCGACGGCGTCCGCCTCGCCTTCCAGAATGGCGCGTTCGGCGGTCTCCTTCGTGAAGCCCTGGTTGGCGATGAAGACGCCGCCGAAGGCCTGCTTGAGCGCGGGGCCGAGCCGTGGGCTCTCGAGACCCTCGCGGGCGGCGATGAACGCTAGCTTCCGCTTGCCGAGCTCGCGCGCGACGTACCCGAACGTGGAGGCAAGATCGCCGTCGCCCATGTCGTGTGCGTCCCCTCGCGGGGCGAGGTGCATGCCGACGCGGCCGGGGCCCCAGACCGAGACGACGGCGTCGGTCACCTCCAGCATGAGGCGCGCGCGGTTCTCGATCGAGCCGCCGTATTGGTCGGTGCGTTTGTTCGTGCCGTCCTGCAGGAACTGATCGAGCAGGTAGCCGTTCGCCCCGTGGATCTCGACGCCGTCGAAGCCGGCTCGCTGGGCGTTCTGGGCCGCCAATCGATAGGACTCCACCACGCCCGGGATCTCGTTCGTTTCCAGGGCGCGAGGTACGGGGTACGGCCTCTTGGGGCGGAGCAGGCTGACCGTGCCCTTGGCGGCGATGGCGCTCGGCGCGGGGGGCGGCGCGCCGTCGTGGTAGCTCGGGTCCGAGATGCGCCCGACATGCCAGAGCTGCAGGAGGATGCGCCCGCCAGCCCGGTGCACGCCGTCCACGATGGGTCGCCACCCCTCCGTTTGCTCCGCCGACCAGATGCCCGGCGTGTGCGGATAGCCGACGCCGGCGGGCGAGACGGACGTCGCCTCCGTGATGATGAAGCCGGCCGAGGCGCGCTGAACGTAATACTCGCGCATCAGCTCGTTGGGCACGCGGCCCGGCCCGCTCGAACGATTGCGGGTGAGCGGAGCCATGATGACGCGGTTCGGGGCGGCGATCTCGCCGACGGAGAGGGAGTCGAAGAGGATGGACATGGACGGGGGACCTCGCGAGGAACGGGCCTTGTTCGATGAGGCTCGAACATCATCACGCGTTGCCGTTGCGCAAGGGGCTTGTAAGATAATTGCCTGACGATGTGTCCGACCCCGAGCAAGCCGAAGACGCAGGCCGCGTCGCTCGACCGGGTGATGAAGAGCCTGGGCGATCCGGTGCGGCTCTCGATCGTGCGGCAGCTCCTGGCGGCGGCGGACGGCGAGCTCGCGTGCGGTGGCTTCGAGTACGACGTCACGAAGCAGACCTTCTCCCACCACCTCGCGATCCTGGAAGAGGTCGGCCTGGTGCAGGGACGGCCCGACGGAACGCGGCGGCTCATCTCGCTCCGCCTCGATCACATCGAGCGCGTTTACCCCGGACTGCTGGAGCTCATCCGCGCCGCGGCGTGAGGCGCGAGCCCGGCGCGCAACTGGGTGCGCGCAACTGGGTGCGCGCACGCGGCGCGCGCGATTGACGATGCCGCGCCGTCGTGGCACCCAGGCTCCCCCGTGCGCGCGTCGAAAGTCCGTCCGTCGTTTTTCCTCCACCTCGCCTTGATCGTCGCCGCTTGCCTGGCGGGTGACGCCCGAGCTTCCGACAAGGCTGCGGACAAGGGCGGGCCCGCACGCGACGACAAGGCGAAGCCCGAGGCGCCCCCGAGCTCCGAGACCTCCGGGGCGCCGAGCAAGACGGAAGACGACAAGGCGGACGCGGGCGACAAGCCCGAGGCCGAGGAGGGCTCGTCGGAGAAGAAGTCGCCCAAGGACGACGACGTCCAGCGCGTCGTCTCGAACAAACACCTCGAGGTCAACGCCCGCAGCCTGCGCCTGACGAAGACGGCTCGCACGAGGCTCCTCGCGGTCGCCGCGCGTTACGCGGAGTCGACCGGCAAGAAGCTGGTGATCACGGGCGGAGATCGCGACCCGCGGACCCAGGCGAAGCTCATGTACAAGAAGGCCGAGGCGGGCGAGGACCTGCTCGCCCTCTACACGCGCACCGACCTCGTGCGCCCCATCCTCGATGCCTACCGGACGGCCAAGTCCGCCAAGCGCCACAGCGAGCGCAGCGTGATCGACGCGATGACGAAGGTCATCAAGGCGCAGGTCGAGCGCGACGAATACGTCTCGCGCCACCTCGAGTTCGGCGCGGCAGACGTGCGGTCGCGTGGCCTCCGCGACTCCGACGTCGCCGCGCTCCGCGCGGCCGTTCGCGCCGAGCCGGGCGTGAAGCTGACGGACGAGCGCGACACGTCGTCGCCGCACTGGCACCTGGGACTGTGAGCCGCTCGGCGCGGCTCGCGCACCCCGCCGCCGTCATCACGCAGACGAGCGCCGCGAACACGCGGCGAGCGAGGCTCCCACCTTGGCTCTCGAGACGCGCACCCGAGGAGCAGACCACAGGTTGGGGCGTTGCGAAACGCCTCACCCCACCGTCGCGCTCTGCGCGACCGGCGCACGCACGCGGTCCAAGAGGCGCAGGTGCAGCGCCTCCGCCACGTGCGGCGCGCCCACCCCCGTCGCGCCCTCGAGATCGGCCAGCGTGCGAGCGACGCGGAGCACCTTGCCGAAGGCGCGCGCGGAGAGGCCGAGCGCCTCGGCCGCCGTCCGGAGGACGCGCTCGGCTGCTGCGTCGGGCGAAGCGACGCGGGCGAGGTCGGCCGCGCCGAGCGTCGCATTGAGCCGCGCCCCGACCTCGCCGGACGAGGCGCGCGCCGCCTGGGCCGCTCTCGCCTGGACCACGCGCTCGCGCACCACGGCCGAGGGCTCGCCAGTGGCCGCGGCAAATGACAGATCCGCTATCTCCACGGGAGGCAGCGCGATCTGCAGGTCGATCCGATCGAGCAGCGGGCCAGACAGGCGCTGGCGATAGCTCCGGACGCGGTCGGGCGGGCACGTGCACCGGAGGGTCCCCGCGTAACCACACGGGCAGGGGTTGAGCGCTGCGACGACGAGCGGCCGCGCCGGGAAGACGGCGCGCTCGCGGGCGCGGGAGACCGCGATGACACCGTCCTCCAATGGTTGGCGAAGCGCCTCGACCGTGGCCCTGCCGAACTCGAGCAGCTCGTCCAGGAAGAGGCAACCGCAATGGGCGAGCGAGACCTCCCCCGGCCGGACGGGGCTGCCGCCGCCGACCAACCCGGCGACGCTCACGGTATGGTGCGGGGCTCGAAATGGTCGATCGGCGAGGAGGCCCGCCCCGGCGCCGAGGAGACCGGCGACCGAATGAATGGCCGTCACCTCCAGCGCCTCCTCCTGGGTCATGAGCGGCAGGATCGTGGGGAGCCTACGCGCGAGCATGGTCTTGCCGGCGCCGGGCGGCCCCATCATCAGGAGGTTATGCCCGCCCGCCGCGGCGATCTCGAGCGCGCGCCTCGCGCCGTGTTGCCCGCGGATCTCCGCCAGGTCCACCGCGAAGCAGCCGGCCCCGCCGCCGCTTGCGCCAGGCATCTTCGCGGGCCGCAGCGCCCGCTCACCCCGCAAGCCGAGCACGACGTCCTCCAGCGTGGAGGCGACGAGCACGTCGACCCCCGTGACGGCCGACGCCTCGGCCTCGTTGTCGACGGGGACGATGGCGCGCGTGACGCCGAGGCGGCGTGCCGTGGCGAGCGCGGGGAGCACGCCGCGCACGGGGCGGAGCTGGCCGCCGAGCCCGAGCTCGCCGAGGAGGACGACGCCGGCGAGGTTCGCCGGGTCCACCCGGTCGAGCGCGCCCAGGATGCCGAGCGCGAGCGCGACGTCGAACGCGCTCCCCGTCTTGCGCACGTCGGCCGGAGACATCGAGACGGTGATGACGTGCTCGTCGAGCTCCACCTCGAGCTGCTTGAGCGCCGCGCGCACGCGGACGCGCGCCTCGCGTACGGCGGCCTCGGCGAGGCCGACGAGGTGGAACGCGGACGGCCCGCGCCCGGAGTCGACCTCGACCGAGACGAGGTGCGCGTCGACACCGACGAGGCCGAGCGTGAGCGCGGTGGCTTGCATGCCGAGCCCTGGTGCGAGCGCGATGCCAGCCGGGATCAGCGGAAAACCGCGGCAAAACGGCGCGCGCGGGTGGCGCCGCCAGAATTGGCGGTGGCGGCCGCCACCGGTTCGCTATCCTCGCGGCCCCACAGGAGGGACTCATGGCGGATGACCAAGCGCTTGCCGGGCTGAAGGTGATGATCGCGGTCGCGCGGGCCGACGGCAGCCTCGCCGACGCAGAGAAGGCGCAGCTCGAGGAGGCGCTGCGCGAGCTCGCGCCGATGACGGATCTGACGAAGCTGCTCGCGGAGGAGTTCGATCTCGACGACGAGCTGAAGAAGATCGTCGACCCGGAGGTCCGCCACGCGACCTACCGCGCAGCGCTCCTCCTCTCCGTCGCGGACGGCGAAGCGCACGCGGAGGAGTCGAAGATCCTCTCCAAGGTCCGCGAGACCTACGGGCTCACCGACGAGAGCGCGACGGTGACGAACATCCTCGACGCCGCGGCGAAGAAGCGCGCCGACGAGGCCGCTGCGCTCGATCCCGAGGCGCGCGAGAAGGCGGTCCGCGCGCGCATCCAGAAGAGCGCGTTCTTGGCCGCGGTGCTCGGCGCGAACCCCTTCCCCGGCATCTCGCTCATCACCGAGATGGTGATCTACGGCGTGCAGGGCGAGCTCGTGACGAACATCGGGAACTACTACGGCCACAAGCTCACGCGGAAGGAGGCAGCCTCCACCTTCTTCGGTGCGCTCGGCCTCGGCTTCGCGCGGACGGCGGTGACGCAGCTCGTGAAGTTCGTGCCGGTCTGGGGCAGCGTGTTCGGCGCCGCGGCCGCCTACACGACGACCTACGCGCTCGGCCGCACGGTCTCGAAGCACTTCGCGGAAGGTGGCGATCTGAAGTCGCTCTCGTCGGAGGCGAAGAAGACCTTCGACGCCTTCAAGAAGGGCGAGGCGGCGGAGGAGTTCGAGAAGGCCAAGAAGGAGGTCGAGAAGGCCGCCAAGGAGAAGCAGGCCGAGATCGAGGCAGCCGCCAAGGAGGTCGCCGCCGGCCAGGCCACGACCGACGACGTCGTCGCCAAGATCGACGACGAGAAGTGAGCGCCAGGCTCACCGAGAGGGTTGTGTAAGCCGCTTCACTTCGTGCGCGTCCACCGAGCGATGGCTTGCGCATCGCTCGGTCCGTTCGGGTCGAGCCGAGCGACGGGTACCCCGGCGGGGGGGCGCTGGTTCGGACCGATGAGCCGGAGGACGATCTCGCCGGGAGCGTGCCCTGCGTAGACCGCATAACGGAGCTTGTGCACGACCTGGGACGAAGGCGGAGGCGGCGCCGCTTGCGGGACCTCCTCGAAATCATCGTCGTGCAGCGTGATCGGGTCGTCGAACGAAGGCAGCGGTCGCTGCGGGGGAGGCGGCGGCCAGGCCATGGGCGGCGGCAGCGACCGGAGCCGAGGAGCGGCGCTCGCCATCGGGGAGCCGATTCGCGGGGGACGCACCGGAGCGATGTACATGAGGCGCCCCCGCTGCAAGCCATAGGCCAAGTCCTGCAAGACCAGGCTGACGCACCTGCCAGCTTTCTTAACAATTGGACAACCCCCCTCGCATTCTGCAGGCTCGCGGTCGAGGCGCACGGCGGCACCATCTCGGTCTCGCCCAACGACGGCGGACGCGGCAACTGCTTCAGCTTCGATCTGCCGCTCGCGTCGTAGTCGCGCGGCCGCTCAGCGCTGATCGATGTCCTCCACGATGGCGCCGTCGCTCATGACGATCTGGCGCGACGCGCGGGACGCAAACGTGCGCTCGTGCGTCACCATGACGATGGTCAGGCCTTCCTCGCGCACGAGGTGCTCGAAGGTCTCCATGACGATCTCGCCGTTGCGCGAGTCCAGGTTTCCGGTCGGCTCGTCTGCCAGGAGGATACGCGGATCGTTGGCCACCGCGCGCGCGATGGAGACGCGCTGCTGTTGGCCGCCGGAGAGCTGCCCGGGGCGGCGCTCCGTGAGCTCGCCGAGGCCGAGCGAGGTGATGACCTCCCGCGCGCGCTTCTCCGCGGAGCTCGGGGTGCGCTCGCCGCGCTTGAGCATCGGCAGCATGACGTTCTCGAGCACGGAGAACTCGGGCAAGAGGAAGTGGAACTGGAAGACGAAGCCGAGCTTCTTGGCGCGCAACATGGCGCGCTGGTCGTCGTCGAGCCGCTCGATGTCCACGCCGTCGATGCGGACCGTGCCGCTCGTCGGCTTGTCGAGCGCGCCGAGCAGGTACAAAAGCGTGCTCTTGCCCGACCCGGAGAACCCGGTAAGGCTGACGAACTCGCGCTCGCGGATCACGAGATCGATCCCCGTCAGCACACGCGTCTTCACCTGCGCGCCGAGATCGCGCACGAGCCCGCTCGTCTCGAGCACCGTCCCGCCCTGCGCCGGCCAGGGCAGCCGCGCTCCGGGCTGGCGCGGCGACTGGCTGTGCCGCTCGGCCTCCATCAGCCGATCTGCCCCCGCAGGACGTCGACCGGCTCGACCTTCGACCCGCGCCAGGCAGGGATGAGGCTCGCCACCACCCCGACGACGAGCGCGAAGACGAAGCCGTAGACGTAGAACTTCGGGTCCTCGTAGACGAGGAAGGTCTCGCTCTTCACGAGGCCCTCCTGCTTGGTCTTGAGGGTCCCGAGGAAGCCGATGAGGTAGTGGCCGCCGATCTCGCCGGCGGCGGCGCCGACGAGGGCGATGATCATGCCCTGGAGCAGGAAGGCGCTGAGGATGTCGCTCCTCGTGAAGCCCACGCTCCGGAGGATGGCGATGTCCCGCGTCTTCTGCAGGACGATCATGATCTGGATCGCCAGGATGCCGAAGCCGCCCACCATGAGGATGGCGCCGACGACGAAGCTGATGATGGTGTTCTGCATGACGAACAGCGACAGGAAGTTCGCGTTCGTCTCTTGCCAGCTCTCGGCGTCGTAGCCGAACAAACGCTCCACGCGCTCGGTCACCTCGGGCGCGCGATCGGGATCGGTGAGGCGCACGTCGATGCGACCGACGACGTCGGGCTTACCGAGGAGGATCTGCGCATTGTGGAGAGAGACGTAGACTCTGTTGGAGTCGACCGGCGGGATCTCGCACTCGAAGACGCCGACGACGCGCATGTTGAGGCGCTGACCGGCCGGGGAGCCCACGATGAGCTGATCGCCGAGCCTGGCGCCGAGCCGGTCGGCGACGCCGGACCCGAGGAGGATGCCGTCGGGAGAGGAGTCGAGCGCGCGGAAGCTGCCCTCCTTGGCGTAGGCCGCGAGCGGCGTCGCGCGCTCCTGCTTCGCCGCGACGATGCCGCGCAGCTCGACGGGCAGCTGCTTGGGGCCGTACGCGAGGACCGCGGAACCGACCACCGACGCCGCCGCGCCGTCCACCCCGTCCATCGACTCGAGCGCCATGACGATTTCGTCAGGACGGCGGATGCGCAGTTGGCGGTCGCTCGGGGCCTCGTGGGAGACGCTCGCCACGACGAGCTCCCCCGTGTACCGCGCGGCGAGGCTCGGCGCGGGGCGGAGCTCCTTGTCGAAGATCGTGACGTGTGGGCTGATCTTGATGATGTTCGCCAGGAACTTCACCTGGAAGCCCTGCATGATGCCGTTGATGGCGATGAGCGTGAGCACCCCGAGCATCACGCCCAGGACGGCGATGCCGTTCAGGAGCTTGCGGTCCCAGAGCTGCCGGAGCGCGATGAAGAGGACGACCCGGCTCATGGCTATTTGATCGTCGTCGTGGCCGGCTGCGACTTGTCGGGGAGCGGCTCGAGCTTGTCCATCGCGCGCTCGGTCACCGAGACGCGGGCGCCCTCGGCGATGGTGCTCTGGCCATCGACCACGACCAGATCGCCCTCGTCGATCCCAGCGGTGACCTCGAGCCGCAAGAGATCCCGGATGCCCACCGTCACCTCTCTGCGTGATGCGCGACCTTCTCTCACGAGCCAGACCTTCCCGTCCGACTCCGCGCCCGCAGGGATGAGCACCACGCCCTGCTTCTTGCTGGCGATGACGTTGAGCTCGGCGGTCATGCCGCTGCGGAGGCCGGGAGGCGGCGCGTCGAACCGGACCTTCACCAAGAACGCCTTCCGGTCCCGGTTCGCGTCGGGCAGGACCTGGAAGACGGTGCCGCCGAACGCCGAGGCGGGGTACGCGTAGAGGTTGATGGCGCAGGCGCTCGGCGGCACGCCGCCGCGACCATCGCTCACCTTGGCGATGTCGGCCTCGTCCACCATGGCCTCGAGGATGAGCCGCGACGTGTCGCCGATCCGGAACAGGGACTGGTTGATCGCCACGACCTCCCCCACCTCGACGAGCTTGCCGAGCACGACGCCGTCTTGTGGTGAGCGGACCTCCGTATCCGCCACGCGCGACGAGAGCGACTCGACCATCGCGGCCTGCCGATCACGGTTGGCGTTGAGGTCGATGCGAACGGCCTGCTGCTGCGAGCGATTCGCCGCGATCTGCGCCTCGATCTGGCGGACCTTTGCGTCCGCCGTGTCGAGCTCCGCCCGGGGCAGCGCGCCGCTCGCGTTGAGCTCGGCCACCCGCGCGCGGTTCTTCTTCGCGACGTCGAGCTCCGCTTCGAGCGCCTTGCCCTGGGAGGCGAGCGCGGAGATCTGGGGCGCCGCGGTTGCCTGCGCGCTCGCGGCCGAGAGATCCGCCTGGCCGCGCTTCAGGTCGAAGGTCGCCGAGGGGTTGTCGATGCGGGCGAGCAGGTCGCCCTTCTTCACGACGTCCCCCTCCTTGACGAAGATCTCGGCGAGGCTCCCGCTGCTCTTGGCCTTGACGGTGACCCGGTCCTCCGCCTCGACCGTGCCGGTCGCGTAGACGGCGTCCACCGCGGTGCCGCGCGCGGCGGGAGTGGCCGTCACCGGCTTGGGCTGGAACCGCTTGGAGACCGCGAACCCGGCCACCGCGAGCAACACGAGGAGGAGCAAGAGCTTCTTCTTGTGCCGGCCGAAGAACGAGGTCTCGCCCACGAGGGCCTTGATAGGCCCGGGCCCAGGACCTGTCGAGCGGGCCGGCTTTTTGAGCCCACTTATTGACCGTGATTCCGCGGCTCCGGCAGCTCAGGGCTCGAGCGCCGGGAGCCCGCGCACCGCGTCCACGTATTCGCGCACGATGTCCTCGACGATGGCCCCGACGGGCTTGATGTCCTTGGCCAGCGCGATCCCCTGCCCTGCGCTCCAGATCTCTTTCCACTTCTTCGCGCCGCCGCTCTGGACGGCCTTCTGGGCTGCCTCGCGGCTCTCCGTCGCCAAGCCGGGCACCGTGTCGCGCAAGAAGTTCGCGTGCACGCCGCTGACGGCGTCCGTGTAGACGATGTCCTCCGGCGAGCCGTTCACGACGGCCTCCTTGTATGCCTGGTCCGCGCCGCACTCGGTCGAGGCGATGAAGCGCGTGCCCATGTAGACGAGCTCGGCGCCCAGGGCGAGCGAGGCGGCCATCTGCTTGCCGGTGGCGATGCACCCGGCTGCGATGACGGGGACACGCAGGTTCTCTCGGAGGTAGGGGACGAGCACGAATGGGCTCGTCGTGCCCGCGTGACCGCCGGCGCCCGCGGTCACGCCGATGATGGCGTCAGCGCCGGACTCCTGGGCCTTGAGGGCATGTTTGAGGTGGATGACGTCGTGGAACACGGTCATGCCCTGGTCGTGCGCGCGGCGCGCGATCTCGCTGGGGTTGCCGTAGCTCGTGATGATGACCGGGACCTTCAGGTCGATGCAGGTCTCGAGGTCGGAGGCGAGGCGCTCCGGGTCCGTGAGCTTGATCGTGAGGTTGATGCCGAACGGTTTGTCGGTCTTCGAGCGGATCCACTCGAGGGCGGCGCGGAACTCCTCTCGCGTCCGGAGGTTGAGCGACGGCATGGTCCCGAGGATGCCGGCCTCCGCCGCCGCGACGATCATCTCCTTGTTGGAGATGATGAACATCGGAGCGCAGACGATCGGGTAGCGAAGGCCGAGCTTGTCGGCGAGGCCGGTTCGGATGCGGGGCATCCTGGAGGTCTATCGGATGAGCGCGCGGCGCCGCAACGCCGAACCACGGCCCGGCTCAGCCGCGCTTCTTCGCGTGCACGAAATACATCGGGGTGAAGATCCCGAGCTTGCCCGCCTTGACCAGCGCGTCCGCGCCGTCGTTCAAGAACGAGCTGACGAGGCGGGTGCCCTTCGGCGCGATGGAGAGCTTCTCGAGCAGGCCCGTCGCGGCGTTCGTGACGGCCCGGCCGAGCGGCGTCCGGGGCAGCGCACGGAGCGAGAACTTCCCCGAGCTCCTTGTCGATTCGACGTCGAGATCGGCGTACCAGGGGATGCCGGGGTAAGTCCCGTCGGCCAGGTCGCGTGCCGCGAGGACATCGAAGCCCACGCGGTCGAGCGCCTCCGTCACGTCCTCGAAGCTCGCGAGGTGGGCGATGCCGTTGCCGCGCTCGATGAGCAGCTTGAGCCGGGCATGCTCGGGGTCGTTCTTGTCGAACCGCGGCGTCATGCACCACTCGTAGAAGGCAAACGGGGCGCCGGGCTTGAGGACGCGCGCGACCTCACCGTAGATGCTCGGCTTGTCGGGGGCGTGACAGGTCGCTTCGATCGCGTAGGCCGCGTCGAACGACGCGTCTTCGACCGGGATGTGGAGGAAGTCCGCCTGGAGGATGGAGCAGCGGTCGGCCAGACCGGCGCGACGGTTGTAGCGCCTCGCCTTCTCGACCTGGTAGCCGCTGATGTTGACGCCGACGACCGAAGCTCCGCTGATCGTCGCGATGTGGCGCATCGGGCCGCCGACACCGCAGCCCAGGTCGATGGCCCGCATGCCCCGACGAAGCCCGAGGTGATCCGAGAGGTAGGCCTCGTGCCGTGCGAGGGCGTCGGGGAACGCCTCGCCCTCGCGTCGGTTCGCGAAGTGGAACGCCTTGCCCCAGCCGAACTCGTAGAAGTCGGTGACGAGGTCGTAATACTGCGAGGTGATGGTCGCGTACCGATCGGCCACCGACGTGTCCGCGGGCCGCTCGAAATGAGACACGTACGTCGCTGCGGTGGCCGCGACCTCCTCACGGCTCAGACCCGCGCGACCACTCGGCTTCGACACGACATGCTGCTGGACCATACGTCTCCTCGGCGAAGGTGGTTAGCCGCGGAGACGGAGCGTGGCAATCGAGGCGGCGCGATCAGAGCGGGACTGTCACGCTCGAACGAAAAGCGTTACGGCGTGTAACCGATGGAGGACACGGCGGACGCGCCCGTGCTGCGAGCCTACTTGCAGACGCCTTCGCTCGCCGTGCAGAGGTCGAACCGGTTGCACCAGTCGCTGTTGTCGCAGTCGCCGGGCTTGGCCACGCAGCGGTTCGCCTCCAGGCTGCAGAGGCCGCTCCGCCTGCAGAGCTCCGAGTTCTCGCAGTTGCCGTCGGAACCGGCCACGCACTCGCCGTTTTTCTCGGCGCACCAGCCATAGCGGCGACACTGCTGGCTCGTCTCGCAGGCGGCGTTGGGTGGATCCCTATCCTCCGCGAGCTTCGAGGGCTTTCCGTTGTCGGCGCAGCCGAGGAGGAAGGTCAGGGCTGCCGGCAGGAGGGTACCGAGGGCTCTCATCGGGCCCTCCCAGGGTAGCCGAGCGCGCAAGATCGGGAAAAAAAGTACTCGGCGGAGCCGGACCCGGCGGGTCTACGGCACCTCTGCGCCGGCCACGCCCGCGTCGATTGAGTACACGTCCCCGGGGTTGCCGGCCGCGTAGAGCTTGTTCGGCTCCCAGCCGGCGCCCTTGCCGAACTGCGCGTTGGCCACGTTTGTCGGGAAGGTGGCGAGGAGCACGGGCGTGCCGACGAGATCGCCTGCTGCGTCGAGGTCGAACCGGAAGAGCCGGCTCTGCCCCTGATCGACCGCGTAGACGTTGCCACACGCATCCATCACCAGGCCGTCGAGCGCGGCGCCCGCGACGGTGCCCACCTCCACCGGGGAGCCGCCGACCGGATCGACCCGGAGGAGCTTGCCCTGCGAGTAGCTCGTGAAGAAGACCACGTCGCGCGTGGGGTCGTAGACGACGCCGTTCGGCGAATTTTGCCCCGACGCGATCACCGACTCCGCCCCGGTGCTGTCGTAGCGGAGAACCTCGCCGCCGCCGAAGGCGGTGACCCAGACGTTGCCGTCGAGATCGGGGTAGACGCCGTTCGGACCGGCGATGCCGGTGGCGAAGTCGGTCACGGTGCCGTTCGGCGTGACGCGCACGACGGTGCCCTGGTTGGGCCGCGCGACGAAGAGGTCTCCCGTGGTGCCGTAGCGGAGACCATAAGCCTGTCCCGAGAGGGTCGCGATCGTCGTCGTCATGTCGTTCGTGTCGACCGCGATGATCTCGTTGCCGTTCTTCGCGACGATGTGGCCCTGCCCGTCGAACGCGAGGTCCTCGCTGCCGTTGAACACGTCCGTCTCGGCTTCGGGGGTGAGCTCGGCCATCGGGAGCGTGTCGCAGCCGGGGATCGAGCCGCCCGTTCCGCTGCCGCCCGTATTCTCCCCGCCTTGACCGCCGGTGCTCGTCGTGGACCCGGAGCCGGACGTCGCCGTGGTGGACGAAGAGCCCGTCGTGCTGGTCGAAGTCGTGGTCGAGCTGGAGGAACCGCCCGAGCCGGAGTCGTCACCACAGGCGACGAGGACGAGGACGGACGCGGCGGACAAGAGAAGGGCTGAGCGGTGCATGGCGACAGAAGGTATCGGCACCGACCCCGCCCCGAAAGCCCGAAAAGCTTCAGCGATGGGAGCCGAAGAAGCCGCGTTGCCAGAGGCTCAGCGCGTCCATCGACCAGGCGATGCCGACGTGGACGAAGAAGCCCCCGCGGATGGATCCGGTGCGGAGGCTGAGCGTCCCGAGGACGATGCCCGTGATGGCGGAGCCGATCGTCTCCGGCAGCGGCTTGGAGAAGTGGATCATCACGTACGGCACCACCGGGACGAACACGACCGCGCCTCCGAAAACCTTCTTCAGGCCGTGGATGAGGTAGCCGCGGAAGAAGAACTCGAGCGCGAGGAACTGCGAGCCGTAGAGGAGCTCCCAGTAGACCTGGTTCGGCCACAACGACGCGCCCGGAGGGAGGCGGTAATACGGGTACTTCGCCTGGAACGCCTCCGAATACGACGCCAAGACGACAAACGGCAACACGACGAGAAACAGGCCGAGGTACGTCCGGTAGCTCGTCGCGCCCTTCCAGCCATACGATCCGAGCTTCTCGCGGAGCACGAACCGCACGAGCAGCGCAGGCAAGACTCCGTAACAGACGAGCCGCGACACACACCAGAAGACGCGCACGTTGATCTTCCGGTCCGGCGACTCGCGCAGCGCATAGAGCAGCTTCTTCGCGAGGCCGTCGAGCCCGACGGCGTCGACGAGCCAGACCAGCCGCTTCACGTCGTCTTCGTTGCCGAGGTACTTGATCGTGACGAGGCAGAGCGCGGCGCCGAGCAGGACATAGGCGGCGCGGAGGGTCGCGGCGGCGCTGGTCGTCCCGTCGCGGTACACGCGCGCCTCGGCGTCCACCTGCTCCCAGAGCCGGACGGTGTTGTCGAGCAGGACCTGGCGGGCGCGTTCGATCATCGGCCGCGCGCATCCTACAGCGGAGCCCACCGGTTGACGTCGCCCTCTTCGACTCAGGCGCGCTCGGCCGGAAACACGACCCGAACGACGGTGCCCCGCGCTCCGTCCACCTCGACCGTGCCGCCGAGCTGCTCGCCGAGCGACCGAACCAGTGAGAATCCGAGCGAACGCGGGGCCTCCGCGCCAGGCGAGAGCCCGACGCCGTCGTCGAGGACGGACAACGTGATTGTCGCGCCGTCCGAGACGAGCTCGACGCAGACGGTCCCCATGCGGTGGTCGGGGAAGGCATGCCGGAAGGCGTTGGTGACGACCTCGGTGACGAGCAGCCCACACGAGACCGCGCGGTCGACGTCGAGCAGGACCGGCGTGAGGCGCGGGACCAAAAGGACGCCGCCACCGGGCACCCACGCCTGCCTCACCGCATCGACGACCCTCTCGAGGTACCGCGCGAGGTCCACCGTCGCGCCGTCCACCGAGTCCTGGAGGAGCTCGTGCGCGAGCGCGATCGAGTGCACGCGGTCGCGACACTCGAGGAGCGCGGCCCGCGCGGCCGAGTGCTCGACGTGGCGGGACTGGAGATAGAGGAGGCTCGAGACGATGTGGAGGTTGTTCTTCACGCGGTGGTGAACCTCCCCGAGCTGGACGCGCGTGTCGCGCAAGGAGCGCTCGAGCCGGGCGACCTCCTCCGCCTCGTCTGCGCCCGGCTCCTGCAACGGAGAGTCGTCGACCGGGAGCAGAGAGGCGGCGCGCATGGCGTGCTCGACCGCGCGCAGCAGGGTGGCCGCATCGACGGCCGCGATCGCCTCGGTGCCGTCACCCAGGAGCTCCCTCATGACCTCGATGTTCGCGCGGATGCTCGCGAGAGCGTTGCGCCAGCGGTGCCTCGCCTGCTGGCTCACCGTGGCTCGCGCGAGGGCTCGGCCGCGAGGGCCGCCTCCCGGATCTGATCCACGTCGAT
>JAEUKE010000047.1 GCA_016794345.1 Myxococcales bacterium
TCCGATCGAGCTGGAGCACGAGCCAAACGGGCCTTGCGCTGCTCGGCTTTCATGTCGAACGCAACGCGGATCGCCTCGAGGTCTCCGAGTGCGTCCGGTCGCGGCTCGCCGAGATCGCGCGCGAGCTGCCCCCCGACGTGACGCCGCCGACGATCGAGCGCGCGACGCCCGGCGTCTTTGCGCTCGTGACGCTGCGCGCGTCGAGTCTGCCCGTCCTCTCGCTGCAGCCCATCGCCGATCGGGCCGCGCTCGCGATCGACGCGGTGCCCGGCATCCACGGGACGCGAGTCTGCGGTCCGCGGCCGGCCACGTGGGTGGCGCTCGACCCCGTCCACCTGCGCAGCCTCGGCGTCTCGACGCGCGACGTGGTCCGCGCGCTCTCGCTGGTCCAGATCGGGAGCGCGCAGATCGCGAAGCTTGCGCCACCGCCGATCGAAGAAATGGCAAAGACGATCGTTCGCGCGTCCCCGGAGGTGCGGCTCCGCGACGTCGCGAGCGTGAGCGCCGGCGTCGCTCCGAACGGTTGCAGGGCGTTTGGTGCGGCCAATGCCGAGCTCATCGCAATCGAGGTGAGCGGGCCCGGCGCGCCGACAGATCGGCTGCAGGAGGCGCTCGCGCCCTTGCGGTCGGAGCTGCCGAACGGCACATCGATCGAGGTGGAGCTCGCGAGGGACCACGCCACCTTCGACGCAGCGGCGATAGCAGTCGGTGACGAGGTTTCGCGACCCCCGAATGACCTCGCTGGCGTCGCGCTGATCGACGCCGCGTCCACATCCGGGCCACGCCTTTCGCTCTGGGCGCCGCCGCCCGAAGACGACGCGGCCTGGCTGCTCGCCGTCACGAAGGCGCTCGGCGATCCATCGCGCTGGCGGCTCACCAGCGCCGTCACCACGCGCTCGCAGGCCCGGCCCGCCGCGTTTGCCCTGCCGCGAGACGCGAGCGCTGCTTGCGTCGACGCGGTGCGATCCGCGCTCGGGCCACACACGATCGCGGGGTCGGTCCACGTCCTCGGACGCGACACCAAGCCCGAGCGACGAATCGAGATCGACCGGGCGCGCGCCGCTCAGCTCGGCGTCTCCGTCGCCGATGTGGCCGAGGTCATTCGAGCCGGAGTCGCCGGGATGCAGATCGGCGCGACCGAGCCGCCGTTGTGGCTCCGCCTCGAAAGCACGGGCTCCGTCGACTGGATCGATCTCGCAGAGGTGGCGGGGCAGGTGGGGAGGGTGCCATTGCGATCGCTCGTCCAGGAGACCGAAGCGCAGGCGCCCGAGGTCCTCGTCCGCATCGACCGCGGGGATGTCGTGGTCGTTCGTGGCCTCGTGCCGTTCGGCGCCCCGGTGCCTTCCGCCGACGAGCTCGGGTCCGAGCCCGCGCTTCGAGGGTGCGGGCTGGAGCAGGTCGACTCGATGCTGCCGCGCTGACGTCCGGGTCGAGCCTGCAGGTGACGCGACGCACCTCTACCTCTGGCGAGCGCGCCTCGCCTTTGCCTTCTTGGCCGGAGCCAGCCGCGGGGTCGCGGCGCGCGTGTGCGTCGGCCTGGGCGCGGTCTTCGGCGAGATCGGCGCCGCCAGGCGAGTCAGCTGC
>JAEUKE010000049.1 GCA_016794345.1 Myxococcales bacterium
GGGGTCGCGGTGGCCGGGGGTGGGACGCGGGTCGCGGCGACGGCCGGGGGGGCGGAAGGAGCAGCCTCGGGATCTTCGTCGGGGGCGGCGACGACGAGGGGCTCGGTGTCGTCGTCCTCGCCTTGGGCGGCGGCGACGCCAGAAGAGAGGAGAGCCAGAACCCCCGCGACCGATGCGACCCCGACCTTCATCGCCGGGGCACTCTACGGATCCCCCGCGGTCGCGCTTCCTCCGGGCACAATCGCGGCGTCTCGGGGTAGCCTCTGACCATGGCCCTCGCCCGCAGCCTCGTCCTCCTCGCGTTCCTGTCCACGGCCTGCACCGGCGCGCAGTCTCCGACCGGGGAGTGCCTCGGGTACGCGTGCGACGAGGACGGGGCGAAGGCGATGTTCTGGGAGACGACGGAGGCCGCCTACACCCCGTCGGACGCCGCCCGCGCGAGCCTGGACGCGGTCTTCGCCAAGGCCCTCGAGAAGATGGCCAAGGAGCGCGGCTTCACGCCCGACGGCTTCGAGCTCGCGCGCGGCAACCTGAAGAAGTTCCTCAGCGAGGTCCCCGAAGGCGCCGACACCCTCGCGACCGAGGCCGACAACCTCCAGAAGGGGTCGAGCCGCCTCTGCCCCCTCTTCCCGTTCTGCTGAGGCAGGCCCTTCTGCTGACGCCCACGCCCTCCCCCCTCGCTGGCGAGGGGGGGTCGGGGGGGGTGAAAGGGCAGGCAAGACGCAGTCTCGATGGCGCCACAGCACCAGCTTGGCAACCCGTCAGGTGACCTGCGCCACGAGCAGGCCGATCAGGTAGACCACGACGGCCACGAGCCACAGGAGCACCTTCTTCCTGTGGCCGCGCTGCCAGGCCCAGAGGGGCCCGAGCGGCGGGACAGCCAGCGCTGCAAGCCCGCGCCACCGGGGCCGTTCGCGGAAGAGCAGGACTAGCACCAGGGTGAGGTGCGTTGTCACGAACGTCGCGAACCCCAGTACCAGCATCCCGAGGACGATGGCGTCGCGCACCGGCCGTACTCTACCCACCCCGAGCCCGCCTTGTGGGCTTTTCGCTCCGGCCCCCGAGCGACCCGAAAACCTTCTCGCACCTCCGTTGTCTCAAATGGGGCGCACGGGCTCCCATCAGCTATCCTCTGCACCCTCCAGGCTCGTGACCCCGAGCCGGCCTTCCTCCTGAGGTCTATGAACCACCGCTCGTCATCTTCGATCCTCCTCGGCCTCGTCGGCGGCGTGGCCCTCTCCGCGATCGTCGGAGCCGGCATCGCCGAGGCAGTCCCGCAGTCTTCGGTGTTCATGCCGCTCTCCGACGTGAAGGCGGGCATGAAGGGCTACGGCCTCACCGTCATGAGCGGCACGAAGCCCGAGAAGTTCGACGTCGAGGTCATCGGCACGCTCTCGAACTTCCGCCCGAACCAGTCGCTCATCCTCATCAAGACGCCGAACCACCCGCGCCTCGACGTGGCGCACACCGTGGCCGGCATGAGCGGCAGCCCGATCTACCTCGAAGGGAAGATGATCGGCGCGTACGCCTACGGCTGGACGTTCGGCGCCGAGCCCATCGCCGGCGTCACGCCCATCCACAACATGATCGAGGACCTGAAGAAGCCGATCCCGCCGCTCTTCAAGCCGCGCACGAACATCCTTCCGAAGCACAAAGACGCGTCGAAGCCGAACGCGCAGGTGAGCAAGCCGAGCCCGCGTGTCTTCAACGGCCTGTTCGAGCAAGGAAAGAGCCCGTTTTCGTACGATCTCGAGACCCACGCCAAGCAGCTCGCTCAGCGCACCCTGCGCGAGCGTGGCAACCCGCTCGGCAGCTCCACCACCCTCGCGCCCGCGTCGACGCCCGTCCTCTTCGGCGGCCTCACGCCCGGCGCGATGGCGCAGATGGAGACCATGCTCGCGCCGATGGGCATGATCCCGCTCCAGGCCGGCGGCGGCGGCGCGCCCAAGACCGGCGCGAAGAAGGCCGCGTCCCCCGAGGGCGGCACGACGGGCGGCTTCGTCGACGGCGGCGCCATCGGCGTGCAGCTCATCCGCGGCGACGTCTCGGCCATGGGCCTCGGCACCGTCACCCACGTGGACGGCGACAAGCTCGTCGCCTTCGGTCACCCGATGATGGGCGGCGGCGCGAGCGACATGCCCACCGCCGTCGCGAAGGTCCACTGGATCCTCGCGAGCACGAACCGCAGCTTCAAGATCGGCGAAGCGGTCGAGAACATGGGCACGCTGGTGAACGACCGGCAGGCCTCCATCGTCGTCGACACGAAGCGCGTCGCCTCCACCTTCCCGGTCTCGCTCAAGATCGAAGGTGTCGCCGGCGCCCCCAAGACGGACTGGAACAGCGAGGTCTCACACGACCCGTTCATGGCCCCGTTCCTCGCGGCCGGCGCGCTCTCGAGCGCGGTGGAGACCACCTCCGCCGAGCGCGGCGACACCACCTTCCGGATCGAGACGAAGATCAAGGTGGCCGGCTACGGCACGATCGACCTGAAGGACTTCGGCGCGTCGGCCGGCGACGGCGGCGACCCCTACATGCGCAGCCGCGTCATCCGCGCGCTCGGCATGCTCCTCAACAACCCCTGGGAGGACGTGCGGATCGAGAGCGTCGACTCGAAGCTTCAGCTCGAGTTCGAGCGCGACGTCGCGCTGCTCCGCGGCACGCAGGTGCTCGAGCCCGAGATCGACGCGGGCCAGCCGGTGCGCATCAAGCTCGTCATCGTCCCGTTCAAGGGCAAGGAAGAGACGCGCGTCATCGAGGTCCCCATCCCCAAGGACTACGCCGGCGAGGACGTCTCCATCGATCTGAGCCCCGGCTACGAGATCGAGCGCTACCGCGCCATGCCCGAGAGCGTGGCCGATCTCGTCGCCCTCCTCAACAACCCCTCCTTCCCGCCGGAGTCGATCGTCGCGACGATCCGCATCAACGGCGAGGGCGGGGCAGCGTTCCGCAGCAACGTGGCGTACCGGCTCCCGCCGAGCGCGCTCTCGACGCTGCAGGTCGGGTCGAGCCCGTTCAGCCCCGAGACCTTCGGGGCCGTCCAGCAGACCTCGCACCCCATGAAGACGTTCGTCGTCGGGCGCGGCCGCGTGAGCGTGCGCGTTCGCCCGCTCGTGAAGTAACCAGGTCCGAGCCTGGCTGCAGTTTCACTCGGAGCGCTCCCCTCTTCCCCCTCGATCCCCCTCGAGGCACCCCCCTAAGGCCGAAACGATGCGAACGCGAACCCTCTCTTGCCTGAAGTCCCTCCTCAGCCTCGCCGCCCTGGCAGCCGCAACCTTCAGCGCCGGCTCCGCCGACGCGGTCGGCACGCGCACGTTCGACATGTCCTCCATGGAAGACCTCGCGTCGGGCGACCTGACTGGCGTCGCGGTCGACGGCCGCGGCATCGTCCGGGCCGGCCTCCAGCTGGGGAAGACCGCGGTGGACGGCGCGGAGAGCGCCTTCCAGAGCGTGCTCCTTCCTGACGGTTCTGTCCTCATCGGGACCGGCAGCGAGGGGAAGATCATGCGCGTCTCGAACGGACAGGTGTCCGTCGCGGCGACGACGGGGCAGATGGCCGTCTCGGCCATGACGCTCGCCTGGAACGGCGACGTGATCGCGGGGTCCTTCCCGGCCGGCAAGCTCTACCGGCTGCCGAAGGGCGCGGGCAAAGGTGAGGCGGCCAAGGAGTGGGGAAGCAAGCTCGAGGGCGTCGAGGCGATCTGGGACATGGCCTACGACGAGAAGAGCAAGTCGCTCTTCGTCGCGACGGGACCCGAGGGGAAGGTCTTCCGCATCGACGACTCAGGCCGCCCGCAGGTCCACTACGACGCGGACGACTCGCACGTGACGTCGCTCGCCATGGCGCCGGACGGCAAGCTCCTCGTCGGCACGAGCGGCAAGGCCATCCTCTACAAGGTGGACGCGCCCGGCCGCGCCAACGTCGTCTACGACTTCGACGCCGACGACGTCTCCAACATCGCCATCGGCAAGAAGGGCGAGATCTGGGTCACCGCCAACAAATACGGCGGCGGCTTCTCGCTCCCGAAGGGCCCCGGCGGCTTCTCCGGCGCCGGCTCCGCGCGCCCGGGCCGCGGCGGCGAAGGCCTGCTCTACCGCTTCAAGGACGGCGTGGCCGAGGAGATGGAGAGCTACAAGAAGTCACACTTCACGAGCCTCGACATCGGCGACGACGGCACCCCGTACATGGGCACCGGCTTCGAGGGCCACGTCGTCACCGTGAACGAAGACCACCTCGAGCGGCTCCTCGCCGACGTGGAGGAGCGCCAGATCTCCACCGTCCTCATGTCGGGCAAGAAGCGCCTCCTGGTGACGAGCGATCCGGTCGCCGTGCGCGAGATCAAAGGTGAGGGCGGCCCCGACGCGGTGTGGACGAGCAAGGTGCTCGACGCCGGCCTCCCCGCGACGTGGGGTCTGCTCACGTGGCGCGGCACCGGCACCCTCGAGGTCCAGACGCGCTCGGGCAACACACAAGACCCCGACTCGAGCTGGAGCGCCTGGTCGAACGCCATCACCGCGCCCGGCAAGGTGGGCAGCCCGCGCGGCCGCTACATCCAGATGCGCGCCCGCTTCGCGCGCGACGCGAAGGCGACGTTCAGCGAGATCCGCCTGCACTTCGTGACGGACAACGCGCGCGCCATCATCACGAACGTCACCGCCGAGGGCCGCGTGCAGAAGAGCGGCAAGCTCCAGACCGGCCTGCAGCAGTCCGGCGGCAGCGTGGCCAAGCCCTCGTCCACGGTGAACATCCGCTGGGACGTGGAGAACCCCGACAAAGACGATCTGCGCTACCGCGTCTTCTACCGCCTCGAGAGCCAGCAGATCTGGCGCGACGCGATCAAGCCGACGGAGGTCTTCACGCGCACGAGCCTCGACTGGGACACCACGTCCCTGCCCGAGGGCCTCTACCGCATGAAGGTCGAAGCGACGGATGAGCTGGTGAACTCGCCCGACAAGGTCACCAAACACTCGCTCGAGTCCGGCCTCGTCCTGGTGGACAACACCGCGCCCGTCTTCAAGACGCTCGCGATGAACGGCCGCAAGCTCACCGGCGAAGCGTCGGACGGCCTCGGCCCCATCGTCCGCATCGAGCTCGCGCTCGCCGGGACGGACGACTGGCGCCCCATCGCGCCGTCGGACGGCATCTTCGACGAGGCCAGCGAGAAGTTCGAGCAGGACGTGAGCGCCATCGTCCCGGCCGGCTCTCGCATGGTCGGCGTCCGCGTCTACGACCAGGCCGGCAACTCGGTGTTGAAGGAGCTGGAGGCGAAGTAAAGGAGCGGAGGGCGACGTGGCGAGCGCCAGGTCAACGGGGCTCGAACCGTTAGCTCTCCAAGGATTTCCCTCACCCCGTAGCCCCTCTCCCGGAGGGAGAGGGGCCGGCCGCGAGATCCCACGCAACTGGCGCTGGCTCGTGTCGACAAAGAGGGTATGCGCCTGCTCCGGCCCGCGACGTTTCGAGCCCGCCTGCTCCGCCATCGCAGCACCCCCGCCGAGCGAGCGCTCTGGGAGATCCTCCGTGGAAGAAGACTGCTCGGTGCCAAATTCCGCCGGCAGGTCCCGCTGGGCCCCTTCTTCGCGGACTTCTTCTGTTGCGACGCCGGGCTCGTCGTCGAAGCCGACGGACGTCACCATCCGACGCCGAACGATCCTGCGAGGGAGGCCTTCCTTCGCCAGCACGGCTACCGGATCCTTCGATTCACCAACGATGAGATCCTCGAGACCCCGAGCCTCGTCGCACAGCGGATCGCACACGCGATTCGCGCCCCTCTCCCTCCGGGAGAGGGGTTGGGGTGAGGGGAAAAATGGTGCGATGCACGCAAACGGACCAATCCGTGTCTCTCCCAGATGATCCCGCTGCCGACGCGCCGCTCCACCACCCGGCTCGCGCGCGCCATCGCCGGCGCGGCCGAGCCGGGTGATCTCGTCGTCCTCAGCGGCGAGCTCGGAGCAGGCAAGACGTTCCTCGTCCGCGCCCTGCTCCGCGCGATGGGTCTGCCTGCAGACGAGCGCGTGACGAGCCCCACCTTCGCGCTCGTGAACGACTACGAGATCCGCCGCCGGAAGATCGCCCACGCGGATCTGTACCGCCTCGGAGACGCGTCGGAGCTCGAGCACCTCGGGCTGCGCGATCGGCGCGCAGAGGGGGCGATCTTGCTCGTCGAGTGGGGCGAGCCGTACGAGGCCGCGCTGGGCGGTGACGCCCTCCTGGTCCGGATCGAGCTCGGGCCGCCGCGCACCGCGAGGCTCTCCGCCTCCGGGGAGCGCGCGGCGAGGCTCGCTGCCTCGGTGCTCGCCGCAGCCGCGCCCTCGGCCTGACCCGGCCCTGTGATAAGAGGCTAGGTGTGGCCGCGGAGGGCGAGGACAAACCCGGAAAGAGCCTGCTCTGGCAGCTCTTCGAGCCGCTCATCGGCTTCCTCGACACCATCGGCAGCCTGCTCACGCTGACCTGGCAGACGATCTTCTGGCTGGTCCGCCCGCCTTACCGCTTCGGCCAGGTGCTCGCCGCGATGGAGTTCATCGGCGTGCAGTCGATCTTCATCGTCGCGCTGACCGGGACCTTCAGCGGCATGGTCGTCACGCTGCAGACCGTCTACGCGCTGCGCGCCTTCAGCGCCGAGGGCCGCGTCGGCGGCATCGTCGCCGTCTCGCTCCTGCGCGAGCTCGCGCCGGTCTTCACCGCCATCATGGTCACCGCCCGCGCCGGCAGCGCCATGTCGGCGGAGCTCGGCAACATGCGCGTCACCGAGCAGATCGACGCCATCACCACGATGGGCGTGAGCGCCGTGCAGTACCTGCTCTCCCCTCGCCTCCTCGCGTCGATGATCATGTTGCCGCTCCTCTGCGCGCTCTACGCGTCGGTCGGCATCGCCGGCTCCTACCTCGTCGCCGTCCTCTGGCTCGGCGGGGACGAGGGCATCTGGCTGCAGAGCATCCGCGACATCGCGGTTCCCAAGGACCTGACGATGGGCCTCGTGAAGTCGGTCGCCTTCGGCTTCATCCTCACGAGCATCTCCTGCCGCCACGGCTTCTTCGCCAAAGGCGGCGCCCGGGGCGTCGGCATCGCGACGACCCGGGCGGTGGTGGACAGCTGCGTGACGATCCTGATCGCGAACTACATCATCACGCAGACCATGCTCGACGTTTAGCGGGGGGTGAGGTCAGGGACCGCTTCAACGCCGATCGCTTCTGGACGGCCCCGCGGCCTTTCCTGCGCACGAAGGCGACGCAACCGTCGGGAAGGACTCGCCGCGCTGCGATGACCTCCCTGCGGGAGCCAGCCCCGCAGAGCGTTTCTAGCCAGGGGTCTGGAGCAGCCCCCTCGGCCGCGAAGCGCGGCCTCACCCCGCCTCCGGGCTCCGGGCCTTACGGTCCTCGCCCGTGAAGATGGCAGCCCGAGCCTCGAGCCAAGACCAAAGCGTCCCATTGCAGGGAGGGCGCCCTTCTGAGTCTCAGTCGTCGGAGCTCTCGTCGTTGCAGTCGTTGCCGTCCAGGTGGCCGTCGCGGTCGCGGTCGAGCGCGATGCGGTGGCCGGTGCCGAGGGGCGCGCAGGTGAAGGTGAGGCTCTCCTTCTTCTTGTCGACCTTGGCTCGCAGCCAGTTGCCGTGGATGAGCGGCGCCCACGACTGGTCGCGCTGGAACCAGCCGTTGCCCACGTAGAGGAAGCCGCGCTCGCGGTTGCCCGAGCCGAGCCGGCCCTTCACGACAAGGTCGCAGTCGCCGGCCTGCGCCCGCGCGATGAGCAGGTCGACACGCGAGTTGACGACAGGCTTGTTATCCTTCGTCAGCGTGATCTGCTGGCCGACGATGGGCTTGTGGTTCGTGTCGAACGCCATGAGGAAGTCGGTCACCGCGAGCCGCTCCTCTTCGCCCTCCGGCGTCCCCGACTGGAAGCCGCCCGGGTTGGGCCCGAAGATGAACGCCGAGCTGAACTGCGTGGCGTGGGTGAACCGGTAGACGGAGTCGACGTCGCCGGCGCGCGAGACGCCGAAGCCGCGGACCTGCTCGCCCAGGAAGCCCATCTGACCGGGGATGGGCTCGATGAGCGGGTTCAGGTCGGGCATGCCGAACATGCCGACCTTCGTGTAGAGGTTCCGCAGGTGGGGCACCTTCATGATCTGCGGGAACACCTCGCGGGAGCTGAGGCCGTCGGTCCCGAAGAAGCCGGGCCGCTCCACGCCGAATTCCGAGTTTCCGTCCGGGTCGAGCGTGTGGCAGCCGGAGCACGGGATCGCGCCCGCCTCGCTGACGCGGTTCAGGAAGAAGTCGCGGCCGAAGTCCTGCTCCGGCGTGAGCGAGTCGTCGAGGTTGCGGATCGGGTTCGGCGGGTACATCAGCTGGAGGGCGAAGTCGGTGAAGGCCTCCATGTCCTCCTCCGGCAGCTCCTCCGGTCGCCCGATGAGATCGGTGAAGCCCGCCTGGAACTGGCGGAACGCCTCGCGCTCGTCGTACGCGCCGCTGTCGGGCTGCTGGTTCGGCTCGTCGTGCGCGCCGCTGCGGTCGCCGCGCCAGTGCATCGGCCCGTGGTTGTCCATCCCGCGTAGGCTCTGCGTCGAGAGCGGCCCCTTCATTGGCGGGTGCGCCGGGTCGAGCGGGAACGGCGTAAGCTGGAACGCCGTCATCGGGTTGTTGTTGGGGATGAAATCGCCGTCGGGGTTGCCGAGGTCCCACGACAGATCGTCCTTGTCGCCGAAGACGTGGCACGTCGCGCAGGCCGAGTCGCCGTGCGAGCTCAAGGTCGCGTCGTAGAGGAAGCGCCGGCCGGTCACCACGCTGTCCGGCTCGGGGTTGAACATCGAGACGTGCGCGATCTCCGAGCGGTTCGACGTCTTGATGATCGAGATCGAGTTGTCGAAGCGCGTCATGACATAGAGCTGGCCGCGCTGCTCGTCGAGCACGAGCCCCGTCGGCCCGCCGCCGCTGAGGAGCACCTGGTCGTCGAAGCTCGGCTCGAAGCTGTCGTCCTCGAGGGCGGCCGTGTCGTAGATGGCCACCTTCCCCGAGCCGAGCATGGCCGTGTAGAGCGTCGTGCCGTCCGAGCTCACCACCATGCCCGTGGGGAGCGCCACGCTGAGCGCCGCCTCGGGGTTCGAGATCTCGTCGCAGCAGTCCGAGTAGTCGACGTGTTTGTTCAGGTGCCGCGGCTGCGCCGACATCGAATCGAGCACGGTGATGCGGTTGAAGTTGTGCTGACCGCGCACCGTGTGACCCGCGAAGTCGCCCGGGCCCTCGAAGCGGTTCTCGTTCGCCGCGTCGGTGTTCGAGACGTAGACGTTCCCGCTCACCGGGTTCACGGCCATGTTGTAGAGGACCGTGCCGACGCCCGAATACGAGGAGTTGGGGATCTCCGCCGGCGGATCGCTCATCGCGTCGATGACGAAGACGTCCTTGTCGGGCAGGCTGAAGTTGATGAGGGGGTCCCACGGCCGGCCGAGCTCGTCGAGCCAGTGCCCGCCGATGTTCTTCACGATGAGGCCCACCTGCACCTGCGCGAGGCCCGCGTAGTTCGTGAGCGGCGGCGGCAGCGGCGGCGCGATGAACTCCGTCACGATCGTCGTCTGGTTGCCGGTGTTGAACCCGGCCGCGTAGACCGTCTCGCCGTCCGGCCCCACCGCGAGCGCGCGCGGCGTGTCGGTGAAGAGGTTGATGATGGCCTCGGGCGAGCCGTTGAGATCGCTCCCCAGATCGTCCGCGTCGTACACCCACACGTCCGCGCGACCGACGCCCGGCGTGGTCAGCTGCGGATCGAAGGGCGCGTTCTGCCCGCGGTGGGCCACCGTGATGAAGGCGCGATCGCGGCCCGGCCCGGCGAACACGATGTCGCGCGGCTCGTCGCCGACCAGGAGCGTCCGCGTCACGCGCGGCTCGTGTTTCACGTCGACGATGCTCACGCTGTCGGACAGGTGGTTGACGACCCAGACCTCGTCGTTGCCGTGTGTCGCGACCGCCACCGGCTCGAGCCCCACGGCGACCGAGTCGACGTGAATGAGCCCGCCCTTCTTAAGCTTGAAGATTTCGAGCCGATTGTCCGGTGTGTTGACCGCGTACAGGTACTTGCCGTTCGGCGACATCGCCATGGGCCGCACCTGGCCCGCCTCGAACAGGACGTAGTCCCCCGCCGCCGCCGGGCTCGCCACCACCACCCCCGCAGCGACCAAGAGCGAACCCAAGACCCAACCCCGTCCCGCCGAGCGGACTTGTCGCATCGTCAAGCTCCTTTCGCCGGCGAACCGGCAGGTGGTTCGACTAGCAACAACCGTGCAGACCAGAGGCGGAATGCCTCAGCCACATTTCTGCTTGATTTCGGGGGCCCATGGCGATTTTCGCCACATGGGGTGTTGCTTCATTTCCCACAGCTGTTGGATCTGCAACACGCTTGACCGGCTCGGCTCGCCAGCCGACCATCGCTCACTTCAATGTTCGGCGCCGAGCTGGCCACCCTGTACGTCGGACCCGATCACGCGGTCTCGATCTACAGGAACCTGATCATCTTCATCTCCAAGGGCGATCCGCTCCCCGAGACGGTGACTCATCTGCCGGCGTGGCTGAAGAAGCTCCAGCGCGAGTGCAAGGAGCCGATCGGGATGCTCGTCGTGCTCCGCCCCGAGAACCCTCTCCCGAAGGAAGAGGTCCGCGTCATCATCAAGCAGATCTTCGGCGTGGTCTCGGGCGTGATCTCGTTCCTCGGGTTCGTGGTCGAGAAAGAGGGCTTCGCCGCCGCGGCGCAGCGCAGCGTGCTCAACATGGTCATGCTCGCCTCCCGCCCGCCGTTCCCCATGAAGGTCTTCGGCACCGTGAGCGAGGTCGCCGAGTGGATGTGCAGCAAATACGGCCAGCCGGTGCACCTCACGCCGCCCGACCTGATGGACGTCGTGGCGCGCCTCACCGCCGCGTACAACGACGACAAGCTCCACGTGACGCGCTGATCAGCCGGCCACGACAGCGAAGCGCTTCGCGAGCTCCCGCCGCAGCTCCTCCACCGTGTCGCGCAGCGAGCGCTTGTCCATCCCGCTCGCGCCGAGGTGCTCGAGCGCCTTGTCGAACTCCGTCGGGGGGAACACGCGGAAGCCCGGGTTGAGCCAGGTGAGCGCGGTGCCCGCGGCGCGCGCGATGACCGACGTGGTGATCACCGCGATGGGAATCTTCCGGTTGGCGAGCAACGATGACAGATCCGACCTCTGCGCGGCGTTCGGCGCGCCGCCGTCCGTGTAGACGAGGATGCGGAGCGAGCCGAGATCGGGGTGATTGCGCAGCACACGCAGCACCTCCGCCCACTCCGTGTTCGTCGGCGCCAGGTTCGAGTGCACGCACACGAAGTAGCTGCCCACGAAGCGCATCGCGCACGAAGAAATCGAGCTGGCCCCCATCTCCCTTTCACTCTGTATCACTCGCCGGTCGGTTCGAAAAGCCTCTGCGCTCGCGCCGGCACGCGGTGTAGGAAAGTGAGTCATGCGGAGCCGCTACGACGAGACCGAGGAGAAGAAGGCGATCGAACGCTGGGGAAGCGCGGGCCCCGAGGCGCTGGCGCAGCGCGTCTACACGTCGCGGCTCATCGGCGCGGAGGCGGATCTCGTCCTGCACGGTGGCGGAAATACGTCAGTGAAGGGCCAGCACACGACGCTCCTCGGCGATCGGGTGGATTGTTTGTGGGTCAAAGGGTCCGGCTCCAGCCTGGATGCGGTGACGCCGCGTGACTTCCCCGCCCTCGACCTGGCTTATCTCCGCCGGCTGCGCGCGCTCGACGCGCTGACCGACGAGGAGATGGTCAACCAGCTCCGCACGCACCTCTTCGACGCGTCTTCGCCGAACCCGTCGGTCGAGGCGCTGCTGCACGCGTTCCTCCCGCACGCCTTCGTGGATCACTCGCACGCGGACGCGGTCATCGCGATCACGAACCAGCCCGACGGCGTGGCGCGCGCGAAGGAGGCGCTCGGCGATCGGGTGGCCGTGTTGCCCTACATCATGCCGGGCTTCCCGCTGGCCAAGGCGGTCGCGGCCGCGTACGAGGCGAGCCCGAACGTCGTCGGCATCGTCCTCGCGAAACACGGCCTGTTCACGTTCGGCGACACGGCGCGCGAGAGCTACGAGCGGCACATCGAGCTGGTGGACGCGTGTGAGAAGTACGCGCTCGAGCGATCGAAGCGCGCGATGGTGTCCGTCTCGGCGACGGCGGGCGGAGCGGACGCGCGGGTCGCGATGGCGGCGCCGATCCTTCGGGGCCTCCTGGCCGAGCGGACGAGCTCGGCGGACGTGCCGTATTTGCGGATGGTGTCGGACCATCGCGGGGGCATCGACGTGCTGGCCGCGCTGGACGCGCCGGAGGCTGCCATGCTCGCGCGGAGCGGGCCGCTGACGCCGGACCACGTGATCCGCACGAAGGCGAGCGCGGTGTTCGTGGAGGCGCCGGCTTGGAGCGACGAGCTGAAGCTGCGGACGCAGCTGGAGGCGGGCGTGAAGGCGTTCCGCGAGGCGTACGACGCGTACTTCGAGCGGGCGGTGGCGGCGAGGGGGGTTACCAGGAAGAAGCTCGACTCGGCGCCGCGGGTGGTGCTGCTGCCGGGAGCGGGGATCCTGGCGTTCGGGAAGACGAAGAAAGACGCGCGCATCGCGGCGGACATCACGGAGCACACGCTGCAGACGAAGCTGATCGCGGAGGGGCTGGGGAAATACGAGGCGCTGGGCGAGCTCGACCTGTTCGACATGGAGTACTGGAGCCTGGAGCAGGCGAAGCTGGGCAAGGGGGCGGAGCGGCCGCTGGAGCGGCAGGTGGTGCTGGTGACGGGGGGCGCGGGGGCGATTGGTCGGGGAATCGCGGACGCGTGCGCGGAGGCTGGGGCGCACGTGGTGATCGTGGACAAGGACGCGGGGGCGGCGCGGGACGCTGCGGTTGCGACGGAGAAGCGGTTTGGGTCGGGGTGTGCGGTGGGGGTTGGGGCCGACGTGACGGACGAGGCGGCGATGCGGCGGGCGTTCGACGCGGCGTGTGTGGCGTTTGGTGGGGTTGATGTTGTTGTGCCGAACGCGGGGATTGCTCTGGTGAAGCCGGTGGCGGAGCTGTCGGCGGCGGAGGCGAGGCGGGTTGCGGATGTGAATTATGTGGGGGTTTTGAATGCGATCCGCGAAGGGGTGAGGGTATTTCGGGCGCAGGGGACTGGGGGGAATGTGGTGATCAACGCGTCGAAGAACGTGTTTGCGCCGGGGAAGGATTTTGGGGCGTACAGCGCGAGCAAGGCGGCGGCGCATCAGTTGGGGAAGGTTGCGGCGCTGGAGCTGGCGGGGATGGGGGTGAGGGTGAATTCGATCAATGCGGATGCGGTGTTTGGGTATGGGGAGGTTGGGTCGGGGCTTTGGGGGGAGGTTGGGCCGGAGAGGGCGAGGAGTCGGGGGATGGCGGTTGGGGAGTTGCCGGAGTTTTATCGGGAGAGGAATTTGTTGAAGGCGAGGGTGGAGGCGGGGCATGTGGGGAGGGCGGTTGTGTTTTTTGCGAGCAATGCGACGCCGACGACGGGGGCGACGCTGCCGGTTGATGGGGGGGTTGCGGAGGCGTTTCCGCGGTGACGGGTCTTTGCTGGTGACGGTGTCGCTGTGGATTCACCCCCCCGGCCCCCCACCACGTCGGCGAGGGGGGAGCGAGAGGGGGGCGGGGTTGGGGCGAGAGGGGGGGCGGGGGCGGGGGGAAGGGTCGGGGCGCGAGGGGGGGCTGGGCGGGCTGGGGGGGAGGGGGTGGGGGGGGGGGGGGGGGGGGGGGGGGGGGGGGGGGGGGGGGGGGGGGGGGGGGGGGGGGGGGGGGGGGGG
>JAEUKE010000068.1 GCA_016794345.1 Myxococcales bacterium
CCGAACTCGGTCACCCGCGCGTCGTCGAAGACGCCCAGGTTCGTGGCGACGAGGCAGGCCGGGCCGACGGCCTTGCCGGTGATGCAGTGGTTGGCAGTGAGCACGTGCATCGGGGTGATCAAGGTGCCGGAGCAGCCGCCGTTGATCGTCCCGAACCGAACCACCTCCGGATACTCGTTCGCCGTGTCCAGCATGCCGTTCGCCACCGGGCTCGACGCCTGGTCGACCGCCTCCGATTCGTCCTCGGGCGGTGCAGCGCAGGCGGCGCACCCCACCAGGAAGAAGCTGATCCAACGCCCCACGTCCCGTCTTCCGTGTCCTGTCCTCGGCATGGCCGGGCGCCATGGCAATCGACGTGCCGCGGTGGAGGCCCGCGGATCCCGCGACAAAATCTCGAGTGTGCGGTCCCGACACGTCCGACTTGTCAGAGCTGTCAGAGACGACGTCGTACCGAGCCGAGGACCTCAGCCCGAGGACACGGCCCGCACGTCGGCGCCCAGCGCGCGCAGCGTGCCGGCGAAGCGCGGGAAGCTCGTCGCGATCGAGTCCGCCCCGGTGACGCGCGACTCGCCGTCGGCCACGAGGCCGAGCAGCGCCGCGCTCATGGCGATGCGGTGGTCGCTGGCGGCGTCGACCGTGGCTGCACGGAGCGGACCGTCCGGGTTGCCTTCGATGACCATACCGTCAGGCTGCTCCTCGCAGGCGACGCCGAAGGCGCGGAGCACGGTAGCCATGGCGGCGATGCGATCGCTCTCTTTCACGCGCAGCTCGCGCGCGTCCGCGATGATCGTGGTGCCGCGGGCGCGCGCCGCGAGCGCGCAGAGCACCGGGATCTCGTCGATGGCCCGGACCACGGTCTCGCCGCCCGCCGAGACCGCGACGAGGCCGCCGTGGCGGGCCGCGATCTCGCCGAAGGGCTCGCCGACCTCGTCGCCGTGAGCTTGCGCCGCGAGCTGGCCGCCCATCAGCCTGACAAGATCGAAGAAGCCGGTCCTCGTGGGGTTGAGCCCCACGCTGCGGACGCCGACCTCGCTGCCGGGCACGAGCAGAGCCGCGGCGACGAGAAAGGCCGCGGCGGACGGATCACCGGGGACCTTGATCTCGAACGCGGGCAGGCGCCCGGAGAACGCCGCAGGATCGAGCGCCACCACCGAGCCGACTCGCTCGATCGGGACGCCGAGGCTGGAGAGCATCCGCTCGGTGTGATCACGCGAGACGAGCGGCTCGCTCACGGACGTGGCGCCTGCGGCCCAGAGCCCTGAGAGAAGGAGCGCGCTCTTCACCTGCGCGGTGGGGATGGGCAGGTCGTAGGAGATCTCCGAGAGCACGTGCGGCGCGGGCAAGGGGCCGATCTCGAGGGGCGCGGTGAGATCGCCCGGCCGCTTCGGGTCGAGCCTGCCTTCGATGCGCGCGCCGCGCAGGCGGAGCGGCGTCGCGACGCGCGCCATCGGCCTCTTCGAGAGCGACTCGTCGCCCACGAGCACCGAACGGAAGCGCTGCGCGGCGAGGACACCCGCGAAGAGGCGCATGGTCGTCCCCGAGTTTCCGCAGTCGAGCGGGGCGGCCGGCTCACGCAGCCCCTCGAGCCCGCGCCCCGAGATCGTCATCTCGCTCGCGCCCACCTCCGCCTCGACGCCCAGCGCGCGGATGGCCGCGAGCGTCGAGCGGTTGTCCTCCCCTGCGCTCTCTGCCACGACGCGGCTCGTGCCGTCCGCGAGCGCCGCGAAGAGGATCGCGCGATGCGTGATGCTCTTGTCCGCCGGGACCGGGACGATCCCGCGGAGCGGCGCGCGCTGGGGTTGGACGATCAGATCCACGCACGCGGTCTAGCAGATCGCGGCGCGAGGGGGTCGCGCTTCAGGCGATCTTGCGGGCGACGCTCGCGACCGGCGCGAAGCTGGCGCTCTCGAGACGCGGGGACGACTCGCGCACCGGCGCCTTGCGTCGCGGGGCATAGAGGCGGGCGCTCGCGAGGATGGCCTCGCAGAGGGACGCGAAGTCGTAGCCGGCGTCGGCGGCGATCTTCGGCAGCAGGCTGGTCTCGGTCATGCCGGGCAGCGTGTTGACCTCGAGCACGTATTCGTTCTCTCCGCGGGTGACGAGGAGGTCGACCCGGCACGGGCCGGTGACGCCGAGGGCGCGCGCGGCGCGGTCCGCCAGGTTCAAGACGCCGCGGTAGCGCGTGGGCGAGAGGCGCGCGGGCATGAAGTACTCCGTCATCCCCGGCGTGTATTTCGCCTCGTAGTCGTAGAGGCCCGACTTCGGCACAATCTCGATGGCGCCGAGCGGACGGCCGTCGAGGAGGCCCACGTTGACCTCGATGCCGGCGATGTACCGCTCGACGAGGACGACGTCGTCGAGCTCGAGCGCGGCGCGGAGCGCCTTCACCAGATCGCTGATGCTCTCCGCCTTCTTGACGCCGAGGCTCGAGCCCTCGCCGCGCGGCTTCACCACGACGGGGAAGCCGAACGAGCCGTGCATCGTCTCGATGTCGTCGAGCTCGTCCTCCGTGGTGACCGCGTAATAGGGCGGCGTGGGGACGTTGTGCAGCCGGAAGAGCTCCTTCGACTTCTGCTTGTCCATGGCGAGGGCGCTCGCGAGCACGCTCGAGCCCGTGTACGGGATGCCGAGCAGCTCGAGCAGACCCTGCACGCACCCGTCCTCGCCGTGTCGGCCGTGGAGGGCGAGGAAGGCGACGTCGATGTGGGCCGACTGGATCGTGCGCGACGCTGCCGCCGCGTCGTCCGGCAGCTCGAGGCGAACGACCTGATGACCGCGACCTTCGAGCGCGGCGGCGACGGCGGCGCCGGAGCGGAGCGAAACCTCGCGCTCGCCGGACGAGCCACCCATGACAACACCTACGCGCCTCGGCCTCGCTTGGCTCATCGACTCTCTCCTTCTCGTGAACGCTCGCGGCGACAAGAACATTCGCCCGTCGCGCGCGCCGGCTCAGGCGCTATCAAGCCGGTACGGATCGGTCAACTTTTCGCCCGCGCCCGCGAAAGCGCGAGCGCGGATCAGGCGACCTCGACCAAGAGACAGGTGATGTTGTCTTTGCCCCCGCGGTTGTTCGCGAGCTGAATGAACTGATCGACCGCGCTCTCGCCGCCGATCGAGCTCACCGCCGGGATCTCGTCGAGCTGCAGGTAGCCGTGCAGACCGTCGCTGCAGAGGATGTATTTGTCGCCGGATGCGAGCGGGTAGATGTTCGTGTCGACCTCGACGTACTCACGGTTGCCGACGGCGCGCGTGATCACGTTGCGGTGCGGGCTGTTCTTCGCCTCGTGCTCGGAGATGAGGCCCTGCTTCATCTGCCAGGCGATGAGCGTGTGGTCCTCCGTGAGCTGCACGGCCTGGTTCTGGCGGACGCGGTAGATGCGGCTGTCGCCGACCTGCCCGGTGACGAGCGAGTCACCGATGACGAGCGCAGCGCTGATGGTGGTGCCCATGCCGCTCTTGTCTTTCTCGAACTGGGCGAGGCCGAAGACCATGTACGTGGCCGCCTGGATCGCACCTTCGAGCAAGCGGCAGACCGAACGCCCGCGGTCCTCGTCGAGCGGCTGATACAGGTCGCCCAGGCCGCCGACTCCGCGCTTCACCATCCCGTAGACGGTGTCGACGGCCTCGCCGCTGGCGATCTCCCCCGCCGCATGCCCGCCCATCCCGTCGGCGACGATGAAAAGACGGAGCGTGTCGTCGCGGAAGAACGCATCCTCGTTCATCTTCCGATGCCGACCTACGTCGGTCTTCGCGAACGAGCGCACCGTCGGGCGCCAGAGCGGGTAGTTCACCATCACCGGTTTCGAGTAAAATCCAAGTTCGGATATACCCGGCTCCGATAGACATTGTCGACCTGATCCAGAGTCCCGAGCCCGCCATGGTCCTCGCCGGCCCCCTCGCCACCCCCTACGCGAAGACATTCGCCGTCATGCTCCGTGGGGCCTCCAAGCGTCCGGCGGCTGGCGGCAGCCCAGGTCAGACCGGTCAGCCCTCTCTCGCCGGGGGCGCGCGTGACCCAGCCCTCGAGCCTTTTCGGAAAGCGTTTCAGGCCGCCCTCCGCCAGGTCTCCCGCCCCGCTCGGGCGATCCTCTTCGTCTCCGGGACACCCTCCCCCGCCGAGGCGGTTGCCGAGGCGGTCGCCGAGCTCGCACGATCGATCGACGCCCTCGTGGTGCCCGCGGCCGGCGTCCTCACCGAGGCGGGGGAGGCAGAGGGCCTGCCGGCCGTCGCCGGGGTCGTCCTGGGGGGACGGAGCGGGTCGGTCGCGCTGGGGGCGACCGCGGAGAGCGTGGCCGCCGAGCTCGAAGGAGCCAAGAACCTGGTGCTGTTCCACGCGGCCGAGGGGTTCGACTCACGAGAGCTCGAGGTCCTGAGCCGCGGTCGGGCTTCGGTCTTCGGCGCGGGCGCTCCCGGCGGCGCGGTGCTGGCTGTCCGGGCGGGCGCGATCTCGACCGGACGGATCGCCGCCATGCGCCTCGACGGCAGCGCGCCGATCATCGAAGCGTCCGCGGCGTGCAAGCTCGTCTCGGACCCGCTGCTCGTCACCGAGATGGATCGCAGCTTCATCCTGCGGCTCGCCGACGAGCCCGCGCTCGACGCGCTGTCGAGCCGGACGGGCGGCGGGCGCTTCGGCGGGCTCATCCTCATCGCCGTGCACGACAAGACCGATCCTTCGCGCTTCCTCGTCCGTTCGCTGCGCGGCATCGATCCGGGGCGCAAGGCCATCAGCGTCGCCGGCACCATCGAGGTCGGCGACACCATCAGCTTCGCCGTTCGCGACCAGGTGGCGGCGCGCGAGGGGCTCGCGAGCGCAGCGCGCCGCGCCGAACGACAGGCGATCGGGTCGACGCCGACGTTTGCGCTCTTCCTCACCTGCGCCGGACGGGGACGCGCGCTCTACGGCGAGGCCGACGGCGACGTCCGCGTGCTCCGCCGAAGCCTCCCCAAGATCCCGATCTGCGGCATGCACGGCGCGTTCGAGATCGTGCCGGACCGAGACGGCGCGCGCATGCAGCTGATGAGCGGGATCATCGCGCTCTTCCGCGCGGCGAGCTAATCCTGCGCGACCATGTTCGGGAACCGCTTCAGGTAGGTCGCGAACCTCGGGCTCACGGCGAGCTCGGCGTATTCGGCGGGCGTGAGAGGACCGCGGCGCGGCTGCCAACCTTCCCGGGTGTGCTCGATCGGCCAGTCGGGGTTCAGGATGGCGGCGCGGCCGAGCGCGACGACGTCCGCCCCGAGCGCGAGCACCTCCTCCGCGTCCTCACTCGTCCAGATCTTTCCGGCGGCGACCAGCGGCACCGATCGGGGCACGGCCGCGCGGAACAACGGGAGCGCGTGCTCCTCCGGGCGCTTCTTCGAGCGGCTCCGGAAATCCCAGAGCGACAGGTGCACGAAGTCGACGCCGTCCTCCGCGAGCATGGCGGCCACCGCGACCGTCTCGTCCAGATCCAGCCCGCGCGCGAACCCGTAGTCCTCCGGCGAGAGCCGCACGCCGATCGCGAAGCCCTCACCGACCGCCGCGCGCAGGCGCCGCGTGATCTCGCGGAGGATACGCGCGCGCGACTCGATGGGGCCGCCCCATTCGTCCGTGCGCGTGTTCATCTCGCGGCTCAGAAACTGCGAGAGCAGGTAGCCGTGTGCGCCGTGCAGCTCCACGCCCGCGAACCCCGCGCGCTTGGCGCGCACGCCGGCGCCGACGAAGTCCTCGATGATGCCGGAGATCTCTTGAAGCGTGGCGGCGCGAGGGACCTCGAAGCCTTCGCGCGCCTCCTGGAACGAGGAAGCGCTGAGCGGCTGGGTGCCCGTCAGCCGCGACGGGGATCGCACGCCGCCGTGGTAGAGCTGCACGAGACCGAGCGCGCCGCGCTCGCGAATGCCCGACGCGAGCTCCGTCAGCCTCGGCAGCTGGCCGTCGGCGTAGATCCCGAGCTGACCGTCGAAGCCCTTGCCGCTCGCGCTGACGTGGCTCGCGCAGGTCGTGACGATCCCGAAGCCGCCGGCCGCGCGCCGCAGCAGCCACGACTCTTCGTCTCGGCTGAGCGTCCCGTCCTCTTCGCTCTGCTGGTTCGTGAGCGCCGCGAGCGCGACGCGGTTCTTGGAGACGAGGCCACAACGGAAGGAGACGGGATCGGTGAGCTTCGGCATCGCGGCGAGGTTACTCGCGTTCGGAGCGGCTGGCAGAAGCGGCGCACGCGGCTTTTTTTTCGTGCTGCCCCAGGCACGGCACGCTAGACGGTGAGCCATGCCGAAGAGGGCGCGTGTCCTCGTCGCGATCGACGGTCCGGCCGGTGCAGGCAAGAGCACCGTCGCGCGGCGTGTGGCCGAACGCCTCGACATGGTGCTGGTCGACACGGGCGCGCTCTACCGCTGCGTCGCGCTCGCCGCGTCACGCGCCGGCCTCGCCTTCTCGGACGAGGAGCCCGTCGGCGCGCTCGCCGCTCGTCTGGCGGAGGCGCGCGCGATCCGCCTCGAGGCCGACAAGGAGCGCGGCGTCCGCGCCCTGCTCGAAGGGGAGGACGTATCGATCGCCATCCGTACCCCCGAGATGAGCCTGGGCGCGAGCCAGGTCTCGGCGATCCCCCGCGTTCGCGACGCGCTCCTGGCCATGCAGCGCCAGGCCGGCGAGAAGGGCGGCGTCGTCCTGGAGGGCCGGGACATCGGCACCGTGGTGTTTCCCGACGCAGAGGTAAAGTTCTTCCTCACCGCCTCGCCGGAGGAGCGCGCGACGCGGCGCCACCTCGAGCTCGTGCAGAAGGGCACGCCGGCCTCCTTCCAGGAGACCCTGGCGGACGTGGTGAAGCGCGACAAGGCCGACACCGAGCGGCCCGTCGCCCCCCTCCGCCAGGCGGATGACGCCATCGTCATCGACTCGGGCGGCAAGTCGATCGAAGACGTGGTCGACGAGATGGTGCGCCTCGTCTCGCAGCGGGAAGCGGAGCGGTGACACGGCGGCGTCCCGGCGGCAGCCGGACACCATCCGCCACCCGGCTCGCGGCTCTCTGCGGGCTCGTCCTGCTCGCGGCCTGTGGCAACGAGGTGCCCGCTGGCGGCGTCAACGCGCCCCCGCAGCCGGTCTCCCGCCGCCTCGCCCCGAACGAGGTCATCCCGGCAGACCTGGACGTCGTGGTCCGGGTCGATCTCGCCCGCCTCAAGGACGCGCTCGGCGCCGAGCCCGAGAAGCAGATCGCTGCCCGGCTGGGGACCGACCCCCAGGTGGCCGCGGCGCTCCGCAAGGGCCGCTCGGCGACGCTGGGGCTGCGCTCGATCGATCTCGAGAAGGGCGACCACGTGCTCGTTGTCGAGGGCGACATGAAGTCCTTCACCCTCGACGAGGCCAGCTACGAGCCGCAGCCGAGCGCCAACGATCGCGTCAGGGTGTTTCTGCGCAAGACACCCACCACGCGGTCGGGCACCGAGGCGATGGTCTTGATGGATGACAGTGCCGTTGCATTCGCCAGCCCGAGCGAGGCGGACGCGATCCTGCGGGTCGTGAAAGACGGCGCCGACGAGGAGCGTGGCCAGCCGACCGCGGAGGGCCTGCTCAGCTTCGACATGCGCCCGCGCCGGCTCTCCGCCGACCTCGAGCAGCGCTTCCCGTCCATCGCGCGGCTCGTCTCGCAGATCCAGCGGGTGCGCGGCACCGTCCACGTCGAGGCCGAGGCGCTCGTGCTCCGGGTGGAGGTCATCGCCAAGAGCGACGCCTCCGCGGACCGCGTCTCGCGTTTCCTCTCCGTGCTGAAAGACGGCGCCGACCCGCAGGGCACGAGCGCCCTGCTCAAGACCCTCGAGGTCGAGCCGCTCGGCGGTGTGGTCTCGGTCCGGCTGCGGGTCCCCGCGGCCGTCGTGCTCGCGGCGCTGGCTGACGCCGAGCCGCAATCGAGCGCCGGAGCTCCCTGATGCCCAACACGATCCCCGACCAAGACGAGCCCGAGCGCGGGCGCCCCACCGAGCCGGACCTCCCTGCCCGCGAGACGCTCCCCGATCTCGACGAGACCAACCTGGAAGGTCAAAACGACGGCCCGTCCGAGGCCGAGCCCGCCACGCCGCAGAAGCCACCGAAGAGCTGGGTGTATTTCCTGGTGGGCGGCCTGCTCTTCGCGTCGGTCGCCGGACCGCTCGCGTTCTACTTCCTCGTCTGGCGATACCGCCCGACGGCGCCGCAGCACATTCCCCAAGGCTCCACCGTGGCCGTCCGGCTGGACGGCCGAGAGCTCTACCTCAACGAGCCCTTCCGCAAACACGTGCTGGGCGCGCTGGAGGACCAACCCGGCCTCGAGAGCCACGTCGAGCGGATCAAGTCGCGGACGGGCATCGACCTCCGCTCCGACGTCCGCGAGATCGTGCTCGCCACCACCACCGGGCAGAGCTTCGTCGTCATCCTCGGCGGGCGGCTCGGGCGGACGCGCATCGAGCAGCAGCCCTTCCCCGAAGGCGTCTACACCGTCCTCACCGAGAAGCAGATCCCGGGCTTCACCATGGAGGGCGCCGTGATGGTCGGGCCTGGCTTCCGGGTCGCGCAAGCAGAGGACGATACCGTCATCATCGGAACCGACGAAGAGATCGTTCGCGCGGCCCTCGAGCCCTCGGAGGCCTGGAAGACGCTCGGGCTGTCGAGCTCCGGCGCGATGAGCTTCGTCATCGACTCCCCTGCCCTCTCCGCGGCCGCTCGGACCTCCCCGTCAGCGCTCGCGGACGCGCTCGGCAAGTCCGACAAGGTCACCGGGTTCTTGCGCCTCGACAAGGCCAAGCTCTACGTCGACGTCGTCCCCTCGAGCGGCGTGCGCTCGGAGGAGCTCGGGCCCGAGATCGACGAAGCGCTGACCGAGGCGCGCACGCTCTCGCTGCTCTTGCCCGACGCGTACGGCGCGAAAAGCGCCCTCGCGAGCGCGCGCGTGAAGCCGCGCCCCGAGACCGTCATGATCGAGGCCGAGTGGCCGCGCGAAGGCTTCGAGGAGGCCTTCGAGCGAATGGGCTCCGTCCTGCGCACGGTGCTCGCCGGGACGAAGCCCTGACCGACCTCAGGCGAGGACGAGCGCCCGCACGACGGCCCGCGTCGCATCACCGTCCGCGACGCGCGGCCACGGCCGCTCCGCTTCTTCCACCATCCAGCGCGCCTCCCCCGGCGGCGACCACCGCTCACGGGCGAGGACCCGGCCCAGGCGCGCTGCGCAGATCTCCGGCGCCTCCCACAGGCGCTTGGTGAGGCCCACGAGGGCGCCGAGGAGCCCCGGCGCGACGCCGAGATCCGTCCGCACGACGCCCGGATGCATCACGAGGAAGTCGACGCTCGGGTAGCGCGCGGCGATGTCGCGCGTCGCGACGGCGAAGCAGAGCTTGGTCGTGCAATAGGTCCTCCACCGCGAGAAGTCGGCGCCGATCGGCGTCTTGTCCGCGTGGACCTTGCCGAGAGCCATGAGCCCCGCGCCGACGACCAGGCACCGCGCCAGGTGCTGGCCGTCGAGGAGGGGCGCCTGCATCCGCATCGGGGCGAGAAAGTTGACGACGAACGCGCGCTCGAGCCCGTCCGGCCCGATCTCCCGTTGCGTCGGCCAGATGCCCGCGTTGTGCACGAGCGTCGCGCCGGGCCGAACCTGCCCGGCGAGGGCCGCGCCGAGCGCCTCCGCCCCGGAGAGGGTGGAGAGGTCGCCCGGGACACACCGCGCCTCGCCGCCGCGCTCGCGCACCGCAGACTCCACCTCGGCGAGCCGGCCGGCGTCGCGCGCGACCAGCAGGAGCCGGCGCTCCGGCGAGGCCAGCTCGAGCGCCAAAGCACGACCGATCCCGCGCGAAGCTCCGGTGATGACGACGTCCATGAATTGGAAGATTCCTCCAATTTGCGCCCGGACGCAACGCCCCCGTCGACGGCGGTGTATTCTCGGCCGTGTCCCGAAGGCGAGACGGGCTGGAGAGGCGAGACGCGATCCTCGACGCGGCGCTTCGCTGCTTCACCGCGCGAGGCCTCCTCGCGACCGGCATCGAGGAGATCCGCAAGGAGGCGGGCGCTAGCCCGTCGAGCGTCTACAACCTGTTCGCCGACCGGAACGACATCGTGCTCGGGCTGCTCACGCGGACGTTCGAGCGGCTCTTTGCGCACATCGTCAGCCGGTCGGCGCGCCCGCGGACGGCCAAGGGCCTCGTCACCGCAATCGTCGATGCACACCTGGAGTGGGTGCTCGAGCACCGGGACGAAGGGCGCTTCCTCTACCAGGCCACCGTGCTCGAGATGACCCCGGGGGCGAGCGAGGCGCTCCAACGAAAGAAGGCCGAGCTCCTCGCGCCCGTGGTGGCGCGGCTCGGCCCGTTTGTCGAAGCCGGCGAGCTGCCTCGCTGGCCCACGCTCGTCTTCGACGTCGTGCTCCTCGGTCCGAGCCATGAGGCGTGCCGGCGTCTTCTCGCCGGCGCGCCGCTCGAGCCCGAGTGGATGCGGCGCGAGCTGCCGCGGCTCGCTTGGGCCACGATCGCATCGCGCCGCGCGTGAAAGTCTGTCCGTCTCGTTCGATCAGAGCGGCTTCATCATCGCGAGCCGCGTCCAGGTCATGTCCGTGCCGGCCTCGCAGTCGGGCTTGTCGGGGTCGGGGTTCTGCCAGCCGCCCGAGATGTCACGTGCCTGGTAGCCGACGCGCGGCGCGCCGGACTTGCTCAGCGCGAGCGACGGCGAGTGGAGGAACCACGCCGCCACGGTGCAGTTGTGCTCGAGGATGATCGTGTCGGGGGGCATGTCGCCGCCGAGCTCCACCTTCGAGCCCTCCCAGGCCGCGTCCGCGGCGGTGCAGTCGCCGTCGTCGCACGAGAGGACGCCGATGTTGTAGTCGAAGGTGTAGGCGACGCGCGGGTGGTCGTCCCCGTCGAGCGCGAGATCGAGCCCGGCGCCGACGTTGCTCCCGTCCGCGAGGATCATGCCGTTGAACGCACCCTCGGTGCAGCCCTCGTCACAGGCGAAGTAGACGACCCGGCGCTGAAAGCTCTCGTCCTGACCGAGCACGACGAGACGGGGCTTGCCTTCGGAGGTGAGCGCGAGCGAGACCGTCGGCCGGATCGACACGACGTCGAAGTCGCTCGTGAACGCGGGCTCGATGCCGGCCCCGACCCAGCTCTCCGCGCTGTCGCAGCTGCCCGAGCACGCGACGTAGGCGGCGGTCCGCGTCGTCGACTGATCGGCGTTCACGACGTGTGCGACCGTCGCGAGGTGCGCGCGGCCCTCCGCGTCGAACCGGAGCGCGCTGCCTTCCCAGATCTGATCGGCGATCTTGTGCTGGGTCCAGGCAGCCGGGTCGTGGCAGTCGCCCTCGCACGCGACGTAATACGTCTCGGGAGCCTTCTGGCCGATGCCGAGGTACGCGACATAGGTGTGCATGAGGAATCGCGGGCTGCCGTTGGGGTCGAGGGCGAGCGCCTCCCCGGTGACCTCCCGCTCGCCCCGATGATCGAAGAGCTCGGTCTGCTTCCAGGAGGCCGTGTCGCCGCAATCGGAGTCGCAGCTCGCGTAGAAGACCTTGTTGAAGGTCGAGAGCAGCACGTGGGGTCGGTCCTGAGCGTCGACGGTCAACATGGCGTTCGCCACCGACGAGTCGACGTCGAAGCGCACGACGCGGACCGCCTCCGGGCCGGAGCAGTCCGCCGCGCAAGTGGCGTAGTAGGCGCGGCCGCCGGCGTAGGCCGGGAACACCGCGTGCACGCGGCCCTTCGAGTCCAGCTCGATACGCGGCGCGGCGGTGTTGTCGACATCCGCGCCGGTCGGAAGGAAGAAGGGGGCGCTCGAGGCGTCGGAGCTGCCGCCGCCTTTGCCGTCGCCATCCTCGCTGTCCGAGGAAGAGCCGACGTCACAAGCCGAGGCCGCGAGACCGAGCGCGAGAACCGACGAAAGCCGCAAGAATGAGCGAGACATCGAAAAAGACCTCCACCGATGCAGGCGGGCACGCCCCTTGCGGGCCTCGCCTTCGGTGAAGAGAAGGTGCTCAGCCTCGATGACCGGAGGATGACCGGGCGGCCTTCTCGCGTGACCGGCCGGCCCCAGCGGCGACGATCCGGTCGCGTGCCCGCGCGGCCCTCACCCGAAGATGCGCGTCCACGATCGGATCTCCCACGATGTCGGCGATCACGGCCGAGGCCTCCTCGTGGCGGCCCAGCCGGACGAGCGACTCGGCCTGCAGGACGCGAGCTGCCCGGACGTCTCGTGGTAGCGCGCCGCCCCCGGGCAGATCGCCGAGCGCCTCGAGGGCGCGGGCGCCGTCCTCCTCCGCCAGGTAGACCTCGGCCCGCGCGATCCGGAGGTGCGCGCGCGCGCCGACCACCCCCGTCGCGTCGCGCAGCGCGATCTCTGCTTCGTCGATGTCGCGGCGCGCCGCCGCGAGATCCGCGAGGGCGACGTGGACCCGCGCGCGCGCCGCGAGGACACGCGCCTTGCCGTACAGGAGCTGCCCCCACCGCTCGAGGTGCTCGAGCGCCTCGTTCACGTGGGGAAGGGCGCGCGCCGGATCCGCCTCGAGGAGGGCGACCTCACCTCGATAGAGCGCCGCGGCCGCGAGCCCCTCGGGATCCGCGAGCCCTTCGCAAGCCGCCTCGAAGGCGTCGAGCAGCTCGTGAACGAAGCTCCCCAGTCGGCCCATCCGGATCGCCGCGTCGAGGCGCACCTGGACGGACTCGGCGATCACGATCGGATCACCGGCGTCACGCGCCAGCTCGACCGCCTCGCGAGCGGCCAGCTCCGCCTCTTCGTAGTGACCTGCGTCCACCAGCAGGCCGGCGCGGAAGCCGCGCGCGCGCGCTCGATCGCGGGTCGACGCGGCGAGCCGCTCGAGCGTCGCCGCGTGTCGCTCGGCGTCCGGACCGACCGGTCCGCGCACGAGCTGGTAGAGCGCCTCGCAGGCGCCGCTCGGATCGCCCGCGCCCTCGAACGCGCGCGCCGCGCGCTCGAAGAGCTGGGCGGCCTCGGAGATGCGCGAGAGCATGCGCGCCGCGACCCCGGCTCGCAGGAGATAAGGGGCCGCGGCGCCGGCGCGCCCGCCCGCTTCGTAGTGGTGGGCCACGAGCGCGGCGTCGGCGCCCTTCGCGGCGAGGCGCTCGGCGATGCTCGCGTGGAGGTGCTCCCGCACCACGCGAGGGAGATCCTCACGGAGGACCTCGGCGAGGACGTCGTGTGATACGCGCCCCGACGCGAGCACCTGCGCGGCCTCGAGGGCGGACCAGGGCTCCGCGAGATCGAGCGCGCTCGCCCCGAGGACCTGCATCGCGAGCTCGAGATCGAAGACCGGGCCGGCCACGGCCGCGACGCGAGCGAGGCGCAGCGCGGGCTCGCCGAGGCGCTCGAGGCGTCGCTTCACGAGCGCCTTGACGCGGTCGGGGATGGGGACGCGTGCGTCGTCCGCCCCGGCGTCGAGCGCCGCCCGGACGATCTCGAGCAGGAAGAGCGGCACCCCGTGGGAGGCGTGCGCGATGGCCTCGACGCGCCCGGCGAGAGCTTCGACGCCGAGCGATCGACAGAGCTCGAGCGTCTCGGCGGGCGTGAGCGGCGCGAGATCGATCCGGCTCGCGAGGCCGGCCGAGAGCGCCCGCGCGACCCGCTCTGCCGTCGCCTGCGCCAGATCCTCGTCACGGTGCGCGATCACGGCAAAAGCGCCAAGATCGCCGGACCAGCACTGCTCCGCGATCCAGAGCAAAGCCTCGGCGCTCGCCGGATCCGACCACTGCAGGTCGTCGACCACGAGGACCTTCACGCCCTCCGAGACGGCGGCGCGCATGAGCTGGGCGAACGCGTCGAGGAAGCGGAGCTTGCTCCGCCGCGAGAGCGGGCTCGGCTCGTCCGGCACGAGCTCCGGGACGAGCTGCCCGAGCTCGTGCAGCGCCCACGCCGGCAAGGCGGGCTTGCGATCCCGGAGGAGCGCACGGAGGCCTCGCGCCAGCGTGCCGTAGGGAACATCGGCGTCGCCCGGCCGCGCCTCGATGACCACGGAGGGGCCCTGGCGCTCCGCGAACTCGCGCACCAGGCGCGACTTGCCGACGCCCGGCGCGCCCACCACGATGATCCCCGAACGCGCAGCGAGCGCGCGCTCCAGCTCCGCCCACTCCTCCCTTCGTCCGACCCAGGGCGGCCTCAAGACCGCCGCCGGCAGCGCGACAGGCGCAGCCTGACGCCGGACGATCGCCGGCGCCTTGCCCTCGCGGATCGCCCGCAGGACCTCGAGCATCGCCGCGCTCGGCTTCATGGCGAGCTCGCGCGCGAGCATCTTTCGGCAGCGCTCGTAGGCGCCCATGGCCTGGGGCGCGTCTCCTTTGCCGAGCCACAGGCGCGCCACACGCAGGTGCGCGGCCTCCGAGAGCGGCTCGGCGGCGATGCCGCGCTCGGCGAGCGCGAGCGCGTCGTCGACTCTGCCGTCGGTCTCGGCGCGCTCGATCTCGGCGGTCACGGCCTTCGCCCACGCCCGCTTGATCTGCTCGCGCGCACCCTTGAGCCAAGACTCGAACTCGGGGCAGTCGTCGAAGTCGTACCCGGCGCAGAGCTCGTGGCCATGCTGCGCGGCGGCCGCGAAGCTCCCCGCGTGCACGGCGAGGAGCAGCTCGGACACGTCCGTCCTCGCTCCCTCGAGGACGAGCGACTCGTCCCCGACGACGAACGCCGCTCCCGAGGCGTTGCGCAGGCGCCGGATCGCCTGCGCAAGGTTGTTGCGCGCCGTGGCCTCCTTCGACTCGGGCCACAGTAGCCCCGCGATGCGCGAGCGCGGCGTCGCGCCTTCGACGGCGAGGTACGCGAGGAGGCCCGCGGTCTTCTTCTCGAAGCGCGCTATCGGTCGGGGGCCCTCCAATCGTGCTCCACCGAGGAGGACGAGGCGGTGCGGCTGAGGCTCGGCGACGGACACGGGACCGGGCATCATCGCCGATCCGATCGCGCGACAGGGAGCCTCGTGTTTCTGGTAGCTTCTCTGGCGTGAACCCCAGGCTCGACCTCTGCCCCGGCTGCGGCCGACACGTCTTCTCGGACGCCGAACAGTGCCCGTTCTGTGGCCAGCTTCGCAAGGCGAGCGCGGCGCCGTCGCCCGGCCCGATGGGCGTGGCGGCAGCCGTGGTCGTGAGCGGCGCCCTGCTCGTCGGCTGCTCCAGCGGCCAGCCGGATACGAACCAGCCCACCGGGGAGCCCCCGCCGGACGCGACCGCGGTCGCGATGTACGGCGCGCCAGCGCCCTCGTCGGACGAGCGAGTCCCCGACCCTACGCCGACAGCCGAGCCGACCTCGTCCGAGCAGGCGCCTCCTGCTCCGCCCCCGGTCGCGGTGTACGGCCCGCCGCCGAAACAAGACGACAACCGGTAGCCCGGTGACCGACTCGGGCGGCACGGCACCCAACGTCCGTCACGGCCAACCATCGCGGCGGACGACGCTCCACCACGTCGTCTGGGAGCTGACGCTTCGCTGCGACCTCGCCTGCAACCACTGCGGCTCGCGCGCGGGCAAGGCCCGAGCGGAGGAGCTCTCCACGGCCGAGGCGCTCGACGTGGTGAAGCAGCTCGCCGACATGGGCGCGAAGGAGGTCTCGCTCATCGGAGGCGAGGCCTACCTCCGGGACGACTGGTGCACGATCATCGAGGCCATCCGCGCCGCCGGCATGATGTGCACGATGGTCACGGGTGGCCGGACCTTGACCGCCGAGCGCGCGCGCGCCGCCGCGAAGGCCGGTCTGCAGAGCGCGTCCGTGTCGATCGACGGCATGGCCGCGACCCACGACGTGCTCCGCGGTGTCCCCGGCAGCTTCGACGCCGCGCTCGCGGCGGCATCGAACCTGCGCGAGGCGGGCGTGGAGATCTCGATCAACACGCAGGTCAACCGCGTCTCCTTCGACGACCTCGACGACGTGTTCGCCATCGCCAAGGCGCGCGGGTTCCACAGCTGGCAGGTGCAGCTCACCGTCCCGATGGGGCGCGCCGCGGACAACGCCGAGTGGCTCCTCTCGCCCGACGACATCCTCGACGTGATCCCGAAGATCGGCGCCCTCGCCCTCGCCGGCCGCAGCGCGGGCGTGCGCCTCTGGCCCGGCAACAACCTCGGCTACTTCGGTCCACACGAAGACGACCTGCGCGGGCGCCTGGTGAAGGGCACCCACTACTCCGGCTGCACCGCAGGCCACCGAACGCTCGGCATCGAGGCGGACGGCGCCATCAAGGGTTGCCCCTCGTTGCCGACGAACGCGTACACCGGAGGGAACGTCCGCGATCGGCGGGTCCTCGACGTCTGGCAGAACACACGCGAGCTCTCCTTCGCGCGCGACCACCAGGTGGAGCTGTGGGGCGGCTGCGCGAGCTGTTACTACGCGAAAGTCTGCCGCGGCGGCTGCACCTGGACGGCGCACGTCTTCTTCGCGCGGCCCGGAAACAATCCGTATTGTCATCATCGCGCCCTCGAGCTCGACGCCCGCGGGCTGCGCGAGCACCTCGAGCGCACGGAGGCTCCGGCGGGGCTGCCCTTCGACTACGGGTGCTTCCGCCTCACCGAGCTGCCGTCGCGCACGCCCGAGGAGCGAGGCGAAGAACGCCGGGCCGCGCGGGCCGCCGCGTTGAGCCTCCGCAGCCGGCGCCGCCTCGAGGTCGTCTCGTGACCGGCTCCGCCTGACGCGGCAGAGCCGGCTGTCAGCGGCAGATCACCTGCGTGCCGTCGATCTTGCAGCCCTGGACAGGGCACTTTCGGTGGAGCACGAGCTTGTCGTTCTTGCAGACGAGCATCGCCTTGCCGTCCCCGCTGCATGACGCCGCGTCGTCCTGGTTGCAGCCGTCGCCCACCTCACCGACCGACCAGTCGCACCGCACCATCTCGCCGTCGATGTTGCAGTGCTTCTGCCCTCCGCACTTCATCTGCTCGACCATCTTGCCGCCGTGGCACTCGAGGTAGCTCTTCTCGTCGACCGAACAGGCGCCGGCGCCCTCTTCCTTGCAGCTGTCGCCGGCCGCCATGTGCGAAAAGTCGCAGAGCACCTTCTTGTCTTCGGCCTTGCACCCGCCGGGACCGCGGCAGATCCCTTCGACGACGAGCTTCTTGTCCTTGCACGCGAGGCGCGTCTGTTTGTCCTCCGAGCACGTGTAGCCGTCGCCGGTGCACGGGTCGCCGACCTTCGAGATCGAGATGTCGCACTGGATCTTGTCCCCCTCGGGGTAGCACCCCTTCGGCCCGCGGCACGGCTCGGTGTGCACCTCTTCGTCGCGGCAGACGACCATCGTCTTGTTGGTCTCGCCGCAGACAGCCTCGCCGTCCTCGTCCTTGCCGCACTTCTCCCCCTCTTGCTCCTCGCTCCAGGCACAGCGGACGATCGTCTTGTCCGTGCTGGACGACGTGTTGCAGCCGCCGACGCCCTTGCAGTCGCGCAGCACGTATTTCCCGTCGACGCAGAGGAGCGCCTGTTTGTCCCCCCAACACTGGGCGGAGGAGTCCGGGTCACATTTCGAGCCGACGAGGAGCTTTCCGACCCGCTGCTTCACCTGCTCGCAGCCGAGCGCGAAGAGGGGCAGCGTGATGGCGAGGAGGGCGGTAGCGAGGGCGGGCCGAACCATGGCCCCGTGATACACCCTCCGTCCCCAACCGTCGCCTTCCGCCCCAGCCTGAACGCGTGCGCCTCTCTGGCGGGCCCGTCGCGTTGACAGGCTGGGGTATTGGCACTATTCCGCACCGCTCTCCGTTCGGAAAGCGCGGAGACGGAAGGACCTCTAACAAGCCTCTATGAACCAAGCAGAACTGGGCGTTGACAAAGGCGGAGCCGACAGCTTCGCCTCCCTCTTCGAGGAGAGCATCCGCGAGGGGGATTTCGGTAACGAAGGAGAGATCATCCAGGGGACCGTCGTCGCCATCAGCCGTGACCACATCGTGGTCGACATCGGTGGAAAGAGCGAAGGCGCGATCCCGCTGAAAGAGTTCCAAGACGCGACAGGCCAGATCCCGGTGAAGGTCGGCGACACCGTCGACGTGTACATCGAGAGCCGCGAGAACGATGACGGACTTGTCACGCTCTCGAAGGAAAAGGCCGACAAGATGAAGGTGTGGGATGAGATCTCGAACGCCTGCGAGGCGGACGAGCTCATCGAGGGCACCATCAGCCAGCGCGTCAAGGGCGGCCTCTCCGTCACGATCCGAGGCGGCGTCAAAGCGTTCCTCCCGGGCTCCCAGGTCGACCTCCGTCCGATCCGCAACTTGGACAAGCTGATCGGCCAGACCTACAAGTTCAAGGTCATCAAGTTCAACAAGAAGCGGGGCAACATCGTCCTCAGCCGCCGCGTGCTCCTCGAGAAGGAGCGCGACGAGATGAAGCAGAGGACGCTCGAGACCCTGACCGAGGGCATGGTCGTCAAGGGCACGATCAAGAACATCACCGAGTACGGCGCCTTCGTCGACCTCGGCGGTATCGACGGTCTGCTCCACATCACGGACATGTCGTGGGGCCGCGTGAACCACCCGAACGAGGTGTTCCAGGTCGGCGACGAGGTCACCGTCAAGGTCCTCAAGTACAACCCCGACACCGAGCGCGTCTCCCTCGGCCTCAAGCAGACCCAGGAAGATCCGTGGAACCACGCCGAAGAGGCGTACCCGCCGGGCAAGAAGGTCCGCGGTAAGGTCATGTCGATCACCGACTACGGCGCCTTCGTGGAGCTGGAGCCGGGCGTCGAGGGCCTCATCCACGTCAGCGAGATGAGCTGGACCAAGAAGGTCAAGCACCCGTCGAAGCTGCTCGAGGTCGGCCAGGAGATCGAGTGCCAGGTGCTCGAGGTCGACTCGCGCGCCAAGCGCATCAGCCTCGGCCTCAAGCAGCTCGAGCCCGATCCGTGGATGCTCTTCACGGACAAGTACAACCCCGGCGACAAGATCGCGGGCAAGGTCCGCTCGATCACCGACTACGGCGTCTTCGTCGGGATCGAAGAGGGCGTCGACGGCATGGTCCACCGCAGCGACCTCTCGTGGTCGGTGCGCGTGAACAACCCGAGCGACCTCTACAAGAAGGGCGACGACGTCGAGGCGATCATCCTCTCGATCAACCACGACGAGAAGAAGGTCTCCCTCGGCATCAAGCAGCTCTGGGACGACCCGTGGCCGAGCATGCTGACGGAGTTCCCGATCGGCCGCGTCTTCGACGACGCGCTCGTCGTGAGCGTCGTCGACTACGGCGTCTTCGTCCGCCTGCGAGACGGCGTCGAAGGGCTCATCCCGAAGGAAGAGCTCGACGAGGCCGCGAGCAAGGTGAAGGCCGGCGAGACCGTCAAGTGCGAGGTCACCAGCCAAGACACCGTCGACCGCCGCCTGTTCCTCACCGCGAAGAACATCGGCGCGGAGCGTCCGGCTCAGCCGCAGCGCAAGTACACGGAAGACTCGAAGGCAGCCGGCACGCTGGGCGATCTCATCAAGGAGAAGCTCGGCGGCAAGCTCGAGCTGAAGTAGCCGGTGGATGACGGGGACGGCGCTCCAAGCTCGAGCGCGCTCCCCGTCGGTTCCCCCTCCCAGGCCCTCCCCCGCTCACGCGGGGGAGGGTTTTCGTTTGATTCGAAAGTTTCCTGCTTTCGGGGTAGGCGCGCTCGCGCGGACGCGACAAAGGCAACGCTCCCCAGCCGCGTAGGACGCCCCGTGAGCAACACCGAACTCTCCCTCGACCCCCATCGAACCGCGAGCGGCAAGATCAACGAAGAGCCCCCGCCCTCGCTCGGCGAGGATCCCGAGGCGGTGCTCAAGCGCTCGAGCCCCGGCCGCTTCCTGCTCAAGGTCGGCGTCGGCGCGCTCGCGCTCGCCGCGCTCGGTGCCGGCGGCTGGTTCGGCTCGAAGGCGCTCGCGGCGAGGCGCGCGAAGAACGTCCCTGCTGTCCCGTTCGACGCGGCGACCATCCTGGTGGGCAACGATCTGTTCGAGACCGAGCGGCCGGCGCACGAGGCGAAGGTCGATGCGTTCGCCATCGACAAGACGGAGGTCACCGTCTCGGCCTACCGCACCTGCTTCGAGCAAGGCGGCTGCGGGGAGCCGGCGAAGGGCGCGTTCTGCAACCTCGGTCAGGACGGGCGCGACGACCACCCGATCAACTGCGTCACGCACGAGCAAGCGACGAGCTACTGCGCTTGGGCGGGCAAGCGCCTGCCGACCGAGAAGGAGTGGGAGCGGGCGGCTCGCGTCGCCCACGGCAAGAAGGCGACGCCGCCCGACTACGGCAAATGGGAGGGCCTCTTTCCCTGGGGAACGGAGGCGCCATCACGTCGCAGCGCAAACGTCTGCGGCAAGGAGTGCCGCCTCTTCGGAGCGGAGCGCGGCCAGCACTGGCCGAGCATGTGGGCCGACGACGAGGACGGCTTCGCGACCACAGCGCCGGTGGGCAGCTTCGAGAAGGGCGCCACGCCCGACGGCCTCGCCGACATGGCCGGCAACGTGTGGGAGTGGACCGCGAGCCCCTTCTGCGAGTACCCGGACGAGTCCTGCGGCAACAAGGTCGAATACGTGATCCGAGGAGGCGGGTGGCTCAGCTATCACCCGCGCAACCTGGAGGTCACCACGCGTGAAGCGATGCCCGCGACTGACGCGAACCACGCGGTCGGCTTTCGTTGCGTGAAATGAGCTGGGTGCAGGCACCGCTCCGCCGCCAATCGTGACTGCACGGCCCCCAATGAGTCGAAGCGTGGATGGCGCACCATGTGCGCGTTCGCGACTCCTCACCTAGGCGCTACCGGCTCGCCGCAAAAAGCCGTTACGATTGTTCGCATGCGCGGACGAACGCTCCTTGGTGCGTTGCTCGTTGGTCTGGCCAGCCTCTCGGCGCTCGCTTGCGACGACAGCGGCACACCGGGCACGGGTGGAAGCGGTGGAGACCAGACCACCGGACAAGGCACTGGCACCAGCTCCGGCGGGAGCGGACAGGGCGGGAGCACGGGCGCCTTCACGACCGGCTCGGGCGGTGCGCCTCCGCAGTGCGTGAACCTCGAGTGCCAGCAGGTCGACTGCGCGGGCGACATCACGACGACCGTCACCGGGACCGTCTACGACCCGTCGGGGACGCTGCCGCTCTACAACGTCGTGGTCTACGTCCCCAACGCGCCGGTCGAGCCGGTGCCGGAAGGTTTGAGCTGCGATCAGTGTGACGCGCAGCTCAGCGGCTCGCCGGTCGTCTCGGCGATCACCGACACGCAGGGTCGCTTCACGCTCGAGAACGTCCCTGTCGGCGCCGACATCCCGCTCGTCATGCAGGTCGGCAAGTGGCGCCGCGTCGTCACCATCCCCACCGTCGCCGAGTGTGTGGAGAACCCGCTCACCGATCCGGAGGTGACGCGGCTGCCGCGCAGCAAGACCGAAGGGAACATCCCCCGCATCGCGCTCACGACCGGCTCGGCCGATCCCCTCTTCTGTCTCCTGCGCAGGCTGGGGCTCGACGATGCCGAATACGGCGTCATGGGCAGCGAGGCGCGCATCCATTTCTACCGCGGCGCCAACGGCTCCACCGGCTACGACGGCGGCTTCGGCGATCCGCCGGGCTCGGACTTCCCCGACGGCCCGACGACGCTCTGGTCGAACGGGTGGGAGAATTACGACATCGTCATGCTCTCGTGCGAGGGCAGCGAGAACCCCGGCCCGAAGAACGGACACCGAGGCGCGCTCCTCGACTACATCGATCAGGGCGGGCGCGTGTTCGCCACGCATTACCACTACGACTGGTTCCAGGACGACGCGCCGGCCGAGCTCCAGGCGCTCGCGACCTTCGGAACGGCGTCGAACAGCTTCGACGGGCAGGTCGACATCGAGCAGACCTTCCCGAAGGGCATCGCGCTCGCCGAGTGGCTCGACTTCGTCGACGGCTCCAGCCCCTTCGGCCATTTCCAGGTCGTCGACGGCCGCCGGCACGCCACGTTCATCGACACGAACCTCGCGCGCATCTGGGTCACGTACCTGATGAACTCGATCTACTTCTCCTTCAACGCGCCCATCGGCGCGCCGGAGGATCAGCAGTGCGGCCGCATGGTCTTCAGCGACATCCACGTCTCGGCCGGCGCCGGCAACCCCGACGGCGACTTCCCGAGCACGTGCATCAACGGCCCACTCACCGAGCAAGAGAAGGTGCTCCTCTTCATGCTCTTCGATCTGTCTGCCTGCCTCGTCCCGGACGACGAGCCGATCTGCCCCCCCGGGCAGGCCAGCTGCGACGACGCCACCGACCCGGTCTGCAACGGCAACTGCGTCGACGGCTGCTGCCAGGAAGTGCCGCAGTGAGGTGACGTGGGGCGATTTCCCGCAGCCCTCGGAGCGACGCCGTCAATTGCCTCCTGCGCCCGTGGTCACGCTGCCGGCAGCAAAGAGCGCTTCACCGCACTCGTTCCACCGCAGGGCACGCTGGCGGCGCCGCGGCGCCGTTCACGGCCTGAGGTGCGCGTCGCCGCCTTCGAAGATGCCGTAGGCGGTGGGCTGCGGCGCGCCGTGTGGCCACTCGGCCTTGAAGCCGCGGCGCGCGCGCTCCCAGGTGAACGTCGCTTCCAGGTGCTGGCCCTGGAAGTAGGGGTAGATCAAGCTCGCGACGCCGGTCGAGGCGAACGTGAACGTGTCGCCCCGTCCGCCGCCGTGGGTTATGGTCACGCCGGTCGGCTTGCCGCGCTCGCGGCTCTCGCCTCGGCACGAGATCCGGATCCATTCGCGGACCTTCTTGGTCTCGCAGTCGAGCTTGCTCGACCCGAGCACCGTGACCTCCCCGACCTTCGACCACTCGTCGAGCGTCGGCACGGCCGAGCGTCCGTTGGGTCCGGCGGGCGGGTCGCTGCCGGTAGCCGTGGGGCTGGTGTCCGGTTGCGCGGTGGGCTGCGCCGTCGCGGTCTCGGTCGGCTGCGCCGTGGGCGCCGCGGTGGGCGCGTTGGTCGCCGCCGGCTTGCTCGTGGCTTTCGGCTTCTCGTCTTCTTCGTCGTCCTCGTCGCTCTTCTTCTTCTTTTTCTTCTTCTTCTCCTTCGCGTCATCCTCGTCGTCTTCGCTCGCCTTGTCTTTCTTGGCGGTCGCGCCGAGCTGGTCACAACCGGTCACACCCAGGGAAAAGGCGAGGAGGATGCTGAGGGGAAGGAGCGATTTGAGCATGGAGGTCGCGCCAGGATAGCGCCAAGCCACCCCGCCGGTGTCGTGCTACCTTCGCGCCCAGGATGAGCGCCCCCCTCTGGGCCCCCTGGCGGATGGAGTATGTTCTCGGCCCGAAGCAGAAGGATCGGTGTGTCTTCTGCTTCGAGGAAGGCACCGAGGCGGAGGAGCTCCGCTCCCGACTCGTCGTCGCCAGCACGGCCTCGACGATCGTCATGTTGAATCGGTACCCGTTCGCAGCCGGCCACCTGCTCGTCATCCCGAAGCGCCACGTCGACGCCCTCGAGCAGCTGACAGACGCCGAGCACCAGGAGCTCTTTCGCGTGGTCCGCGAGACCGTCGTTCGATTGAAGCGCGCCGTCCGGTGTGAGGGGCTGAACGTGGGGCTGAACCTCGGCGCGGCCGCGGGGGCCGGCATCGCCGAGCACCTGCACGCCCACGTGGTACCGCGCTGGGCGGGCGACACGAACTTCATGCCGGTGGTCGGCGCGACGCGGGTCATCCCGCAGGCGCTCGACGAGACACGCGAGCACCTGTCCAAACACTTCGCGGACCTCGGAGCTCCATGACCGAGAGCGCACCGCCGCCCGAACGAAGGCGCCGAAACCGCATCCTGTTTCTGTCGATCAGCGCCGTCTGCGCGGCCGCGATCATCCTGGTCGCGAACGAGATCCTCCTGCCGTTCGTGCTGGGGCTCGTCGTCGCCTACATCCTCTTGCCGGCCGTGCTCCGCGTCGAGCGGCTTGGCGTCCCTCGCTGGGCGGCCATCCTCCTCGTGTACGCCCTCACGCTCGGCGTGATCGGCGGGTTCATCGCCACGATCGTCCCCAGCCTCGTTTCGGAGGGCCGCGCGCTCAGTCAGGATCTTCCCCGCCAGCTCGAGGAGGCCGAGGAGAAGTGGGTGCCCATCCTCGACGCACGGCTCCGGAGCTGGGCGGGCGCCACGCCCGAAGCCGACGCTCCGGCCCCGAGCGGAGCGCCTCGCCTGCCGGAGGCGCCGCTCGACGCGGAGGACAAGATCCTCATCCTGAAGCGAGACGACGGCGGCTACGAGCTGCGCGTCGGCTCCGAGGTCGAGGTGCGGCAACACGGCGACGGCGTCTGGCGCGTCGACAAGAGCGAGAAGGAAGAGGGCCCCAGCGTCCGGTCCTTCGTGCAGCGGGCCATGGCGCGCGGCTCGGCTTACGTGAGCGAGAACTCCGTCGAGCTCCTCAAGCTGGGTCAGCGCATCGTGGGCGCGGTGTCGAAGGCGATCTTCAACCTCTTCATGACCCTGATGTTGGGTGGGTACATGATGCTCACGCACGAGAAGATCCTCCGGTTCTTCCGCGAGCTCTTCGTGCTCGAGTCCCAGCCATCGTTCGACAGGCTGCTGCACCGGCTCGACCGCGGGCTCGCGGGCGTGCTCCGAGGCCAGCTCATCATCTGCCTCGTCAACGGCGTGCTCTCCGCGATCGGCTTCTGGCTGTTCGACCTGAAGTACTGGCCGCTGATGGCCCTCATCGCCGCGGTCGGCTCGCTCATCCCCATCTTCGGCTCCATCGTCGCGGCCTTCCCCGCGGTGGCCATCGGCCTCACCCAGTCATTCGGGACCGCGTTCGCCGTGCTGGCCTGGATCATCGGCATCCACCAGCTCGAGGCGAACTTCCTGAACCCGAAGATCATCGGCGACGCCGCGAAGATTCACCCCGTGCTCGTGGTCTTCTCGCTCCTGGTCGGGGAGCACTTCTTCCAGATCAAGGGGGCGCTCTTCGCGGTCCCCTGCATGTCCATCCTCCAGACGCTCTTCCTGCACTTCCGGGAGAGCACGATGGGCCTGAAGGATCCCACCGCGACCGGTCACCCCACCCCCGTCCCGGCGGCCCCCCCGTCCATCCGGGCCAGCTCTCCGCCCGATCGGGGCCCGCCCGACCGGGGCGGCTAGGCCCCCCCGAACTAGGGAGGTTGCGGGCGGCGCGGCGTGGTATGAGCCCCTCGCGGCGAGGTGAGATGGCCTTCGCCGCGTGGAGCGTACGTGAGCGGCAAGCCGAAAAAGTCGAGCGCTACGGCGAAGGCGAAGGAGCGAGAAGACCTCCTCGCCGAAGCGCGAAAGAAGCAGTCCATCCCCGATCCCCTCAGCCCCGAGAACCTGAAGAAGCTTGGGGTGCGCATCGGGATCCCGGTCCTCGTCGGCTGGGTGATCGCCTTCCTCATCCCCCATTGGATCGCGAAGGCGGTCATGGGGGTGATCACGGTCGCGATCGCCGGCATCCTGGTCTGGGCTTTCCGCTACGCGAGCAAATCGCGCGCGGTGGTGGACATCCTCAAGGGCGCCGACACGCCCGAGGGCCGGAAGGAGGCGCTGCAGAAGCTCGAGTCGGACTTCAAGAAGGACGACGCAGCCGCCGTGTTCGCGCGCGCCCAGCTCGAGATGCAGGAGGACCCCCGGGCGGCCCTCAAGACGCTCGAGCAGATCAACCTGAGCAAGGTCATGGCCCACGTGGCGGACGAAGCCCGGGCCCAGCGCGCGATGATCCACCTCATCCTCGGCGAGACCGACGAAGCACGCGCGCTGGTCGATCCGATCGATCTCGGCCGCCATCAGGACGCTCGCTCCCGCGCGACCCTCACCGCCATCATCGGCGAGGCGTGGGCGCGTACGGGCCAGGCCAAGCGCGCCGTCGAGCTCCTCGAGAAGCTCAACCCCGACGACGCCGCCTACGAGGATCTGCGCCCGCAGCTGCTCCGAGCGCGAGCCTTCGCGTATTCGTGGGCGAACGACACGAAGCAGATGCGTAACACGCTCCGCCAGCTGAAGACGCTCAATCCCCAGTTTCTGACCGGCTTCATCACGAAGAAGAAGAACCCGATGGGGGTCGCGCCTCGCGGTGTGCACCCGCTCCTCGAGAAAGAGGCCTTCGAGATGCTGATGAAGAGCGGCGCCGTGCAACGCAAGATGGAGATGAGGCGGGGCTAGCGTCACGCCGGTACCAAGACCGACTTCGGAGACGGAGAGCTTATGGTTGCTTTTTCACCCCCCCAGCCCCCCTCACGACGTGAGGGGGGAGCCGTGGTTGCCTTGCTCGCGATGTGGCTCGTGGCCGGGGCGTGCGCAGACGGCAGCGACGACGCGATCGGAGGAGGCGGAGCCGGGGCGACCGGCGGCGGCACCACGACGGCGGCAGGCGGGGGGGACGGCACGGGCGGCTCGTTCACGACCGGCTCGTCCACGGGCGGCGGCACCCCGGGCATCTCGGAGGTGTTCGGCCACTCGAAGAGCACGCTCTACAAGCTCAACCCCGACACGAAGGCCGTCGGCATCGTCGGAAACTTCGCGGGCTGCCAGGATGTGCTCGACATCGCGCTCGACGCCACCTCGAACCTCTACGCCACGACGTCGGACGGCCTCTACCTCGTCGACCGCTCGACGGCCGCCTGCACGCTCGTCGCCTCGGGCGACTACCCGAACTCGCTCTCCTTCGTCCCCGCGGGCACGCTCGACCCCGAGACGGAGGCGCTCGTCGGCTACGTGGACGACCAATACGTGCGCATCGACCCGTCGGACGGCAGCATCGAGAACATCGGCGCCCCGTGGTCCAACGGCTTCGTCTCCAGCGGCGACGTGGTGAGCGTCAAGGACGGGCCCACGTTCTTGACCATCAAGGACGCGGTGGGCGGCCAGACCCAGTGCAACGACTGCCTGGTCGAGATCGATCCCGCCACCGGCGACATCCTCAAGAGCTACACGAACCTCGGCTATGATCGCGTCTTCGGCACGGCCTTCTGGGCGGGGAGCGTGTACGGCTTCACGACCGAAGGCGAGCTCTTCGAGGTCACGATCAACGACGGCCAGCTGACGACGACGCTCATCGAGACGCCCCAAGGGCTCAGCTTCTGGGGCGCCGGGTCGACGACGTCCGCCCCACCGGTTCCGCAGTAGCTTCCTCGGTTCGGTCCCTTCTCCTTCTGCTTCGGAGGCGCCCATGTCGCGATCGATCGGCTCGTCTCTCCTCGGCTTGATCGGCAGCTTCGTCGTCACCGGCGGGCTCGCGTGCAGTGCCGGCTCGGGGGACGACGGGGACTCGAGCGGCGGCGCGGGCGGCGGCGCCGGCGGCGGCACCGGCCAAGGAGCGGGCGCGACGACCACGGGAGCCCAGGGCGGAGGCTTCCAGACCGGGTCCGGAGGATCGGGCGGAGGGGGTGGCCCTCCGGAGGTGGCCGAGGTGTACGGCCACAGCGCCGCCACGCTCTATCGGCTCGATCCCATCACGAAGAACGTGACGGTCGTCGGGGACTTCGACGGCTGCTCCGGCGTCATCGACATCGCGCTCGACAAGGACTCGAACATCATCGGGACCACCTTCGACGGGGTCTACTCGATCGACAAGGACACGGCGGCCTGCTCGCTCATCACGAGCGGCGACTTCCCGAACTCGCTCTCGTTCATCCCGGCAGGAACGCTCGACCCCAACGTCGAAGCGCTCGTCGGCTACGAGGCGGACCAATACGTGCGCATCGACCCGGTGAACGGGTCGAAACAATACATCGGCACCTACTGGAACAACGGCCTCGTCTCGAGCGGCGACGTCGTCTCGGTGAAAAACGGCAAGAGCTTCCTCACGGTCACGGGCAACGGCTGCCCGACGGACTGTCTCGTCGAGATCGACCCGGTGACGGGCGCGATGATCCAGAACTGGGGCCCGCTCGGCTACAGCGCGGTCTACGGGATCGCGTTCTGGGCCGGCAGCGTCTACGGCTTCACGGAAGGCGGGCAGCTCTTCGAGGTCACCTTCCCCAACCAGACGCTGATGACCACCCTCATCGCGTCTCCTCCCGGCACGAGCTTCTGGGGAGCCGGGTCCACGACCAGCGCACCGCCGGAGCCAATCCCCCAATGACGAACATCCGCCGAGCCGTTCCCTGGGTCCTGCTGCTCGCGGCCTGCTCGAGCGAGGAGCCGATCGGCCCCGAAGGCACGGGCGGCGCCGGAGCGGCCGCGACGACCACGACGACCTCCTCGGGCTCGGGCGCGACCACCACGAGCGGGTCGACGAGCTCGACCACGAGCGGAACCGGCGGCTTCGCGCCTTGCCCCGACGGCGTGACCTGCGTCACGAGCTTCCCTTTCACCGACATGCGCGACACCTCCACCGAGGGCAGCGCCGTCATCCCCAGCTACGACTGCTCGCCCGACACGGACGAAGGCGGGAGCGAGATCCTCTACCGCGTGACGGTCCCCGCCGACGGCTTCCTGAGCGTCGCGGTCTACGACGGCGACGGCGTGGACATCGACGTCCACATCCTGACGGAGCTCGATCCGGCGGCTCCCGCGGGAACGAGCTGTGTCGACCGTGGGGATCTGCAGGCGAGCGCGGACGTGATGCAAGGGGACGTCTGGGTCGTCGCCGACACCTGGGTCAGCGGCAGCGGCGCCCAGCCCGGCCCCTTCAAGCTGGACATCGGCTTCATCGCAGCGAGCGTCGGGAGCTGCGCGATGCAGACCGGCGAGATGCCGCGCGTGGGCGACGGCGGCGTGCACCTCACGATGCCGGCGACTGGCCCCGTCGTGCAGGAGGCCCACCTCGTCACGCAATCCGAGCCGGCCCCCTTCCCCTCCAGCTCGACCGAGGAGCTCGCGGAGCACTACGCCCTCTCGCAGACCCAGACAGGCCTGGTCATGCACCGCGCCGAGCTCTGGGCGCCGCTCGAGGGCGGCAGGTTCTACGGAGCCGGGATCGGCGACCCCGCGGACCTGCCCGTCCTCGACGAAGGTTGGTACGTCAACATGTACTGGACGCCCGCGGCGAGGCCGCCGAAGGGCACCCGTATGATTCTTCGCAGCCCCAACGATCCGACACGTGCCGTGGTGGTCGCGGCCGGCTACGAGACCGGCCCCAGCGACCTGTCGCGGATCGGCGGAACCACCGAAGAGACACACTATTATCTCGGCTCGCAACACGACGCCGAGCTCGAGCTCGGGATCGCCGAGGACCAATCGCTCCCCCTTGGGCCTCGTCGCTGCAGCCAGTGAGGCCGCGGCGCCGGGCGATACCCAACCGCCCGATGGCGGCCCCGAGCGCACGAAATGCGCCACCACCCCACGATCCCCGGGATCGCGTGGCGCTGGAAGACTCTGACCGGCTTGTCAGGGCCGACGGGGCGCGGGAACCGCGCGGCGTGCCCCGGAGCGCCCACCTTTGGGGTTGGCGCCGGGAGTGAGTGCGGGTACGAATCGGGTTGCAGGGGATGCAGGACGAACTGCTGTTGAACGGGAGTCGACTGACGCTCGAGCAGCGAAAGGGATACCTGCACCTCTCGCTCAGCGGCGACATCGCGACCGCACACGACGCCCGAGCCCTCGGCAACGCGCTCGAGCGAGCCATGGAACGGCTCGGCGTGCGCCGCCTCCTGTTCGACGCGCGCGGGCTGGATCGGGAGATCGCGTCCGACCCCTGCGCGGAGATCTGGGTCTGGCTCTCGGCGCGGCTCTACGTCCAGATGGCCGTCGTGTTGCCCGCCTCGTCCGCGGAGCTCGGGCTCACGCGGTTCAACATGACCGGCTTGTCATCCCAGCTCCCCCTTCGGGGCTTCTTGAACGTGATGGATGCGCACCGCTGGCTCGACACGCGCATGAGCGGCGAGCGACGGCTCAGCCAGATGGGCATCCCCGCCGTGCGCGCGTCGATGCCGCCGCCCGCCTCGGCCGCCCCCGCCGCAACGACGGACGAGCGCGTCGAGAAGAAGCGGAGCGGCTCCTACCACACCGGGGACTTCGAGCCCCTCGAGCCGGACGCAAACGGCACGGACAGCGACCGTCACAGGTGACGATCGACGTCGCCTCGGGCGCCGCGACGCTCGCTCAGCGGATCGCGCGGACACGACCGCCGAAGCGGCGCGCCGCATAAGCCAGGGCAGCAGCCCCGAGGGACAGGACGTAGAAGCCGGTCCAGGGCGACTTCGGCGGGGGCGGCTCGTCCGGCCGGCGGATGGTCGGCAAGACTCCTCCGCCGCAGACCTCCTCCACGTGGAGCGCGACGTTCGCCTGGAGCGTGCTCGAGACGCCGATCTGGGTCGGCGCCGCCCTGAGCAAGAGATCGATCGCGAGCGCTTCGCGAGGCAGGTCTGCCTCGAGGCGGGTGACCCAGACGTCCGCCGGGTGCAGGCCCTCGAGCGCGGTCGCGACGTCGTCCATGTCCTCGCAACCGAAGAGGCGCGCGTCGATCGCGTCCGCCGAGGGCGCGCAGGCCGGGGAGTCCCACGGCTCACCCGGTGGGCAGGGGTTCTTCACCACGGCCATCGCCGAGCCGGCGGCACCCACATCGACCGAGCAGAGCTCGGCCGTCTCGCCGTTGTTGAAGGCCTGCTGCGCGTAGAGGTCCAGGAAGCTGACGGGGTTGAAGTTCTGATCCTGGAAGGTCTGCGTGAGGAGCCCCGACTGCGCGAAGGTCGTCAGGAAGCCGCGGCCGCCCTCGCGCGCGAGGGCCTGCTTCCGCAGCTCCGCGTAGTTCGATTGGCTGGTCTCGAAGTCCCACGAGAGCAGCGCGGTCTCGATCCGCGCCTCGGGGAAGTTGTCGACCTCGTAGCGTCCCTCCCCCACGACGTAGAGGACGATCGGGGTCTGCGCGCCCGTGCCCGCCGCCACCATTCGGAGCGGCAGCGACAGCCCTCCTCCCGCGGAGACGACGCGCACCGGCGACATCTCCTTCACGCCCTTGCCCGGCAGGAGCCGCAGCGCGATGAAGTCGAAGCCCTCCGCCACGTAGGCGTCGATGATCGGCTGCGTCGTCGCGTCCACGGCGTAGCCGTGGGACGCGAGCCACTCGTTGAGCGCGCCGGGCTCTTCGGTCGAGAGCGTGACAGTCTCGTAAGGACCGACCGTGCCCTGGTGGACCACCTCGACGGGATCTCCGCCGCCCTCCTCGCCGTCGCCGAAGCCCGCGGAGTCCGCCTGCGCCTCCATGCCGCAGCCGAGGCCGCCGCCGGCGTTGCCACAGGTCACCTGCGGCTGCTGGATCTTGGTGACCGTCGTCGCCTCGAGGACCTCGAAGAAGGCCGAGCTCGCAGTCTCGATGCGGGCGCCGGGCTTGACCGGGAGCACCCAGGCGAACTCCTCCGGCTCACCGGCGTATTGGATCTGGTCCCACAGCGTCGACTGCGTCGGCGAGACCGACATGACCATGCGATGTCCGCTGACGACCGTCGGCGTCGCGGGCGGAACGAAGCAGCCGCCGCAGGCCGACGCCTCCGAGGGGGCGAGGAGCGGGACGCTCGCGGCGAGGACGCCCAGCGCGACCGGCGAAGCAAGGCGGGTAAGGAGAGACCTCATCGATCGACCTCGTGTCGGCGGGCGAAGCGCCCGGCTGCCCAGTTGCGTGTCCGCCGGGGGCGCGTTCCGTTTGCGTTTCGGGGGTCGTTCCGGGAGTCGGAGAGCAGGGGAACGGAGTCGACGTCGTCCGGACACGAAAGATGAGGCGTAAGCTAAGGAAGCAATGGACCGCGCACCGCACTGCAATCCGGGGGCCAGCGTCCCCACCCAGGCGATTCTCCTGCTTGTCGCCTCGCTCGCGGGCTGCAGCGGGGCCGAGGGAGACTGCGAGGACCTCTGTGCCATGGAGGCACAATGCTCGGCAGACCCCAGCTACAGCGACATCGATGCCATACCCTTCGATGAGGAGGCCTGTCGCTCCACCTGCTCGGCCTTCGCGGAGGAGGACCCAGCCTACGCGGACGGCGTCGCGGACCGCGTCGCGTGCCTGGAAGAGCAGCTCGATTCCGGAGGCGGCTGCTTCCCCTGCACGTTCGACGGAAGCTGACCCCCGCCGCGGTGCCTTGCGAAGTCGGCGCCGCCGGGGCACGCTAGTCGGCAGTGCGGCTCGTTCCGTCCCTTCGCGCCTGGCTGGTCACGGCCCTGCTCTCGGCCTCGCTTCTCCAGGTCGTGGCCTGCTCGAAGAAGCGAGACGAGGTCGACGCCAAGCCGACCGAGCTGCCTGCGCTGTCGTTCCGCGCCGACACGCCGAACCTGATGCTCACCTGGATCGACGAGCGAGGGGGAACCCACGTCGTCGCGTCCCCGGACAGAGTGCCCGAGCCGTCGCGCGACTTCGTCCGAGTCGTCGTCTCCGACCGGAACGAGGGCATGGGCGATCCGATCTACGTGTCGGATCTCTCCAAGCCCGACGCCGGCGGCTCCTTCTCCACGCGGAGCGTGCCCCGCAGCGTCTGGGAGGACGAGATCGAGCGCCGGCGCGAGAAGAGCGCCGAGGCGGCGCTCGATCCGCGGCCCGATGCGCCGGAGCCGCGCGCGCCGGCCGAGCCTCGAGCCCCTGCGCGCAACCAGCCGAGCCCGTCGCCGGATGCCGGAGAGCCGGCGCCGGCCGACGGGCAGTCGCACGTCAAGGCCATCGTCTACGGGGCCGACTGGTGCTCGCCGTGTCACCAGGCGCTCGACCACCTGAAGCGCAGAGGGATACGCGCGACCTTCAAGAACATCGAGAAAGACGGCGTCGCCCAGGCCGAGATGGACGCCAAGCTGAAGAAGGTCGGCCGCGCCGACGGCCGGATCCCGGTCATCGACATCGACGGCAAGATCCTGGTCGGGTTCTCGGCGCGCGCCATCGACGCCGCGCTCGCGCAGGCCTCCGGCACGATGTTGTGACGGGGCCCCGAGACGCGGGGCTCTGAGACGGGGCTCCGAGACGGGCGTCTCGTACCAAACGTCAAAGTGACGTTGCTGGAGGGGGCTGTCGCGCGTATACGACTGTTCCCTTTTCTGGCGTACACAACGACCTTTTAGGAGAAGCGACAATGATCGACGTCCCGATGCCACAGCTCGGCGAAAGCGTCGCCGAGGGAACGGTCACCAAGTGGATCGTGCGCGAAGGTGACTTCGTGGATCGGGAGCAGGTGCTGCTCGAGGTCGCGACGGACAAGGCGGACACCGAGGTGCGAGCCCCGGTCGCCGGTCGCGTCGTCTCGCTGATCGCCCGCGAAGGCCAGACGGTGGCGCAGGGCTCTCCTCTCTTGAAGATCGACGAGACGGCGTCGAAGGGTGCTGCCGTCGCGCCGCCCGCCGCCGAGCCCGCGAAGCCCGCCGCGGCCGTCCCGCCGCCCCCTCCCGCGCCTTCCGCGCCTGGCCTGGCCTCTCCGTCCACGCGTCGCATGGCGCTCGAGCACGGGGTGGACGTGTCGAAGGTGCATGGCACCGGTGACGGCGGACGCGTGACCCACGAGGACGTGCGGCGCGCCGCCGCGGTGCCCCCGCCCGCACCCGCCCCGGCCGCCGCCCCCGCCCCGAGCGCGTTGCACGCGCCTGCTGCGACGCCCGCCGCAGCCGAGCTCTCGCAGCTGCTGCAGGCGGGCGGCGGCTTCGTGCCTCCCATCCCGGGAATCGGGTACGGCTCGTACAAGGTCCCGCCGTACGTGGCGAAGCCCGGCGATCAGGTCGTCCCGTTCAGCCGCCGCCGGCAGATCACGGCCGACCACATGGTCTACTCGAAGCAGGTCTCGCCGCACGTGCCGACCGTGGCCGAGGTGGACCTCTTTGCCACGTCGAAGCTGCGCGATCAGCACAAGGACAGGTTCAAGAAGGAGGGGGTGCCCCTTACCTTCCTCGCCTTCATCTGCGCTGCCACCGTCCGCGCGCTGCGGGAGAACCCCACGCTGAACGCGCGCGTGCTCGACAAGAGCTACGTCGTCCTGCGAGACGTCAACCTGGGCGTTGCAGTCGATACCCCAGGGGGGCTCGTCGTACCCAGCATCAAGAACGCGGACCAGCTCTCGCTCCGCGGCATCGCGGCCGCCATCGACGAGCTTGCCCAGCGCGCGAAGGTGGGTAAGGTCACCGCAGACGATCTCGCGGGAACGACGTTCAGCGTCTCCAACCCCGGCCTCAAGGGCAACCTGCTCGGTGCGGCGATCATCTCGCAGCCGAACGTGGGCATCCTCCGCATGGGCGAGATCAAGAAGCGCCCCGTCGTCGTGACGAACGGCGAGGAAGACAGCATCGCCATCCACCCGGTCATGTACCTCACCCTCTCCTACGACCACCGCATCATCGACGGCGTCGCCGCGAACAGCTTCCTCTGGCGCGTGGCGGACATCCTGAACCGCGCCGAGTTCGAGGTGGGCTGATGGGCACCCCCGCAGGCCGCGCGCCGCTCGCCGAGGTGGATCCGGACATCGCGTCGCTCATCCAGAAGGAGGAGCGACGCGAGGCGGACAAGCTCCGCCTCATCGCGAGCGAGAACTACGCCTCGCGCGCCGTGCTGGAGGCGAGCGGCTCGTGCCTGACGAACAAGTACTCCGAGGGGTACGCGAAGAAGCGCTACTACGAGGGTCAGCAGATCATCGACGAGGTGGAGGAGCTCGCGAAGGCTCGCCTCCGCGCGCTGTTCGGCAAGCCGCTCTCGGACCCGAACGAGCTCCACGTCAACGTGCAGCCGTATTCGGGTAGCCCCGCGAACCTGGCCGTCTACCTGGCGTTCCTCAAGCCTAACGAGACCGTCATGGGGCTCGGCCTCCCGGCCGGCGGCCACCTCACGCACGGCCACACCGTGAGCATCACCGGGAAGTACTTCCACTCGGTCCCCTACGGCGTGGACAAGACGACACACCGGATCGACCTGGAGGAGGTGCGGAAGCTGGCCCGCGAGCACCGCCCGAAGCTCATCTGGTGCGGCACGACGGCCTACCCGCGCACGCTCGATTTTGCGGCCTTCCGCGAGATCGCCGACGAGGTCGGGGCCATCCTCGCCGCGGACATCGCCCACATCTCGGGCCTCGTCGCGGCCGGCGTGCACCCGAGCCCGGTCGGCATCGCCGACGTGATCACGTCCACGACGCACAAGACGCTGCGCGGCCCACGCGGCGGCATGATCCTCTGCAAGCCGGCGCACGCCGCGGCGATCGATCGCGCCGTGTTCCCCGGCCTGCAGGGCGGCCCGCACAACCACACCACCGCTGGCATCGCAGTCGCCGCGCGCGAAGCGAGCGAGCCCACATTCGTGGACTACGCGAAGCGGGTCGTGTCGAACGCCAAGGCGCTGGCGGAGGCACTGGTCTCGCGCGGCTTCTCCCTGGTCACCGGCGGGACGGACAATCACCTGCTCCTCGTGGACATGACGCCGAAGAACATCGGCGGAAAGCCCTACGCGCAGGCGCTCGACCGCGCCGGGATCGTCTGCAACTACAACGCGATCCCCTTCGATCCGCGCAAGCCGATGGATCCGAGCGGCATCCGGATCGGCACGCCGGCGATCAGCTCACGCGGGATGGGAGCGGAGGAGATGAAGCGACTCGCCGCCTGGATGGACGAGGTGGCGAAGAGCCAGGACCCCGCAGTCCTCGACCGCATCGCCGCCGAGGTGAAGGAGATGTGCGCCGGGTTCCCTGCCCCCGGCCTCTCCGTGTAGCGTTGGGCCATGGCCTACGGCGCACCGCCCGGATACGGCGGCTATCATGGTCCCCAGGGCGGTCCTCCCCAGCCGGGCTACGGACCGCCCGGCTATGGGGCTCCGGTGCAGCCTCCGAAGAAGAAGGGGATGAGCGGCTGCCTGCTCGCTTTCCTCATCGTCGGCGGGCTGTTCCTCGTCGCGGGTATCGGCGGCGGCCTCTGGGCCTACCTCGCCTTCAAAGACTTCTTCGACGCCTCGGGTGAGATGATGAGCGTCGTGCTCGAGGCGCGGAATGCCCCGGGCGCGGCGGAGGTGCGCGAGCTCGGCTGCAAGGAGGCGGTCGTGCTCGACATGAAGAAGCTCTCGAAGGTGGCCCAGCGCTTCGAGGACGCCGTGGCGAAGCGCGAAGGGCGGGAGCCGAAGGAGCTGAAGCTCGACGAGAGCTCGGGCCATTTCGTGCAGTGCAACGAGCCCAAGGGCAAGGTCACCTGCCAGGAGGTGGCGGACGCCTTCATCGAAGCCGTCAAGCCCAAGGGGAAGTTCGTCGCGTCCGTGTCCAGCTCAGGCGGCAAGAACCAGTGCACCGAGACCTTCGACGAGACCGGCAAGAACCTCGGCAAGGCCGAGTCGGTCAACATCCCCACGCAGTAGAGTCGCGGGCCGAGGGACGTCACCGGACGAGCTGACTCGTCAGGACGACAGCACGTTCACCAACACACGCGGGACCTCCTGCAACGGCAAGAGGCGCTCCGCTGCCCCTAGCTGCGCGGCTGCGGCCGGCATCCCCCAGACCGCGCTCGTCTCCTGATCCTGCGCGAAGGTGCGACCGCCGGCCAGCCTGAGATCTTTCAGCCCGCTGGCGCCGTCTTCTCCCATTCCGGTGAGCAGGCAGGCAGCGGCGTTCTTGCCGACGTTCTTCGCGAGCGAGCGGAAGAAGACATCCACGGAGGGCCGGTGGCCCGACACGGGTGGACCGTCGGTCAGCGTGATGCGGTACTCGCCGCCGAACCGTCGGACTTCGACGTGTTTGTCGCCGCCAGGACCGACGAGGATATGACCTCGGAGCACACGATCTCCCTCGCGCGCCTCGCTCACCTTCATCTTGCACATCTCCGAGAGGCGATCGGCGAAGTCGCGCGTGAACCCTGCGGGCATGTGCTGGACGACGACGACGCCAGGTGACCATCCGGGAAACACCGGCAAGATGCGCGTGAGCGCGGCGACGCCGCCGGTCGAAGCGCCGAGGCCGATGACAGCGTCGGTCGTGTTGTCGAGCGCCGCTTGCGGCGTGCCCGCGTCGAGCACCGGCGCGTCCTTTCGCGCCACCCTGGCTCGCGCGGCCACCTTCACGCGCCGGATGAGCTCCTCCATCATGCCCTCGAGGCCCCCGGCCACGGCGCTGCTCGGCTTGGCCATCACGTCTACCGCCCCCGCTTCGAGCGCCTGGAGCGCGAGCGTGGAGCCGCGCGTCGTGAGCGACGAGAGGACCACGGTGGGGGTGGGCAGGACGGCCATGAACTTCTTGATGAACGTGACGCCATCCATGCGGGGCATCTCGACGTCGAGCGTCATGACGTCGGGCGAGAGCTCGACGAGCAGGTCCCGCGCCTCGTAGGGGTTATGGGCCGTCCCGACGACGCGCAGCTCGGGGTCCTTCGAGAGCCCTCGCTCGAGAATTCCGCGGACCAACGCGGAGTCGTCGACGATGAGCACCTTGATGACTGTGGACATGGATCGCTCGCTCAGGTCGGACGTCGCCGGAACACCCCCGGCTGGACGGTCGACCATCGGGTTGGAGAGTCGGTCGTGGGATCGGTGAAGCTGGTGATCAGCCAGGCACCCGGCGCGGCCACGTCGTACATCGCCTCGAGAACGCGATGCCTCGACGTGGCGTCGAAGTAATAAAGGACGTTCCGGCAGAAGATGACGTGGAAGGCCTGGGTGAAAGGCCAGTGGGGCGCGAGGAGGTTCAAGCGCCGGAACGTGCACATGTCCCGGTAGGCCGGCCGCACGCGCCAGTGGGACTCGGAGACCGGCTCGAAGGCGAGCCGCTCGGCCGGCGTGAGGTCCGGCATTCGGCCGGTCTCGTACAGGGCCGTCTCCGCGGCCTCGATGTGGCGCGCGCTCAGGTCCGTCCCGAGCACCTTCACGCGAGCGAACGTCCCGGGACCGAGGTTGTAGGCCGCGTGGATCGCCAGCGAATAGGCCTCCTCCCCGGTGGATGTCGCAGCCGACCACATCCGGACGGGACCGGGGTCGAGCGTCGGGTAGATCTGCTCGGCGAGAAGCTGGAACGCCTCCCGTTCTCGGAAGAGCTGGGTGTAGTTGGTGGTCGCTGCGTCCGCGACCATCATGGCGACGCGGGCATCGCCGCGCTCGAGGCGCTGCAGCATCTGCTGCGGGGTGGCGCGCTCGTTCTGGCAGATCGCCTCGACGCGGATCCGGAAGCTCTCGCTCCGGGCGGCCGTGAGGACGATCCCCGAGTGCCGCTCGACCCAGTCGTGAAGCTGTTCCCAGACAGCCCCCGTCTCGGGCAGGGCGAGCGCCTCATACATGGAGCTGCTCGCAATCGAGGGCGAGCGCGACGTCGCCGGTCCGGAGCATACCGCAGCCAGCCGCCGCGCGGATCCCCGCGAGCGGCCCCCTGAGGGGCTTGAGCATGACCTGCTGGTTTCCGAGCAGCGCATCCACCGGGAGCGCGTATTCACCGCGCGAGGTCTGGACGACGACCAGGATCCTGCCGTCGAGCGACTCGATGGCCGGTGAGACCTCGCCCCAGAAGCGGTGCAGCCAGAGGACCGGCACGAGGCTGTTTCGCACGCGCACGAGCACCTGTCCGTCGGCGGAGTTCTGGGAGACGCGCGCGGCCTCCACCTTGAAGACCTCGAAGACCTTCTCGATCGGCAGCGCGAAGAGGCGGTCGCTCTCCCGGACGACCATCGCCTCGACGAAGGCGAGTGTGAGCGGCATCGTCATGGTCAGGTGGGTCCCCTTCCCATGCACGCTCCGCAGCGCCGTACGACCTCGCAGGCCGGCGATGATGGTTCGGACCACGTCCATCCCCACGCCGCGGCCCGAGAGCTCGTCGATCGTCTCCTTCGTCGAGAACCCGGGCTCGAAGAGGAGCTCGAGCTTCTGCTCGTCGGACAGCTCCGCGCCTTCCGCGATC
>JAEUKE010000080.1 GCA_016794345.1 Myxococcales bacterium
GGTGGCGACCCGTACCCGCTCGGCGAGCCGGACTGCCACCCTCACGAGGCCTCGAGCGTGCGCGGCGCCTACTTCCGCAAGGTCGCCGCCGAGCCTCGCGCGGACGCCCTGGCGATCCATTTCGTCGCCACGCTCCCTCGCATCGAGATCGATCTCGGCCGGTGGTTCACCCCGCCCGAGCCCGGCCTCGCGTGGCAGACCGGCCCGCTCGATCGTCCGAGCTTCTACGTCGGCGGGCGCGCCAGCGGGGTGGAGGTCGACGCCGGGCTCACGTGGGACCGCGTCTATCACGTCGATGGTCGGCCGACCTTCACCGATACGCTGGCGAGCGGGAGCGACGAGGGCCAGCCCGCGCATCGGTTCGTCGTCGAGGCCAATGGCAACGTCGTCTCCGTCGCCGGTCAGCTGCGCCCGGAGGGTCTGCGCGGACTCGTCGAGAACTTCGCGTTTCGACCGTTCTGGCGCGCCGAGGGAGAGTGGAACAACCCCCCGGTCGGCTCACCCCAGAACGTCTACTTCTACACGGGCGAGACCATCCGCGCGCAGATCAAGGCGAGCGCGCCCCAGACCCTCGAGCTCGTCATCAACCAGGACGGCGGCGACAAGACCTTCTCCGTCGAGATGACCGTCTCCGGCTGGGGCGTCGGCGCTGCGCAGTCCTTCAAGCGCGTCACCTCCATCGACCAGTTCACCGTCATCGACGGCGTGCGTGTCGGCCTCGAGACCGCCGGCCTCGACGTCCTCCCCACCCAGACACGCCTCCTCGACGCCCACTTCCACGAGGTCACCATCCGCGGTGCAGCCTCCGCCGTCCTCTTCCCCCTCGACTGCGACCGCCCCGCCGTCATCGGCGCCGATGCCCTCTTCCAGACCAGCTACGACCAGATCTTCCGCCTCTTCGATCAGGACGCCAGCGGCGCCGAGCGCATCGACATCGTCCCCAGCGACGGGTGAGCGCCGGTGCGTGTGCACGCGGGCCTGTGTGCGTCGGTGGTCCTCGACGGAGAGGCTCCCGGGAGCCTCCGGAAGGCGTTTGAAACGATCGGGGAGGCTCCCGGGAGCCTCCGGAAACGGTTTTTTCGGCTCGGGGAGGCTTCCGGGAGCCTCCGAGCCTCGCGATGGCTCGTGGATGCGGACCAGTGCCCGACCGCTCTCGTCTCCGCCTTCAGCACCCAGATTTCGCGCCTGTTCCACCCAAGCCGCTCGCAGTGAGAAAGGACTTATCGAGAACTTGCGAAGTGCGAACCGATATACGACCGCCACCGGAGCTAACCCGCTGTAACTACACGGACCTGCGAGCTTCGGGGCGGGCGGCCTCACAAAGATACAGGTCTTGGCGAGAACGACGATAAGCGCGCTACGCGGGCGGGATAATGTATAGTTGAACAAAGCCGCTACGCGGCGGATGTCCCGACCAGAACGTCGAGCTGCAATCCGCAAGCGCTCACCATTATGATCGAGACTGTAGGCCTTGCGCTCGCAATGGTCAACGCTGCGTGAATGACGGAGCCTTCTTGTCT
>JAEUKE010000097.1 GCA_016794345.1 Myxococcales bacterium
AGATGGAGATCGAAATCAGGGAGGAAGGATCAGGCAGGTGTTCTGACCGTCGATGCACGCGAGCGCCTTGAGCGGGGCCGGGTCGCCGTCGAGGTTGCCGATCGCGAACACCGTGACCACGGCGCCCCCGGGGAGCGTCACCCCGTTGAGCACGAGCGCGTCCGCGGTCGTGCCGGTAGCGCGGGCGCTCAGCGTCGCGTTCATGAGAGGATCGACCTCCACGTACGCTTCGCCGCCGACGAGGCCGATGTTGGGGAACGCGACGTTCGTCCACACCGGGGTGAACATGTTGCCCGCGCCCACGCCGACGTCGACGTTCGGCGTGTCCGGCGACGTGTGGATGAAGCGAACGCGGACCTTGGCGGCGTTCGACGTGAGGTCGTCCTCGTAGAGCTCGACGGCGAAGTCGGCGTCGTTGGCGCCGGGATCGATGAGCACGCCCGTAGCCGCCGCGGTGTAGACGCCGCCATCCGCGACCGCGACGCCCGTGACGTCGGGCAGGCCCGCGAGGGCTTCGTCGCAGTTGGCCGCGTTCGGCGCGACGATACGCACGTCATAGGTGCCTTCGGGGAGATCGACGTAGTCCGTCACTTCGGAGTAGGCGAGGCCGTCCGTGTCGCCAGCGCCCTTCAGGACGGGGCCGATCGGAGCGCCTCCGTTCGGGATGACGCAGAAGTCGACATCCGGCGTGCCGGGCGAGAGGTGCGCTACACGGACCTGACCCATGCCGGCCATGCCGGTGGAGGTCGAGGAGTTCGTGCTCGTCGTGGTCGAGGCCGTCGTGGTCGTGGTGGGCGAGCTCGTCCCGGTGGTGTTGCCGGTCGTGGTGGTGGTGCCACCCCCGGCGCCGCCCGTGCCCTCGTCGTCGCCGCAACCGGCGGCGAAAGCCGCGACCAGAGTCGAAATCGCCAAGCCAAAAACGAGTGAGCGCATGCAAGTCTCCTTGGTAGGGTTCCTCCTGCAGTTCGTCGGCGCCGGCTCGGTGGATTCAGGACGCTGTCGAATTTTTGTTCGGCCTCAGGACGACGGCCGCGCGCACCGGAAGCCCACGAGGTAGCGCTGCGACGCTTCTGGGGCACGGGCCGCACGGTACGCAGCGCGCAGGAACACCCGGTCCTGGATCCAGGAGCCACCACGCACCGACCGAGACGCGAGCGTGCCGGGATCGTTGCAGACGGGGTCGACGAAGACGTTCGTGTCGGGACGGCTCCAGCAAGGGTTGCCCTGGCCGCTGAACCAGTCCCGCGTCCACTCCTGCAGGTTGCCGGCGAGATCGAACACCACGGAGCCGTCGATGACGATGTTGTCGGTGAAGCGGGTCTCCTCGACGTTGCTGTCGAGCAACGCGAGGGGACCGTCCTCCGTCGGCTCCTTCGGGAGGCAGTTGCTCGCCCCCGCAGAGGCGATGGCCGTCGCGGGGCGCCCGCCTCGGCCCCACACGGCGGCCTTGCAGACCGCCGCCTCGTCTTGCCCCCAGATGTAGAGCGCCGACCGAAGCTGCCCCGACACGTATTCGAACTGCGCCTCGGTGGGCAGCGTCGCTCCTCTCGACTCGCAGTAGCGCTCGGCCGTCTCCCAGGAGACGCAGTTGGCCGGGCGCGCCTCACTCGTGGCGTCCGGCGACGGGGTGAACGTGCAGAAGTGCGCCTCCGAGCTCGGATCCGGATCGCGCTGGGTGACCTCGACCGGGTCCGAGGTCGACTCGGCGAACGCACGCAGCTCGCCTACGGTTACCTCCTTGGTGTCGAGGTAAAACGGGCTCAACACCACGAGCCGTTGACGATCCGACTCGACGAAGTCGTCTCCTTTTACGAGCGGGTTTCCCATCCAATACGCGCCGCCGGGGACGCAGACCTCGCCCGGCCTGGCCGGCTCCGCGCACGCGCGGCGGACCGCGCCGGGCCACGTGCCCACGAGCGTGGCGCCCGGAAGGCCGGGGCGGACACGCGCGTCGGGCGCGTCGGACGCGACGAGCGGGTCCGCCAGGCTTCCTTGCGGCACGCCGACGTCGTCGGTGAGCAGGTACAAGGTCGTGTCGACCGCGCCTTCGATCGGGGTCTCGGGCAGCTCGGCCCACACCTCGATCGTGGTGTCCAGCAGGAGCTCACCCGCGTAGACACTCTCCCCGCGAAAGAGGCGAGCTCGGAGCTTCGGGCGCGCGCCGACGGGAGCCGGGATCGTGAAGCTCGCGCCGCCGACGGCGAAGTCGCCCTCATCGACGTCGTAGGTGCGGACGCGCTCCGCGGCGGGCACCGTCTCGCCCTCCGCGAGCACCGCGATCTCGAGGCGGTCGAACAGCGGGGGCCGCTCCCCTTCGATCACCACCGAAGAGAGCTCGGGCGGCAGGATCGCGTCCGTGTCGATGTGGACCACGTGGTGCCCCTCCGGCGGGAGCACGGTCGGCGAGTCCTCGCAGCTCGCGGAGAGGAGCGAGCCAGCTACCAATATAACGACAGATCTGTCATGTTTCATCGCTGTCTCCGTTTGCCATCAACCGCTCGCCGGGTAGACGCACCGAAACCCGACGCGGGGGCTCCAGGCGGTCTCGTCGAAGCCCTCGTCCCGCGCGCCGGCCAAGGTCGAGTCGGCGCCGCGGCTCCAGTCGCCGCCTCGCACGCCCCGCCGCGTCGTCCCGGTTCCCTC
>JAEUKE010000130.1 GCA_016794345.1 Myxococcales bacterium
CCGTGCTTAGGGACTTCCCGTCACCTTAGACCCAACGAGAGGCCCCCCATGCGGAGAAACCGAGCCACGAACCAGCTGCTCCTGAGCGGAACGCTCGCCGCGACTGCCGCGCTCGCGCTCGGCTTTGCCGGTTGCACAAGCGATGAAGGTTCGGCCGAGACCTGTATCTCGACCGAAGAGACCTTCGCCCGTATCTACTTCGACGTCCTCAAGACCAAGTGCGCGTCCTGCCACCAGACGGGCAGCATCGGCGCCGAGAAGTCCGACTTCGACCTGCGCCCCTCCTCGGAGGCCGGCTACCTCGAAGCCAACATGGAGGCCGTCCGCGCCCTCTCGAAGACCGTGAGCGGCGAGACGTCGATCTTCCTGCAGAAGCCGGCCGGTGGCCTGGGCCACGAGGGCGGCACGATCATCAAGGAAGGCGACAGCGACTACAAGATGCTCGAGAGCCTCGTCGAGAAGCTCGCGAACGACGACACGGGCTGCCCCAACACCGAGGCCCGCTTCCTCTCCGGCGTCGAGCTGATGAACCCGAACGAGACGCTGCGCAAGGCGGCCCTCGTCCTCGCCTCGCGAATCCCCACCGCGGAAGAAGAAGCCGCGGTCGAGAAGGGTGGCTTCGAGGCCCTCGACCCCATCCTCGACAAGCTGATGGAAGAAGAGGCCTTCTACACGCGCCTCGAAGAGAAGTTCAACGACAACATGCACACGGAGTTCTACGTGCAGGAGGGCCTCGACGCCTTCCAGACCGGGAACGACGAGAACCCCGGCCAGTACGACCCCGGCTACTACCTGCAGATCCCGGACACGGCGGCGAACCGCCAGAAGTACGGCGTCCCCACCGACGCGGACTTCTACGAGTGGCTCGGCCAGCGTGTTGTCGAGGGCGTCGCCCGCCAGCCGCTCAAGCTCGTCTCGTACATCATCCGGAACAACCGGCCGTACACCGAGATCGCCAACGCCGACTACATGGTCGTGAACCCGTTCTCGGCGCCCGCGTACCGCATCACGGACGTCGCGTTCAACAACGACGCCGACCCGTACGAGTGGCAAGCGGCGCGCATCGGCGGCTACGACACGGCCGGTGGTGGCTACCCGCACGCCGGCATCATGAGCGACCTGGTCTGGCTGCAGCGCCACCCGACCACGCCCACGAACCGCAACCGCCACCGCGCGAAGGAAGCGCTCCACCTCTTCCTCGCGAACGACATCCTCAAGGCGGCCGAGCGCCCCATCGACATCACCGCGGTCCAGCGCGCGCAGAACCCGACCGTGAACGACGGCAACTGCTCGCAGTGCCACCGCCTGCTCGACCCGCTCGCCGCCGCGTGGCGCAACTTCCAGTCGGACGATCCCGACGAGCCGGTCTTCCTCTTCAACGCGGAGTTCGGCTGGTACAACGAGATGTGGCAGCCGGGCTTCAAGGACGTGAACATGCCGCCCAGCGCGTACACGAACGCGCTGCCCTGGGCGATGGACATGGTCGCCGGCGATCCCAGCATGGCCTTCGGCGGCGTCTACATGGCGTTCCGCACCTTCGTCGGCACCGAGCCTCTCTCGGCGCCGTCCGACCCGAAGGACCCGGACTACCAGGCCGACCTCTCCGCCTACCTCGGGCAGTACTACACGATCTCCAAGATCGCGACGAACTTCCGCGAGAAACACGGCTACAACTTCAAGAAGATGGTCAAAGAGGTGCTCATGAGCCCGTACTTCCGGGCGAAGAACACCGCGGCGGACATCTCGGACCTGCAGCTCAGCCACCTCGGCGCCGTCGGCTCGGCCCACCTGCTCACGCCCGAGCAGCTGAACCGCAAGCTCGAGAACGTGCTCGGCATGCCCTGGGGTGACTGGAACGACCCGAACCTCCTCGGCGAGTACAAGCTCCTCTTCGGCGGCATCGATTCGGTCGACACGACGGTGCGCGTCACCGACCCGAACGGCGTCATGGCCAACATCATCGAGCGCATGAGCCTCGAGGCCGGCTGCGACGTCATCGGCGCCGAGTTCTCGCTGCCGATGGCAGAGCGCAAGCTCTTCACCTCGGTGGAGTCGAACATGGAGCCGCTCGACGCAAACGGCTACGAGATCCCCGAGAACGCCGCGGCCATCAAGGCGAACATCGTCCACCTGCACAAGACGCTGCTGGGCGAGACCGTCGCCGTGACCGACCCGGAGGTCGAGCGCACCTACAAGCTCTTCGTCGAGACCTGGCAAGAGGGCAAGGCGAAGGTCAAGGGCGCCAGCGAGGACCAGCCGGGCCTCGGCCCGAACTTCCGCTGCGGGATCAACTACAACTACATCACGGGCGTGCCCTTCGGCGAAGCCGCCGAAGGCGACAAGACCCCGCACATCGCGTGGCGTGGCGGCGACGGCTCGAACGACCCGCTCTACGTCGGCCGCGCCTGGATGGCGGTCATGGTCTACATGCTTACTGACGTCAACTTCGTCTACGAGATGTGAGAGGAGCCCGAACCATGTTGGATCGTCGAGATTTCATCAAGATGTGCGGCATGTCGGGCCTCGCCGTCACGGTCGGGTCCATGAGCGAGAAAGAGGCGGAAGCCGCTGGCTCGCACTCCTTCGCCATCCTCTACCACGCAGGCGGCGGCTGGACGGTCACACACATCTGTGACCCGAAGCCCGCCGGCTCGCAGGCCGAGGTGGATCAGCAAGGCCCGAAGGACGTCATGAGCAACTACACGACGGTGGGCACCGCAGGCAACCTGCGGTACGCGCCGCTCGAGACGCTCCCCAACGCCAACGGTGGCGGCCTCGCGATCGGCACCTTCTTCCAGCGCCACTACCAGGAGCTGCTCGTCATCAACGGCGTGGACATGGCGACGAACGCCCACGACGTCGGGACGCGCGCCATCTGGGCCGGCGACATGGCGGAAGGCAAGCCCACGGTCGCGGCGCTCCTGTCGGCCGGCCTCGCGCCGGGCGCCCCCATGGGCTACATCAGCGCCGGCGGCTACGACGTGACCGCGGGCGTCGCCCCGGCCACGCGCCTCGGCAACATCGATACGGTCAAGCGCGTCGCGTTCCCGTACCGCGCCAACCCGAACGTCGCGGACGACCTCTACCTCACGGAAGAGACGGCGGCCCGAATCCAGGCGGCGCGCCAGCAGCGCTTCGACGTCAAGTCGAAGCAGCAGCGCCTGCCGCGCCTCCACACGGCGATGAACCGCCTGCACCTCTCCCGCCTCGGCCAGAACGAGCTCAAGCAGCTCATCGACTACCTCCCCTCGGAGGACGCGCTCCAGGGCGAGACGAACATGGTGCAGTCGGTCATGCTCGCGGCAGCGGCCTTCCGCGCCGGTCTCTGCGCGGTCGTCAGCATCGGCACCGGCGGCTGGGACAACCACGACTCGGTCGATCAGAACCTGGTCCAGAACACCGACGACCTCTTCCCGCAGATCTCGCGCATCACCGAGGTCCTCGAGGAGCAGGGCATCCGCGACCGCAGCGCCATCTTCATGGGCTCGGACTTCGGCCGCACGCCGGGCTACAACGACGGCGCCGGCAAGGACCACTGGGCCGTCAGCAGCATGATGGTCATGGGGTACGTCAACGGCCGCAAGATCGCCGGCAACCGCGAGGTCGGCGTGACGGACGAAGGCCACAACCCGGTGGGCCTCGACCCGAACACCAACCAGCCCGGCGGCAACAAGCGCATCGGCGTCGGTCACATCCAGAACGCGATCCGCAAGCTCTACGGCATCCAGGACACGGACGCCGCGCGGCTCTTCCCGAGCAACGCGCCGGCGAGCGAGTTCCCGGACCTGATCACCCTCGAGTAATCAGGGCGTCGTGAGCACGAAGGGCTCGACCCGAGAGGGTCGGGCCCTTTTTCTTGGGCAAGAAGGTCCGTCAAGTCGAGAGATGCGAGGGCCGCAGGCTGAAATCCTGATCCGGAGCATCCGGAGCCCTGCTCGGATGCGATCGCCATGCTGCTCTTCGTTCGCCAGCGGTGACCTCGGCTGCAGCGCGAGAGATCGAAGAATCCGACGGAGCTGCTTGGCCTGAAGGCTGATGTGCAGTTCCCCCATCATTGGCAAGACCGAGTTCCTTCTGAGCACGTGGCTCTCCTCCGCTTCCGTCAGGTCTCCTGAGCCTTCTTCTTCCTTCGCACGTCTTCCTTGGCACGATGGCGATTGGCGACTTTCCTTCGGGTTTCACCTCCCGAATACGACTGAAAGCCGGCCGGGGGCGCACCACCTACTGAGAACGCGCTTCGGGAACGGCTTTTCCAACATCTCGTCATGCCGGGCCCGGTGATGGAGAACCGGCTAATTTAGCCTGATTCAAGAGGCCTGCCGCGACGTGTGTGTCGTGCGTGCCGGACTTGCGGCGAAGCGACCGACGACGGCTCCTTTCGCTTCTTTCGCTTGAGTTGCTCCTGGGACATGAGCCAGGCGGTCGCGCAGGTAGCCGGCTCACCGTAACGCTGACACTTGCCTTGCACCAGGTCTTCCCGTCCATGAGCGCAGCGGGTGATTCAGCGAGGAATGATTGCGTTGACGTATCACACTGTACTCCGGCGAAGAGCCACAGCTGGGTGACCAAGGCCGCGCGGCGCCGGCTCACTCCACCCAGATGGTGCCGAACATGCCGATCGAGGCATGGAAAGCGCAGAAGTACGGGAATTCCCCCACCTCGGAGAGCGTGAAGGTCGCGCTGGTGCCGGAGTCTTGCGGTGTGATGGGGCTCATGGGG
>JAEUKE010000136.1 GCA_016794345.1 Myxococcales bacterium
GGTTCGAGTCCCTGTCGACCCACCACAAAACAAGGCCTTTTCGCTTTCCGGGAGCGGAACATGACCCTCGAGTACGTCGATCTGGCCACGGCACGCGACCGGAAAGGCACCCGGATCGTGACCGCCTCGGCCGTGGCGAGCCCCTGGTCGGAGGCCGCCAAGGGCCTCTTCGTGGTGGCCGACCTCCCTGCCGTGGTGGTGCCGCGCGGGCCGCTCTCGCCCGAGGTGACCGACTGGCTCGGCGGCCTCGACAACGTGCCCGTCGTGCTGCACGAAAACGGGCCGGCTCGCACGAACTGGGCGGCGATCGTCGGGCTCGTGGCTCGCCTCGCGCCCGGCACCCTGGCCCCGACGGACCCGGCGGAGCGGGCGCGCCAGATGGGCTTCCTCGATCTGGTCGCCGGCGAAGGTGGCCTCGGGTGGACGTCGCGGCTCGCGATGATCCACGCGTCGTTTGCCTCGGATGGCGAGCGTGGCTTCGGCCTGCCCGTCGCGAAGTACCTCGCCAAGCGCTACGGGTTCTCCCGGCAGCTGACCGAGGCCGGCCTCGTCGAGACCGTGAAGGGGCAGCTCGCCGCCCTCCGCGCCGAGCTGACCGACAGCTACTTCGGCGGGAGCCGTCCCTCCGCGCTGGATGTCTACGTCGCCACGTTCCTCACGCCGCTCACCGTGATCGACGACAGCGTCTGCCCGCAGATGATCGAGCCGCTCCGCCACGCGTTCGCCGCGGCCCGCGAGCTCTTCGCCGCGCACGTGCCCGACGCGCTGTGGGCGCTCCGCACGCGGATGTTCGAGCAGCACCTGCCGCTGCCGATACGGCTCGCGTAGGCGCGGAGGGCGCCCGGCCGGGCTGAGGGCCCGAAGGCAAGTGCCTCGCTCGGGCCTCGAATGAACGAGCAACGAGCCACGTCGCGAACTTGTCCCGAGGTGGGCTTCGACGAGGCGAACCTGGACATGGAGATCTACACCGCCGAGGCGATCACTTCGGCCCGCACGGGCGACAAGCTCTTCGGCTGGCCTCACTGGGTTCAAGGCGCGGAATACCCTGCTTGCCCCGAGTGCGGAACGCGCATGGAGCTCGTGTTTCAGGTCGACTCGGAGCAGGGCGTCGAGATCATGTTCGGAGACGTCGGCGTGGGTCACATCACGCAGTGCCCGAAACATCCGGGGGTGCTCGCCTTCGGGTGGGCCTGCAGCTGAGCGCTCGCCGCGCGACCCTCTCGCTATCGCTTGGGACCGCGCTTGGTGAGCCACGCGTAGCCGGCCGCGGCGGACACGACGAGGAGGATGCCTCCGCCGCCGATGTAGTGCAGCGACGTGGGCAAGAGCGGGGTCGTGTCGGGGGATTGGGCCGCGGGGGCTTCGCGATCTTCCTTGGTTCGCACCGGCTCGGGCGCTTGGGCGCTCTCGACAGGAGCAGGCTCACGAGGGCGACGGGGTGCTTCGGGGTTCGGGGCGATCCGACCCGTCGGCGTCGGCTCGGGAGAATCGGTGGGGGTGACCCCGAGGAAGACCCGGCACTCGGCGAGGCTCTTGCCAACCACCTCGTCGAGCTGCCGTCTCGAGAGAATGGCGGGAGGAGGAGGCTTGCCCCGGTAGCGGACCGCGCTGCCCGGCTCGAGGCAGGTCTCGAAGCGGTAGCTTCCGCTGTCGATCCGCAAGGATGGGCGATCGGCAGGACCCGGGTCGAGAGGGTCGCGCTCTTGCTCCGGCCAGGTCACCAAGACCTTGCTCCCGCGGACGAGGTTCGTGCACGAGGTGGAGAGCGTCTCGCCGACCGGGAGGTCGCGGCCGGCGCGCCGAGTCAGCTCGGCGCTGGACAGGACCTCGTCGATACGGATGTCACACGCGCCGCTCGCGCTCGTGTTCGTCACGGTTCCCCGCAAGACGGGCCCGCCGAGCTCGCGGCACGCGCAGTCGAGCGGCGGCGGATAAGGCACATGAGCGTACGAAGGCTGGATGCGAGCCGCCTCCTCCACGGAGAGGCCCATTGCGCGGAGCCACCGCGCGAGGCCCTCGTGGGTTCGCAGCGCGTGGACGCGCTCGTGGTTCGCGACGGCCGAAAGCGACGAGACGAGCTCGGCGCCACCGCTCTGTTCCGCCAGGTGCGCGAGCGCGCAGCGCGTTCCGAAGTCGTCGATGACCGCCGGGCGCATCTCGAGCGTCCGCGTGTTTCGCGGGAACTGCCCGCGTTCGATGTACCGCTGGAGCTCGGCGATCACCGACGAGCGACGCAGCCCCACCTCGGCGTCGAGGTGACGTGTGTCGGCCTCACGCAACGTGGCCAATGCGCCGACGAGATGCTCGCGGACGCGGCCCAGCTCTCCGGCAACGCGGCTCTCGTGTGCGAGGGCGGCCATCATGCCGGTCAGTGTAGCCGCGGGGCACGCGTTCGTGACACGTCGCCGGCTCGGCAGCCCGCGCCCAAACGAGACGCGGACGCGGACGCCGGCGCCCAAGAATCAGTGCCCCGTCGAGCCGTAGCCGCCGCTGCCGCGCTGCGTGTCGTCGAGCTTGTCCACGAGGACGGGCTCGACGTGCGTGACGGGCGCGACGACGAGCTGGGCGATGCGCATGCCGCGTTCGACCGTGAAGGGAGCCTGACCGAGGTTGACGAGGACGACGGCGACCTCGCCGCGGTAGTCCTCGTCGATGGTGCCGGGCGAGTTGAGCACGGTGACGCCGTGTTTGAGCGCGAGGCCACTGCGCGGCCGGACCTGGGCCTCGTGGCCGGCGGGCAGGGCCATCGCGAGCCCGGTGGGGACGAGGCGGCGCTCGCCCGGCGGGATCACGACCGGCTCGGCGATGTCGGCGCAGACGTCGAGGCCGGCGCTGCCGGTGGTCTGGTAAGCGGGCAGGGGGACGTCGGAGGCGCGGACGCGCTTCAGGCGGAGCGGGAGCATGGCTTCAAGACGGGCGCGGCAGGATGTTGTCGAGCGCGAGCTTGCCGAGCGCCTCGTCACCGTAGGCCCGGCGCGAGTCGTCGAAGCCGGCGCCGACCGCCGACCGGAGCAGGCTCAGCGCGCGCTCGGGATCGCCGCTCCGCGCGAACGCGCGCGCCGACTCGAAGCCGTCCTCCGCGGTGCGCTCGCGCTCGAACACGGCCTCGAAGAGCCGGCCGGCCCACGTATCCGCGCCCGTCTGCGCGGCCTGCTCGGCGATCGTCCGCGCGTCGTCGGCGTTGAGGCCGTCGAAGCAGTCGATGGCGACGGCGGCGGCCCGCGCGGCCTCCCCTTGCTCGAGCAGGATGCGGATGAGCGGGCCGAAGACCTCCTTGCGGTTGTCGCCGGCCGCGCGCGCGGCCTCGAGGAGCGAGCGCGCCTTCTGCGCCTCGCCGCGCTCGAGCGCGACCGTCGCGAAGAGGGCCGCGTCGCCCGGCGCCTTGCTCTTCACCATGCGGTCACACGCCTCGATGGCGCGCTCGGTCCGGCCTGCGCCGAGCTCGGCCCAGCCGGCGATGGTGAGCGCCTCGCCCAGCGCGGCGCCGCTCGGCTTGATGCCCGAGGAGGTCTGGCCGTCCGCGATGGCGAAGGCGAGGCGAGAGGCCTCGTCGAAGCGCTCCTCGTCGAGCGCGCGCCGGGCCAGCTTCAGGTCGCGGAGCATCTCGGGGTGCACGTCCTCCTGGCCGCTCGCGCGCCGCTCCCGCATCGCGTCCGACGACGCGCGCACGGCCCCCTGCACGTCACGCAGCCGCATGAAGGCTTGCAGCGCCGACGAGCCGAAGATGAAGGTCGCGATCATGCTGCCGCCCAGCCCGAAGTAGATGGCCAGCGCGGCGCCCGAGATCCCCGAGACGAGGAGCGTCGTGCGGTAGCGCTTGGGGCCGAGGGCGTGCTCGAGGATGTGGCCGCCGTCGAGCGGGAGGACGGGCGCGAGGTTGAAGAGGCTCCAGAAGACGTTGGCCACGAAGAAGAGCGCGATGGTCTGCAAGAAACCGGTATGCGAGACGTCGATGAGCTGCGGGATGGGGGGAGCGCAGACCCCGGTCGCCGCGCAGAAGCCGGGGAAGAGCCCCCAGAGCGCGGCCATGCAGACCTTCGGGAAAAAGAGGAAGGTGAGGCCGGCGAGGAGCAACCCCGCGAACGGGCCGGCGAACGAGATGACCACGAGCGCGCGGCGGCCGAGCGGCAGCACCGCGCTCGGCATGGTCACGCCGCCGAGGAAATGCAGGCGAATGGCGGAGCGAACGCCGTAGCGGGAGAAGGCGACGGCGTGGCCGAGCTCGTGCCCGAGGACGCTGATCAACATGACCAGCACGAAGGGCACGATGAGCATGAGCCTCTCGCCGCTCATCAGGAACCCGAGCAAGACCGCCGAGAACCAGAAGCTCGCGGTGATCTCGACGTCGTATCCGAAGAGCCGGAAACTCATGGGTACGCTTTCTATAGTACCGGCCGACCGCGTTCGCTACCGCGCAGGGCCGCTCCGACGCGTAGGAAATTGCGAATCTTCACGGGTTTGGGCATGGTGCGCGCCGTGCGTTGGGTCACTCTCTGCCTCGTCGCCCTAGGTTTCGGCTGCTCCAGCCCCGAGCCGGTCACCCCGGACGCTGCCGCGAGCCCCAAGGATGAGGCCGCGGCCGTGACGGCTCCCGCGCCCTCGGCCGAGGCCAGCGCCGCGGTGCCCACCGCCGCTCCCGCTCCGTCCGCCTCGGCGAGCGCCCCGCCCGAGGCCAAGCCCGAGCCGCCGCCCCTGCGGAAGGGTACGGTCGTCCTCCACGTGGGCGACTCGTTCGTCCACAGCGGTCTCACCCAGCGCCTCCGCCAGCTCCTCGAGCCGTACGCAGTCCGCTACGAGGTCCGCGCGGAGGTCAGCACGAACAGCCTGGACTGGGCGAAGCGCATGCCCGAGATCGTCGCCTCAACCCAGCCCGACCTGGTCATCGTCACCCTCGGCGGCAACGAGATCGGCTCCAAACACCTCGACGTCCAGAAGCGGGCGGCCGAGCGGATCGTGAAGGCGATCGGCAACCGGCCCTGCGTCTGGACGACGCCGCCGCTCTGGGCGGAGGAGTCGGGGCTCTTCGACGCGGTCTCGGCCAGCGTCACCCCTTGCCGGTTCTTCGAGACGGACGTCGTGGTGGGGAAGTTCATCCCGCGGCGGGCCGACAAGATCCACCCGACGCCGGAGGGCGGGGCGATGTGGGCGGAGGCCCTCCATGGCTGGCTCCTCCGTGAGCGGAAGGGCCCGGACTGGCAGCTCGTGCCCGGCAAGCCCGAGGAGACCGCGCCGAAGGGCCATCGGGGTCCGCTGGCCCCCTGAGCCCGCGACCCTGAGGCCTTGGCGCAGCATGTCCTGTTCCAGGACACGCTGGGTCGTTCTACGATGCCGCGCATGTCTCGATTTGCCTTTGCCTTCGGTGTCCTCGGCCTCTGCGCTTGCTCGGCCGACGTGGACGACCTGTTCCAGGAGACCAGCGGAGCCGGTGGGGACGGCGGCGCCGGGGCCGGCAACACGACGACCACGGCGTCATCCATGACGACTACGTCATCGATGACCACGGCGTCATCCATGACGACTACGTCATCCATGACGACGGCGTCATCGATGACCACCACGTCATCGACGATGACGACCAGCGTCACCACGACGACCACCACCAGCGGGCCGATGTGCGGCAACGGCGTGGCGGAGCCCGGCGAGCAGTGCGACGGCCCGGATCTCGCGGGCGCGACCTGCCTCGATTTTGGCTACGTCAACCCGGACGGCGTGTTCTGCACCGACGGCTGTCAGCTCGACTACGGCTTCTGTGAGCCGGAGTGTGGCAACGGGACGCTCGAGCCCGACGAGAGCTGCGACGACGGCAACCTCGTCGACGGCGACGGCTGCTCGTCCACGTGCCTACCGGAGGGCGGGACGTGTGGCAGCCCCATCGCGGTGCCGCTCACGCTCGGTACCACCGTGCTCTCGGGCAGCACGCTCGGCGGCGCGGACAGCTTCCAGCCGCAGCAGTCCAACGACTGCAGCGACGGCTCGGGCCCCGATCTGGTCTACGAGATCACCCCGACCGAGGCCGGCTTCCTCACCGCCTGGATCCCCGCCGCCTCCTCCGACTTCGACTCGATGCTCTACTTCCGGACCGACTGCACGCAGCAGGCGTCGCAGACGCTCTGCCACGACAACTTCAACACGCCCAACAACGCCGGGGGCGAGGTGCTCTCCACGCTCGCGGTTCCGGGCGTGCCGATCTACCTGGTGGTGGACGGCTGGGGCGGCGCGGAAGGCTCGTTCGAGCTGTCGCTCGACCTCTCCACCGGGGAGGACTGCAACGACCCCGTCCCCATCGTCGTCGAGGGCGTGGCGGCGATCCGCGCCGTCGGCAGCACGAGCGGCTTCGCCAGCCAGGTCACCTGCACCGCGGGCTTCGGCGTCGGACCGGACGTCGTCTACCAGGTTACGGTCGACGCGGACGACAACTACAACTTCGATCTGAACGCCGGCTACAACTCGGTCCTCAACGCGCGGACGAGCTGCGGCGACTTCCTCAGCGAGATCGGCTGCGACTCGCCGAGCAACTCGAACGACTCCAGCCTGAATCTGCAGCTCGACGCGAACCAGACTGCCTTCGTCTGGGTCGACGGCACGATGGGTCAGGCCGGGACGTACCTCCTGCGGATCAACCAGTAGCGCGCGCACGCGATGACCCTCTTCGATTCGTTGCGGGCGGCCAGGCTGACGGCCCGGATCACCGTCTCGACCGTGGCGGACGGGCTGCGCCAGCACGTCCCGCCGGAGGTGGTCGACGCGCGGCTCGCGTGGTGGGCCAAGGAGATCCTGCGCGAGGCGCACGTGACGCTCCACGTCCGCGGCGTGGAGAACATCCCCGCCGGCGAGCCGCTCGTCGTGATGTCGAACCACCGCAGCTACTACGACATCCCGGCGGCGTTCGTCGCCGTGCCCGGTCGCATGCGCATGGTGGCCAAGAAGGAGCTGTTCCGCGTGCCGCTCTTCGGCCGCGCCATGGCGCAGAATGGCTTCATCCGGGTCGACAGGTCGGATCGCAAGAGCGCGGTGGAGAGCCTGAACGAGAGCCGGCGGCTGCTCGCCGAAGGAACACGCGTCTGGATCGCGCCCGAGGGCACGCGCAGCAAAGACGGCCGGCTCGGCAAGTTCAAGTCGGGCGGCTTCCACCTGGCCCTCGACGCTGGCGCGCGCATCCTGCCGCTCGTCGTGCAGGGCACGGAGGCGATCATGGCGCATGACAGCTTCGTCGTGCACCCGGGGGCGACCGTCACGGTGACCATCCTGCCGCCGGTCGACGCGCCCGCCTACGGCCACGAGCGCCGCAAGGAGCTCATGGCCGACGTGCGCGCGGCCATGGAGCGCGTGCTGGGCGGCTGAGCGCCGCGGCTCAGGCTCCGACGACCGTGACGACGACGCGCCGCGAGTGGGGCGCGCGCCGGTGCTCCCAGAGGTAGAGCGCCTGCCAGGTGCCGAGGGCGAGGCGACCGGCCATCACCGGCACGCTCTCGCTCGTCTTCGTGATCGCGCTGCGGATGTGCGCGGGCATGTCGTCCGGCCCCTCGTCGTCGTGCTCGTAGCGCGCGTCCTCCGGGGCGGCCCGCTCGGCCCACGCCTCCAGATCGACGAGGACACGTGGGTCGGCGTTCTCCTGGATGACGAGGCTCGCCGAGGTGTGCTGCACGAAGACCGTCGTGACGCCGGTCGCGACGCCAGCGCGGGAGACGATCTCCGCGACGCGCCGGGTGATGTCGGTGAACGGGCGCGCGCGGCCCGGGGTCTCGACGGTGATCGTCTCCTGGTGGACGCGCATCACGGCACCACGACGTCGGCGATGAAGCCCGAGGATGCCCAGTCGCGGAACCAGCCGCCGACCTCGCGCGAGAGGCGCTCGGTCGCCTCGGCCGACTTGCCCGCGGCGACGCGCGCACACGCCTCGACGAGCGAAGCGCCGCCGTCGAGCGCGTCGAGCAGGTCGAGCTGATCGACGTCGATCTCCTCGAAGCAGACGACGAGATCTTTGCGGAAGAGCGCGAGGCGTACGTCCTGTCGCCCGGGGAGCGCCGGGGTCTCGCCGCCCCGGACGGCCTTGCGGAGCACGTGGACCGGGAAGGCGAGCCGCATGCGCACGACGAGCGGCGAGAGCACGATGCGCGCGCGCTCCCAGTCCTCCGGGCGGAGCGCGGCGAGCCGCGTGGGAGAGAGCGGCGCCGGGTCGGCCCCGTCGAACACGTCGACGAAGGCGCGCTCGTAGCGAGCCATGTCGCGGGCCAGGTCTTCGTGGCCCGCGGGGAGGTCGGGATAGCCGTCGACGAACGTCGCCATGGCGTGGCCCAGATCGCGGAGCGTGGGCGACGACGGCGGGTGTGCCTCGAGGTAGGCGCGGAGCAGCTCGTCCCACGCGTCCTCGCCGATGACGTGGATGAGGCCGGGGTAGTCCTCGCGCAGCGCGTCCTCGTGGCGCATCCAGAACTGACGGCGGTAGATGTCGACCTGCTCGGCGGGCGAGACGCGCTCGTTGCCGGCGACGAACGTGGCGCAGCGAGCCGAGAGGTCCGCGTCGTCCGTCACGGGCGAGGGGCGCCGGAGCACCGCGGTGAGGAGCGCCTGCACCTCGGTCAGGTCGGCAGGCGGCGACGGCTCGGTGCGGGCGCTCATCGCCGGGACTCCACGTCGAGCGGCTGCGACGCTGCCCTCCGCGCGAGCGCCGCGTCGCGCAGCGAACGCGCCTTCTCCGCCTCGTCCTGCAGCTCCTGCCAGGCGGGGATGTCGTCGTCCCACTCGATGAGCGTGGAGACCGCGCCGCACCGCTCGACGGCGCGCGCGTAGAGCTTCCATACGTCGTCGATGATGTGGCCGGAGTGCGTGTCGAGGATGTAGCGCTCGAACCGCGTGTGGCCGGCGAGGTGGATCTGCACGACGCGGTGAGCAGGGATGGCGTCGACGAACTGGCCCGGCTCGAAGCCGTGGTTGAACGACGAGACGTAGATGTTGTTCACGTCCAGGAGGATGCCGACGTCGGCCTCCTCCGCGATGGCGCGGACGAACTCCCACTCGGTCATGCGGCTCGCCGTGTACGTCATGTACGACGAGACGTTCTCGAGGGCGAAGCGGACCTCGAGGTAGTCCTGGACGATGCGCGCGCGCTCGGCGACGTAGCGAACCACCTCCTCCGTGTAAGGCAGCGGCAAGAGGTCGTGCAGGTTCAGACAGTCCGCGCCGGTCCAGCACAGGTGATCGCTGACCCAGGGCGAGCCCGTCTTCTTGAGCAGCGCCTTCAGCTTCTTCAGGTACTCCCAGTCGAGCGGCGAGGCGCTGCCGATGGAGAGCGAGACGCCGTGCTGCACGACGCGGTAATCCGCGAGCGCGCGCTCGAGGTTCGAGATGGGCCTGCCGCCCGGGACCATGAAGTTCTCGCTGATGACCTCGAACCAGTCCATCTTCGGCTTCGTCTCGAAGACGTGACCGTAGTGCGGGATGCGGAGCCCCACGCCGATCCCGAGATCGGGCAGGCCGAGACGAGGAGGGGGAGAGGTCATGCGCGCCTTGTTTCCTGTCTTGCCTCACAAAAGGAGCAGGGGCTCTCCGGAGCGAGACCGAACCGTGTGGTCCCTGTGCTCGGCCCGTGAGCCCCTGATGTCAACGCGCTCGTGCGAGGCTCAGTTGGCGCAGTCCCCCGACTTGCAGCCGCCCTTGCCCTTGCACTCGTTCATGCCCTTGCACTCGTTGGCGCCCTCGACCTTGCAGCCGCCCTTGCCCTTGCAGCTGTTGCGGCCCTTGCAGCACTCCTTCGCGCCACCCTCGGCAGCCGCGGGTGCATCCGCTGCGGCAGCCGGAGCGCTCGAGTCAGCCGCCGGCTGCTCGGCGCCCTGCTTCTCCCCGCCGGCACAGCCCACGAGCCCCACCACCAAGCCGCCAGCAGCCGAGAATGCGAGAGATTTTGCGATGTCCATGTCGTTCGTCCTCCAGGTTGCGTGAAAGAGAGTCGCAGCCTCTACGTGCGACCCTTGCGTCGGTTTCGCCGGTGCAGAGGAAAGACGCGCATCGTGTGCGCGGCGGCTCACGGAGGTTGACAGTCCTCGGTTTGTTTCCTAATGAACTTTCAGAAGGCTCTGAAAGTTCGGAGCCTTCGAGGAGGACCGATGTCGGACTCTATCCGCAGGGCAGAGCTCCTGGCGGCGGAGGCAATAGGTGACGTGATCGAGCACTGGGGGTTCCGGAAGGCGCTCGGCCGCGTCTGGACTGTCCTCTACCTCGACACGGAGCCTCTGCCTGCCGCCGAGATCTGCGAGCGTCTCAGCATGTCGTCTGGCGCGGTGAGCACGACCCTGGCGGAGCTCCAGAGGTGGGGTGTCGCCAGGCGCGTGTGGAAGCCCGGAGAGCGGCGCGAGTTCTTCGAGGCCGAGACCGACTTCTGGAAGATGATCTCCAAGGTCATCAGCGAGCGCGAGCGCTTCCTCGCGGAGAGCGTGCGCGGCCGCCTCGAACAAGCCGCCCAGTTCGCCGACGAGGCCGAGCGGTCGCCCCGCCGCGGCCACGTCGTCGAGCGCATCCGCCGCCTCGCCGCGTTCGCGCACGTGGCCGAATCCGTCCTCGAATCGTTCATTCGCTCGCAACGCGCGGACTTCCAGAAGTTCGGCAATCTGCTCTCAATCGCGCGCGGGCGGGCCTCCGTCGCGGCGGGAGGAAAGGGATCATGACATCGGCACCTTGCTTGACGCTCCCGGATGAAGCCCCGCTGGACCTGGAGGCGCGGCCGCGTGTCTTCCGTTCGCTCGAGTCGGCCGTGCGCCGCGCCGGGCCCGACGGCGCGGAGGCGCGCCTCGCGGATCTCCGCGCCTTCCTCGAGGAGGACCTGGCCGGCATCGAGCGCGACCTCGAGACGCTCGAGCTCGGCTCGACGGCCACCCACAAGAGCGCCGGGCACCTCATCGCCTGCGGCGGCAAGCGGCTCCGCCCCATGTGTGTGGCCCTCGCCGCGCGCGTCGGGAGCGGCTTCGACGCCGCGGCGCGAGATCTCGCCGTCGCGTCGGAGCTCGTGCACGCCGCGACGCTGCTCCACGACGACGTCGTCGACCTCGGCGAGCGGCGGCGCGGCTCGCCCGCCGCGCGGATGATCTACGGCAACGCCGCCTCGATCTTCGCGGGTGATTGGCTCCTGGTCGAGGCGCTCGTCCGGGTGCGGCGCACGGGCCTGCCGGACGTGCTCGACAAGGCGCTCGGAGTCCTGACCGAGATGCTCGAAGCCGAGGCGATGCAGCTGGATCGGCGCGGCAAGCTCGACGGCTCCGTCGCGGACTACCTCCGCGTCGTGACCGGCAAGACCGCCTCGCTCTTCCGCTGGGCGCTCTTCGCCGGGGCTCGCGCAGGCGGGCTCGACGACCGCGCGGCGCGCCTCATGCAGACGTTCGGCGACAAGCTGGGCGTCGCTTTCCAGGTCACCGACGACCTGCTGGACGTCGACGGTGATCCCGAGCGGATCGGCAAGGAGCTCTACGCGGATCTGCGGGAAGGCAAGGCGACGTACCCGCTCCTCGTCGCGCTCGAGCGTCGGCCGGCGCTCCGCGGCGACCTCGAGCAGGCGCTGGCGGGCGGCTCGGTCGGCGCCGCGCTCGCGGGCTCGGTCAGCCTTGCGATGCGGGAGACCGGAGCCATCGAGGAGACGCGCGCCCTCGCGACGCGGCTCGTCTCGGAGGCCAAGGGGGCCCTCACGGAAATCGGCGCCGACGACAGGCCGGCGCTGCAGGCTCTCATCGCGGTGGCGGACGCCATCGCGTCGCGGAGGAAATGACATGATTGTCACACTTAGCCGCGAAGCGGACGTCGACTCCGTCAAGGGCGAGCTCGCCGGGCTCGGTCTGTGGGTCGGCAGCGTGGAGCGCTCGCGCTCCGGAGACATTCACCTGGTGGTCGGGCAGGCCTCGACCCACGTCGACCCGTCGCTCGTCGAGCGCGTGGCCGGCGTGTCGAGCGTGAGCGCGCCGGCTTCGAGCCACCCGCGCGTGGACGCGCACGGCCCCCGCCTCGACATCGGCGGGATCGCCATCTCCCCGGCGAGCCCCGTCGTGGTCTCCGGCCCCTGCGCCGTCGAGTCGGAGGAGCAGATCTTCCGCATCGCCGGCAAGCTGGCCGAGGTCGGGGTGAAGCTCCTGCGCGGCGGCGCTTACAAGCCCCGCACGAGCCCCTACGCGTTCCAGGGCCACGGCCGCTCCGCGCTCGCCTGGCTCCGGGCCGCGGCGGATCGCTCGGGCATGAAGGTCGTGACCGAGGTCCTCAGCGAGGCCGACGTCGAGCCGGTCGCCGAGCACGCGGACGTGCTCCAGATCGGCTCGCGCAACATGCAGGCCTTCTCGCTGCTGAAGGCGGTCGGGCGCGCCAAGAAGCCCGTCCTGCTCAAGCGGAGCATGGCGGCCACGGTGGAGGAGTGGCTCCTCGCGGGCGAGTACCTGCTCTCGCACGGGGCCGCCGGGGTGGTCTTCTGCGAGCGCGGCGTGCGGGGCTTCGACCCGTCGACGCGCAACCTCCTCGATCTGGGCGCGGTGGCGCTGCTCTCGCACGTCTACCGGCTGCCCGTCCTCGTCGATCCGTCGCACGCGACGGGACGTCGAGAGCTGGTCATGCCGCTCGCCCGGGCAGCCCTCGCGGCTGGCGCCGCCGGCGTCATGGTGGAGGTGCACGACGACCCGGCCAAGGCGAAGAGCGACGGCCCGCAGGCTCTCGCGCCCGAGAGCCTCGCCGAGCTCATGGCCCACATGAGCCAGAAGGGAGGCGCGCGATGACACTCGAGATCACTCCGGAGCAGGGCGGTCAGCGGCTGGGGAGCGGCGCGATGTTCGATCGCATCGCGGATCGCTACGACCTGTTGAACCGCATCATCTCGCTCGGGATCGACGGCTCGTGGCGCAGGAAGACCGTGCGCGCGCTCGGCCTGGGTGATGACGCGCACGTCCTCGACGTGGCGACCGGGACGGCGGATCTCGCGCTGGAGATCGCCGGCCACGCGCCCTCGGCGCACATCGTCGGGCTCGATCCCAGCGAGGGCATGTTGGCCGTCGGCCGCAAGAAGGTGGACCGCGCGGGCCTCACGGACCGCGTCTCGCTCGTCGTGGGTGACGCGATGTCGCTTCCTTTCGAGGACGCGACCTTCGACGCGATCACGATCGCGTTCGGCATCCGAAACGTCCCCGATCGGCCGAAGGGTCTGGAGGAGATGTTGCGCGTGACGAAGCCGGGCGGCACCCTCGCCATCCTCGAGCTCTCCGAGCCGGAGGGCGGCGTGATGGGCTCGCTCGCCAAGATGCACGTCCACACGATCGTGCCCTTCGTCGGGGGCCTGCTCTCCGGCAGCCAGGAGTACCGCTACCTCCAGCGGTCGATCGCGGCGTTCCCGCCAGCGGACCAGTTCGGCCAGATCATGCACAAGGCCGGCTGGGAGGTGGAGCGGATCGAGCCGCTGACCTTCGGCGTGGCGCACCTCTACGTCGGGAGGAAGCCCGCTTGACCATCCGGGCTCGTGTCGTCGGCGCCCTGCGGCGCGTGGGTCGGTTGCGGCCGGAGGGAGATCTGCTCGCCATCAGCTTGCCGATCCCGCCGGACTCCGCCGCGATGGCAGCCGATTTCGAGCCCACATTTCTCTGGGACGCGAGGCGAGCCGAGACGCTGGCGCCGCGCCTCGTCGCTGCGTTCGGCGAGGTCGCCGCCGCGGAGGCCGAAGGAAACGACCGCATCCGCGCCGTCGAGCAGCGAGCGCGCGAGGTGCTCTCGTCCGTCACGCCGGTCGGCTCCGCGACGCCGCGCCTCTTCGGCGCGGTGTCGTTCGATCACGGTCGGCTCGAGGGCTTCGAGCCCTTCGGCGAGGCGCGCTTCTTCTTGCCGCGTGTCACCGCGCTGCTCGAGTCGCGGGCGGAGCTGGTCCTTGTCATCCGCCGGGAGGAGCTCGCGCACGCGTCCGACGTGGCCGACGAGGTGGCGAGCTACCTCGGCGAAGGCGCCCCGGCCCGAGCGCCCTTCGAGAAGCCGCGCGGCCACGTCGTGGTCGACGGTCGCGCGGCGTTCGAGCGCGCGGTGTCGCGCGCGCTCGTGGCGATCGGCGAGGGTGCGTTCGAGAAGGTCGTCCTCTGCCGCGCGGTGGACGTGGAGACGACCGCGACGGCCGCCTCGATCTCGACCGAGCTCGCGCAGGCCGCGGGCTGCGTCCGTTTCTGCGTCCAGAGGGGCGGCGCCGCGTTCGTGGGCGCGACCCCCGAGGTGCTCGTCTCGGTCCGAGGCGACGAGGTGCGGACCGAGGCCGTGGCCGGGACCGAGCCTCGCCGCGGTCACGAGCTGGCCGAGACGTCGCGGCTGCTCACGCGCGCGAAGGATCTGGCCGAGCACCGCCTCGTGGTGGAGGCCATCAGGAGCGAGCTCGAGCGCGCCGGCTGCGAGGTCGCGGTGCAGGACACCCGGGTCCGCACGCTGACACACGTCCACCACCTGGTCACGCCCATCATCGGTAAGCGCGCGGCGGATACGACCGTCCTCGGGATGGCCGCCGCGCTGCACCCGACGCCCGCGCTCGGCGGCTCTCCGCGAGCCCCCGCGCTCGACTTCATCCGCCAGGCAGAGCCCTTCGCGCGTGGGCTCTTCGGCGGCGCGCTCGGCTGGATCGGCCCCGGTGGGGAAGGGGAGATGGTCGTCGCGCTCCGCTCCGCGCTCGTGCGCGGCGCCCGCGCCACCGCGTTCGCCGGCTGCGGGATCGTGGCCGGCAGCGTGCCGGAGCTCGAGGCGCAAGAGACCGACGCGAAGCTCGGCTCGATGATGCGGGCGCTCGGTGTGAGCGCCGCCCCGAAGCCGGGGCTCGTCTACCGCGAGGCGGGCGCGTGAGCGAAGGCGGCGAAGGGATCCACCTGGTCTGGGCGCGCCGCGTCGCGGCGGCGCTGGCGGACTGCGGCGCCCGGCACGTGGTGCTCAGCCCGGGCTCGCGGTCGACGCCGCTGGCTCTGGCGATCGCGGAGGAGGAACGGCTCTCGCTCTCGGTCGTGATCGACGAGCGCGCCGCCGGCTTCGTCGCGCTCGGGCAAGCGCGCGTCACGGGGCTGCCGAGCGTGCTCGTCTGCACCTCGGGCAGCGCGGTCGCTCACTACCACCCCGCGGTCATCGAGGCGGACGCGGCCGGGGTGCCGCTCCTCGTCCTCAGCGCGGACCGCCCCCTCGAGCTCCAGTCCACTGCGGCCTCGCAGACGATCGATCAGGTGAAGCTCTTCGGGTCACACGTCCGGCGCTACGTGGATCTCGGCGTGCCCGACGAGCCCGCGATGGCCTCGTTGCCCCGCATGGTCGCGTCGGCTCACCTCGCGGCGCTCGGCCCGCGCCCCGGGCCGGTCCACGTGAACGCTCGGTTCCGCAAGCCGCTCGAGCCGGTCGGCGAAGGTCGGGCCGAAGACGGCGGGAGGCGCGCGCCGGCGATCTTCCTGCCGCGCCTCCAGGCGTCTGACGATGCTGTCATGGAGCTCGCCTCCCGCGTCCGCGCCGCGAAGCGCGTCGTCGTCGCCGCTGGACCGGCGTGGGGCACCGCGGAGCCGGCCCGCGCTCGGGCGGAGCGCCTCCGGGCGGCCGCGCGGGTCTTCGCGGGGGCCGCCGACGCGGTGGTGCTCGCCGAGGTGACGAGCGGCCTCGCCGGGACGGGGAGCGACGAGGAGCCGTCGGCGCTCGGCGCGCTCGGTCCGATGGTCGACTGCCTGGCTCCTGCGGACCTGCTCGTCCAGATCGGCCGGCCACCCGTTGCGTCGCGCTTCGGCGCGTACGCGTCGCGGGCGGGCGCGCGCGTCGTCGTCGTCGACGGGGAAGCGGCCGATCCCGACGCATCGGCCGACGTCTGGCTCGTGGGGGACGCGGCGGACCTGCTCGGTCGGGCCGCCGCGCGCCTCGCCTCGCTGGGTCCGGGCGACGGCGCGCAGGGCAGGCGTGCCTTCGCCGACTCGGCGCGCGGGGCGCACGCGCGCCTCGCGGCGGCCGTCCTCCGGGAGATTGGCGGCGGCGAGCTCACCGAGCCTTCGCTCGCCCACGATCTGGTGTCCCGCCTCCCGGCAAGGGCGTTTTTTCTGCCCGGCAACAGCTCACCCGTCCGCGACGCCTGCGCGTTCGGCTCCTTCGCCATGAAGGACATCACCGTCATCCATCAGCGCGGCGCAGCCGGGATCGACGGGCTCTTCGCGGGCCTGGCCGGGGTGCGGCACGCCGCGCCCGCGGGCAGCCCCGTGGTCGCGCTCGTGGGCGACGTCAGCGCCCTGCACGACGTGGGCTCGCTCGCGGTCCTCGCGTCCGCGCCGGGACCGTGTGTGTGTGTCGTGGTCGACAACGGCGGCGGCCGGATCTTCGAGGAGCTGCCCGTCGCGCGGACGAAGGCAGGGCAGGCGCACCTCGAGCGGCTGTTCCTGACGCCGCCGCCGAGCGGCGCGGTGGGGGCGTTTGCCTCCGCCCTCGGCATCACGTTCGGTCGGGTCGACTCGCGCCGGGCCTTCGCGGCCGCGTTCGAGGCGGCGCTCGCCTCGGGAGCCCCGGCCATCATCGAGGCCGCCGTCCCCACCGAGGCGAGCCGTGCCACACGTGCCCGGCTCTGCGCCGCGTTCGAGGCGGGTCGTGAATAACGACGCCGTCCTCTTCCTGCACGGCCTGCTCGGCGCCCCCTCGATGTGGGAGGAGGTCTCGACCCTGCTCGCCGGGCGCGTGGATCTCTCGATCGGCTGCCCCTGGCTCCCCGGTCACGGCAGCGAGCCGCCCCCGCCGGGCCTGGGCACCTTCGACGAGGTCGTCGCCGATCTCGGAGAGCGCTGGCTCTCGGGCCGCACGGTGCTCGTGGGCTACTCGATGGGCGGACGCGTGGCCCTGGCGCTCGCGGCTTCGTTCCCCGAGCGCGTGCGCGCGGTCCTCGCGATCGGTGCTCACACCGGCATCACCTCGGCGTCGGAGCGGGCCGAGCGCCTGACGTGGGAGCGCGGGCTCTCCGCCGACCTCGCGGCGCGCGGGCTCCCGGCGTTCGTGGAGGACTGGGAGAAGCTCCCGATCTTCGCGACGCAGCGCGGGCTCCCGGCGGAGGTGCAGGAGCGACAGCGGGCCGAGCGGCTGGGGCATCGCCCGGAGGGGATCGCCTGGGCCATCGAGGCGCTCGGCACGGGGAGCATGCCCCCGCTCCTCGACGCGCTCGGGCGCGGCGGCGTCCCGGTCGTCTTCGCCGTCGGCGCGCTCGATCGCCGCGCCGTCGCGGTCGCGCGTGGGGCCATGGGCGCGCTGCCGCGAGCCGAGGTCGTGGTGGTGCCGGACGCCGGGCACAACCTGGCCCTCGAGGCGCCTTTCGTGATCGCCGATCTCGTGGTGGAGATCTCGTCGAGCCGGCCGCGAGAAACGGAGAGGAGGACCGCGTGAGCACGAGCCATCGTCCCTTGCCTGCGCCCGGCTCGTTCGGCGCGTGGGTGCTCGCCTCGAGGCCGGCCACGCTGCCGGTGGCCGTCGCTCCCGTGGCGGTCGGCGCGGCCGTCGCGAGCACGTTCGGCTCGCTCCGCCCGATCGCGGTCGTCGCCGCGCTCCTGGGCGCGCTCCTCATCCAGATAGGGACGAACTTCGCGAACGACGTCTTCGATCACGAGAAGGGCGCGGACGACGCGCAGCGGATCGGCCCGCCGCGCGCCGTGCAGAAGGGCCTCCTGACGCCCTCGGCGGTCCGGTGGGGCATGGCGCTCGCCTTCGGCGCGGCGGTGCTCACCGGCATCTACCTCGCGTTCGTCGGCGGTCCTGTCATCATCGCGATCGGCGTCCTGTCGATCCTCAGCGGCATCGCGTACACGGGCGGCCCTTACCCGCTCGGCTACAACGGGCTCGGCGATCTGTTCGTCTTCGTGTTCTTCGGGCCCGTCGCGGTCGTCGGCACGACCTGGGTGGCCATCGGGCAGGCGCCGGCAGGCGCGTTCGTCGCGTCGATCCCGGTAGGCGCGCTCGCGACCGCCGTGCTCGTCATCAACAACGTCCGCGATCGCGTGGGCGACACGAGGACCGGGAAGCGAACCCTCGTCGTCCGCTACGGCCGCGCGTTCGGGGTCACCTTCCACGCCGCGCTGCACGTCGCAGCGGGGCTCGCCCCGATCGTGGGCGTCCTCGCGGGCTGGCTTCCGGCGCTGAGCCTCGTCGCCCTCCCGACGCTCGCCCTCGGCTTCGGCGTCACGCGTGTGCTCGCCACGACGGACGACGGAGCCAAGCTGAACGGCCTCCTGGCTCGGCAGGCCAAGGTGCTGCTGGCCTTCTCCGCCATCCTGGCCGCGGCGATCACATGCTCGCCCTGGCTCGGCTGACCGCGTGGGGCGGCGACGTCGACCCGGCCCACGCGGTCGGGTCTCGGCGCTCGTGGGCGCTCCGTCACGGTCTCTTGCTCGCGCTCGAGGACGCGGCAGGACGCCGCGGGCTGGGCGAGGGCACCCCGCTGCCCGGGCTCTCGCGCGAGTCGGTCTCGGATGCCCGTGTCGCCCTCGCCGCTCTCGATTGGTCGCGGCTCGATCCTCGTGAGGTCGCGGATGGCAGGGGGCCGGAGTTGACCGCCTCGTTGCCGTCCTCGGCCCGGTTCGCCGTGGAGACCGCGTGCGTCGACCTCGTCGGACGAGCCGAGGCGCGGCCGGCGTCCCGCGTGCTGGGCGGAGCGCCCGCGAGCGGGACGATCCCCGTCAACGCGCTCGTTGGGCACGTGGACGATCCCGAGCTCCCGAAACGAGCCGCGGTGGCGGTCCGGCGCGGCGCGCTCGTGCTGAAGGTGAAGCTCGGAGGTCGCGATCTCGACGCGGAGCGCTCGGCCCTGCGCGCGTTGCGCGACGAGGTCGGAGCCTCGATCCGGGTGCGCGCGGATCTCGGCGGCGTGCTCGCCGCGGACACGGCAAAGGCCTGGCTCGACGCCCTGGCGGAGGTCGGCCTCGAGGCCGTCGAGGAGCCGTGCGGCGGCGCGGCGCTCCTCGCGATCGGGACCGGGAGGACGCCGTGGCTCGCCGACGAGTCCCTCGCGGATGCCGAGCTCCGCGAGCGGCTGATCACTGCGCCGGCGTGCGCGGGCGTCGTGCTCAAGCCCACGCTCCTCGGCGGGATGATGGCCTGCCTGGCGATCGCGAGGCGCGCCCAGGACAATGGCAAAACCGTCACGATCACACACGCGTTCGAGGGGCCGGTGGCCCGGGCGGCGTGTGCGGCGCTCGCCCTCGCCGTCCGGGCAGATCTCGCGGGGCTCGACGAGCACGCGGGGCTCGAGGCCTTCCCGAGCCTGCCGTGCGCGGCGCTCCCGGCCGTGGCGCCGCTCGGCGTTCGCGCGACGGACGCGCCGGGCCTCGGCCTCCGCGTCGAAGAGGCCACTTTGGACGGCCTTCCGTGGAGTGAGCTTTGGCGGCGCTGAGCGTCGCGGCCGCCGCGCGCGATCGGCCGGACGCGATCGCCGTCGTCACGCGGGACGAGACGCTTCGGTACGCCGATCTCGCCGAGCGCGCTGCGGGGATGGCGGCCGCGCTCGCGAGGCTGGATCCGGGGCCGGTGGCGTTCGTCGCGACGGCTCGCGTCTCGACCGTCGCGCTCGTCGCGGCGCTGCTGGAGGTGGGCCGACCCTTCGTTCCGCTCCATCCGCGCTGGTCCGAAGCGGAGCGGACCGCCGCGCTGGCGGCGCTCGACGCCAGCGGCGCCATTCCTGACGGAGCCGTCGTCGTCGACCCCGCCGAGCTAGGCCGTGCGAGCGCGGGCTCGGTCGAGACGAGCTTCGCGTCCGCTCGGGCCCGGGAGACGGACCTGGCGGTGTGCCTCTTCACCTCCGGGAGCGCAGGCGCCCCCAAGGCCGTCCTCCTCGAACGAGGCGCGCTCGTCGCGAGCGCGCGTGCTCACGCGGCGAACCTGCCGTTCTTGCCCGACGATCGCTGGCTCGCGCTGATGCCCCTCGCCCACGCGGGCGGGCTCTCGATCGTCACGCGCGCGCTCGCTTCGCGGACCGCGATCGTGCTGGGCGATCGATTCGATCCGGAGGAAGCGATCGAGACCGTCGCCCAGGGCCGCGTCACGCTCGCCTCCTTCGTGCCCGCCATGCTCGCCGCGATGCTCGACGCCGGCGGGGAGCGCGCGCTCGCCTCGCTCCGCGCCTGCCTCGTCGGCGGGGCGGGGTTTCCAGCCGGCTTGCGCGAGCGCGCGCGGCGCGCCGGCGTCCGCGCGCTCGCGACCTACGGCCTCACCGAGACGGCCTCCCAGATCGCGACCCAGCGAACGACCGACCCGATCGCGGACGACCCGGCAGTCGTGGGCCCGCCCCTCGCGGGCGTCGAGATCGAGATCCGCGACGCCCGCGGCGCGCGAGTCCAGCCCGGCGTGACGGGGCGCGTCTTCGTGCGGGGACCGATGCTGATGCGCGGCTACGCCGGTCAGCCCGCGCGCGCCCGTTCGGACTGGCTGGACACGAACGACCTGGGCAGCCTCGACGAAGGCGGCGCGCTGCGGATCCTCGGCCGCGCAGACGACACGATCGTCACGGGTGGGGAGAACGTGCACCCCACCGAGGTCGAGGCGGTGATCGCCCGGCAGCAGGGCGCTCGTGCGTGCGCCGTGTTCGGCGTCCCGGACGACGTCTGGGGCGCGGTGGTGGCGCTCGTCCTCGTTGTCGAGCCCGGAGCCGACGCACACGCGATCTGCCGCGCCGCCGCCTCCGAGCTCGCGACCTTCAAGCGCCCCCGGCTCGTCGCGGTGGTCGAGGCCTTGCCGCTCTCACCGAACGGAAAGCTCGATCGCCGCTCGCTCCGGGCCTGGTCGTCCGGGCGGCTCGTCGCCGTGGACCGGTGACTCCGACGCGCCCTAACCGCCGACGTTCGCGAGCGCGGCGAGCCCGGCAGGGACGGCGGACGGCTGGAAGGTCTTCGGGTCGATGAACACGTGCACGGTCCGACCGACGGCGGCCGGCTTTCCTTTGGCGTCGCGGATGCGATGCCCGAAGGTCGCGCTCGTCCTGCCGGCTTGCAGGGCGAGCACCTCGACGTCGACCACGTCGCCGAAGAAGAGGGGACGCAGGAAGTCCGCCTCGGCGTGGGCGAGGGGAGCGGCCAGGGTCTTGTCGCGGAGCATGCCGGGCACGTCGAGGCCGGCCTTCTCCAGCACGAGGAGGTACGCGTCGGCGAAGTACTCGAGGACGCGAGGGAAATAGATGGTCCCTGCGGCGTCGACCTCCTGGAACTTCACGGTGCGCTGCATCGTGACGAGGGGCGCCGAGTCGGATTCTGCGAGCGCGTCGCGATCGAATGGGGAGCTCACGCGGCGCTCATAACACGTCGTGCGCGGTACAAAAGCACGAGAGTGGGCTACGCTGAGCGGATCTCCTTACCTGAAGGGCCGCCATGCTCCGCACCTCGCTTCGACCGGTCTTCGCCGTCGGTTTGCTCCTCTCGTACGGCTGCGCCGAGGGCGACTCCCTCACGGGGGGCGGCTCCACGAACGACGGCGCCGGCGCTCAAGGTGGAGACAGCGGCGACGGCGGCGCCGGCACGACGAGCTCGAGCAGCTCCAGCACGTCGAGCTCCACCACGGGCTCGACGACGACGAGCTCGTCGTCGTCCTCGAGCACCGGGGGCGGCGGTGGGGGGACGGGCGGCGGGGACACCTGCGGCGACGGCGCGGTCGACACCGGCGAGGACTGCGACGGCCAGAACCTCGGCGGCGCGACCTGCACCACGATCGGCCAGGGCTTCGTCGGCGGCTCGCTCTCGTGCGCCTCGGACTGCACGTTCGACGTCTCGGCCTGCACGGCCCCTCCGACCTGCGGAAACGGCGCGATCGAAGGGAACGAAGAGTGTGACGGCGCGAGCCTCGGCGGCGCGACCTGCACCTCGCTCGGTCACGACGCCGGTACGCTCACCTGCGCGGCCAATTGCAGCTTCAACGAAGCGCCCTGCACCGACTGCGGCGACGGCGTGCGCGAGGGCGCGGAGGTCTGCGACGGCGCGAACCTGAACGGCCAGACCTGCCAATCCCAGGGTTTCACGGGCGGCACGCTCGCCTGCAACGCGAGCTGCAGCGGCTACAACACGGCCGGGTGCACGACCGCCTGCACGCCGGTGAACCTCCTGACCAACGGCGGCTTCGACAACGGGCCGTTCGGCGGCGGTTGGACCGAGTCGTCGCTCAACTTCGGCACGCCCGTGTGTGACGTCGCCGGCTGCGGGTTGGGCGGGGGCACCGGGCCGCACCAGGGCACCTACTGGGTCTGGTTCGGCGGGACCAACACGGCCTTCGAGTCGGCCTCGGTGTCTCGTTCGGTCGTCATCAACCCCGGCATGGCCACCCTGAGCTTCCAGCTCGACATCCCGGTCTGTGAAGACCCCGCGTGGGCGCTCGACCAGCTCACCGTCACGATCGACGGCAACATCCTCTACCAGACGACCAACCTCGACGCGGGCTGCGGCGTGGTGGGCTACCAGCAGCTCTCGTTCGACATCAGCGCCTACGCGAACGGGCAGGCTCACACGATCACGTTCGCCGCCCAGACCGACGACTTCATCGACGTGACGAACTTCATGATCGACACGGTCGAACTGCTCGGCTGTCCGTAGGGCGGCGAGCCCGCGCGCTCGGCTCGGGGCTTGCAGTCTCGGTGCAGAGTCGCCGATGTCGTCCATCGCGGCGTCCGCCACCGCCAAACAAGGAACGGGGCTCGGGCTCTCGATCGCCCGGGCGCTCGTCGATCTTCACGGCGGGAGGATCTGGGCGGAGAGCGAGGTCGGCAAGGGCAGCACGTTTGCGGTGCGCCTCCCCAGAGAGGCGCCGCGGGTCGAGGGCGAGGACCCGGAGACGCCGCTCGCTCAGCCGCGCTGACAGGCCGGGCAGAAGTAGGTGGAGCGCGCGTCGGCCTGCCGGATCATCTCGATGGGCGTTGCGCAGGCGAGGCACCTCTCTCCGCGGCGCTCGTAGACCCACAGCTCGCCGCCGCGCCCGAGCATCGACTGCGACGTGACGCGCGTGACGCGTCCGGGGAGCACGAACCGCCCGCCGCGCCCGCGAGCGACGGTCCGCGTGATCACCTCCCGCGCGACGTCGAGCACGCCTCGGAGCGCCGCGGCCTCGATCGCGCCGACCTTCGTCCTCGGATCGAGCTTGGCGAGGAAGAGGATCTCGCTCTTGAGCACGTTGCCGATGCCCGCGACCGCGTGTTGATCGAGGAGGGCGTCGGCGATGGGCCGATCCGGATCGGCGCTCAGCCTGCGGAGGGCTTCCTCGGCGTCGAACCCGTCCGACAGGAGGTCGGGGCCGAGGGCGCGGAGGCGCGGGTCGGCGTCGAGGCGGTCCGTCCGGAGGAGGCGCACGATCGGCGCGCCGAAGCAGACGGCCTCGGTCGTCTCGGTCGAGAGGGCGAGCCGCAGCCGGAAGCTCGGCATCCTCCAACGCTCGCCGCGCGCGTAGAGGTGCCAGGCTCCGTGCATCATCAGGTGCGAGTGGAGCGTGAGCCCGTTCGAGAAGCCGATGAGGAGGTTCTTGCCTCGCGAGCCGACGTCGACCACCGTGGACCCGAGCAAGTGGCCTTCCCGGATCTCCGCGACCGCGCTCTTGACCTCGATGATCGCCTGGCCGGCGAGCGCTCGCCGCAGGCGATCGGCGAGGCGGTAGATCGTGTCGCCCTCGGGCACTTCGCGGTCGTCCTAGCGCTTCTCGTGTCGGGGTGCGAGTCCGAGCCCGTCGGCGCCTCGACGGCCGAGCCATCCGGTGCGCCTGCGGTGCCCTCGGGGATCGCGCCGGCCCTGCCGCCTCCGGGGCCGGCCGCGCCGCCGCCCTCGGCCCCGCCCGCCGCCGTCCTCGAGCCTCCACCAGAGCCCACCTGCGCGGAGGACATGGTGAAGGTGAAGCCGAAGGTGGGGCGCCCGTACTGCGTCGATCGCTACGAGTCGATGGCGGTCGACAAGACGACCGGCGCGGTCCTCTCTCCGTATTACCCGCCCGACCCGTCCAAGGCGCGTTACCTCGAGGACCTGTGGAAGACGAAGACCGGAGGCGGAACGACGGTCGAGCAAGCGACGCGGTTGCCGGACCTACCCGCCTGGCAGAAACAACGTGGCCTCGAGCCGAAGGCCGTCTCCAAGCGAGGGCGGGTCCCTCAGGGCTACGCGAGCGGCAAAGACGCGGCGCTCGCGTGCAAGAACGCCGGCAAGCGCCTCTGCACCCGAGACGAGTGGAAGACCGCGTGCCGAGGTGAACAGGACCGTCAGTTTCCCTACGGTGAAAGCTACGAGCAGGGGCGCTGCAACGTGTTCCGTGAGGCGCACCCCGGGATAATCTTGTGGGACGATCCGACAATCAACCACACCGACCCTCGGTTCAACGTGGTCAAGTCCGACAAGGGCCCGCTGCTCCGCCACACGGGCGCGACAGACAGATGCGCGAGCCAGTGGGGCGACGACGCCATCTTCGACATGGTCGGTAATCTCGACGAGTGGATCGACGATCCGGAAGGAACGTTCGTCGGCGGCTTCTACGCGCGCGGCACGAGAGAAGGCTGCGACAGCGCCGTCGAGGCGCATGTGCTCTCGTACGCGGACTACTCGACGGGGATCCGCTGCTGCCGCGACCTCACCGCTCCTTGAGGTGCCTTGAGGCGCTTTGAGCCGACATCGGCCACGTCGTCGCGTATTCCTCGAGGGCCATGCGAAAGACTGGCTCGCTCGCTTCGCTCGCGCTCCTCCTCGCCGCCGCGACCCCCGCCGTCGCGGCTCCGGTCGCTCGGTCCGGCGTGGTGCACCCGAGGCTCGAGCTGCTCGAGTCAGCCGCGATCCGAGCCAACCCGGCGTTTGGCCTCCGCGGTACGCGGACCCCGCTCGTCCTCTCCTTGTCACGCCCGCCGACGTCGGCGGACCTGGCCGCGCTCGAGCAGGCCGGCGTCGTGGTCCCGCGAAGCCGCGCGGGCGAGCCGCTCGGCAGCGGCCGGACGCTCGCGGTCGATCTCGGCTCCGCAAAGGCCACCGATCTCGCGGCGCTCTCGTTCGTGGAGAGGGTCGAGCTCGACGGTCCACCCGTCCGCGCGCCGCGCCCGCTGGACCTGACGGCTTCGCTCATCAACGCCGACGCGACCTGGCGCTCGCACGTGGGCGAGGGGCCCGCGCTCACCGGCGCCGGCGTCACGATCTGCGACATCGACAACGGCACCGACATCATGCACCCGCTCTTCTTCCGAGCGGACGGCGGCTACTTCGACTTCATCGACACGAACGGAAACGGCACCCTCGATCCGGACGTCGATCAGGTCGATCTCGGGGCGGGGCCCGTCACGATCCGCGCGATGAACGGCGTCGTCATCGATCGCCTGACGGGCCAGCCGGCGTTCGGGACGGAGGCGGAGGAGCTCGATCTGACCTACGACTACCTCTACGCCGACGAAAACGGCGACGGCCGGCGCAACTTCGGCGTGCAGGAGGGCTTCACCGAGCAGACGCCCGGCTACGGTGAGCGACTCTTCGTCCTCGACGACGTGAACCGGAGCGGCGCGCTCGACGTGGGCGAGAAGCTCGTCGCGCTGGGCACCTCCAAGATCAAGGCGTTCCGGATCGACCTCGACGTCTACCGGCGCGGCGAGAACCTCATCGAGGTCCCGTTCTGGGAGGACATGATGCACGGCATCGGCTCGTCCGGCGTCATCGTCGCGGGGCAGCCAGGCTTCTCCAAGCTCGTCGGCATGGCGCCGGACGCCGACCTGATCATGGCGACCGACACGGACGGCTACGCGCAGTACCAGATGATGCAGTTCTGCCAGCAGGAGGGCGCGCGTGTCATGTTGCACGAATACGCCCCGTGGGTCGGCTTCCACCTCGACGGCTCGAGCCAGGTGGAGCGCCTCATCGACCAGCAGAGCGCGCAGGGCATCTCCCACATCAATCCGGCCGGCAACCTCTCGACCTCGAAGAAGCTCTTCAAGAAGACAGTACCGTCAGGTGCCACGACGACCGTTCCCATCGAGGTCCCCGCTGGCCTGGGCGCCTCGTACATGGTCTTCTCGCTCCTCTGGCGCGACACGTCGCGGGATCTGGAGCTCACCTTGAGGCGCCCGGGTGGGGGGAGCTTCACGCTCCCGCTCGACTCGCCGCAGGGGTTCCAGGAGCCGTTCGACGCCGAGCTCGATATCGCTGGCTACCGGGACGACTCGAGCCGCGGGACGGCGATGGCCCTCTTCTACCTCTACCCGACGGGCGGCGGTCCGGGGGCCGTGCCGGATGGAACGTGGGCGCTCGACGTGGTCGATCCCACGGCTCCCGGCGGCGAGCCGCTCGCGCTCTTCGGCTACGTGCAGGACGAGGTGAGCGGCTGGGGCCTCGGCATCCATTTCCCCGAGGACTCGAGCGAGGATCACCTCATCGGGTGGCCGGGCACGGCCGATCACGGGCTCGCTGTGGCGGCGTTCACAGGCCACCCCTTCAACGGGGCGACGACCGGCGAGCGGGCCTTCTATTCGGGCCGCGGGCGGCGCATCGACGACGAGCCGCTGCTCTGGATCAGCGCGCCGGACAACCCGATCGTCCCAACGCGCTTCGAGGATCAGGAGCTGTCGTACCTCGTGTACGGCGGGACGTCGGGCGCGAGCCCCCACGTGACGGGCGCCGCAGCGCTCGTCATCCAGGCCGACCCGACGCTCAGCGGTGACGGCGTGAAGGAGAAGATCCGCGCGGGTGCGGTCGTCGACGAGCAGACGGGCGCCGTGCCCAACGAGGACTACGGAAACGGCAAGCTCGACGTCTACCGCGCGATCTTCGGGCAGGCGCCTCCGACGGGCGTGGCGCCCGTCGTCGACGAGCAGGCCTTCACGATCGCGCCCGGGCCGGGGGAGCTCGCGCTCGTCGTCTCCGACCCCGACGGCGACGCGCTCGTGCTCGAGGTGGATCGCGAGTACGACGGCACCTACGACGAGACCCTCGCGGGTCCGACCGTGCCCGTCGATCTCGCCGAAGGCTCCTATCTCCTCAAGGTTCGCGCGACCGATCCCTCGGGCCGGACCGATCAAGCTCTGCTCCGCGTGACCGTGCAATCTCCTGCCGACGACGGCGAGCCCCCGGGCGACGACGACGAAAGCGGGCTCTACGCCGCGGGAGGAGGCTGCGCGGTGCGCGGGGCCGAGGTGCCGCGCTCGGGCTTGGGCCTCGGGCTCGGCCTCGCCGCGGTCGCGATCCTCAGCCGGCGGCGCGCGCGCCGCGACGCCTGAGCCGGCACGCCCGACTCTCGAGACGCTCAGGAAACGTCGGACACGGGCGCAGAGGACATGGGCTGCGTGGCGCTCGCCGGATCTTCCCAGACGCCGCGCACGAAGCGCTGGGACGGCTCGCGCAGGAAATCGCGGAGCGCGGTGCCCGCCGGCAACACGACCAGGAAGAACACGAGCCCCAGGAGGCCGCCGAGCTTGCTCGTCAGGCTCTCGAAGACGGGCGCGGTCAGCGCGAGCGCGGTGCAGGCCGCGGCCCCGGCCAAGATGGCCGGCACGAAGACGAACCGAACGAACCAGACGCGTCGAGCCAACCAGACGATCGGGTCCATCGCCGCGACGAGCATCGTGCCGCTGCTCGGCCCAGTGAGGGCGAGGTTGCCACCCTGGTCGGTCACGCGGCCAAAGAGCCACACGTCGCGCCCCGCGCCGAGCTCGACCACGACATCTCGCTCGACGCCGCGGGTCTTCTTGGCGGAAGGGTAGGCTTCTTCGAAGGCGGCGCGGCTCGGGCACGCTGCGGCGGCCTCCGCCTCGTCGGCGCCGACCCAGACCTCACAGGCTCCCGGAGCGACGGACACGCGCTCGCCGTCCACCTCGACGACCCCGCTCGAGAGCTCCGAGTGTGTCTTCCGGTCGTGCCAGCGGATCGAACGGAGCGCACCGGTCCCGTGGCGACCGAGCTGGTCGACACGGAATGCCGCGAGGTGCGGTCCGTCGTGCTCGATGATCTTCGCGCGGAAGAGGCGCTCCGCTCCGGCCACGAGCTCACCCGCAGACCGCGACAGCTCGCGCGCACGGCCCGCGAGCACGCCGGCGCGCTTGAGCGCAGCGAGCGCGACGAGGAGCGTGTTGCCCCAGAGGATCCAGAGGGCCACGTAGCCCATGATCTCGTTCGACAGCACCTCGTCCTCCCCTCAGGCTCGTGCGCCGGCTTCGGCGGCCTCCGCGCGCCTCGCCTCTCGCGACGCGATCTCGACCGGCGCGGCGGTCTGCTCGGCGCGGGCGACGTCCTCCGTCGCGGGGCGCCGCGGATGCAGGAGATACGTCCGCACGAGGTATTTGACCATGCTGCGCTCGTCCAAAGACGGATCGATGCGAGGCACGACCTCGCGCTCGTGCCACGTGTGCAGCACCGACCAGTGGAGCGCGGCGCGGTTGTGATGGATCGTGTGGTAGCCGTTGTTGCACATGATCCAGTTGAAGGCGCGACCGACGAAGTTACGCGAGTGATTCCACTCGGTCGTGACGTCGCACCTGTCGTGCTGGATGATGTTGATGCGGAGGATGCTGCGCGCGCCGTAGAGCTGCGGGATGACGATGAAGAACAGCGTCGTCCAGAAGTCGAACACCATCAGCAGGCCCGTGAGGCCGAACGCGAAGGCGTTGTCGTAGAGGTACTGGCGCTTGAACTCCTCGCGGCCGCCGACCGCTGCCCACCTCTGCACGCCCGCGAACGTGTTCGGGCCCGCCACGTTCGGGAAGTGGAGGAGGTTCAGGAGGTTCCACCGGAAGTCGACGTTCTCCGGCGCCGCCCAGTCGGGCTGGCCGTCGTCGTCGAAGTGGTGGTGCACGATGTTGTGAGCAGGCAGGTTCACCGTGGCCGGGTAGAGCGCGCCGAAGCTGAGGACGCGCCGCCACAGGTGGTTCAGCGTCTTCGAGTGGAAGACGCCCTGGTGCATGTGGTTGTGGATGACGACGGCGTTGAGGAAGCTGAAGTAGCAGGCCGCGCCCAGGAAGAGCACGTTCCGACACACTGGGACGAAATACATCGAGGCCAGGAGGCCCCAGTACGTCGCGATGATGCCTATCTGGCGCCACTCGGCCGGATGGCTCACGAGCCAAGGTTGTCGCGCGGGGCTGGCTTCGCTGACTTCCGCCACGCTTCCGGCTCCTACCCGAGCCTTTGCGTTGGTGCAACTCGCGAGCAGAGGTTCGACAAGCAATCCTCTTGCCACGTTACGGCATCGAGTTGGGCACAAAAGTGACCAAAATTTCGTCGCCGATCCCTGGACGAGGTTGACCACCTGGGCTACTTGCGAGCTGACCCTCTGTGCGGTGCGCCGGGCACACACGGTGGGTCAAGGAGAGATGGACAAGTGGCCGCCGCGATCGAGTCGACGTTCACGACCTTGCCGTTCACCCAGCTGCGGAAGAACCGTTTCTTTTACTTCTACTACGACGGTTTCTACGCGCTCATCTGCGTCGCCGCGCTCGCGCTGATGCTCAGCTCGGGCCACCGCGGCCTGTTCGGCGAGGGTGGGCTGCTCGGTGCGTGGAGCTACACCTATCTCCTGGCGCTCCCGCTGGTCTGCTACGCGCAGATCCTCTGCAGCGTGTTCGTCCACGTCTGCACGCACGGGAGCTTCCCGAAGCCTTATAACCGCATCATCGGCGAGCTCTGCGGCGTCGTCATCCTCACGCGGTTCGCCTCGTGGGAGGTGCTCCACCAGAAGCACCACCGCCACTCGGACAGCCTCGACAAGGACCCGCACCCGGTCGGCCCCAGCTACTGGGCGTTCTGTTGGCACCACGTGGCCAACCTCGAGAAGCACCTGCACGAGGCGGTCTTCGAGGTCCACGGCGATACGCCCGAGAACCGCAGGCTCGAGTCGATCCGGTCGGTCGTCAGCTTCGCGACGGGCGCGCTCCTCATCACGACGTGGTTCGTCGCCCTCGGCTGGATCGCCTTCGTGGCCTTTTTCCTCCCGGCGACCATCCTCGGCTTCTTCCACCTCGTGCACTTCAACTGGAGCACACACGACGCGAAGAGCCCCGCCCAGAACTACCGGCCGGTGAACCTGAACCACGGCCTGTTCAACCTCGGCAACAAGCTCTTCTTCGGCATCTACATGCACGCCAATCACCACCGCTGGGCGAACGTGCTCAACCCCGCGAAGGTGAAGAACAGCTTGCCGATCGAGCCGGCGCCGACCCGCGAGGACCTCGCAGCCTGGCGAAAGCTGAAGCGCGAGTACTGGAAGACACGCTTCGCTCGCGCGTGAACGACGTCGGCGCGACCCTCGGGTCGCGCTGACGGTTTTGTCAGTCGGGCAACGTCGGCCCGAGCGGGTGGGTCTCAGCGAGGGGCGCTGGCGCTCGGAGCCGCGCTGGCGCTCGGGGCCGCGCTGGCGCTCGGGGCTGCGCTGGCGCTGGCGGTGGTCGTGGGCTCCGCGCTGGCCGAAGTCGCCGGCTCCGCGCTCGGGCCTGCGCTGGCGCTGGCAGGCGCGCTGGCCGCAGGGGCCGCGGACGTGCCGCGCCAGCAGGTCACGTCCGGCGGGGCGGGGAACGGCAGCTCCATGCTGGAGGCCTCGCCTCGCTTCGTCGAGTGCTTCAGCGTCTCGTAGACGGTCGGCTCGTTGCAGACGTACGCCGAGCTGCCCTTGGCTTCCGACTTCGTCTCCTCCGGGTGGGGGGCGCGCTCGTTCGTGCATTGGGCGAACTCGAGCGAATACTCCTCGTCCTTGTCGGGGAGCTTGAAGCGGGTCGGGTGACGCTCGTCGGGGACGCCGTAGAGCATGACGGTGGCGACGACATCCTCGCCGTCGAGGACGCGGAGCCGGACCGGCTTCTTCAGTCCGCCGCGCATCTTCTGCCCACCTTGTTCGAAGCCCGGGCAGACGGTCTCCTCCTTCACGAGGGCCGGGGCGGAGGGAGAGCTGCACCCCGCGCCGAGGGCGGCGGAGAGGGCGAGGACGGACAGGGCGAGGACGGATCGAGTCATAGCTTCGTCTTGCCGAGCTTGAGGATGTAGTCGAAGTGCTGCTTGGAGATGGCCACGACGCTGAGCCGGGAGCGCTTGATGAGCGCGATGTCGGCCAGCTCGGGATCGCTCTTGATCACGTCGAGGGGCACCGGCGCCTTGAGCGCCTTGAGCGGCCCCACGTCGACGGCGCTCCAGTCTTCGCCTGGAGCGGTCGGGTCGGGGTACGCCTCCTGGAGGACCTTGGCGATCCCCACGACGTCCTTGCCGTCGTTCGAGTGGTAGAAGAGGCAAAGGTCGCCGACCTTCATCGACCGGAGGGTGTTTCGGGCCTCGAAGTTGCGCACCCCATCCCACGTCGTCCGCTTGTCGCGCTCGAGCTGGGCCCACGAATATTTGCCTGGCTCGCTCTTGATCAAGAATGTCTGGGGGGGGGCTTTGGGCACGGAGAGCGCACCATAGCGGAAACCATGCTCCGGCCCCAAGCCTCGGGCGCCCAAAGGCGACCAAGGTTGGTTCCTGCCGTCACACTTTTCGTCCGGCGGGCGATAGCCTGCCGATGAGCACTGCCATGCCCGCCACCAGCGAGCGACCTCAGCACCGTCTCCTCGGGGCCCCGGAGACGCAGCGCCTCCTCCGCGACTACGTCCGCAAGCGCGTCGGGGAGAGCGATGTCGACGACGTGGTCCAGACCGTCCTGGTCGAGGCGCTGGCGTCGGACCGGGCGCCGGAGAACGAGGCGGAGCTGCGGAAGTGGCTCATCGGCGTCGCGCGCCACAAGATCGCGGACCACCATCGTCGCGGAGGTCGCGAGCAGCCGGCCGAGCTCCCCGACATCGAGACGGCTCCCGCCCCCGTGGAGGAGCGCGAGCTCGCGCGTTGGGCCGAGGAGCAAGCGCACAGCAACAAGGAAGCCGCGAAGACCCTCCAGTGGATGGCCCGCGAGAGCGAGGGCGACAAGCTCGAGCACATCGCGGAGGAGGAGCAGCTCCCCGCAGCGCGAGTCCGGCAGCGTGTCTCGCGCATGCGCCGCTTCATGAAAGAGCGGTGGCTGGCGGAGCTGGCGGCCGTCGCTGCGCTCGCGATCGTGGCCTTCCTGGTCTGGCGAGCCTTGCGCCAGCCGCCCGTCGACATCGCGCGTGATCCCAACGTCCCGCCGACCGGCGACACGTCGAAGGCACCGCCTCCGGTGGCTCCGCGTGTCGCCGAAGCAGGTGAGCTCAGGAAGAAGGCGCTCGAGGCGTGCGGACGTAACGAGCACCGCGCCTGCCTCGACGGGCTCGACGAGGCGAAGAAGCTCGACCCCGCCGGCGACGCTCTCCCCGAGATCCAGAAGGCGCGCGAAGCCGCGCAGAGGGCCCTCGACGAGGGGAAGAAGGAGCAGCCTCAGCAACAAGAGCTCGAGCCGCAGGAGGACTCGAAGGTCGCGCCGCCCGAGCCCTCCACGAACGTCCCTTCGAAGCCCATGCCCACGGCTCCGGCTCCCAAGAGCGATCCGTTCGAGAAGAAGGCGCCGGTCAAGCCCAAGGGGCCATCGAAGGAGTCGTCGTTCGACTCGAACGGGCCCGCGATCGGCGAGGTCATGACGCCGCCGCCGCAGCTGCCGTCCGGGGACGGCAGCGGGTCCTTCCAGACGAAGGCAGGAAAGAAGTAGCGGGCGGCCCGTTCAGGGGCCGAGCAGCTTGCGCAGCGCCGCTTCTGCGGCCTTCTTCCGCGCGTCCGTGGTGCTGCTCTCGTTCCGCAACGGATCGAGCAGCTTGCAGAGCTCGAGGCGGTCCGCCGGCGGAGACCGCCCGCAGAGCAGATCGACGTCGTCCTGCGTCGCCTTCACGCGCACGTTGGCTCCGGCGAGCGCGCTCGCGGCATGATCGAGCAAGAGCGCCAGGCCGAGCGGGCCTGCGCCCGACTCTCGCGCGCGGGAGACGAAGTCGGGCCGATCGACGACGGCCCGCAGCGGATCGGCGCTGCCGTGGACCAGCGCGAGCTTGGCGGCGAACAGGCTCACGTCGAGGCGCCGGGGCGGATCGCCCAGGCGATCGAGATCCTTGTCGAGCGCCTCGAGGTCGGTGACGAGCGCGGGCGAGAGCGTCGAGGCTTCGCAGTTCACCGCCACGCTCAGCAGATCGGCGTGAAGCGCAGGCGCCCGCTCGAGCCGGGCCGCGGCGCCACGCACGAGCCCGAGGAGCTGCGGCGTGCAGTGGCTCGGCTGCCTGTGTTTGGTGAGGAGCGTCGCCGCCTCATAGGGCTTGTCCGCGTCGAGCAGCTTCGTCGTGGCGGTCATCAAGCGGTCCGGCTCGTAGGTCCCCTTGGCGGCCGGCTCGAGGAAGGCGTCGAGCGCCGAGAAGTCCGCGCAGCCCCGCTTCGCGCTCTTGGTGTCGAGGTCCGGCAACGCCACGGTCGCGTCCGCGATGCGGAGCGCGAGCGCCTCCGCGTAGCCCTCGCAGCTCGGGCGGAGCAGGGCGGCGGTGTCCGCACGCCGGCCGCCGCACGGCAAGCCGGCCGGGAGCGTCGCGAGCGTCTTCTTCGCTCGCGCCACGGCCGCGTCCGCGCCCATGTCGGCCAGGAGCGGAGGTAGCGGATCGAGGAGCTTCTGGAAATCCTCCGGCTTGGCCGCGCTGCCCATCGATTCGCGCGCGAGCGACAGGAGCGACCCGGCGAGGAAAGGGCGCCCCGAGTCTGCGGCGAGCTGGCCGAGCAACACGAGCGTCGCGCTCGAATCGGCCGTCCACGAGATCGGCTCGTCGGTGACACCTTCGAGGTAGAGGCGCGTGCGCTGGCTCGCTGCCGCGATCGCTCGGGCCGCCGCGATCTCGCCGCGCTGCGGATCTCCGGCGACGAAATGCATGACCCCCGCGAGCGCGGCGGCGTGGATGAACGCGCGGGCCGCCTCGTCGCGGCTGCGCTTCGAGTCGATGGGCTCGACGGTCTTCGAGAGCGAGAGCAGCGGTTCGCGGCTGGAGCGCGCGCCGGCACCGAGGTTGACCCCGTTTGCGCCGCTGATGAGCAGCCCTGCGAGACCGACATCGAGCGTGAGGTTGAAGACTCGAGCCGCCGTCTCCTGCTTGAACACGAACGAAACGCGAGGGATGACAAGGTCCTTCTCGGCGCGGTCGAGCCACGCGTCGAGCGCGAGGCGCGCCGCTTGACGGTCGCCGCCGCGGTGAGCATCGATGGCCGCGAGCAGGTCCGAGACCACTTCGGCTTTCGCCGGGGTGCAGCTCTTGGCGAGCAGCGCGTCGAGGCCCGGCGCAAAGCTCGCGGGCTCCAGCCGCTCGCGGTCCGCTACCCGGCGGACCTCGCGCAGGAACTTCAGCACCCAGGCCATCTCGCTCTGCTGCTCGTCCGCGAGGGCGAGCGCCGTGGGGTGGACGGCCTTCTCTTGAATGGACGCGATGAGCACCGCGAAGAGCAAGACGGTGTCAGCCTGCTCGCGCGAGCCCTTGGCGTAGAGCGAGCGAGCCACCTCCACGAACGCGGGGCTCGCCTCGATCTCGCCGCTGATGGCGCGGGCGAGGATGGCGAAGAGGGCTCCCGTCTCGCTCATCTCCTCGCTCTCCGTAAAGAGGGCGCCGAGCGCGCCGAGGAACGTCTTGGCCTCGCCCAGAGTGGTCGCGTCGAACGTCTCCGCTCTGCCTTCGGCGACCGCGCGGAGCAGCGCGTAGCCGCTCGCGATCGCCTCGGACGACGGCTTGTCCGCGCCGAACGAGGCGAGCGCCGCGAGCAGGATGGGACCCGTCTCGCCCCGCGAGACGAAGAAGCTCGGCGGACGGAGCAGCGGCGCCCGCGCGCCTGGCTTCGTCTTGGTTGCCGGACGCGCAGAAGCCTGGGCGAGGTCGACCAGATCGCTCACGACGAGCGCAAGGGCTCGAGCCCGCGTCGACCACGCGTCGGTTCCTTCACGGATGGCCTTGTTCTGCAGGACCTTCTTGCGCAGGTCGGCGAGCTTCCCGAGGGCGCGGACGACGCGGGGGTCGATGGGCGAGCTCTCCTCGACACACGCGTCGTTCGGCCCCGGCTTGGCGGTTGGCTTCGCCGCAGCATCACCGCGGATCGTCTCGGCCACGAAGAGCGCCAGGGTCGCCGCCGCGCCGTCGAGGAGGAGCGTCATGTCCTCGAGCGCTTGCGGCGATGGCGCGGTCGGGCCGTCGCCGAGCCGCGCGACAGCCTTGCCGAGCGCGGTCTTGGCGGCCGCTCGCCCGGGCAGGGGCGCCTCGCGCTCGATGACGGGCGAGCCGAGCTCCTTCTTCTCGGCGAGGACGGCGTAGCGCACGAGCGCGGACGTGAGCGAGGCGAGCGCAGGGCTCTCGACGCCCTCCGCCTCGAGCGCGCGGCTCACCTGCTCGGCGCTCGATCGCAGATCAGGGCCCATGTCGAACGCGAGGCGGTAGAGCGCGTCGAGCGTAAACGCCGCCGCCACGCCCCAGCCCGACTGCTTGGTGAGCTCGCCGCGAAGCTTGGCGGCGAACGCGCCCTGGAGCGCCGCGAGGTGCGCCTGCTGGAGCTCGGGAGGCATCGAGAACGCGAGGAAGGCGCTCGCGAGGGTCGCGCCCAGGACCTCCCATGGGTCGTTGGAGGTCGAAAGAACGCCCGAGGCCGCGTTGCGTCCCGCGTCGACCACGGCGGCCGCGAGGTCGGTGTCGACGTAGCTGCCGCCGGACAAGAAGAACCCCGAGTGCGCGATGCCGACGCGGCCCGGCATCGCGCTCGCGAGCTCCGCGAGCGCCTTGGCGTGCCGGAGCGCGATCCTGCTCGCGCGGCGGTGCACGTCGGAGCCGGCGGGGATGACGCCGCTCGCTCCGCCTCGTTCCATGACGAGCACCGGCGCGAGCAAGAAGCCGGACTCGGTCCGCTCGACGGTGGCCACGAGGTCCGCGTAGCGCGCGTACCACGGGGCGAAGTCGATCCGCCCGGCCGCGGCGCGCGCCCGCGCCGGCTTCAGGGCGCCGGGCAGGAGGCGCGCGAAGGCGAGCTCTCGCACGGTCTTGAGCGGAGGGGGGATGTAGGCCTCGCAGCCCGCGGGCTCCTCCGCGAACAACGCGTCCGCGCCCGCGTGGAGCTCCCGGGGCAGCGCCGCGTGGATGTGCGCGCGCCGCTTGGCGTACGCCTTGGCGCTCGCGGCGTCGGTGCGGACACGCAACACGTCGACGTACGGCGTGTCGGTGGGCGAGGGCTCCGGGATCGCCGGACGGGGAGGGGAATCGCCGAACAGAGGTGTGGGCTTCGACATGCCGAGCAGGGTCGAGAAGAGCCGCGCGCGGACCGTCTGGGGATCGAACGGAGGCCGCGAGGCCACGAGGCCGTCGAGGTCGTCGATCGCCTTCGCCGCCTCCACGTAGCGGAACGCGCGGGCCGCCACGGTCGCCCTGCGGAGCGTCGCCTCGAGCGCCGCATCGGTCGCGAGGCCCGCGGGGGGGCGCGCATCACGCGCGTGGGCGAAGAGCCCGAGCATCATGGGCGCCAGCGGGTCGCGTGGGAAATAGCGATCCGTCTCGCCCGTCGCCCGGACGACCGCCAGGTAGTCGAGCCCGGCGGCCTCTGCGATGGCCAGGTAGATCGCGGGCTCGTTGGCCGGCCGCACCGCGGCGAAGCTCGCGTCCGCGTCCACGGCGTGCGCGTCCGAGGGGGCGCGCGGAGCGCCCCTCGCGACCACGACCGCCGCGCGGCCCTTCTTGCCAGCCTCGGTCAGCGCGGCGACGAGGCCAGGGACCGCGTCGTCCGGGTTCTTTTCCTTCCGGGCGTTTGCATACGCCACGATCAGTGGACCGACGGCATCACCCGATCGAACCGCGGACGCGACGGCGTCCTCGCAGGCCGCGAGCGTCTCGCTCGTGCAGGCAGCCGCGCTGCCGTTCGCGCTCGCCGCCGGTCCGGCTCCCGAGCCACACGCCAATCCGAGCCCGAGCGCGGCCGCGAGGCCGAGCGATCGCAGGGACGAGGGGACCATCGCGCGCGAGCATATCTCGCTCCCCCGGTCGAAGGGCCTGTGATAGCCCTCTTGTCCCGGTGAAAACCCCTGCTGCTGCTGCGCTCCCGCTGTTCGCCGCGCTCGCGGCCTGCGGCCCGACGGACGACAAGAGCCCGCACTTCGGCACGACCGAGCGGCACGGCAAGGACCCCCACACCTTCTACGTGAACAACGGGTCGGAGCCCGAGTACCTCGACCCGGGCAAGAGCCACGACTCGGCGAGCTCCAAGCTCATCGCGCACCTGTTCGAGGGGCTGGCCGCGTACGGCCCCGACGCGGAGCCGACGCTCGGCGTCGCGCTCCGGTACGACAAGACGAAGGACAGCCGGTTCTACCGCTTTTACCTGCGTGACGACGCCAGGTGGAGCGACGGCAAGCCGGTCACCGCACACGACTTCGAATACGCGTTCCGGCGCGTCATCGATCCGATGACGGGGTCGCAGATCGCGAGCAACCTCTACCCGCTGAAGAACGGCGAGCTCGTCAACCAGGGCAAGCTCAAGGTCACAAAGTCCGACGTCGTCGTCCGGGCCGAGCCGAGCGCTGGCGGCGCGGAGGTCCAGAAGCTCCCGAAGGGCGCGGCGCTGCAGATCCTCGGCCGCTCGCCGGTCGCCGTCGCCACCGCGATCGCTCCTTTCGCGGAGGAGCCCAAGGGCGTCGAGGGGCTCGGCTTCGACAAGGCCGACCCGTCCGGCGCGCCCGAGAAGCTCGTCGTGCTCTCCGAGGCGGGCAAGGCCGAGCGCGGTCCGGACGAGGGCGGCCGCCTCCCGGCCGGCGACTACGATCTCGTCCGGCGCCTCGGGCCCGTCGTCTGCAACGGGGAGAACGACTTCTTCTTCGAGGTACGCAAGAAGGACGCGCCGGACAAACGCGGCGTGCTCCCGGGCTGCATGCTCGGCGCCTCCAAGACCGAAGAGGCGATGGTCCTTGTCGCCAAACACGAGGACCTGCCCACCTTCGTCCCGCGCCCCGAGCCGGAAGGGGCTGCTCCGCCGGCGCCGATCGGGTTCGTGGAGGAGAGCGCGCTCCAGACTGACACCTCTGTCATTGGTGTCCGCGCGGTGAGCGACTCCGTGCTCGAGCTCGAGCTCGCGTACCCGACGCCCTACCTCCTCGACCTGCTCTGCGCCCCGACCGCGTACCCCGTCCGGAAGGACGTGGTCGAGCGCTTCCCCGACGACCCCGACCGCTGGCAGCGCATCGAGAACATCGTGACGAACGGGCCGTACGAGCTCTCGGCCTGGAAGTTTCGCTACGAGATCCGCATGAAGCGGGCGAAACATCATCGTTTCTACGACAAGCTCAAGAACCACGAGATCGTGTGGATGAGCGTCGAGTCCTACGTGTCGAGCATGAACCTCTACAAGGCGGGGGAGCTCGACTACAGCGGCGACAACGGCTCGTTGCCGCCCAACTACATCCCGCTCCTCGAGAAGAAGAAAGACTTCGAGCGGACGAACTACATCGGGACTTATTGGTACGAGTTCAACACGAAGGCGCCGCCGCTCGACAAGGTCGAGGTGCGCAAGGCGCTGAACCTCGCCGTCGACAAGAAGGAGCTCGTCGACCGCGTGCTACTCGGCGGGCAACAGCCGGCCTCCCACTTCGTTCCGGACTTCTTGGGCGGCGGCTACGCCGAGGCGGCCAAGGCCGACCAGGATCGCGGCGTCGACGTGTTCGCGAGCCCCGACGCCGTCTTCAACCCGGAGCGCGCGCGCGAGCTCCTCGGCAAGGCCGGCTATCCGGTGGTGAAGGACGGCGAAGGCTTCCGCGCCGAGGGCATGCCCCCGATCGAGCTTCTCTACAACACGAGCGAGGCGCACAAGAAGATCGCGGTCGCGATCCAGGATATGTGGAAGCGCCACCTCGGCATCAGCGTCACCCTCCGCAACGAAGAGTGGAAGGTCATGCTGAAGAACGTGCGCGACAGGAACTTCCAGGTCGTCCGCTTCGGCTGGATCGGCGACTACGACCACCCGCAGACGTTCATGGACACCTTCATGGCCAAGAGCCCCAACAACCGGACGGGCTGGAAGAGCGCCGCGTTCGACGATCTCGTCCAGAAGGCGCGGTCCACGGGAGACACGGCCGAGAGCATGAAGCTCTACCGGCAGGCCGAGAAGATCCTGACTGACGAGGTCCCCAAGCTGCCGCTCTACTTCTACACGAAGAACGGGCTCGTGAAGCCGTACGTGAAGGGCTTCCACTTCAACCGCCGCAACGAGCAGCTCATCCACTGGATGTGGATCGACGAGGGCTGGCAGTCGAACCCCTCGGACGAGCCCGCGTTCGCGCCCGAGGCCTTCGCGCCTCCCGGGGAATACTGACGTGTCGACGTACGCGATCCGCAGGCTCCTCTCGCTGGTTCCCACGCTCTTCGTGGTCGTGACGCTGCTGTTCTTCTTGTTCCGCTTCGCGCCCGGCAACGTCTTCGACAACGAGAAGGCGCTCCCGCCGGAGGTGCTGAAGAACGTCGAGAAGCAGTTCGGCTTCGACAAGCCGCTCATCGAGCAGTACTTCGCCTGGCTCGGCCGCATCGTGACCGAAGGGTCCTTCGGCTACAGCTTCAAGTACCCCGGGCGCACGGTGGAGGAGATCATCGGCACGACGCTCCCGGTCTCGATGGAGCTCGGCCTCTGGTCGATGGTCACCGCGCTCGCCATCGGCGTCCCGCTCGGGATCATCGGCGCCGTGCGGCAGAACACCTGGAAAGACTCCTTGGCCATGGCGACCGCGCTGCTCGGGATCAGCATCCCGCGCTTCGTTGTCGCGCCCCTGCTCGTGCTGGGGCTGTCGCTCAAGCTCTACCTCTTGCCGGTGGCGCGCTGGGAGTCGTGGCGGCACATGGTCATGCCCGTCTTCTGCGCGGCGCTCCCGATGGCCGCCTACATCGCCCGGCTCTCGCGCGCGGGGATGCTGGAGGTCATCCGCAGCGACTTCGTCCGGACCGCGCGCGCGAAGGGCCTCTCCGAGCGCAAGGTCATCACGAAACACGCCCTGAAAGGGGCCATGTTGCCGGTGGTGAGCTTCCTCGGGCCGGGCTTCGCGGGGCTGCTCGTCGGCAGCCTCGTCATCGAGAAGATCTTCGATATCCCCGGGATGGGCCGCTACCTGGTCGAGGCGGTGCAGAACCGCGATCACAACCTGTTCCTCGGCGTCGTGGTCGTCTACGCGGTGCTCCTCACGGTCTCCAACGCCGTGGTGGACATCGCGTACAAGCTGCTCGACCCGCGGGTGGAGCTCGAGTGATGGAGACCACCGAGGAGAAGGGCTCCAGCCTCTGGTCGGACGCGTGGCGCCGGCTCAAGAAGAACCGCGTCGCGGTCGTGTCGGGCGTCGTGCTCGTGCTGCTCGCCATCCTCTGCGTGGTTCACCCCGAGGTGAGCGCCTACGACTACGCGAAGGCCGACCTCAAGCTCGGCCCCACGCCCCCGTCCGCCGCCCACTGGATGGGAACGGACGAGTTCGGCCGCGACCTCTTCGCGCGGGTGACCTTCGGCGGGCGCGTGTCGCTCGCCGTCGGCGTCATCGCAACGATCATCAGCTTCGTCATCGGCGTCTCGTGGGGCGGCATCGCCGGCTACTTCGGCAAGCGGGTGGACGCGCTGATGATGCGGTTCGTGGACGTGCTCTACACGATCCCGCTGCTCATCATCGTCATCTTGCTCACGGCGTTCTACGCGAAGCCCGGGACGGTGTTCCACGACGCGTTCGTTTGGGTCGTCGGCCTGTTCTCGGATCACCCGAAGGACCCGAAGTACCAGCCGCTCTTCAAGATCATCTTCGTCTTCGCGGTGCTGGGCGGCGTCTCCTGGCTGACGATGGCGCGCATCGTGCGCGGCCAGGTCATCTCGCTGCGCAGCCAGCCCTTCGTGGAGGCCGCGCGCTCCATCGGCGCGCGGGACATGACGATCGTGTTCCGGCACCTGTTGCCCAACGCGCTCGGTCCCATCATCGTCTACACGACCCTCACGATCCCCGAGGTGATGATGGTCGAGGCCTTCCTGAGCTTCCTCGGGCTGGGGACGGAGGAGCCGCTCTCGTCGTGGGGGCAGCTCGTGGCCGGCGGCGCCGAGACGCTCGACCTCTACCCGTGGCTCCTCTTCTTCCCGGGGGCCATGCTCGCGGTCACCTTGTTCTGCTTCAACTTCCTGGGCGACGGTCTGCGCGACGCGCTCGACCCGAAGGTACGGAAGGACTGAGATGGCGCTCCTCGAAGTCAGGGACCTGAAGACGCACTTCTTCGGTGAAGAGGGCGTGGTGAAGGCGGTCGACGGCGTGTCGTTTTCGGTCGACCGCGGCGAGGTGCTGGGCATCGTCGGCGAGAGCGGGTCGGGCAAGAGCGTCACGAGCCTCTCGATCATGCGCCTCGTGCAGGACCCGCCGGGCCGCATCGTCGGCGGGCAGATCCTGTTCTCTCCGAAGAGCGGCGGAACGAAGGACCTGGTGAAGCTCTCGGAGAGGGAGATGCAAGACGTCCGCGGCGATCGCGTCGCGATGATCTTCCAGGATCCGATGACGTCGCTGAACCCGTACATGCGGATCAGCGAGCAGCTCTCGGAGGTGCTCGAGCTGCACAAGGGCATGAAGAAGGCCCAGGCGCGCGAGCGCGGCATCGACATGCTCCGCGCGGTCGGCATCCCCGATCCGGCGCGCCGCTTCGACGACTACCCCCACCAGCTCTCGGGCGGCATGCGCCAGCGTGTCATGATCGCCATGGCGCTCCTGTGCGAGCCGGAGCTGCTCATCGCGGACGAGCCGACCACGGCGCTCGATGTCACCATCCAGGCGCAGATCCTCGAGCTCATCGCCGAGCGCAAGGACGCCGCGGGCGTCGGCGTCATCCTCATCACACACGATCTGGGCGTCGTCGCCCGCCTGGCCGATCGCGTCGCGGTCATGTACGCCGGCCGCGTGGTGGAGCAAGGCCCGGCCAAAGCGATCTTCGCCGAGCCTCAGCACCCGTACACCGTGGGGCTCGCTCGGTCGATCCCTCGGCTGGACGATCCGTCGCACAAGCGGCTCGTCCCCATCCCCGGCATGCCCCCCTCGCTCGCGAAGCTCCCGAGCGGCTGCCCGTTCCGCACGCGTTGCCCGAGCGCGCTGCCGGTCTGCTCGGAGCGTTACCCCGAAGCGCGCACCGTGGGGGAGATCACGGTGTCGTGCCACGAGACCGACGTCGCGCGCGTGCGCGCGGCCGGAGAGGCGGCCTGATGAGCGCGCTCCTCGAGGTCCGCGACCTGAAGGTCCATTTCCCGGTTCGTCGCGGCGTTCTGCAGCGGCAGGTCGCCACCGTGCGCGCGGTCGACGGCGTCTCGTTCGACGTGGAAGAAGGCTCGACGCTCGGCCTCGTCGGGGAGTCGGGCTGCGGGAAGTCGACGACCGCCCGCGCGATCTTGAGGCTCGTCGAGCCGACGGGGGGGAGCGTCAAGCTCGGCGGCGCCGACATCGTCGCGCTGAAGCCCGGGGAGCTCCGCAAGAAGCGGCGCGACATGCAGATGGTCTTCCAGGACCCGTACGCGAGCCTCAACCCGCGCATGACCGTGTTCGACACGCTCGCGGAGCCGCTCCTCACGCACGGCTTGGTGAAGGACAAGGCCGAGGTCGAGAAGCGCGTGCGCGAGCTCATGAGCCAGGTGGGCCTGTCCGGCGCGTACATGCGCCGCTATCCACACGAGTTCTCCGGCGGGCAGCGCCAGCGAATCGGCATCGCCCGCGCGATCGCCCTGCACCCCAAGCTGGTCCTCCTGGACGAGCCGGTGAGCGCGCTCGACGTGAGCATCCAGGCGCAGATCATCAACCTGCTCATGGATCTCCAGCAGTCGCTGGGCCTCACCTACGTCTTCGTCGCGCACGATCTGGCGGTCGTCCGCCACGTCTGCGCGGAGATCGCCGTCATGTACCTCGGCCGCATCGTGGAGCGCGCCCCCGCAAAGGAGCTCTTCGTCACACCTCGGCACCCGTACACGAAGGCCTTGCTCAGCGCGATCCCCATCCCCGACCCGGAGGTGGAGCGGAAGCGCAAGCGGCTCGTGCTCGTGGGTGAGGTGCCGAGCCCGCTGAATCCGCCGGCTGGCTGCCACTTCCACCCGCGGTGCCCATCGGCCGAGGATCGCTGCAAGACCGAGGTGCCGAAGCTCCGCGAGCTCGCGCCGGGGGTGACGGCCGCCTGCCACCTGGCAGACTGATCCGCGCGCGCCGCGAGGGCCGATGTTACCGGCGGTTACCGGCGGCCCGTGTACCGTCGTCGGGAAGTGAACGCCGTTCAGGCGCGGCTACCCGGAGCTCGCGGACCGGGCGCCTTTCGTCGTCGGTCGACCGGCTCGGTTGGTCGAGCTGGCTGCAAACGAGGCCATGATGCCCGTCACGGCCTGCGCCGCGTCGAGCGCGGCCTCCTCCCGGGTGAGCGAGCCGTCGAGCCAGCCCGCGAGCGCGGCGCGCCCGGCGGCCACGATGATGCCGAGGTGGTTCTGCGCTCGACGCGGTGGAACGCCGAGGTGCTCGGCCAGTCGCTCCAGCCAGGGGGCGAGCAGGTTGGACAGGATCTCGGTCGAGATGCGCGCCAGCTCCGGCGAGATCCCGCGGGGATCGAGGAGCGCCCACGACACCGCGCCCTTGGCCTCGATCACGTCGCAGCTCGCCTCGATGAACGCTCGCGTCAGGGACGCGGCCGTCCCCGGCAGCGCGCGGACGAGCGCGTTCTGGAAGCGCTGACCCACCTCGGTCGCGAAGTCCTCCAGGACCGCGCGGAAGAGGGCCTCGCGGGTCGGAAACACGCGGTAGACGAGCGGTCGCGAGACCCCGGCGCTCTGCGCCAGCGCCGTCACGTGGAGCGCTTCGAGCCCGTGCTCGTTGAGGATGCGCGACGCGTGCGAGACGAGCTCGCGCCGGCGCAGGTCCGACGACGGTCGCGGGCGCTTCTGCGCGGCTTTGCGAGCTCCGCCGGGGGCCATCAGCGATGCTGCTCGATCAGTCGGTCCCGCCAGTCGACGAGATCGGCGTACACCGAGGCCAGCTTGGGGTCGGAGAACACGTCTCGTGTGGCGGGACCGAGCGGCAGGCGCGCCGGCGGCACGACGAACCCGAGCGCGCAGGCGATCGCCACGTCCGCGAAGGTGAACGCGCCTCCCGTCAGGTAGGCGCTCGTCGCGAGGGCGGCGCGAGCTTTGTCGAGGCCGGCCGTCATCGCAGCCTCGAGCTCGGCAGGGGACGTGGTCCGGGGGACGTGTTTCGAACGGACGAACGCCGCGCCCACCTTCGCGAGCGGCAGGAGGGCCCGGCCGCCTGGTCGAAGGAACGGCGGCAGCTGCTCGACGAGCGACCGCTTGTTCTGCAGCATCCGCTCCATCGCGCGGGCGCGACCGGCCCACATGATTCGCTCGGCGACCTCGTTCCATCCGACGATCTCGGCCAGGTGTGAGCGCGGGAAGAGCGGCGAGCCGCGGCCCACCTCCTCCGCGCGCTCCGCGATCGCCAGGGAGTCCGAGAACGTGTGCGACTCATCGAACAGGATGGGGACCGTGATCTTGCGGCGGAGGTCCCGCGACCAGATCCTGAGCACCGGCTCGAAGACCATGGGGACATGTTCGACCAGCTTGTATTCGACCCCGTGGTGGTCCAGCGCCCAGCGGGCCTTCTCCGACCAGGGGGACTGCGGCAGGTGGACCAGGGTGCGTCCCATGCCGTCCGCTTAACCCGAGATGACCCGAGACACCAATCCCTCGTCAGCGACGACCGCAGATGGCCGCGAGCAAGCCCGCGTCGTGACCGCGCGGAGCCACGAACGCGACCAGGGTGAAGGCTCCCCCGGCCGCCAGCCGCGCGTCGGGCGGCAGGCGCGCCACGAGACGGTCGACCTCCTCCTCCTCGGTCACGCCGAAGATCGCCACGAAGCCTTCTTCGTCCCGCCCGCTGTGCAGCACCGACACCGAGCTCCAACCGCGACCCCGCGCGCTCTCCACGAACACCCCGCGGAGGTGCACCGCGCGCGCGCCTTCCCGATCGATCTCGAGGCCTGTCGTCTTCGCCCATGAAGCGACGGCGTTGTCAGCGTCTTCGACGCGCGCGGGAGGGCGGGCGCAGCCGATGCGCTCACGCGGCGGGTCCGGTGCTGCCGCTGGGACAGCGGGCCTCGTGTCGTTCGTCGTCTTGGTGGTCCGGTCCGTGGGAGGCTCGCCTCGGGGGCCGCGGGGGGGCGAGAGCGCGACCCAACCGAGGGCCACCGCGCCGCCGATCACCGCCACGAGCGCCGCGATCACCAAGCGCCGCCACGAACGCCGCGCCGGCGGCGCCGCCGGCGCGATCTCCTGACCGCTCGCGGCGTCGCCCGGGGCGGGCCGCGGGGAAGGCGCGCGTAGCGGCGCGTTCGGCGCTCGGGGCGTGACGCCCGTCCTCAGGAGCGCCGCGCGGAGGTCGGCCGCGGTGGCGTACCTTGCGTCCGGCGAGCGCCGCGTCGCCCTCTCGATCACCGCGCCGAACGGGCTCCGCACCACCTCTTCGGGGAGGCTGACGAAGCCCTCCCGGAGCTTCTGCAAACACACCGCCATGGGAGCGCCGGTGTAGAGCGGCCGCCCCGTGATCATCTCGGCCAGGACGAGGCCCGCCGCGTAGAGGTCGGTCGCCGGACCGACCGCGGAGCCGTCGATCTGCTCCGGCGACATGTACTCGGCGGTCCCGATGATCATCCCCTCGCGGGTCAGGGCAGGGGCGTCGTCCGTGACCTTGGCGATGCCGAAGTCGAGGAGCTTGACAGAACCGTCATCCGTCCCGGACCCCAAGAGGAGGAGGTTGCTCGGCTTGACGTCGCGATGGACGATCCCCGACGCGTGCGCTTCCTCCAGGGAGCCGATCAAGGCGAGGGTCACGAACAGCGCTTCGGCGGGCGGGAGCGGCCCCTCCGCGATCCGCCGCTCCAGCGTCTTGCCCTCGAGGAGCTCGAACACGATGAAGGGCGTCCCGTCCCCGGCGTCGCCGAAGTCGAGCACGCGCACGGTGCTGGGGTGGGTGAGGCGCCTGGCCAGGCTCGCCTCGCGTGAGAAGCGAGCGACGCTCGCCTCGTCGCCCCGGAGCCCGCTCGCGAGGAGCTTCACGGCGACCAGCGAGCGGTCGGCGAGCGAGCGACCGCGGAACACGGCCCCGAACCCACCCCGGCCGAGCTCGCCCTCGAGCACGTAGCGGCCGCCGATGACGGCGCCGAGGTGCCAGGTGGGTGAGCTCGAGGGCGCCAACTCTGCGCTCAGGCGTTGCGGCGACGGACCTCGTCGATGAGCCCGGCCGTGGACGAGTCGTGTTGGCTCACGGGGGCCGATGGCTCGAGCTCGCCGACGATACGCGTCGCGAGCTGCTTGCCGAGCTCCACGCCCCACTGGTCGAACGAGTTGATGTCCCAGATGCCGCCCATGACCATCACCCGGTGCTCGTACAGAGCGATGAGCGCGCCGAGCGTTCGCGGGTCGAGGCGGTCGTAGAGGAACGTCGTGGAGGGGCGGTTCCCCGTGAAGACCTTGTGGGGCGCAAGCTCCCGGGTGGCCTCCTGGGAGAGCCCCTGGGCTTCGAGCTCGGCGCGGGCCTCCTCCTCCGTCTTGCCACGCATGAGGGCCTCCGACTGCGCGAGCGCGTTGGCGAGGAGCAGACGGTGGTGCCGCCCGACGGGGTTGTGCGAGCGCGCCGCGACGAGGAAGTCGCAGGGGACCAGGCGGGTGCCCTGGTGGATGAGCTGGTAGAAGGCGTGCTGGCCGTTCGTGCCCGGCTCGCCGAACAGGACCGGGCCGGTGTCCCAGCCGACGCGCTCCCCGCCCAGCGTGACGCTCTTGCCGTTGCTCTCCATGTCGGCCTGCTGGAGGTAAGCGGGGAGCCGGTGGAGGTACTGATCGTAGGGGAGGACCGCGTGCGACGCCGCCCCGAGGAAGTTCGTGTTCCAGACCCCAAGCAAGCCCAAGATGACGGGAATGTTGGTCTCGAGCGGCTCGCGGTGGAAGTGGTCGTCCACCAGGTGCGCGCCGTGCAGGAGCTCCTCGAAGCGGTCGAAGCCACACGCCATCGCGATGGACAGCCCGATCGACGACCAGAGCGAATAACGGCCTCCGACCCAGTCCCAGAAGACGAACATGTTCTCCGGGTCGATGCCGAAGGCGCTCACCTCCTTGGTGTTGGTGGAGAGCGCGAAGAAGTGGCGCTTGATGTGCGCCGCGTCGATCGCGCGGTCGAGGAACCAGGCGCGCGCCGTCCGCGCGTTCTCGAGCGTCTCTTGTGTGGTGAACGTCTTGGAGGCGACCAGGAAGAGCGTGGTCTCCGGATCGAGGTCGCCGAGGGCCTCGACGATGTGCGTGCCGTCGACGTTGGAGACGAAATGCACGCGGGGCCCTCCGATCTGGTAAGGGCGCAACGCTTCGGTCACCATCAGCGGCCCGAGATCGCTCCCGCCGATCCCGATGTTCACGACGTCGGTGATCCGCTTGCCCGTGTACCCGCGGTGCAGCCCGCTCCGAACGGCGTGGCTCGCCCGTCGCACGTGCTCGAGCGCGCGCCGGACGAGCGGCATGACGTCCACGCCGTCGACCACGACGGCCCGAGACGACAGGTTCCGCAGCGCGACGTGCAAGACCGCGCGCTTCTCCGTCGTGTTGATCTTCTGGCCGGTGAACATGGCAGCGATCCGAGCGTCGACGCCGCGCTCCTTGGCGAGCCGGACGAGGAGGTCGAGCGTCTCGGCGGTCACGCGCTGCTTGGAGTAGTCGACAAGGAGCTCGCCGCTCGTCCCGAGGTCGAGGCGGGCCGAGAGGCTCGCGAAGCGCCCGGGATCTCCATCGAACAGGGCGCGCAGCTCGGTCTTGGCCGTGGCGTCACGATGGCGGGTCAGCTGGTTCCACGAGTCGAGGGCGGTCAGGGCCGGCATGCGGAGAAGCTACAGCACGAATCGGCTGCGGGGATCGCCCGCCGCTCCACGCCGACGTCTGAACATCCTTGACGCGAAGCATTTTTCACGTCGTCCGAGAGTTGCCGAAGCTTGGGCCAAGGGCGCGGGCCGCGGTACTGTCCCGAGCGGATGCACAAGGCCCAGCGTCGCTCGAGCTTTCCCTTTTCGACGAAGCGCGTGCGGATCCGCGATGGGGAGGTCGCTTACTTCGACTGCGGCGAAGGCTCGCCGATCCTCTTCGTGCACGGGCTGGTCGGCGACTTCACGCACTTCGAGCACATCGCCTCGAGGCTGGCGAGCACGGGGCACCGCGTCGTCGCGATGGACCTCCCCGGCTGCGGGGCGTCGCACAAGAAGAGGCGCCGCTACGACCTCGAGGGCTACGCCAAGGACGTGCTCGACGTGATGGACGCGCTCGGGCTCGACCGGCTCACGTTGGCCGGGCACTCGGCGGGCGGCGCCGTCGTCGCGGAGGCCGCGCTCCGGGCGCAGCACCGCGTCGACAGCCTCGTCCTCATCAGCTCGGCGGGCCTGCGCTCGTACGGCTCGGCGGCCCACGTCGCGGTCAAGACCTTCCTGCGACCCTGGGTGCTCGAGCGCTCGCTCGAGCACCTCGCCATGCCTCTGCTCGATCTCGTCCTCGTCGAGAGAAACGCCTACACGCAGAAGTTCGTCCGCGACGCGCTCGACCGGCCGAAGTTTCCCACGCTGCGCGAGATGGCCCGCGTGATGAGCGACTTCGTGCCCGACCTCGTGCGGCCGACCGTGCTCGATCGAGCCGAGGCGTTCTCGATGCCCGTTCTGGTCGTCTGGGGAGACGCCGACAAGCTCGTGCCGCCCCAGAGCGCCTCCCAGCTCTCCCAACGTCTGCCCGACGTCACGTTGCGCCTGCTCTCGTCCTGCGGGCACATGCCCATGATCGAGCGCCCGGAGACCGTCGCGCGGGAGATCGCGGCGTTCGTCTCCGGGGCACGCCCGGGGTTGGCCCGACCGCAAGACGTGCACCGGCGCGCGCCTCGCGCCGCCTGAGCTGCGCTTTTTCGGCTTCCTCGAGGAAGCGCCTGACTTTTCCCGGACCCTGGGTAAATTCTGGCGGATGGGCGGACCGCCGGAGGTGAGCATGGAGACCGTGCGCCGTTCGCACGCCTTCTTCTCGCCGATCGTGAAGCGGTACTTCCGCAGCGAGGTGAGGGGGCTCGACCGGGTGCCCAAGCAGCAGTGCCTGCTCGTGACCCACCACGACGGCGGCATCCTGCCCCTGAATGGGATCTGCTTCGGCGTGGCCTGGTACGAGCACTTCGCGTTCGAGCGACCGCTCTACGTGCTGGCGCACGATCTCATCCACGCTACGTTTCGGCCCTTCACCGATCTCCTCCCCAGATCGGGCCTGGTCCCGGCCGATCGCCACGTGATGGACAGCGTGGTGGAGGCGGGCCATTCGCTTCTTGTGTTCCCAGGCGCCGCGCGGGAGAGCTTTCGCCCGTTCTCCGAGCGTGGCCGGATCGATCTCGGGGGGCGCACGGGGTTCGTGAAGCAGGCCATGCGCCACAAGATCCCGATCGTGCCGTTCGTCAGCGCGGGCTCACACGAGACGTTCTTCGTCCTGCGCCGCGGCGCGCGCCTCGCGCGGTGGTTGCGCATCCGTGACGTCGTCCGCAGCGGCGACGTCTTGCCTGTCGTGGCGGGGCTCCCGTGGGGTCTGTGGTTCATCCCCGCGCTGCCGCAGCTGCCGCTCCCCGCCAAGATCACGACCGAGGTCCTCGAGCCCGTGGCGCTCGAAGGAGATCCCGACGACGACGCGAGCGTGAAGCGCGGCTTCGATCTCGTGCTGAGCCGGATGCAGTCGGCGCTCGACGCGCTGTACGCGGAGCGGCGTTATCCGATCCTCGGGTGAGGCGTCTCGCCGAGCGGCTCAGGGCGCGGCCGAGACCACGAGCCGGATCGGCTGCTCGCCGCGGCGCGCGCGACGAACGATCTCGGCGACCACGTCTTCGTAGCTCGCGCTCGCGTCGGGCTCGACGTCACCTGGCTCGAGGAGCACCGGCAGCGCGACGAAGTCGCTCCCCAAGACCCAGCTCGCCTCCGGCGGCGCTCCATCCGGCAGAGAGAGCGCGGGGCCGCGCGTGAGGAGCAGCTCGACCTCGAGCGCGCCCGCCCGTCTCGCGACCTCGAGCAGGTGGGACGCCGAAGGCCAGGGCACCCGCCTGTCGATCGATACGGCGAGCCGAGCTTCGCTCCGTCCCTCGGCGGCGCGGCCGGCGAGCGCGCGGCTGATCTCGCGGCCCACGTCCGCGCGCCCTTCGGCGTAGGCGACGGCGGAGAGCGGGGCTATCGGCCGCGCGTCGACCGCCACCGAGCTGCGCGCGATCTGCAGGGCGGGGGCGTCGCGCGGCGCGTACCGGCTGGCGTCGAGCCCGCTCGCCGTGGGCGGCTCCAGGTTGGCGAACAACGCGAACTGCGACTCGACCGCCTCGTGCAGCGCGAGCCGGGTGCGGCCGAACTGGACCCGGAGCGCCACGTCCGCGCCCACGAGGGATAGGACGACGGCGGCGAGCGCGACCACGCGCCGCCCCAGACCGCGCGCCGGCGTGCCTCGAATCGCAGCCGCGAGCCGCGAGAGCTCGATCGCCGCGAGCACGGCGACGAGCCCACCCGCGAAGAGGAGCGTGAGCGCCCGCTCGCGGTCCGTCGCGATGATCTCCGCCGCCCGCGCCGCGCGCGTCGGCTGCTCGTCCCACAGTGCAGCCTCACGTGCCTCGACGCGGGCGACCCCCACGGAGAGAGCGAGCAGACTGGCGAGGATCGATGCCGTTGCGCGCTCGATCGCGGCTTCTCGCGAGGGGGCGGGCTCTCGCGCGACGAGCCAGGGGAGGGCGGTCACCGCGGCGCAAGTCCCGGAGACGAGCGCGACCGAGGGCAGCCCCGCCACAGCCGTCACGAGGGCGCCGAGCCCAAACACCGCGGCGAGGACCGGATCACGTGAAGAGCGGTGCCGACTTCTCGGCGACTCGGCGGATCTCACGAGCGTCGCGGCGGCCATCGAGACGAGGAGCAAGGCCGCGAGGTGGAACCCGATGAAGCGGGCGAGCGTGAGCTCGAACATCCCCATGTGCATGATCTCGAACCGCTGGGGAGCGCGGAACCGCGCGACCGCCGCGTCGACCTTCTGCCACCCGAGGTGTGTGCCCATCGCGGCTGCCGTCGCCGTGGCCAGAGCGAGGAGCCAGGGCAACACCGAGAGAGGAGCACCATCGGCTCGCCGCCTCGCCGTCCAGGCGATCGCGGCGGCGCCGCACCCGTAGCCGCCCAATATGACGGGCAGCGGCGGTCCGGTCGACTTCCACCAGTCCGTCCAGTCGCGCGCGTGCGCTCCGCCGTACCCGACGAGCACGAGCGCGACGGGACCAAACAAGACGAGCGCCGCGTGCACGCCGAGGAAACGTCGGAGCAGGCGGGCGCGGGCGCCGGGCGCGGCGTCGAACGAGGGGGCGCGCGTGGCGACGTCGATCTGCCCGTACGGCGTGAACGCAGCGTCGCCGGCCTGGATCACCTCCGCCATCGAGGCGAAGCGATCGTCGGGGGACTTCTCGAGGAGCCTCCGGATGAAGGACTCGACCGCCGGGGAAGCGGGCACACCTTTGTCCGCGAGGGAAGGCGGCTCCTTGTGGAGGTGCTCTTGCGCGAGCTCGACGAACCGGGGTGCCCCGAACGGCGGGGTGCCCGCGAGCATCTCGTGGAGCGTCACGCCGAGGGCATATTGATCCACACGCGCGTCGACCTCGCCGCCCCACCACTGCTCCGGCGCCATGTAGAGCGGGGTGCCGAGGGGGACTCCGGTCTTCGTGAGCTTCATGGGCGCGCCTTCGTTCGCGAGCTGGTCGGCCGAGCCGGCGAGGAGCTTGGCCACCCCGAGATCGAGCAGCCTGACGCGTCTCGTGTTGGCGCCGGTCCTCTCCAGGAACACGTTGTCCGGCTTCAGATCGCGGTGGACTACGCCGCGAGCGTGCGCGGCCGCGAGGGCGTCGGCGATCTCGCGTGCGATCGACCAGGCGTCGACGGGGGAGAGCCTCCCGGTCTCGGCGATCTGCTCGCCGAGGCTTCGACCCTCGAGCATCGCCATGACGAGGTAGGGCCTTCCGTCGTCCAGCGTGCCGAGCGCGAAGACGTCCACGATGGCGGGGTGCGAGACCTCGTTGGATGCGCGCGCCTCTCGGTCGAAGCGCGCGACGCTGTCCTGGTCGTGCGCCAGGTCGTGGCGCAGGACCTTGATCGCGACGCGCTCACCCGTCTGCTCGTGCTCGGCGGCGTAGACGGTCCCCATCCCGCCGCCGCCGATCCGGCGCGAGATCCGGTATTCGGCGACGACCGAGCCGGGCTGCAATCGATCCGCCTCGCTCGCCATCGCGCGAGACGAGCATACGATCGCGCTCAGATCCCGGGGACGCTCGACTGCAGCCGGCGGGCGATCCGCTCTTCGAGGGCCGTGGCTTCGATGCCCAGCGCCGCGGCGGCGGAGAGCAGCAGGACGCGCTCGTGGGGGTCGATCTTGCCGTCGACGATGGCCGCCTCGACGAGGAGCGCCATGACGCGCGTCTGCACGTCGGGCGTGAGGGCACGGAGCGTGCTCGTCGCGCTGCCGACGTCTCGGATGCTCGGCGCGCCGTGATCTTCGGGCAGCTTGAAGCGCTGCACGGCGCGCTCGAGGAACTCGCGTTCCTCGGAGACGACGATACCGTCAGCTGCGATGACGGCCTCGATCAGCTGACAGACCTTCTGGCGGTGCTCGAAATCCACGGGCGCGATGCTACCGCGGTTGCAAGGAAGCTCGTGACGAAGGAAGAGTGTCGGCGGGGTGGACGGGACTCGAACCCGCGGCCTCCGGCGTGACAGGCCGGCGTTATAACCGACTTAACTACCACCCCAACGGGGTACTTCTCGGTCTTGTTTCTCGGTGCAGCTTCTCTCTCACCCAATCACCTCCGAAAAGCTGAGGTGGGCGGGACAGGGATCGAACCTGCGACCAGCGGTGTGTAAAACCGCCGCTCTACCGCTGAGCTACCCGCCCGGGCGAAAGAGCCCGCGTAATCTATCCAATGGAGCGCGCTGGTCAAGCGAATTCTTTCATCACCTCACAAACTTGTCATTCGATGCATCGGGCGACCGAAACTGCGAACATCCTCGCCGTGCGTCGCAGCGCTCACTCTCTCATCGCTCGTTCTCTCCTCTCGTTCGCCATCTGTGCCTCCTCTTCCATCCTCGTCTCGCCCTCGGCGAGCGCCCAGCCCGCCGCCGCCAAGGACGCGGCGGCGCTGAAAGCAAAGGGCGACGAGGCGATGCTCGGGCTCAAGTACGAAGAGGCGCTGCGCCACTACGAGCGGGCCTACGAGACCTCGAAAGATCCTGCGCTGCTCTACAACCAGGGCCGTGCGCTGGCCGCGCTCACGCGCCTGCCGGAGGCGCTCGCGATGTTCGAGGCCTTCAACCGCGAGGCGCCCGCGACCTTGAAGGCGAAGGTGCCGGACCTCGCGGCTTTCATGGACGAGATACGGTCGAAGATCGCGATCCTGACCGTGCACGTGAGACAACCCGGTGCGACCGTCCGACTTGGCGACGTCGTCCTCGGCGCCGCGCCGCTCGACAAGCGGCAGGTGAACGCGGGCGCCGCGAAGATCGTGATCACCGCCGAGGGCTTCGAGCCGCTCGAGAAGCTCGTCGAGCTCCCCGGCGCGAAGGAGACCGCGCTCGACTTCGCCCTGGTGCCGAAGGACAAACGAGGCACGCTCGTCGTCCGATCGGTGGCGGGAGCGTCGGTGACGATCGACGGCGCGCCGGCGGGCGACGTGCCGTCCGAGGTCCGCCTCGCACCGGGCCCACACGAGATCACGCTCGAGCACCCGGACTACTACACGGCCACCTCGAAGGTGGTCCTCGCCGTCGGGGAGCGGAAGGTCGTGGACGTGCCGCTCGAAGTCGAGCCCGCCGCTTATGAGACCTGGTGGTTCTGGACCATCCTCGGCGGGGTGGCGGCAGGAGGAGCGGCGGTCGGCATCGGCGTCGCCTTGACGACCGAGCGCGGCAACGACGAAGGCTCGATTCCGCCGGGGTCGATCGTGATCCGGCCGGAGGGCACCGCGGCGCCGGGCCTGTCGTTCGCGGCCGCGCCCCGGGCGGTGTTCGCGACGGTCGCGCTGCCTTTCTGAGCACGCCCGGGTCGTTGGTGTAGAATCCAACCCGCGTGCAACCCTCGGCCCTGATCGGTGGTCGCTATCACGTCGAGCGAGTCCTCGGCGAAGGGGGCATGGGCATCGTCTACCTCGCGAGGCAGGCCGACCTCGATCGCCGCGTCGCGGTGAAGGTGCTCCGCCGCGACGTGTCGACCGACGCGGAGACCGTTGCGCGGTTCCGCCGCGAGGCGCGCGTGGCCGCCAAGCTGACCGGGCCACACGTGGCGCGCATCATCGACTTCGGCACCACCGACGACGGACACCCGTTCATGGTGCTCGAGTATCTCGAGGGAAACGATCTCGACGACGAGATCGAGAGGCGCGGCGCCTTGCCGCTGGAGGAGGCCGCGCGGTACATCATCGAGGCGTGTGAGGGCATGAAAGAGGCGCACGCGCTGGGCGTCGTGCACCGCGACCTGAAGCCGAGCAACCTGTTTCTCGCCAACGAGGGCGGGCGCCGCAAGGTGAAGGTGCTCGACTTCGGAATCTCGAAAGTGACGGCGGACGAGCAGGTGCGCGTCACGCAGACGTCGAGCGCGTTCGGCACGCCCCTCTACATGTCGCCGGAGCACATGCGGAGCACGAAGGCGGTCGACCACCGGACCGACGTCTGGTCGCTCGGCGTCATCTTGTACGAGCTCGTGACGGGCGTGCCGCCGTTCGAAGGGGACAGCGCGACGGCGCTGGCCGTCGCGGTCGCGACCGAGCCGTTCGTGCCGCCCTCCGTGCAGCGGCCGGGCCTGCCGCGCGAGCTCGACGCGGTCATCGCGCGCGCGCTGGCGAAGAACCCCGCGGATCGCTTCTCGACGATCGCCGAGCTCGCGGACGCGGTCCGACCCTTCGCGACCGGCGAGATTGCCTCCGGGCCTCTCGAGCCGCGCCCGCGAGCGCAGAGCGTCGAGAGCGGCGCCATGGCGACCACACACGTGGCGCAGCAGACCGCCTCCCGCACCCGCGTGCGGTTCGCGCTGGTCGCCGCGGCGGGCTTGGCGCTCGTCGCGAGCGCCGCCGCCGTCTTCTTCTTCACCCGCCCCGGCGGGTCCACCACGATGGCCTCTTCTTCCGTGCGACCGGAGCCGGAGCCCACGCCGCCGGCCGCTTCGCCGCAGCCCGTCGTCGCGACGAGCTCCGCGGTCGAGCCTGTCATCTCGGCGGCCTCACCCGAGCCGTCGGCCGCGACCTCCAGCAAGAAGCCACCGGTCAAGGCCGGCGCCAGGCCTTCGGCCACGGAGCCGCCTGCGGTCGGTAAGCCACCCGACAAACGGCCGGGCCTGCCGGTCGTGCTCTGATCGCGCTTCTCCTCTCGTCGCGCGTCTGGGATCATCGGCCCGTGTTTCTCCGGCTCTTCGCGATCGTCGTCGCGCTGGTCGCCCTCTTCGCAACGCCGAGGGCGGCCTTCGCCCAGGCAGAGGAAGCGGCCAAGCTGAAGGCGGAGGGCGACGCGCTGATGGGGGACATCCAGTATCAGGCGGCGCTCGAGAAGTACGAGAAGGCGTACAAGCTCAACGCCGACCCGGCGTTGCTCTACAACCAGGGGCGCGCGCTCGAGGCGCTCAGCCGCTACCCGGAGGCGCTCGAGATGCTCCGCGCCTTCGACGCCAAGGCCCCGCCGGAGCTCCACGCCCGCGTGCCCAACCTCGGCAAGCTGCTCGCCGACATCGAGGGGCGGACGACCTTGCTCACGGTCGTGGTCGCGCAGAAGGGCGCGACGATCAAGATCGGCAACACGGTGCTCGGGACCTCGCCGCTCCCCGAGACGCGCGTGAACGCGGGCACGGTCAAGCTCGAGGTCTCGCTCGAGGGCTTCGACTCCATCACGCGGGAGGTCGTCTTGCCGGGGGCGCAGAAGAAGGCGGAGAGGTTCGATCTCGTCCCGAAGGACAAGACCGCCATCCTCATGCTCGACTCCCCCGTGAAGGGCGCGACGGTCCGCGTGGACGACGGCGCGCCCACCCAGGTTCCTACGGAGAGCCGCCTCGCGCCCGGAAAACACGTCGTCGTCCTCCAGGCGGCGGGCTACGACGACAACACGATCGAGGTGGTCCTCGCGCCGGCCGAGCGCAAGAAGGTCGTGATCGAGCCCGGCGAAAGCCCGGTCTACGAGCGCTGGTGGTTCTGGACGATCTGGGGTGGCCTCGTGGCCGGCGCCGGCGCGTCCGTCGTCGCCTACGCCGTCCTCACCGAAGGTCCGCCGGACGAAGGCACCATTCCGCCCGGCCAGCTCACCGTGAACGGGCTCCGGCCCCACGGTACGGCGGGGTATGGGGCTCCGCGCGAGGACGGGGCGGGGCGGGGGAGGGCGCCGATCACGGTCGGTCCCATCCCGATCGTGACGATCCGCTTCTGACCTCCGGGCGTAGTCCTCTACGATGGTCGCGCCGTGACGTTCGCGCCCGGGCAGGTGATTGGCGACAAGTACGAGGTGATTCGCCCCCTGGGAGAGGGCGGCATGGGCCTCGTGTACCAAGCGCGGCACCGCGAGCTCGGCGCGTACGTCGCCATCAAGATCCTGCGGGACGAGGTCATGCAGGACGCGGAGGCGGTCAAGCGCTTCTACCGAGAGGCGCAGGCCGCCGCCGTCCTGAGCGGGGAGCACGTGGCGCGGGTGCTCGACGTGGCCCGGCTCGACTCGGGGCGGCCCTACCTGGTCATGGAGTTCCTCGACGGCTCCGACCTCGGGGTCATCCTCGAGCAGCGCGGCCGGCTCCCGGTCGCCGAGGCGGTCGACTACGTGATCCAGGCCTGCGAGGCGCTCGACGAGGCCCACCGCGCAGGGATCGTCCACCGCGACTTGAAGCCGGCGAACCTCTTCGTCGTGAACGCCGGACAGCGTCGCCTCGTGAAGCTGGTCGACTTTGGCATCTCCCGGTTCGACCGACCGAACGAGGTGCGTGTCACCCAGACCCAGACGGCCTTCGGCACACCGCTCTACATGGCGCCCGAGTCGGTCCGCAGCGCGAAGCTGGCGGACGCGCGGACCGACATCTGGGCGCTCGGTGTCATCCTCTACGAGCTCCTGGCCGGCGTGCCTCCGTTCCTCGGAGACACGCCGACGAGCGTGGCGGTGGCCGTGACGGTCGACAGGCAGAAGCCGATCGCGCCGCAGCGCCTCGACGTCCCGCCCGAGCTCGACGCGATCATCGCGTGGGTCCTCGAGAAAGATCCCGGGCGTCGCCCGCAGAGCGCCGGGGAGCTGGCGGAGGCGCTGCGACCGTTCCGGGACGGGCCGCGGATGTCGGTCCCCGCCGGCGTGGCGGGGGTGTCGCTGCCCCCGGGGAACCTGCAGGTCACGACCGCCCGGAGCATGACGCCGCGGTCAGGGTTGAGCGAACAGACCCAGCGCACGGGCGGCGCCCTGGCTGGCGACGTCCCGCGGGAGAAGAAGAGCCGCGTCGGACTGATTGTGGCGGCCGGTGTGATCGGCCTCTTCGTGTCGGTTTCGGGCGGCGTGCTGCTTCTGTCCAGGCGCGCTCCGGTCCCGCTCGCCGAGGCGGGGCCGACGGGCGAACGCGCGTCGCCCCCCGCCGACAAGGCGGAGCCTTCCGTCGGGCTCGTGCCAGTCGAGCCGGCGCCCTCGAGCACCGCGACCTCGGCCGCAGTCGCGACCTCGGCCGCAGTCGCGACCCGGCCGGCCCCCGGCGTGCCGAGCGAAGGGCTGGCGCCAGGCAAGCCGGCGGAGAGCGTGAAGTCGCCTCCAGCTGCGCCCACGACCGTCCCCACGTCGCGACCGAGCGCGGGGAGCAACAGCCCGAAGCAGGCCCCCGACAAGCCCGGCGGCAACCCGCTCCACCTCTGAGGTCTCCATGACCGGGCAACCTGGTACCCTGCCGAGCATGCTTCGCCGCCGCCTCGGGATCGGTGCGCTCGTAGCGATCGCTGCGTTCGTGTCGTGCCGCGAGCCGACCCAGATCACGCTCGTGGTGACGACCGACGCCGAGTGCCCGGGAGAGGCGGGGGTCGAGCCGACGCTGGTCGATACCTTCATCACCGCAGGCGTGGATCTCCGACCGGAGGAGCTCGTCGCCGCGAACGTCACCACCCAGTGCTCGCCGGCCGAAGGCGACAACGACATCGGGACGCTGGTGCTCATCCCCGGCGAGAGCGACGACAAGACGGTCGAGGTGGTCGTCATCGGCGGCGTGGACAGCCACGGCAACCCCGTCGACGGCAAGAGCCCCGCGCTCAACGCGGAGCGCTGCAGCGAGCTCGTCCAGTCGAAGGAGGGCGTGGCCGGCCAGCCGTGTATCGTCGCGCGCCGGCGGCTCGGGTTCATCGACCACAAGCGGCTCTCGCTCCCCATCAAGCTCGACAAACGCTGCATCGGCGTCGAGTGCTCGGAAGATCTCACCTGCTTCGGCGGCGTCTGCGTGAGCGCGGACGTGACCTGCGACGACAGCGGCAACTGCGCCGATCCCGGTGGCGAGGGCGGCGCGCCAGGGACCGGCGGGGCAGGCGGCAGCGGTGGCTCCGGCGGAGGCTGCGATCCGCTCGCCTGCACCGACGCCTGCGAGCCGAATGCCCAGCTCGGAGACTGTGCTTCCGGCACCTGCGACTGCCTCGGCTGCAGCGAGCCGGGCTGCGACACCCAGTGCGCGCAGAGCGGGGATGTCGGCGCGTGCTCGGGCGACGACTGCCTCTGTCAGCCGGCCTGCGATGCGACGGCCTGCGCGGCCGACTGCGTCTCCCCGACCGCCGGCGCGTGTGTCGGCAACCAGTGCGTCTGCACCTGCGACGACGGTCTCTGTGACGCGGTGTGCGGCGCGATGCCGAACGACGGCTCCTGCCAGAACGGCGGGTGCGTGTGCACGCAGATGTGTGGCGACCCGGCCGAGTGCTCGACGAACTGCACGCCACCGTTCGAGACGACCTGCCTCGGGGGCAACTGCGGCTGCGGCTGCGACGACGTGCTCTGCGACCAGTTCTGTGCTCCCGATCACGGCGGCGGCCAGTGCGCGAACAACGCCTGCCAGTGCTGGCCGTGCGACGCGACGACCTGCTCCCAGAGCTGCGGCTCGGGGATGGGGACGTGCACACCCGGCGGCTGCGATTGCACCTGCGACGTCGCCGCTTGCGACTGTCCCGAGAGCTGGGAGACGCCGTTCTGCAACGCCCAAGATCAGTGCGACTGCTCGTGTAGCGCTCCTGCGTGCGCGAGCTTCTGCGCCGGGCAAAACATGGCCGGCGCGTGCATCAACGACCTCTGCGAGTGCATGCCTTCGGGCTCGACCGGCACGGGCTCGATGACCACGGGCTCGTCCTCGTCGAGCTCTTCGTCCTCGTCGAGCTCCTCGTCCTCGTCCTCGACCGGCGGCTGCAGCGTACCGATGTGCCAGGCCATGTGCGCGTTCCCGGGGATGTACTGCGACACGGTCGAGTGCGGGTGTGACTGCGATCCGGTCCAGTGCAACGCGAGCTGCGGCTTCGGCGGGAGCTGCGTCAGCGCCGAGACCGGGCCCTGTATGTGCAACCCCGATCCGTCCTCCGGTGTGGGCGCGTTCGGCGGAGGGATGCTGAACATGGGCGGCGGGATTCAGTGATGCCGTCGAACGAGGCGCCTTTCCCCACTCCCGGCTTTGGGGTAGAGGCCCGCTCGGCATGACGAAGCGGATCGGTTTGTTGGTCGGCTGGGAAGACTCTTTCCCCAAGGCGTTTCTCGAGAAGTGCAACCAGACGCCCGGCATCGAGGCGGAGCTCGCCAAGGTCGGGGGTACGGCGGACCGCTTCACCTCGCGGTACCGCGTCCTCATCGACCGCATCAGCCAGGAGGTGAAGCACTACCGCTTCCACCTCAAGACCGCAGCGCTCGCGGGCACCTACGTCATCAACGATCCGTTCTGGTGGAGCGCCGACGACAAGTTCTTTGGCTACTCCATGGTCCAGCGCGCCGGTGTGGCCGTGCCCCGCACGGTCATGCTCCCCCAGAAGGACTACATCCCGTCGATCGACAAGCGCCGCAGCCTGCGCAACCTCGAGTACCCGCTCGACTGGGAGAAGATCGTCGAATACGTCGGCTTCCCGGCGATCCTCAAGCCGGCCGACGGCGGCGGCTGGAAAGACGTGACGGTCGTGAAGAGCCCGTCGGAGCTGCTCAAGGCCTACGACGCCTCCGGGACCAACGTCATGACGCTCCAGGAGTTCATCGACTTCGAGGAGTACGTGCGCTGCATCTGCGTCGGCAAGGACCGCATCCTGCCCATCCAATACAGCCCGGCCCGGCGCGCCTACGTCGTCAACGACGGGGACGGCTGGATCGATCGCGGCCTGATGGACCGCATCGTGAAGGACTCGCAGACGGTCAACAACCTGCTCGGCTACGACATGAACTCGGTCGAGTTCGCCATCAAAGACGGCGTCCCGTACGCGATCGACTTCACGAACCCCGCGCCGGACATGGACATCTGGAGCATCCAGGAGAAGTACTTCCACGTCGTGGTCGACTGGATGGCCGACATGGCGGTCCGCCTCGCCAAGGACGACTCCGCGACCATGACGTCCGGCTACCGGTGGCACCAGTACGTCGGCCCGCAAAAGAACCCGCTCGAGCCGGGCTGAGCCGCTCGTATCATCACCAGCGGAAGGGACCCGACCATGGCTGACATAACAGGACTGCTCGACGGTCAATTCACGCTGGGGATCGAGGAAGAGTTCCAGATCGTCCACCACGAGACGCGCGAGCTGCACTCGTACGTCAGCCAGCTCCTCGAGGAGACGACCGAGGGCAGCATCCTCCGGGAGCGCGTCCGCCCCGAGATGCACCAGTCCGTCATCGAGACCGGGACGGGTATCTGTCGCGACATCAAGCAGGCCCGCGCGGAGATCACCGAGCTGCGCGGGGGCCTGGCCGCGCTCGCCAAGAAGGGCGGCATGCGCATCGTCGCCGCCGGCACGCACCCGTTCAGCGACTGGAAGACCCAGGAGATCACGCAGGGCGATCGCTACATCGGCATCGTCGAGGACCTCCAGGACATCGCGCGCGGCAACCTGATCTTCGGCCTGCACGTGCACGTCGGCATCAAGGAGAAAGAGGTGGCGATGGCGCTGGCCAACCAGTGCCGCTACTTCCTGCCGCACATCCTCGCGCTGTCGACCAGCTCGCCCTTCTGGATCGGCCGTGTCACCGGCCTGAAGAGCACGCGAAGCGAGATCTTCAAGCGCTTCCCGCGGACGGGCATCCCGGGTCGCTTCGAGTCCTGGCGGAGCTTCGAGTCCTTCGTCGAGCTCTTGATCAAGACCGGCTGCATCGACAACGCCAAGAAGATCTGGTGGGACGTGCGCTGCCACCCGTTCTTCGACACCGTCGAGGTGCGCATCTGCGACATGACGACGCGCGTGGACGACACGCTCGCCATCGCGTCGCTCATCCAGGCGCTGATGGGCAAGCTCTACCTGCTCTACCGGCGCAACCAGGCCTGGCGCGACTACAGCCACATGCTGATCGAGGAGAACAAATGGCGCGCGGTCCGCTACGGCCTCGACGGCCAGCTGATCGACTTCGGTAAGCGCGAGCAGGTCCCGACGCGTGTCCTGGTGGAGGAGCTCCTCGATTTCGTCAGCGAAGCTGCGGACATTTTCCACACGCAGGACGAGCTCGATCGCATCCGCGCCCTCTGCCAGGAGGGAACCAGCGCCGACCGGCAGCTGCGCGTGATGAAGGAGACCGGCAGCCTCAAGGCCGTGGTCGACGACCTGGCCGAGCAGACGCTGCTGGGTTGCTGAGCTACCGAGCCGCTGAGCCGCTCGACCTGCTGAGCTTTTTGGCCGGGCCGGTGGCTTTTGCTACCGTGGCGAGGTGGTGAAATCCAAGCGCATGGTCCGTCTCTCGCCAGGTACCGTCCTCGCGATGGGGGCGCTGGCGACCGCTTCGTTCGTCGCCGCGCTTGGAGCGGGCTGCGGAGGGACCGAGTTCCCGAACGAAGGTCCGGGCCAGCCCTATGACCGCGCCACCGCCGCGGTGCCCATCGGGATGGTGGGCGTCTGCAAGCGGCCGTTCAGCCGGCGGCCGCCCCTCGTGAACCCGACGCTCTGGGAGCACGCGAAGTCGTGCAAGAGCGACACGCCCAAGAGCTTCGTGCGGATCGGCTACGGTCACGAGAGCAACGTCGAGGCTCAGCGCAAGGTCGAGCGCATGATGGAGGCGCTCCGGGACGGCCCCAAGACCGACGGCGGCAACACGACCGTCCTCGCCATGCTCCGCTCGATCCGCACCGAGGGACAGAACGATCGGTGGCTCCAGGATCGCATCCAGCGCGAGAGTGTGAGGACGAGTCCCTGCGACTTCACCTACTTCCTCAACACGATGGAGGGCCAGTCGCAGCGGCTCAGGAACGGCGACCGCTGCGCCGTCTACGCCTACGACCAGGTGGACAAGCAGGAGGTCTGCCTGTTCGACACCAAGGTGGAGGAGGCCGTCTGGCTCACGAGCGCGTGGGCCTGCACCACCCAGAGCGGCGTCGTGGGCAAGGGGGAGAGCTGCCACAAGCTCTGCGCCTTCGACGACTACTGCACCAGCCAGGCGAGCTGCGCGGCACCCGATCTCGATCTGACGCTCTGCGCCCTCGGCGTCTGCGTTCCGACGATGGAGCCCATCTGAGGCGTTGCCGGCCTCTTGCGCGGCCGGCCTCATTCGCGGACGATGGCGCTCGGCGGTACCCCGTTTGAGCGCGCTCCCCATCCCTCAACCGCAGCCGGACGATGACGAAGACGTCCACTGGGCGCTGTCCACCGCCACCGCGCTCTGGGGCAGGGGAGAGACCCAGGAAGCGGTGAAGTGGCTGCGGCGCGCCGCAGAGTCGGCCTCCGACCAGAACAAGGACGAACGAGCGCTGGAGCTGTTCAAGGCCGCAGCCGACTGCGCCGCGCACCTGCAATCGCTCCCGCCCGGCGTCTCGCCTGCAGCGGCCTCGGCCCCGGCTGTCGCCGGGCCACCGCCGACCGAGGCGATGGGCAGCCGTCGGCAGCCAGCACCAGCAGCCCAGCTCTCGCAGACGCCGAGCCCGCCGCCGACGTCGACGATGCAACACAACCGGACGCCGCCGCCGCCGCCCGTCCGGCGTTCGTCGCTTCCGTCGTCGCCCCACGCGGGCGGGGGCGCGCGCGTCTCGTCGCCGGGGCCCATCCCGAGCCCGCCGGTGAAGACGCCGAACGTTCACGTGGCCTTCGCGGCCGGCCCGGTCTCGGCCGTCGAGCCGATGGCGCCGACGCTCCCACGCGGCGGCGGCAAGACGATGATGTCGACCGGCAACTCGCGCCCGCACATCGCGAGCGCGAAGACGCTGACGAGCAACAACGACTTGCAGCAAGCGGTCGCGCGCGCCGACGCGATTGTCGGGCAGGGGGAGCACCGACCGCAGACGGCGATCGGGATCGGCGCGCTGGGGCCCGCGCAGGGCGGACACACCCCCGCGCAGCCGCAGCCGCGTGCGCACCAACCGAGCGGTGCGGATCTGCGCTCGCCGCCGAAGAGCGGCAGGAAAGGGACGAAAAGCGGTCGGCGCTCGAACCCGAACCTCCTGGCCGAGACGGAGGCCGCCGCGAGCGAGCCGGCGACTCGGCCCGTGCCGCCGGGCGCGGCAGCAGTCGTCCCGACGAAGCGCTTCGACGACGAGGTGACCGTCGAGCACGACCGGCCGACCGTCATCGTCCGATACGACGACCTCGACGAGAAGACGAACGTGATCGCGGGCCGATCGCGAGCGGCCGCGGCGGAGGAGCCGGCGCCGCCGAGCAGCCGCGGCAGGCGGCGCGGGTCGTCGACCGGCGTCGCCGCGGCCGCGGAGCCGGAGGACCGCAAGAAGACGGTCGTTCCGGGGAGCAGCGAGCCGCCGCCCGCGCTCGCCAACGAGCTCAGCCGGATCACGTCGTTCCGCGTCGCGCTCGTGTCGGACCCGGCGCGCGGCACGGTCGAGGTGCTTCCGCTCGTCCCGAACGAGCCGGCGCCGGCAGGCCTGGTCACGGCGATCCTCGTGCCGGTGGACGGGACGAGCAGCCGGCAGATCGCCGAGATCCTCGCGACGAAGAGACGTCGCAGTTAACATAACAGCTATGTCATCAGAAGAAGAACGCCGCGGGCCGCCCCAGAAAGTCCGGATCTCGAAGCTCCAGGAGGCGCAGATCGCGGCGCTCCTCGAGCTCGAGCAGGCCGTTGCCGCGCTCTATTACGACGTCGGGTTCGACGCGGCGGAGGTGCCGCCGCGGACCGAGCAGGACTTCTACAGGCTGCCACGTGACCACGCGGTTCGCGTGGCGGAGGCCGATCACGAGGTCGCCGGATACACGGCCTGGAGAGACGAGGCGCCGGGCGTCGCGTACCTGGAGGAGCTGAGCGTGCACCCGGACTACCAGCGCTACGGCATCGGGACGAAGCTCCTCGATCGCGTCTTCGAAGAGGCGCGCGAGAACGACTTCCGCGAGCTGGTGCTCCGGGCGTGGGACAAGGCGACCTGGGCCCAGGCGTTCTACAGGAAAGCCGGCTTCCAGCCGGTCGATGAGACCGCGCCGGAGAAGGTTCGGGAGTGGCTCGCGCTCAAGACGGACGGCGGCCGGCCGTTTCTCAGGCCGGGGGAGCGGGCGCTCTGGGTGAAGGTGCCGGTCCCGGTCGAAGACGAGGACTAGTCGCCGGATTCGCAGAAAGGCCGAGTAACTCGGCCTCTTCGCGCTTGTCGTGAGTTGACATAATCCTTCTTATGCGACGGAGCCCAGGGTCGGTCAGGGGAGAAGTCTCGAGCTCGCTTACGCTGGTTCGGGTGCTGCTGCTGGGGCTCGGTCGGCGCCACTCGGTCGGCGCCGCGTGCGTCGTCGTCCGTCGTCCCAGCCCACCGTGTTGTCCCCGTTTGGGCGTGTTGTCCCCGTTCGGATCCCAGCGTGCAGAGGTGTGCACGTCTGCACGCCGCGGTGCCCAGGAATCCCAGGTGGTTCCTCCCAGTTTCCTGCGTGCAGAGGTGTGCACGTCTGCACGCGGCCAGCGCGCAGAGCAGACCGTGAACGACGGGAACGCCCGAAGGACCACACCCTTCCCATCTGGATGGACGTGAGGTCGGCCTCGACCGCGCGAGCCACGACGACCACCCGTCGGCCTCGAACGAGTCCGCGGGCGTCGTCCGTCAGCCGGCCTTCTTGGGGCTCGGCTTCTTCGGCTCGGGCCTCGGCGGGCGCACGACACCAGGCGGAGGCTGGACGACTAGCGCGAGGAGCACGCCGCCGTTTGTCATCACGAACGCGTGTTGCCCGTGGGCCGCCGGCGTCATCGCGATCTCGTTGCCCGGCTCGATGCCGTCGATGACCGCGCCCTGCGTCGGCTCCACCAGGAAGACGCCGTAGCGAGTCGTGGTGACCAGGATGGCGCCCGCGACCTGGACCGGCGCGCTGATGCCGCCCTCCGGGAGCTTCTTGCGCCACAGGATGCGCCCGCGATCGTCCGGATCGAGGCCCCAGAGCCCCGTCCGGCCCGAGCTCGCAACGAGCACGCGACGCGCCGGCGCGTCGGGTCCGAGGTCGCCGTTCGGGACCCGCGGTCGGCCGGGGTGCGGCGGCTGCTCCCAGAGGAGCAGGTTGTTCGCGCCGACGACCGCCTCGTTGCGCCAGAGCGTCCGGCCGGTCTCCGCCTCGAGGGCGTACACGCCGCCTTCGTAGTGCGCGACGAACAGCCCGTCCGTCCCGGCGACGGTGCTCAGCACCGGCGTCGTGTCGGCGTCCAGGTACTGCGGGGGTTGGCCTTCGGCGCTCGCGGCCTCGATCGTGAGATCCACCGTGGGCCACTGCTCGGAGCCGTCCGCGGTGCCGTACGCCATGATCACGCCGTCCGAGAACGCCGTGTACGCGCGCACGTCGTCGACCGCGACGCCGGCGTGCCCGCCGATCTCGATGCCGAACGCGGGCGTTCGGTGCTGGTACCAGCGCATCTTTCCGGTCTGCCGGTCGAGGCTGACGAGCGTGTCATTGGCGTTCGTGATGAACACCGTGTCGCCGTGTACCACGGCGCGCCGCGCGATCTCGGCGTTCGTCGAGAACCGGTAGATGAGATCCCCGTTCTCGGCCTTGACCTTGTAGAGCGCGCCGTCCGCCGATCCGAAGTAGACGCAGTCTTCCTCGCGGTCGTAGTACGGCTCGCTCTGCACGGGCCCGAGGGTCTCGAAGCGCCAGATGATGTCGCCGCTCGGCGCGTCCACCGCGTAGAGCCCGCCGTCCTGGGAGCCGACGAAGACGCGCATGCCGCGGACGTCGAGCCCGGGCCGGCCGCGCTCGTACGGCAAATCGACGATCTTCGTCGGGTCCGTGATCGCCTTCCGGTACGCGATGCCGAGCACGCCGCCCGGCCGGTTCAACCAGACCGGGACCTCCGGGACCGCCTCGCCGCGGAGCGCGTCGCAGCCCGTCGCGAGCGCAGCGGCGGCGGTGGCGCCGGCCATCAAGGCACGCCGGCCGAACGACGACGACGCTCCCCCCTCCGCGCCGCGGAGGGGGGCTGGGGGGGAGGAAACCACGGGTTCATCGCTTCCGGAGGCTTCACCTTCCGAGCGATGCACCAGCGTCTCAATGGCCATCGCCGTGTTCGCCTTCCTCGGCCTGCTTCCGCTGCATCTCCTCGATCTGCTTCTTGATGCGCTCGAGCTCCTCGGGCGACATCTGGCCCTTCGGACCGCCCGCAGCGCGCTTCGGCTTCACGAGGCTCGGGTCGATGCCGCGCAACGTCTCCTCGATCATCGCTCGCAGGTGCGGCGACTGCGGGCCCTCGAGCGTGGGCACCTCGAGCGCCTTGTTGAGGGCGACGAGCATCTCCTTGCCCTTGTCCTTCTCGCCTTTGGCGAGAAACATCCGCGCCTGGTGGTACTTGCCGAGGTCCGCGTAGACCTTGTCGATGCCCTCGAGCTGCTGGAACACGTTCATCGCGCCGTCGAAGTCCTTCTTGGCTTCGAGCGCGAAGCCCTTGCCCTCGGTCGCGCGCGCACGCACGTCGACGTCGGCCTTGGCCAGCTCGCTCCGGAGCACGTCCTCGTAGGCCGAGAACGCCTGATCGGGCATGTTCTTGTCGAGGTACGCGCCCGCTTGCCCGAGCTTGCCCAGGATGCCGGGGCCGGTGCCGGGGTGCTCGTCGACCACCTTCGTGTACGCAGCGAGCACCGCGTCCGCCTTGGCCTCCGTCGAGGCGAAGACGGGCATCGGATCGAGCGCCTTCTGCTCGTCCGGGCGCTTGTCTTCGGGGATGACGGGCGCCTGCTCGGTGAGCATGGCCTTGGCGAGCGTGTCGGTCGTCTTGCCGGCCTTCTGCTCGCGGTGATCGAAGTAATACATGGTGGCGGCGGTCCCGACGACGCCGAGCACGAGCACCGCCGCGACCGCCCGGAAGTTCGTCCGCAGCCACTTGGTGGCGCCGGAGCCGGCTCGCGCGAGCGAGTCCTGAACCATCTCGCCAGCCGAGAGGCCCACGAGCGGCGTTGCCGCCTTCTTGGCAGCTTCCTGGCGACGCTTGAGCAGCTCCTTCGCGCGCAGGTTCTTGTCCTTGGGCAGAGGCGCCTTGGCGGCCACGGCCTCGGGCTCCTCGCCCTCTTCCTCTTCCTCGGCCTCGCCCTCGTCTTCGGACTTGGCTCGGGCCTTTTCATTCCTCGCGCGGCGCTTCTTCAGGACCTCTTCGCGGCGGCGCGCGGCGCGATTGGGCGCGGCGGCAGGCTTCTCGCCTACGTCCTGGCCTTCGGTCGAGGCTTCTTCCTCCTCGTCGACGCCCAGGGCCTTCGCGACGCCGGCCGTCGAGGCGTCGCGTTCCGCTTCGTCCTCGTCGGTCTCGTCGTCGCCCTCGTCGCGATCGTCGTCGTCTTTGCTCGACGCCGCCCGAGTCTCCTCCCCATCCTCGTCGCTGGGCGCCTCGGTCTCGTCGCGTCCGTCCTCGTCGCGATCGTCGTCCTCGTCGCGCGCCTGGTCCTTGTCCTTGGCCACGGCGTGACATTAGTCCCCCGCCCTGCCACGTCAATCACCAGGGTTCGGGCGGGGGGGGCGGAATGGGCGATCGGAGCGGGACGAGGACACACGTGTCGAGCTCGACGCCCTGGGTCGCGTACACGACCAGGGTTATCTGCTCGCCCGGCTTCGCTCCGACCTGGGCTCCCACGTCGACGTAGGCCTCGACGGGCTCGGGGGCCACCGGGACCGTCACCACGACGGAGCGTTCTGGGTCGAGCGAGGGCAAATCCGACGGAATCGGGGCTTTTTTCTCCGGCCCCGAGGGCAGGCCGAGCCGCCTGCCCGCCCGGATCTCGCCCCCCGACGGCGCGCGAGCGCGGCAAATGAGGCGCACCGAGGCCTCGGAGGCGGCGGGCTCCGAGCCCTTCACCAGCTCGGGCACCACGAAGTCCACCGCCACGCCGCTCGTGGCGAAGCGTTTGAGCCGCTTCTGCTCGCCGTCCCGCACCGGCCCACCCACGTGGCGGAGCATCCCGGCGCGCTTCGCGTATTCGACGCCGCCCGGCAGCGGGTCGGGCAGCCCCAGCATCGAGACGAGCGGCGTGCGAAGCTCGGGCCCCGCGCCCAGATCGAGGAGCGCCTCGGTGAGCGCGACGCGGCTCGTCTCGTACCGCTCGTCGAGCAGGCGGGACGCGAGCGCAGGTCGCGCTGCGTCCTCCCCGATCTTGGCGAGCGTCCGCGCGATGTACGGGCGGAGGCGCACGTCGTCGAGCGACGCGATCAGGAGCCCGACCGACTCGTCGTTCTTGAGCTCGGCGAGGACGGCGAGGACCTCCTTCGCCCGCTCGAAGGAGAGCAAGTCGTCCTCCGCCGGTTTCTTGTCGCCGCGGACCGGGAACGCCGCGCGCCACCACGCGACGAGCACGTCTTCGCCCCGGTGATCGCCGGCCTCGGCGAGGGCGAGCGCGGCCAGTCTCCGCTCGGCCTTGTTGCCCGTCTCGAGCAGCTCGTACGTGACGGGAGCACCCTCCCCCAGCCTCGTCAGGGCGAGCGCGATGAACGCCCGAGCCTCCTTGTCCTCTTCACGAGTCATCGCGAGCCGCAGCGCCGGCAGGGCCTCGCGGCGCTTGAGATCGAAGAGCACCTCGGCGGCCTTTCTCCTGACAGCAACGTCAGCATCATCCAGGAGCGCGGCGACGTCGGGCGCGGCCTCGACGTCGCCCCCGAGCCCGCGGCGGAGCGCCTCGGGCAAGCCCTTGCCCTCTTTCATGCTCCCTTCCCGCTCGTAGCGGCCGTGTGAGCCGTCGATCGATCGCAGCTTGCTCCGCAACGACGCCAGCTGATCGGGGCGGTCCGGGGCGACGTCGCGTGTCTGGCCGGGATCTGTCGACACGTCGTACAGGGCGCAGGCCGCGGCTCGACGGTTGCAGACGAGGCGGCTCGACGCCTCCGCGAGGAGGACCATCTCCCCCGTCTCGGCGAACGCGAAGCCCGGGTCGTCCGCCTTCACCTCGCCGGTGAGGAAGGCGCCGAGGTCCCGCCCTCGCACGCGGGCCGGCTTGGGCGCGCGCATCGCCGCGAGCGTCGTCGGGAGCAGGTCGACGAGCGAGACGGGGGGAGCCACGCGGCGCGCCTCGAGCAGGCCAGGCGCGTTCACCACGAGCGGCACACGGACCTGCTCCTCGTAGACGGTCGTGCCGTGGTACCGGCCGCCGTGCTCGCCGAACTCCTCGCCGTGGTCGGACGTCACGATGACCAGCGTCTTCGGGCGTCGGCTGCGCATCGCCTCCACCAGGGCGCCGATCGCGGCATCGGCCTCGGCGATCTCGGCGTCGTAACGATCCACGTCCCGCGCGCCGAAATCCCGGCCGTCGTGCGCCTCGTAGGGCTCGTGGGGCTCGAAGAGGTGCACCCACGCGAAGACGCGGCTCGAGCCGGCCTCACCGTCCAGGTAACGCGCCAGCTGCACCGCGCGCTCGCGTGCCGGCAAGAACTCCTTGCGGACGTACTCGAACCCGAGGCCGCGATCGTCGAAGCCCTTGAAGCGCTCGGTGTCGATGAAGAACACCGCGGGAGGAAAGAAGGCGGCCGTCTTGTAGCCGTACCGCCGCAAGTGATCCGCCCAGGTCTCGGAGTCCTCTCCTAGCCCCATCGCGAGGAGCGGGCGCATGTATTTGCCCGTCATGAGCGAGGTGACCGCGTAAGACGTGTGCGGCGTCGCCGTGTACGCGTGCTCGAAGAGGACGCCTTCCTTCGCCAGCGTGTCGAGCGCCGGCGTCGTCGGTCGCGCGTAGCCGTAGGCGCCGAGGTGGTCGGCCCGCAGGGCGTCGACCGTGATGAGCAGGACGTCCCAGCCGGTCGCGTCGAGCGACCCCTTGGCGTCGACCGGCCCGCTCGCGACGGGTGCCTCGTACGGCTCGGGGGGCTCGATGCGCGCGGCGACCTCGACGGCGCGTCCGAGGACGGGCGCGTGCTCGAGGAAGACGAGCCGCACGTTGTCGGCCAGCGCCACGCGGTTGGCCGAGCTCGGCGTGAGGGCCGCCGCCGCCGCGAGGACCCCGAGCGCGAGGATCGCCCGCCAGGCCGTCGAACGCGACGGGCCCGCCTCGCGATCGGTCCCGAGCGGTCCGTACGCGAGCGTCGCCGCCGCGGCGAAGAAGAGCGCGAGGACCGCCAGCGCGTGGTGGAACGCGGGGTAGAGCCGCGGCAGGACGCGCAGGTTCACGAGGTCGCACGCGAAGAAGCCAAGGACCGCCAAGGCGATCACCGTTGCCCTGCGCCGCGAGGCGGTGAGCCGGGCGAGCCCTCTCGGGACGAGCGGCGCGAGCGCGTAGGCGAGCGCGCCGAGCGCCCCGGTGACGACGGCGACGAAGACCCAGCGCCGCGAGCCCGCGAGGTTGCGCCCGGTCGAGACGCCGAACGCGACGGCAGCACCGAAGAGCGCGGCGGCGCCCGACACGAGCGCGCGGGGCGCCTGACGGGTCGAGCGCGCGATCCCCTCCACCACCGCGCCCGAGATCAGCGCGACCGGCGCCGCGCAGACCGCGGCGATGGGGCCGAGCCCGACCAGCGCGAGCCAGGCCTCCGAGAGCCCGGTCAGCTCGGAGCTCGTGACCGCCACCGCGCCGAGCTCGGCGAGCATCAGGCAGAGGCCGATGAGGTACGCGTCCCAGAGGCGTTCGTAGGCGCGCACGTCAGGCCGGGGCTCAGCCGTACGAGATGTCGAGGACCTCGTAGAGGCGCTCGCCTGCCGGCAGGCGAACCTTCACTTCGTCCCCGACGACATGACCGAGCAGCGCGCGCGCGAGCGGCGAGGCCACGGAGATGCGCCCCTCGTCCAGGTTGGCCTCTTCCGGACCGACGATCTGGTAGTTGGTCTCCTCGCCGGTGTCGATGTTCGAGAGCTTCAGCTTGGCCCCGAACTGGACCTTGTTGCTCCTGATCTTCGTGGGGTCGATCACCTCGGCGCGCGAGAGCGTCTGCTCGATGTGCGTGATGCGCGCCACGATCATCCCCTGGCGCTCGCGCGCGGCGTGATACTCCGCGTTCTCGCTCAGGTCCCCGTGCTCGCGCGCGGTGCCGATGTCCTTCACGACCTGAGGCAGCTCGATCTCCTTCAGGCGCTTCAGCTCCTCGCGCAGGCGCGCTTGACCCTCGGGGGTCATGGGGACTTTCTCGGAGGACATGGCGGATTCGTAGACCAGGTCGGAGGCGAGCGCTACTCCTGGGCAGGCGCGGGCGGCGAGGCGGACGCGCTCGGGGCCGGCGCAGCAGGGGGCTCGGCCGCCTCGGCGCTCGCCGTGGCGGCGGCTGACCTCGTCAGCACCGGCGCGGCGGGGGCCGAGGCGGGCGCGGCGGCGACACCGGTGACCTCACCGCGCAGGACGACACGGCCCGTGGGCTTCGTCGCCTCCGGCGTCGGCTCGATCGTCACGAAGAGCTCGAGCTCGGTGTGCGTCGTCTTGAACGTGAGCCAGCCCTTCAGCTCCGGGGTCGGCTTGAAGGCGCCCACGTTCTCGGCTTCGCCGACCGGACCAGGCCCGAGGGGCCTGATCCACACGACGTAGGCGACGGCTTCGGGCGAGAGCTTCCCCGGATCGCCCATGTGGAGCGTGCTGAGATCGATATCGAGCCCGCCGTCCTTGCGCGCCGAGACCATGACCTGGCCTTCGGCGAACGGGATCGAAGGATCCGCCGTCAGGGGGTAGACCGTCCCGCAGCCCGCGAGGAGGAGCGCGAGCGCCAAAACGAGGCGCCTCATGTCTCGCGGATTAGCGCACGCAGCGACGGCCGGCCAAGTTTCGTCCGCGGGCCGGGCATCAAGCGGCGGTGTGCCACTCCGGCGGCAGGTCCAGGAACCCTTCGTTGCACAGGTACTCGTAGGCCCCGCCCGAGAGCTCCCCGCAGATCATGCTGAAGATCTCGGGGTTCGTGATGAACGCGATCGTCTCTTTCCGGGTGTGCTCGGCGGTGTCGGCGAGGCGCGTCACGAGCTCGTCCTCGACGAACGAGACGAGGCGCACCATGAGCCTTCGCTCGAACGCCGAGCGGAAGCGAGGGAACGCCGCCTGCGTGATCTTGTACCCGAACGCCTTGCCCTCGGCGCTCCCCGACTGCACGATCACCTCGTGCGCGAGCTCCCCGGTGGCCCGGGGCAAGACCGTCGAGACGAAGTCGACGAGGACGGCGTTGAACGTGCCGACGATGCGCTTGAGCTCCGTGCTCTTGCGGGCCAAAAACGCGTCTTGCATGTCCTTGGTGAGCTTCTGCAAGAGCTCGAAGCTCCGCTCGCGCGTCTCCTGCGAGGCGAACTCGAAGTTCTGGAGCTCGTTGTGCATTCGGTGGTGGTACCGCGTGAGGAGGTAGAAGAGCGCCTGCTCTCCGTGCTGGATGACCTTGGTGGTCCCGGTCTCCCCTCCCCGGGTGCGCTCGTGGAGCTCGGACTGGAAGAAGAGGCGGGCGAGGCTACGGAGCGAGGCCTTGATCCGCTTCTCGATGATGAGCGACGGCGCACCCGCCGGAAGCAGGCGGGCGAGCAAGCTCCGCAGCGTCCGCTCCTGCTGGGCGGCGACGTCCCCCGAGTCCCCGGGCCGCGGCGCCGAGGGAGCCATGCTCTCCTGCATCTGCTTGAGCTGGGCCACGACCGAGGCCGTGATGGCGTCGAGCTCCGGGTTGGTCTCGAGATCGGCCTTGTAGTGGACGATACGCGCCTGCACCTGCTCCTCGAGGAGCCCGATCGCCATTTCCGCGATCCTGTCCTTCGAGTCCTGGCTGATCGTCTGCCCGGGCGCCGGCGCTGCGATGGCGACGCGCGGAGGCGGCGGGGGCGGAGGCTTGCGCGGTGGCTGCCGGTCGTTCGTCATCGAGCCCGAGGATAGCCCATCACGCGTGGGTGAAGCCTGGAGGCTACGAAGCCGTCGCGGGCAACGGGAATTCGACGAAGACGCCGCGATGCGGTAAGCCGGCCCCGATGCGAAGCTCTCCCATCGCTGCGTGGGCCCTCGTCGCCGCTCTCTTCGGGTGCGCGGGCGAGAAGCAAGACCCCGTCACGACGTCCTCGTCCGGAGCCGCGAGCACGGCGACGGGTCCGGCGGCGAGCGGCGCAGGCCCGAGCTCTGCGACCCCGGCGACGAGCGCGTCTTCCGCGGCGGCCCCCGCTGCCTCGCCGGCGATCAAGAACGTCCTCGTGCTCGGCATCGACAGCATGCGGGCGGACCGCATGCCGTACTCCAACTACCCGGCCGACGTGATGCCGACCATCAAGGAGTTCGAGAAGACCGCGGTCTCGTACACGCGGTTCTCGGCCCTCTCCTCCTACACGGCGCAGACGCTCGGCGGCTTCCTGGGCGCGCGTTACCCGAGCGAGCTCAAGCGCAGCGGCTACTTCTTCGCGGCGTACCCGGAGGACGAGCTCATGTTCCCCGAGCTCTTGCAGAAGGCGGGCGTGCGCACCATGAGCGCCGGCGCCCACTTCTATTTCGCCAAGGAGAAGGCCGGCTTCCACCAGGGCTTCGACGTCTACGAGCTCGTCCCGGGCTTGAAGAAGAGCAACACCACCGACGAGAACATCACGAGCCCCGCCCACACCGAGATCATCCTCAAGCACCTCGGCGACAAGGCCAACAACGGCGGCCGCTTCTTCGCCTTCTACCACCTCCTCGATCCCCACGATCAGTACATGGGGCACCCCGAGGGGAAGGACTTCGGCCGCGGCGCCGAGAAGCTCTACGACGGCGAGCTCTACTTCACCGACATGCACGTGAAGAAGATCCTCGACTTCGTCGACTCGCAGCCGTGGGGCAAAGAGACCATGGTCGTCATCACGAGCGACCACGGCGACGCCTTCGGCGAGCACAAGATGTACAGGCACGGCTTCGAGCTGTGGAACGTGCTCACCCACGTGCCGCTCATGATCCGCGCGCCGGGGCTCAAGCCGCGCCGCATCGACGAGCCGCGCAGCATGATCGATCTCGCCCCGACCATCCTGGAGGTCTTCGGCGTGACGCCCGACCCGAGCTTCCAGGGCCAGAGCCTCATGCCGGAGCTGAAGGGCGGCGACGCGGCGGCTCGCGACGTGATCAGCGATCTCGCCCGCACCGGCGACAACGACCGGCGGCGCACGCTCATCCGCGGCAACTGGAAGATCATCGAGCTCGGCAACGCGGACGGCTTCCAGCTCTTCGATCTCAAGGCCGATCCCGAGGAGAAAAACGACCTGGCCCGCAAGGAGAAGGCCAAGCTCGAGGAGATGCGCGCCGCGCTCAAGGACGCCGAGGGCAAGATCAAGGAGATCTGCCCGAAGATGACCGAGAAGCTGAAGGGCAAGAAGAAGGGCAAGCCCTGCTGAACGAGGGCTTCAGCGCGCCGGCTCGATGACGATTTCGTCAGCCTGAGTCTCGTCCTCGGCGGCGCGCGCAACCACCCGCATGCCGCCGCACTCGAGCCGGAGCACGTCGGGCGCGGTGACGGGTTTGGCGCACTCGGGCGACGGGCTCACCACCTTCTCGAAGGCCTGCGACACGAAGTCCACGCCGCGCCCCACTGCCTCGATCCGGTCGCGGATGCTCTCGCTCCGGCGCTCGGTCTTGGCAAACGTCTCGTCGAGCCGCGAGAACAGCTGCTCGCCGGTGATCGTCGCCCGGAGCGGGATGCGCCGCTCGTCGAGGGCGAGCTCGACCAGGAACGCGAGCTCGCGATCCTCGAGCCGCTTGCCCGTCGGGATGGCGAACGGCAGCGTCTGATCCTTCGCGCAGACGAGCGCGGCGGAGGCGGGCGCGCCGGACCCGTCCGCCGGGCCGCAGCTCGGCTCGGGCAGCGAGAGCGAAAACGCGATCACGAGATCCTTCGGGCCCTCCGCGAGCGGAGAGCGGTAGGCCGCGGGGTCCATCGTGATCTCCAGCCAGCGGAGGAGCCCGCTCTGCGCGGCGGCGCGCGACTCGGACGCGGCCGCCAGGCGCTCGCGTGTCGTGGCTGCCGCCTCGAGGAGCGGGTCGCGGCCGCGCCGCTCCTCGATCACCCGCAGGCGGCTCCGCGCCTCCGCGGCGTGTGGGCCGCGCGGCAGGGCCTTCAAGTAGTCGCGCAGGCCCTTCTCGCTGGTCTCGCGCGTGGCGAAGAAGACCGGCTCGGCCTTATCGAAGTACTTGCGGACGCTCGCGGCGTACGCGCCGTCGGGGCGCTCCTCGAGGTAGCGGCCCGCGGCCGCGACGCGCTCGTCGAAGGTCTTGCCGACGCGCGTCTCGCGGTAGTCCGCGTGATCTCCGGGCGTCGAGCTGATCCAGCTGCACCCCGAGAGCAGCGCGAGCGCGGTCGCGAAGGCGGGGACGATCGCCGCGCGTCTCATTCGTCGTCGCCTCGCTTCGGCTGGCCGTCCGCGTCGAGCGGGCAGAAGTCGCACTCGGTCGGGATCGTCGCCCCCTCGTCCGCCACGTAGCCGGCGTAGTCGTCGCAGCTCGCGACCTGCAGCGCGTCGAGGCAGACCTCCCCGTCGTGGACCAGCGGCGCGCAGCCCTCCGGGAAGGTCCCCACCACCGCGATGTCCGCGCAGGCGCGGTCACACTGCGCGGTGAAGATCGCGCACTCCGTGCACCGCGAGCAGTCGATGTATTGTTTGTTCGCGAAGAACTTCGCTTCGTCGAGCAACACGGCCTCCTGGCCGCAGCTGCCGATGTTGCCGGCGGTGGGCGCGAGGCAAAAGAGGAGGAGGAGAAGTCCGGCGGCGCGCTTCATGGCAGGAATTCGTAGTCGGCGATGACGCCGAGCTGCAGCGACAGGACGGGCACGACGCTGTATTGCTCGGTGAGGGTCGCGGCGCCGTAGAACAGGTCGAACACCAGCTCGCTCGTCAAGCCGAGGCCGGAGAGGAAAAACCAGCTGAAGCTGCCGGCGACCTCGCCCCCGACGTTCGGATCGGGCGAAAGCAGGATCGCTGGGCCCAGCCGACCGTAGGCCATGAAGGGCTCATCGGCGCGATAGAGCACGACGTACGAGGGGGCGACGAAGGGTTGCACGACCCCTTCGACGCTGCTGCCCACGTGGACCGAGACGCCCTGCTGGATCCCGTTCGGCGCGCCGAACCCCAGGGTCGCGCCCACGTCGAGGTAGGTCGCCGTGAGGGACGCGCTCGCGGCGTCGTCCCCGAGCACGGTCGAGAGCCGGTACGGGTTCGAGAAGCGCACGCCCTTGCCGACGCTGAAGGTCCCGAACACGCGCGCGTAGAAGCCGGGCTCCGCCTCGAGCCGGCGCACCGTGGCGGGGCTCGGTTGTTTGCTCTCCCCCGTGGGCTCGGCGGCTGCCGTCCCCGCGAGCGACGCGGCAACGACCACGAGCGAGCTCGCGAGCACGCGCGGGAGTCGCGGGCTCAGCACTCGGCCAGCTCCAGGATCTTCCGCGCGAGCGTGGAGAGGCCACGCGAGCCGGAGGGCTCGGCGACGGCGACCTCCTCGTAGGGCGGGATGGGTCGAAGCGGCGCCCGGATCCGAGCGCGCTTCACGGACACATCGAGCACGCGGTGGGTCAAGACGTGCCTCACCGACCCGAGATCGGCGCCGAGCTCGAGCCCACCTGCCAGGAGCGTCTTCTTCGCGCGGGGGCCCGTCGCCTCGGTCATCGGCGGCTCCCAGAGGCCGCCGTACAGACCGTCGTAGGGGCGGCGCGCCAGCACGAAGCCCCTGCCCTTGCCCTCTCCTGCGATGGCGGCGGTGAGCCGGACGACGGGGGCTTCTCGCTTCTTGGTCACGATCGGCAGATCGTTCTCGCGCCCGGCGCGGCGCGCCACACACACGTCGGCGAGCGGGCACGACGAGCAAGCCGGCGAGCGCGGGGTGCAGACTGTCGCCCCGAGCTCCATCATGGCCTGGTTGTGGTCGCCGGGGCGGTCCGCTGGCACGAGCGCGTCCGCCAGCGGTGCCAGCTTGCGCGCGGCCTGCGCCGTCCCGATGGGCACCTCCAGGGCGAAGAGGCGGCAGAGGACACGGGCGACGTTTCCGTCCACGGCGCTCGCTCGCTCGCCGAACGCGATGCTCGCGACGGCCCCTGCAGTGTACGCGCCGACGCCGGGGAGATCGCTCAACCCCTTGGCAGTCCGCGGGATGGCGCCGCCGTGTCGCTCGTCCACCTCACGCGCGGCGGCGTGCATCGCGCGGGCGCGCCGGTAGTAGCCGAGCCCGGCCCACGCCGAGAGGACGTCGGCCGTGGGGGCGGCGGCGAGCGCGCGGATCGTCGGAAAGCGCTCGAGGAAGCGGCCGTAAAAAGCCTTCACCGTCTCGACGCGCGTCTGCTGGAGCATGATCTCGCTCACCCAGATCGCGTAAGGGTCGCGCGAGCCGCGCCACGGCAGCTCCCGCGCGTGGGCGTCGAACCACCGCAAGAGCGCGGCCGAGAGCGCCTCGGCGTCCTTCTTTTCGGGGATCGCGATCATCCTGCTCTTCTCGACGGCGGGGCCCGAAGGTAACAGACGAGGCGTGAGATTTCGCGCCGCCTGTTCCCGGGCTGCGGCTCTCCTCTCGCTCTCGGGTGCCTGTTCCGAGCCGTCGCGCCCTTGGGAGGTGGAGGGTCAACGCGGCACCGATCCGCGCCTCGTCGCCCCGAGCGCCAGCGAAGCTGGGCCCGAGGGTTCGCCCGAGCCGGCCGAGCGTTCGCCTCGCGGCGGCCTCTTCGTGCGGTGCGCCGAAGGGCTCGTCCCTCCGCCCGATCCGCTCGTGGCCCTCACCAAGCTCACGCTCTCGTGTGGCCCCTCGACAGGCATGACCGCCGTCGGGGACGGCCCGACCGAGGGCGCGGTCGCCGATGGCTCGCCCGCCGTTCGCCTGCCGGTGTCCTGGCGGGCGGGCACCTGTTACCGGATCTTCGCCGTGGCCGACCTCGGGGTGGAGGATCTGGCGGTCGAGGTCCGCTCGAGCCGGGATGTCGTGATCGCCAGCGATCACCGGTCCGATCGCGTCGCCCTCGTCCAGGACGACAGACCGGTTTGTCCGCCCGCGGACGACGACGTGGTGATCCAGGTCCAGGCCGTGAAGGGGCGTGGCGCTTTCGCTCTCGAGGTGTGGCAGCTCCCCGCCCATTGACACCGCGACCCTCGGGGAAGTAATCCCCTCGCGTGGCGGAAGACCGTGATGACGAAGCGCCCGGGGGTTCGGTCCCGCCGCCGCCACGTCCATCCTCGCCACCGCCCCCGCCTCCCCCCGCGGAGGAGCGCAAGCGCCTGTTCGAGCGCGCCGTCCCCGAGATCGTCAAGAAGGTCATCGAGCGAGCGGTCGAGAGCGGGGTCGAGAAGCTGACCGAGCTGAGCGAGAAGCCCGAGAGCCTGCGGAGCTTCGTGAGCGAGCTGCGCCTCCCGAAGGAGGTCATCGCGGACGTCTACGCCCAGATCGACGACACGAAGACCGGCCTGTACCGGGTGGTCGCCAAGGAGATCCGCGACGTGCTCGAGCACACGCAGGTGGCGGACGAGATCGTGAAGGTGCTCACCAAGCTCTCCTTCGAGATCAAGACGGAGATCCGTTTCGTGCCCAACGATCGAGCGGTGGACTCGAAGGAAGACACCGAAGGCGCCGAAGGCGCCGGTATCAAGCCGAAGGTCTCGACCGAGGTCACGGTGAAAGAGCGCGGGGCGGAAAAGCGACCGACGAAGAAAGAAGATCGATGATTGCGATCACCCCGAAGAAGCCGCGCACCGGCGGCGAGATCGACGCCTGGTGCACGAAGTGCCGGATGGACCTGAACCATCGCATCGTTGCGATGGTGGGCGACGCCGTGAAACGCGTCGAGTGTCTGACCTGCGGCGGACAGCACAACTACCGGAAGCCCGCGAGCGAGCGGGATCAGCCCAAGGCGAGCGCGCCGCGCGCGGCGTCCGGGTCGTCCTCGCGCGCGAGCAGCGCACAAGCCACGCAGCGCTCGGCCCGCCTGACGTGGGAGAAGGCCATCGCCGGCCAGCCGCCGAACGCCTTCAAGCCTTACACCGTGGCCGCCACCTGGTCGCCCGGCGACCTGGTCCGCCACAAGAGCTTCGGCGACGGCGTCATCGCGCGCATCATCGACCCGAAGAAGGTCGAGATCCTCTTCGAAGAGGGTCCGAAGACGATGGCCCAGGGCAGCTGAGCCGCCAGAGCAGCTGAGCCGCCAGACCGTCAGTCTTCGGCGCGCGCCGTCTTCAGGCGCTTGCGCTTCAGGTAGAAGAAGTCGCGCTGGCTCGGCGTGCGGACGTAGTCGGCCGGATTGTATTTGATATCCGGGATGATCGGCGCCGTCGCCGTCGAGCCGCCCTCGCCGCGCTCGAACAGGAGGAAGCGCGGGTAGGAGTAGTTCACGTCGAGCTGCGCGGCGTCGTGCGCGCCGACCGCGAGGAGAGCGCGGCCGAGCGACTGCGCGGTGACCGCGTCCCCCAGGGCGTAGAACAGGTGCTTCTTGTCCTTGGAGAGCCCGATCGCGCTCCGCCTGATGATCGTGTCGCCGCCGACGGTCGCGCCCCAGTTGCGGTTGAACTCGTGGAGCAGGCCGGGGTTCGGCTCGCCTCCCTCGACGAGGCACGGCGGCGTCTGCCGGTACCAGGCGAACGTCGGCTCGACCTCGGCGAGAGACTCGTGCGTTGCAATGACGATACTGTCATCCTTGGTGAGGCCCACGTCGCACGCCACGCCGCGCGGCGGGATGAACAGCCGCTCGCCGATCCGCATGCCGTAGTTGCCGTGCATGGCCTTGAAGCCGCCGTTGAACGCGGCGACCAGCGTCTCCTGATCGGCCTCCGGCACCAGCCCGGGCCGCTCGGCGCGCGGGACCTGCTGGCTCTTCGGCTCGTCGGTGCCGGCGACGAGGTGCAGGCTCATGTCACCCAGGTGGATGGCCACGACCGCCACCGCAGCAAACGGCCGCTTGGGGTCGGGGTGCAGGAGCGTCTTGTAGAGGGCGATCGTGCCCGTGTCCCACGGGGCCTTCATGGGGATCCACTGGCCGTCCCCGTCCGCCGCCACCTTCTCGAACGGCGGCGTCACCGCCGCCGGCGCGTTCGCCATCGGGTCGGGCTCCCCGGGCGCGGCGACGATCGGCACGGTCGTCCCGGGCTTGGGCGCCTCCCAATACGTCTTGGGCGCCTCCTCCGAGCGCACGTGCAGGTTCAGCCAGTCCGCGGCTCCGTAGGCGACGTCCTCCGCCCACGCGACGGGGCCCGGGCCGACGACCGAACGGACGCCGTCGGCGAGCGCGGGACCAAAGCCGTCGATCTCGTGAATCGCGATCCAGAGCCCGGCCGTGGAGGCGACGCCGATGGCGCCCACCACCAGCAGTCTCTTCGCCCAACGACTGCGACGTTTCGACACGAAGAGCAGCGTACCTTCGAACCGTCGCGGCTTCGGAATTTCCTGACGTCCCTACAGAGGAAACGCCATCCCGGTCTGCAGCTCGACGGCCACGCGCGGATCTTCGGGCCCGGGGTCCTCCCCCGGGACCGCGGCTGCGACCTCGATCCGGTGCGCGCCGACCGCCCGCAAGAAGACGCGGCGGCCGACAGAGTCGGGCCCGAGATCGCACTCGACGCGCATGATGCGGGGGTCGTCCGCTGCGACGTCGCCGTCGTAGTCCGCCGTCATGAAGAGGACGTCCACCTGCGGCTTGGAGCACGGGCCCATCTCGCGCCAGTGATCGTAGTCGACCGACGGCTCGAGCACGTCGGACAGCTGCCCGTGGCGGGCGCGACCCACGCGGTAGCGGAAGGCGTCTCGTTTCTCCGCCCTGCGCGTCACGCCGATCTTGTCGAGGCGGAGCGACAGGGCGCCGAGCGCGGTGGCCGTCTTCACCGTCGCGGCGGCGAGGTTCGTCCGGTCGGGCTCGCGGAACTTGTGCAGGCGAACGTTCGAGGGCAGCGCCTTCGTGAGCGTGTCCTGCAGCGAGAGGTGCATGGTCATGCGCCCGCCGAGGAACACACGCAGCCCCTCGTACGGGTCCGAGCCGCGCGCCAGCCGCTGCAAGGCCGCCGCGACCATCTGGGCGAACTCTTGCGCCGCGGCCTGGAACCACGCGTCGATGATCTGCTTCAGGACGACGCGGTTGAGGCTCAGCCTCACCTCCTTGAGGCCCCCCGCGGCGCCGAGCTTGACGGAGGTCGGCAGGCGGTAGGTCGGATCGCCCTCGAAGAGCGGGCGCATCGTCTCCTTCAGCAGGATGGTGTTGGCCCGCGCCTCGGGCGAGGACGTGAGCAGCTCCTCCGCTCCCGGCAACACGGGCTCCTCTCGCGGCTTCTCGAACGGGATCGCGAGCTCGATCATGTCGGTCGCGTGGTCCGCGTAGACCCGGTACGCGAGCCGATGGAGCAGCCGCTCGGCGCCGAACCAGGGGATGCTCTGCGTGTCGAGGTGCTCGATGATGAGGCTGAAGCCCTCCTTGCGCTCCTCGTTCGTCGGCTCCCGCAGGATGCCGAACACCACCCCGGTCTCGCTCGCGCCGGCCTCGAACACCCCGAAGGTGATCGGGCCGTCCTTCGGGATCGCCGAGAAGGCGCGGAACGCGTGCGCGAGGAAACAGAGCGCGCTCGGCCCGGCGTCCGCGACGATGAGCTTGTCGAGCTCGTGGTACTCGAGCATCCCGGCGGGCAGGCTGCGGAACAGACCGCGTCGGATGGCGACGAGCACGCTGCGCCGACGCTCGGCCGACCAGCCGGTGGGCATGCTGATCAGGTACTTGTTCGTGATCCCGCGCAGGCGGTGGTTCACGTGCAGACCGATCTGGTAGGCGTACATCTCGACCGGGTCGAACGGGTCGTAGGCGCCGATGCCCTCCTCGTCGATGATGGGCGGGGCCGGCTTCTTCAGCGCCTCGACGGTGTCCGGATCGAGGTAGCCGCGCAGCTTGTAGGGCCGCTCCTCGTCGGTCCAATCGCGAACGAGCGGGAGCTCCGTGATCTCCGACGTGGCGCGCTGGAACGCGTTCGGGGCCGCGACCGCTCGCGTGCCCTCGAGATCGAGCGCCCCGAAGCCGACCCGCGCGTCCTCGAAGCGGACGTGGGGCTGGATCACCCGCTCGCGCCAGGCGCGCAGCGTGTTCTTCAGGTGGACGATCGACAGCTCTGCGGGGTTCTCGTAGTCCGCCGGCCGCTTGACGGGCTCCCGCGTGCCGAGCCGGAACAGCTCCGCCTGGCCGCGCTCGTGCCGCGCCGCGATCGTGACCGACTTGGCGCCGACGTCGATCGCCACCCAGTCCCCGCGGACGTCGCGCTTCGGATCACGCCTGACCACGATCGGAGGCGCGACCTCCTTGGCGAGGGTGCCGAGCTTCTTGTGCAGGCCCACCACCTTGCCCTGGCGCACGATCGCGATCGAGCGGATGCCGGCGAAGCGCTGGCCTTCCCAGAAGCCGAGCTGCGGATCGGTGAGGACCGAGCCCGGGACGATGGGGAGGTTCGCCACCTGCTCCGGAAAGAGATCGGCCAGGTGCTCGGGGCTGACGATCCCGTCATAGCGCTCCACCTTGATGGGCGGCGCGTAGTAGTCCTGCGCGCCGTTCCCGTAGATGCGCGGCGTCGCCTGGATGAGCTTCAGATACGGGATCGGGCTCGTGCGCTCGTCGATCAAGAACTCCTGGAAGAAGCTCTGCGGCGTGACGAGGTTCTCCATCTCGGGCGCGAGGCGCGGGACGGTGCTCGACATCTCCGTGCCGAAATAGAAGTACTTCGTCGGCGCGTTGCCGACGAAGGCGCCCACCCGCACGGGGATGAACGTGACCGTGGGCTCGAGCGGCGGGAGCGCCAGCACGTAGTCGAGGACGACCGTCGTCGACCAGGGTTGGGCAAAGATCTTGGACTCCCAATTGACGACCAGAGTCGGGAACTCGCGCTTCGCGAGGGCTTCGATGGACGTGATCGCCTCCGCCTCCGCGACGAGGTTGGGATCGATCGACAGCTCGTACAGGCCCATTGGCGATGCGACCTTACCATGACGATCCGCCGCGGCGAATATCGCGGGATCTCCCCAGCCCATCCCCCGCCCCCCGGGTCCCCCTCCCCGCGGGGTTGCGCGACCTACCCGGACGCCCAAACGCGATCGACCGGGGTTGCGCGACCTACCCGGACGCCCAAACGCGATCGACCGGGGTTGGGGCCCCGGTCGAAAGGGTTCCTGACAACATCGAGCGGGAAACGGGGTTCGAACCCGCGACCCTCAGCTTGGGAAGCTGATGCTCTACCAACTGAGCTACTCCCGCAACGCTCGGAGGAGCATCCTAGCTTCGAGTCAGGACCCCTGCAAGAGAAAGGGCATCACGGCGCGCACGACCCGGTCCGGCGCGTCGACATGACAGAAGTGTGATGCTTCTTCCAGCCAGACCATCTCGGCGCCGGGGATCAGGGCGTGGAGCTGCCGGCCGACCCGCGGCGGCACCATCGGGTCCTTCTTCACGAAGAGCAGCTGCAGCGGGACCGGGAGCTCGGCCCGCTCGAGCTCGGCGACGAACCGCGCCATGTCGTTCACGTCGAGCGTATCGCCGAGGTGGCGGGCGAAGGCCCTCCTCCCTTCCGGCGTGCGGAGCGGCGCGCCGTACTCCCGGGCCTCCTCGAGGGATTTGAGCGACTCGTCCCAGTAGTGGACGTTCTTGTGCGCCCAGCGCTCGGGATCTCGGGCGACGACCCAGTCGAGCACGCGACCCGCTCCGGGCGCCGACAACGCCGCCTTCAGGAGTTGGAGGCGGCGCAGCGGGACACCCGGGCAATGAACGCTCACGAGGCGCGAGACGAGATCCGGCCGGCGGAGCGCCAGCCACATGCTCACGTAGCCGCCCATCGAGTTGCCGAGGACGCGGCACGGTCCGATCCCGAGCGTCTCGATCAGCTCGGCGAGGAGGCGCGCCATCGCCTCCGGCCCGTACGCCACGTCCGGCTTGTCCGACCGCCCGGCTCCTGGAAGGTCGACCGCGATGCACCGGAACCTCGACCCGAGGGGCTCGAGCACGTAGCGAAAGGAGTAGCTCGACGTCATCAGCCCGTGCACGAGCAAGAGAGGCGGGCCGGAGCCGTGCTCCTTCAGGTGAATCCGGACGCGCCCGAAATCGCTCGACGCGACCTCCACCTCGCGCGCGGTCGCCTCGAAGTAGGGGTGCGGCACCCGGGGCTCGTCGGGCAAGTCGCCGAAGCGGTGCTGGTGAAACGGGCGCAGGGCGGTCACGTCCGGGTCCCTACACGAGCCGCCGCCTTGTCGGAACCCAGCCACGTGCGGTAGAGGTCGCTCCCATGACCTCCGTCTACGTGGCGTCGAGCCGATGCGAGTGCCAGGCAAGCCTCACCGCCGAGCTGACCGAGGACCGCCTGCCGGTGACCGGCTCCGCCTTCCTGCTCGGGAAGCGCGAGGTGGCGCCGGCGCACGCGATCGACCCCGAGCGCGAGACGTTCGATATCGGTTGGCTCTGCCCGTTCTGCGGGCGCAACGTGATGCGCACCTTCGCCGCGTCCGCTCTCCCGAAGAAGCGCGCGCCCAAGGCGAGCCCCCCCTCACCTGGTGAATGAGCTGGGGGGGAGAAACCACGAGGACTGACCTCGCGGGCCTCGGCAAGATCAGTGTCGCGTCGACCTACCGGTCGACGACGGTCGCGGTCTTCTGCGTCGTCTCGCCCATCGTCCCGAACACCCAGTCCCAGAGCGGCGAAGAGACGCCCCAGCGCGCGTTCTCGCCCGTGTGGTGATGGACCATGTGGTAGCGCTTCAGCCAGCTGCCGAGCTTCGACTTCATCCGGAAGTGATGGGTCGCGTAGTGGATCCCGTCGTACGCGAGGTAGCCGATGCCGAAGCCGACGAACACGGCGTCGATCACCGCGCCACCGAGCGGCGCGAGCGCCACGCGGAGCAGGAGGTAGACCGCGGTGCCCATCGGGATGCTCACGCCGAGCGGCATCACCAGGCGCGAGCCGTCAGTCGGGTAGTCGTGGTGAACGCCGTGGAGCACGAAGTAAAGGCGCCGGCCCGCGAACGTCCCCGTGATGCGGTGGAACACGAAGCGGTGGAGCACGTACTCCGTGATGGACCAGAGCAGCACGCCGGCGAGCACCGCGACGGGGATGACCGCGAGCGCGAGCCCGCCGTCGTAGGCGCGGTAGAGGAAGTAGAAGAGAAACGGCGTCCAGAAGACGAACGGCGCGGCGGGGTGCACGCGCGAGAAAGCCTCGATGAGCGGCGTCTCGAACATCCGGCAGGTGACCGGGCGAACCTTCGGAGGGGCATCTCCCCCCTCACGCAGTGAGGGGGGCCGGGGGGGAGAAACAGCGGCCATACGCTTCCTCGTCACCGGAGGTGACAGTCCTCGCGGGACTTCCGGTAGCCCAGGTGCGCGCGGAAGGCCAGCGATCAGGGCGCCTTCAGCACGTAGCCGCCGAGGAACCCGAGCACGTCCTTCTCTTTCCCCTTCGGCCAGCGATGGTGATTCGCTTCGGCCTTCTTGGGCGTGCACTTGTTGCGCACGGTGCAGCTCGGCTCCTCGAGCCCCGCGTCGCCGAGCCGCACCCGGCGCGTCTCGGCGCGTTGCCCGTCCCGCGCGAGCAGCCAGGACTCCACCGCCTCGCAGGGCGCGATCTTGTCGCACGCGCGGTACAGGACGAGCCCGGGCGGCGGGGGGCCCGGGCAGATCCACTCCGCGCTCGGCGTCAGCGGAGCGAACGCGGCGAACGCGGCGACTCGATCGGCGCGGAGCATCGTGTAGGTCGCGGCCATCTCCCCGCCCTTCCCCATCCCCACCGCGTAGATCCTTCGAGCATCGACGATCTTTCGCTCGAGGAGCTCGTCGACGAAATGATCGACGACCACACGATCCACGTTGTCCGGCGCGGTGTGGTCCGTGTCGAACGAGAGCCCCCCGCCGCCGAGCGCGCGTCCCTGGACGCCGAGGACCAAGAAGCCGGGCCGACCTTCGCGCGTGAGATCCGCGCTGTCCTGGTGTTTCCGGAGGTCGGTCAGCTTGGCGATGCTGCTCGGATCGTCGAGCCCGGGCCCGGTCCCGTGGAAGAAGACGAGCAGCGGCAGCTCCCCTCGCTTCGACAGGTCGCTCGGCGTGTAGAGGCAGCCGTACCGGGGCGCGCCCGTCGGATCGCGCCACTCGCGCACCTCCGCGCCGCGGCAGGCGGGCCTGCCCGCGACCCGCTGCGCTTCGGCGGGCGCCCCGCGGGCCGCGACGCACCCAGGGTCGGAGGGGGCGCGCTCGGTCGGGGCCGGCGGGGCCGCCGAGGCGCTCGCCCGTGGCTTGGCAGCGGCGCTGGCGGAGGCGGACGCGCTGGCGCCCGCGTCCTTGTCGAAAACGCCCCGCAGATCGTTGGGATCGACCGACGACGAGGGCGCGTCGCAGCCGGCGGAAACCGCCAGGGCGACCAACACGGCCGCGATGCCCGAGAGGGTGCGCGATGACACGTCGCTCTCGTGACTACACCAAGCGACCGTTCGCCAAAACACGAGCGTGGCACGCCGCGTCGCGTCGCCTCTTTGCCGGCCCGCCCCGCCCCGATAGTCTTCACGCTGCCGATGACCACGCAGCAGGAGATCCCGAGCTCCGTTCGTAGCAGCACCCTCCGCGACGCGCTCGACGCCAAGCGGGCGGCCGGCCAGCGCCACAGTCTCCGCGAAGCGATCGCCATCATCGTTCCGCTGACCTCGCGCATCGCCGAGCTCCACGCCCAAGGCCTCGCGTTCCACGTCTACCCTTCGGTCATCGAGCACGGTCGCGCCGGCAGCGACATCGATCTCGCCTCGGCCTCCGCCGCTCCCTCCAACCCGCGCGACCGCGCATGTCTCGCGCCCGAGGAGAAGAAGGGGGCGTCCGGCGACTCGCGCGCGAGCGTCTTCTCGATCGGGGCGATCCTCTACGAGCTCGTCACCGGAGAGTCCGTCGGCCCCGGAATGAAGCGGCCGTCCGAGGCCGTTCCCGGTCTTCCGGCCCAGCTCGAGGTCGTGCTCGGCAAGGCCCTCGTCGGAGATCCCAAGCACCGGCCGAGCGATCTCGCCGCCCTCGCGCAAGCGCTCCATCACCTGGCGCCGAGCGCGTCGGTCGCGCCGCCCCTGGCCGACGAGTCGCACCTCGATCACGAGGAGGGCTTCGACGTCGACGTCTCGCTCTCGATGATCCCGCCCGCTCCTGCGAACGTGTCCCCCGAGCGCCTGCCCGCGCCCGCGCCCCTGCCCTCCAGCCCGCGCGCGGCCTTCGATCCGTTTGCCGCGGTTGCCGCGCCCCCGCCTTCGGCGCCGCAGCGCAACCCGGAGGACCCCACGCAGAAGCTCGCGCGCCTCAAGCAGCAGCTCGAGAGCGATCCGCGCCCGCGTTACGTCGTGATCAAGGACGGGATGGACCACGGGCCCTTCACCGCCGTCGAGCTCTTGCAACAGATCGCCTCGCACTCGTTCATCGGCGAGCACCTCCTGCGCGACACGATCTCGGAGGACGAGCGCAACATCGACGACTGGGAGGACTTCCACCTCTTCGCCCATCAGGCCAAGCTCAACCGGGACATCAAACAAGAGCGCAAGGCCCTCGAGGCCGTGGTCGCCACGGAGCGCTACCGCCAGAACTGGAAGATCCTCGTGGGCGTCGGTCTCCTCGGCATCATCGGCTCCGCCGGCGTCGCCTGGTGGTCGATCCAGCGCGGGCGCGAGTCCAACGACCAGAAGGTCCACGACGACAAGGCCAGCAACATCGACACGGACCTCGCGCTCTCGGCGGCCAAGGGCGGCGGCAAGGGCGGCGGCGCCTGGAAGGGCGGCGGCGGCGGCACCCCGCCGGCCATCGCCGGCGGCGGCAGCTGCGAGGCAGCCATCGCCGCCTACACGGAGGACTACACCGCGCGCGGCGTCCCGCCGGATCTGGGGGCGGCCGACTTCGGCGGCGTGCTGAACCGAGGAACGTACCTCAACTCGTGCGGCGTCCCCTCCAACATGGAGGTCTCGATCTGCGCGGCCGTGCAAGGCGGCCGAGCCGTCGGCGTGACCGTCGTCACCAAGCCGTCCAACCCCGGCATCAGCGGCTGCGTCGCAAACGCGGTCCGCGGCCTCGGGTTCCCCTCGCACCCGCGTATGGACGTCGCTCGCACGACCTTCGCCGCGCAGTGATCCGCATCGAAGGCGTCCAGAAGGAGTTCGCGGGCATGCCCGTGCTCCGCGGTGTCGATCTCGTGGTCCCCGAGGGGTGCCTCTACGGGCTCATCGGGCCGGGCGCCTCGGGCAAGAGCGTGCTCCTCAAGACGATCACCGGGCTCTTCAGGCCCGACCGCGGGCGCATCCTGGTGGACGGCAAAGACGTCCACCAGATGAGCGAGCTCGAGCTCCAGCAGTTCCGGCTGCAGTTCGGGATGTTGTTCCAGAACAACGCGCTCTTCGACTACATGACCGTCGCCGACAACATCGCCTTCCCGCTCCGGCGAATGACGAAGCTGTCAGAGACCGAGATCGCGGACAAGGTCGCCGATCGCCTGCGGATGGTGAACCTCCCCGGGTTCGAGCAGCGCATGCCCGCGGGGCTCTCCGGCGGACAGAAGAAGCGCATCGGCGTGGCGCGCGCCACGGTCATGACCGCGCCGATCGTGCTCTACGACGAGCCCGCCGCAGGCCTCGATCCGGTCACCTCCCAGCGCATCTTCGAGCTCCTCCGCAAGGAGCAGCGCGCCGCGGGCGCCACGGTCCTGATGGTGTCGAGCGATCTCGACCGGCTGCTCACCGTGACCGATCGCGTCGGCATGCTCTACAAGGGCCGCATCATCTTCGACGGCACCACGGCCGAGGCGCAGGCGAGCACGCAGCCCTACGTGCGGCAGTTCGTGCACGGGCTCACCGAAGGCCCGCTCTAGGAAGCCGGTGTCTTGGGGCCGATCCCTTCGCGCTGCCGGCGTTGCGGTCTGCGGTGCGTGCTCACGTGGTCTCCAGGGTAACTCTTGTCAGAGTCACGACTTGAGCCGGGCCTCACACCCGTCTACGTTCGCCCCCCCATGGCAAGCTCCCCCACCTTCCCGCCTCAGGGCCCGCGCCAGGACCTCCTGCTCCGTCAGGGGTTCGTCGATCGGGTCCGCTACGCGCGCTCGAAGAACCCGAGCACCGCGACCCCGTGGGATCGCTTCGTGGCCCTCTCGCTGGCCGTCCGCGACCAGATCGTCGAGCGCTGGATCGAGACGCAGCGCACCTACTACGAGCGGGACGTCAAGCGCGCGCACTACCTCTCGGCGGAGTACCTCCTCGGCCGGGCGCTGCGCTCGAACCTGCACGCGCTCGACATGTACGAGCCCTACCGGAAGGTGCTCGGCGAGATCGGCATCGATCTGGACGAGCTCTGTGAACAGGAGCCCGACGCCGGTCTCGGCAACGGCGGCCTCGGGCGCCTCGCCGCGTGTTTCCTCGAGTCGCTCGCGACGCTGAGCCTGCCAGGGATGGGCTACGGCATCCGCTACGAGTTCGGCATCTTCGAGCAGGCCATCCGCAACGGCTACCAGGTCGAGCGCGCCGACGAATGGCTGAAGTTCGGCAACCCCTGGGAGTTCGCCCGCCCCGAGTACACCGTGCCGGTCGGCTTCGGGGGCACGACCATGCACGTCCCGAACGAGAGCGGAGGCTTCAAGGTCATCTGGAGCCCGGCGACGAAGGTCGTCGGCATCCCCTACGACACGCCCATCGCCGGCTACCGCACGAACACGGTCAACACCCTGCGGCTCTGGGCGGCGCGCGCGGATCAGGAGTTCGACTTCTCGCTCTTCAACGCGGGCGACTACCTCCGCGCGGTCGAGGAGAAGAACCACTCCGAGGTCATCTCGAAGGTCCTCTACCCCAACGACAGCTTCGAGATCGGCCGGGAGCTCCGCCTGAAGCAGGAGTACTTCTTCGTCGCCTGCTCCATCCACGACATCGTCTGGCGCTACAAGAAGGGCCACGCCGACTTCTCCGTGTTCTCGGACAAGGTTGCCATCCAGCTCAACGACACGCACCCGGCGGTCGCCATCGCCGAGCTGATGCGGGTCCTCGTGGACGAAAATGGGCTCGAGTGGGACGAGGCCTGGCGACACACGGTCGCCGCGTTCGGCTACACGAACCACACGCTCCTGCCCGAGGCGCTCGAGCGCTGGCCCCTCGGCCTGTTCCAGCGGCTCCTGCCGCGTCACTTCGAGATCATCAGCGAGATCAATCGCCGGTTCCTGCGCGAGGTCATGAGCGTCTTCCCGCACAGCCCGCAACACCTCGCGCGGATGAGCATCATCGGCGACGGCCACGAGAAGGAGGTGCGCATGGCCCACCTCGCCGTCGTCGGCTCACACTCGGTGAACGGCGTCGCCAAGCTGCACACCGACCTCATCAAGTCTCAGCTCCTGAAGGATTTCTTCGAGCTCTTCCCCGAGCGCTTCAACAACAAGACGAACGGCGTGACGCCTCGGCGCTGGCTGCTCGAGTGCAATCCGGGGCTGGCGACGCTCATCAACGAGCGCATCGGCCAGGGCTGGGAGACGAACCTCGACAGGCTCATCGAGCTCGAGCCACACGCCGACGACCCGGAGTTCCGGACGCGGCTCACCACGATCAAGATGGAGAACAAGCTGACGCTCGCGCGGCTCGTCCACGACATGGTCAAGATCCGCATCGACCCGCAGAGCCTGTTCGACGTGCAGATCAAGCGGCTCCACGAGTACAAGCGGCAACACCTCGCGGCGCTGCACGCCGTGACGCTGTACATCCGCGCGAAGCGCGGCGAGGACGTCCAGCCGCGCACCTTGATCTTCGGAGCGAAGGCCGCGCCGGGCTACCGCCGCGCCAAGCTCATCATCAAGCTGATTCACGCCATCGCCGACACCGTCAACTCCGACAAGCGACAGAGCGCGATCCGGGTTGTCTTCTTGCCGAACTACCGGGTGAGCCTGGCGGAGCGCATCATCCCGGCGGCGAACCTCTCCGAGCAGATCTCCACTGCGGGCATGGAGGCCTCGGGCACCGGCAACATGAAGCTCTCGATGAACGGCGCGCTGACGATCGGCACGCTCGACGGCGCGAACATCGAGATCCGCGACGCCGTCGGCGACGAGAACTTCTTTCTCTTCGGGCTCACGGCCGACGAGGTCACCGCCCGGCGGCAGGAGCGGTTCACCGGCCGGCGCGCCGTCGACGGGTACCCCCTGCTCGCCGAGGCGGTCGAGCTCATCCGCGAGGGCTTCTTCTGTCCGGAAGAGCCGGGCATCTTCGACCCGCTCGTGGAAGACTTGCTGGGCTACGACCCCTACATGGTCCTCGCGGACTTCTCCGATTATGCCCACGTCCAGAACAAGGTGGAGCAGAGCTTCCGTCACCGCGACGACTGGACGCGCAAGGCCGCGCTCAACATCGCCCGCGTGGGCGGCTTCTCCTCGGACCGGACCATCCGGGAGTACGCGCGCGAGATCTGGGGAATCGAGCCCCAGCCCATCACCTCGCTCCGGGACCCTTCCATCGTCCCGGGCGACCACCCCGATCCGGTCTGATCAGCCCCTGCCCATGTCCGAGCCCCTGATCTTGCCCGCGCCCTTCGAGAGGTGGGCTTGCCAAATGCACCTCGACGTCGCACAAATGGTGCGGTCCATGGTCCCGCCCGATTCCGACAAGCCGGAGGGAGAAGAAGAGCGCGAAGGCTCGGTCGAGACCGAGGAGCGACCGCAGGTCCAGAAGGCACGGCGGTTTCGTGTCATCTTCCACAACGACGACTACACGACGATGGAGTTCGTCGTCCGCGTCTTGATGAAGTTCTTCCACAAGACCGAGACCGAGGCCCACCAGATCATGCTCACCGTCCACCACAAGGGGCAGGGCGTCGCCGGCATCTACCCTCGCGACGTCGCCGAGACAAAAGTGACTCAGGTGATGGCGTTTGCGAAGGAGCACGGACAGCCGTTGCTCGTCACCGCGGAGCCCGAATAGCCATGCGAATCAGCCCCGAGGTCGAGGTCGCGTTCGGGCTCGCCACGCGCGAGGCCCAGAGGCGGCGCAACGAATACGTCACGGTCGAGCACCTCTTTTACGCCCTGCTCTTCGACGACGAGACGAAGGACGTCGTCCGCCACGCCGGCGGGGACGTCGAGAAGCTGAAGAAGCAGCTCGAGAAGTTCCTCGACAGCGAGCTCGAGCAGATCTCGGAGGAGGCGTTCGACGCCCCGGTGCTCTCGCTCGGCTTCCAGCGAGTCGTGGGCCGGGCCGCCATGCACGTGCAGTCGAGCGGCAAGGAGGAGCTGAAGGGCAAGAACGTCCTCGTGGCCATTTTCGCCGAGCAGGACTCGCCGAGCGTCTCGATGCTCTCGCAGATGAGCGTCTCGCGGCTCGACGTCGTGAACTACATCTCCCACGGGGTCTCCAAGGTGGACGACTCGGGCACGGTCGAGCTCTCGGAGGACGGCGAGAGCCCCGCCGGGGACGGCGCGCCCGACGCCAAGGCGAAGGACCCGCTGAAGTCCTTCGCGACGAACCTCAACGAAGAGGCCGCGCAGGGCCGCATCGACCCGCTCGTCGGCCGCGGCGACGAGGTGATGCGGACGATCCACGTCCTCTCGCGACGGCGGAAGAACAACCCGCTCCTCATCGGCGACGCGGGGGTCGGCAAGACGGCGATCGTCGAAGGGCTCGCGCTCCGCATCTCCCAGGGGGACGTGCCCGAGCCGATCAAGAGCTCGGTCGTCTACGCCCTCGATATGGGCGCCCTCATCGCCGGCACGCGCTACCGCGGCGACTTCGAGAACCGCCTGAAGGCCGTGCTCAAGGCGCTCGAGCAGAAGCCGGGGAGCATCCTCTTCATCGACGAGATCCACACGATCATCGGGGCCGGCGCAGGCAGCGGCACGATGGACGCGTCGAACCTGCTCAAGCCCGCGCTCGCCTCGGGCAAGCTGCGCTGCATCGGCGCGACCACCTTCGAGGAGTTCCGCGGTCACCTCGAGAAGGACTCCGCTCTCGCCCGCCGCTTCCAGAAGATCGAGGTCGGCGAGCCCAGCGTGGAGGAGACCCGCCGCATCCTCGACGGGCTGCGCCCCAAATACGAGGAGCACCACGGCGTCACCTACGCGCCGGAGGCGCTCGAGGCCGCGGCGAGCCTCGCGGCCCGGCACCTGCGCGACAAGCGCCTGCCGGACAAGGCGATCGACCTGCTCGACGAGTCGGGCGCCGCCGCCAAGCTCGCGCACGGCGCGGGCTACGTCGTCACGACCGCGGACATCGAGAACATCGTCGCGAAGATGGCGCAGATCCCGCCGAAGCAGGTCTCCCACAGCGACAAGTCCGCCCTCAAGAACCTCCAGGAAGACCTGGCGAACGTGGTCTTCGGCCAGGCGGAGGCGGTCCAGGTCGTGGCGAACGCCATCAAGCTCTCCCGCGCCGGCCTCCGCAGCCCGGAGAAGCCGATCGGCTCCTTCCTCTTCACCGGCCCGACGGGCGTCGGCAAGACGGAGCTCGCCAAGCAGCTCGCCAGGTCGCTCGGCATCGGCTTCATCCGCTTCGACATGAGCGAGTACCAGGAGCAACACACGGTCTCCCGGCTCATCGGCGCCCCGCCGGGTTACGTCGGCTACGATCGCGGCGGCCTGATGACGGAGGCGGTGGCCAAGACGCCCCACGCCGTCCTCTTGCTCGACGAGATCGAGAAGGCCCACCCCGACGTGTTCCAGGTCCTGCTCCAGGTGATGGACCACGGCACCCTGACCGACAACAGCGGCAAGAAGGCGGACTTCCGCCACGTGGTGCTCATCATGACGAGCAACGTCGGCGCGCGCGATCTGCAGCAGGTCCGCGTCGGCTTCGGCGAGCGAGGCAACGTCGGCGACGACGACCGCGCGTTCAAGAACCTCTTCAGCCCCGAGTTCCGCAACCGGCTCGACGCGCGCGTCCGGTTCGCGCCGCTCGACAAGTCCGTGATGGGCAACATCGTCGACAAGTTCATCTCGGAGCTCGGAGATCTGCTCGCGGATCGCAAGGTGAAGGTCGAGATCGACGAGGCCGCGCGCCAGCACCTCGCGGACAAGGGCTACGACCCGCTCATGGGCGCTCGCCCGCTGGCCCGCGTGATCGAGGAGGACGTGAAGGCGAAGCTGACCGACGCCATCCTCTTCGGCGCGCTCGAGAACGGCGGGACGGCCAAGGTGGGCTTCGACGCGCAGAAGGGCGAGCTCACCTTCTCGTTCGAGCCGCTCGGCTGATCGCCTCGGGTATAGTGGCTGCGTGCGGAGACCGATCCTCCTCGTCGGCTCGTGTTTGCTGCTCGTGGCCTGTGGCGACAAAGGGGCCGGCTCGGGCTCTGCGTCGGCGCAAGCGGCGCCACCCGCGTCCGCCTCGGCGCCGGCCCCCGCCTCCGGTCCCAAGGCCCTCGCGATCTGCGACACGCAGACGACGGACGAACACGCCTGCTTCGAGTTCTCCGACGAGGAGATCGTGGCCGAGCGCGCCCGCGTCTGTCCGGGCGGCGTCGTCCGCGACGCCGCTTGCCCCGTGACGGATCGGATCGCCGCCTGTCGCTTGCCTGACGGGAGCGTCCGGTACGGCTACCCGCCGCGGACGGTCCTGCAGCACGAGAAACACTGCCGCGAGGCCAAAGGAAAGTTCTCGCCGAGCGCCGACGCGCCCCCTCCCGATCGCAAGGTCGTGCTCTCTTGCCGGGGCAAGCTCAAGGGCGCTTGCGAGGAGGAGGAGACGTACACGCTGCAGCGCCTCAACCAGGCCAACGAGGACTGCGCGACGTTCGGCGGTCTCTTCGCGTCGGGCGATCCGTGTCCGCGCGACCGCGCCATCTCCACCTGCGATCTCGAGGGCAAGCGGACGATCGTGTTCTACCCCGAGGGCGAGCTCGAAGAGCCGAGCGAGCGGCAGACGTTCTGTGAGGAGCGCCGCGGCAAATACGTGGAGCTCACGCCCGCGCCGTCCGCATCGGCGTCGCCCTCTGCGCCACCCCCCTCACGCGAGTGAGGGGGGACGGGGGGGTGAGATCACAGGGACGGCGCATTCGAGCACGCCGAGCTAACCAGCTTCGAGACGCGCTCAGTTGAGCGAATAAGGCAGCAGCAGGTCGAACGGCGCGATCGTCGCGTCGAACTCCGACCCGTCTCCGCGGCGCATCTGGTAGCTGCCGCGCATCGTGCCGCGGGGCGTCTCGAGGACGCAGCCGCTCGTGTATTCGAAGTGCTCGCCGGGCTTGAGCGTCGGCTGCTGGCCGACGACGCCGGGGCCGCGCACCTCTTCGACCTTGCCGTTGCCATCGGTGATGATCCAATGACGGGTGCGGAGCTGCGCCACGCTCGTCCCTTCGTTCTCGATCTTCACGGTGTACGCGAAGACGTACCGCTTGCTCCGCGGGACGGACTGAGCGGCGACGTACTCGGACTTGACGCTGACGCGGATTCCTTCGGTGACGGCGACCGACATCGGGCCAAGAGTGCTATCGCCTCGGATCGGTTTCTGCAACCCATCCGTTGACAGGCAGCGTGCCGAACACCAGCTTGGCCGCGTCATGTCGATGGCTGCCGCCGATCCGGCTCCCGAGAACCCGACGGCCATCGCGCCCGCCGGCTACACCGCCCTGGGCCCCTATCCTTCGGATCGCGCGCTGCGCGAGGCTGCGCTCGTGCTCACCGCGGTGTCCGTCCCGCACGCCGTCAGCTACGGCGCGGGCGGGGGCCTGCTCCTGGTGCGCGACGCGGACTACGACCGCGCGCGAACGAACCTCGACCGCTACGAGGAGGAAAACCGTGACTTTCCGCCTCGCCGCGTGGTCGAGCGGCCTCGTTACGGCGGTATCCCCTGGGTCGCGTTCGCCTTCCTCGTCCTCGTCGCGTTCTCATTCGTCACCGGCCCGGTTGCCAAACCCACCGGGCCCTTCTTCCGCGAGGGGTCGAGCGTGGCCGCGCTCGTGCTGACGACCGAGCCTTTCCGCGCGGTCACGGCGCTCACCCTGCACGCCGACACGAGCCACGTCCTCGGCAATCTCCTCTCGGGCGCCCTGTTTGGCCGCGCGGTCGAGCGGCGCTTGGGCCCGGGGAGCGCCGCCCTCGCCATCACCGCGAGCGGCGCGCTGGGCAACGCGGCCAACGCGGCCTTCTATTCGTCGCTCGGGGAGCCGCACGCATCCATCGGCGCCTCCACCGCCGTCTTCGGCGCGGTCGGCCTCCTGGCGACGACGCAGCTCATCCTCGGGGGCCGCCACATCCTCACGCCCGAGTCGTCCCGCCACTGGACGGAGTACGCCTCCCCCCTCGTCGGCGGTCTCGCGCTGCTCGGCACGCTCGGCTCCAGCCCCAGCTCGGACATCTGGGCGCACGCCTGGGGCCTCGGCGCGGGCATCCTGGTCGGCTTGCCGTTCGCGCTCTTCGCCCGTCGCTCCCGCGCCTCCGGCCGCTGGGGGCAGCTGGCCATGGGCGCGCTCGCCCTCGCGGTCATCGGCGGCTCGTGGGCGCTCGCCCTCGCCCACCCGCTCCGCTCGGCTGCCAGCTGATCTGGTGCCGGCTACTTGCAGATACCAGCCTCGCCGAGGTCCCGCACGTCAGTGCCTTTGAAGCGGCCGAGGTCGGGGTCCGCCGCGTAGACGATCAAGAGCACGCCGCCAGTCAGCGCCACGCCGAGGCTCGTCCACGCCAGCGGCTCCACCCATCCGGGCAGGTCGCATCCGGCTGGGCCGAGGCACGGCGTGGCCGCCACGCCCGACACGACGATCCCCAAGAGGCCCGTGCCCCCCAGGACCAGACCCGAGATCAGGAATGGCGACGGCGGTGGCTCCGCGACCGGACCGACGGTGTAGAGTTCCGTGCCATCGCCCGTGAGCCGCTGGCGGCTCACGGGGCTCACGGCCGCAGCGGGAAAGCTCGTCCCGTCTTCGGCGCAGAGCTTCGCTCCGGTCTCCTTCGCCAACGCGAGCTCCTCCGGAACCAGCCGCACCAACGCCTCTTCGCGTGCAGCGCAGCCGACGAGGAGGAAGAAACCCAGAAGGGACGATGCCCGCAGCGTGGAAGTGTCGATCATGGCTTCATCGGGCGAGAGCGGAGTGTTCGGACCTCGCGCTCACCGCCGTCTTGGCCGCATCCAATGACGGTTCTGTTCTTCTCGGCGTCGCCCTGAACGCGAGCACTTTCGAGCAGAAGTCCTTCGTGCTCCGGCTGCCCGCGTCGGCCTACTGACCGGGCCCGTCGAACAGGCCGATCGAGCCGCCGACCCACGTGAGGTTCTTGTTCTGGTCGACCCCGAGCATCTTGCCTCGCGAGAGGCGCACCAGGTTCAGCGTGAGGCGCGGCTCCGCGTCTCCGGCGCCGCGCAGGAACATCATCCGCACCTCCGCCTTCACGCGGTTGTCATCCGGCATGCGGATGCCGGGGTGGTAGGTGATCTTCTCCTGCAGGAGCCACCCGTCGCGCTGCTCCTCGGGGATGTTGGCGATGTCCTCGTGGGTCGGGTCGACCACGACGCCGCTGCCGGCGAACGAGAAGAGGGGCTTGAGCACGTACCCGGAGAGATCGTCCGGGACGTCCGAGCCGATCCGCGAGAGCGTCTGCGCGCGCGGGACGGCGCGGTGCTCGAGGCGGGGCAACGTGTCCTTCGAGATCACCCAGTACCAGTTCGGGTGGGAGCACCAGCTCACGTCCAGCTCTTCGGTGTACGAAAAGGGCAGCTCGACGTTCGCCTTCGCCAGCTCGTCGAAGACGACGCGGTTGTAGATGCGCTTCACGGGGACGAGCCGGCCGTCTTTCTCGCGGAAGAGCCGCTTGCCCTGCTTCTTCAGCTTGGTCGGGCAGACCGCGTCCACGCCCAGGAGGATCTTCGTCGCCGCGAAATCGGGGTACGTCTTCTGCCGCTCGGGCGTCAGATCGAGCAGGACGACCTCCTCCGGATCTTCGTCCCGGACGACCGCGCTCTTCAGCCGCGCCGTGAAGCCGTCCGCGTCGAGCCCGTCGTAGAAGATCGACCAGTTGCGCTTCAGCGACTCGCTCTTCTTCGCCATCAGCTCGCTTATCACCTGGAGCTTCAGCGCCATGAGGGCGTAGAGCGAAGGGAACGCTTGCAGCTCCACCACGCGCCCGTCGAGCTCGCCGTCCTCCCCTTGCACGACGGCGAAGTCGATCTGCACGCAGTCTGGCAGATCCGTCATGTTGGGCGCATCGAGATCCTTGGGGATCGCCCGCTTGCCGGCCTCGATCGCCGCCGGGGAGATGGCGAGCCGCAGGATCTCGCGGGCGTGCTGGGCGAGGCGATCGCGGAGCGCGTCCGGGACGAAGAACGGCGTCTCGGCGACGCGGTACGGGATGGGCGAGCCCACCCTCGCCTCGAAGGCGGAGAGGAACTCTTTGTAGAAGGCGTCGGAGAAGACGGCGTTGTAGCTGGCGCGAAAGCGCGGATCCATGGGGGAGTCCTGTCGGGCGGGCCCCCATTCGTAGCACGCCCTCGTTTCCGTCCGGCGACGATGTGCTAGAAGAAGGCCCCATGCGCAGACTCTCCGCGAGCCGTTTCGGGTGGGGCCCCCAAGCCTCCCGAGTTTTCTCGGCCCTGTTCGCGCTCGGGCTCGTCACCTTCTCGGTCGGCTGTGAATCGCTGACCGAACCCAACGCCATCACGATTCGGAAGGAGCCGCCGAGGCCCAAGGCTCCCGAGCCCGCCCCCGAGGCGGCTGCCCCTGCGGCACCCGCTGGCGGAGCGGCCGGGGCCCGGGGCGCTGGAGCCCCGGGCGGCGCTGGAGCGGCCATGCCTGCCGCCCCCAAAGCCGGCGGCGGCTGAGGCGGCTGACGCACCCCGGTCGGGGTGCAAGAGAAACGAGAGAGGAGGCCAGACGTGTTCTACGAGACCGAGGAGCACGCGGCGCTTCGCGAACAAGCTCGCCGCTTTGCGCGAAAGCACATCCACCCATTTGCCCATGCGTGGGACGAGGCGGAGGAGTTCCCGCTCGAGCTCTACCGGCTCGCGGCCGAGTCGGGCATCCTCGGCGTCGGCTACCCGGAGGACGTAGGGGGCGGAGGTGGCGGGCTCTCCCACGTCCTCGCGGTCAGCGAAGAGCTGGTGCTCGAAGGCCACAACGTCGGCGTCGTGGTGGGGCTCGGAAGCCACGGCATCGCCCTGCCCCCCATCATCCGGTTCGGCACGGACGCACAGAAGGAGCGCTTCGTGAAGCCGGTGGTACGCGGCGAGAAGGTCGCCGCGCTCGCCATCACCGAGCCGGGAGGCGGGAGCGACGTCGCCGGCCTGACGACCCGCGCCGTCCGCGAGGGCGACGTCTACGTCGTGAGCGGCAGCAAGACGTTCATCACCTCCGGCTGCCGAGCGGACTTCGTGACCGCCGCGGTCCGCACCGGCGGGCCCGGTCACGGCGGCGTGAGCTTGCTCGTCATCGAGCGCGGGACGCCAGGCTTCAGCGTCAGCAAGAAGCTGAAGAAGACCGGCTGGTGGGCCTCGGACACGGCGGAGCTGTCGTTCGACGGCTGCCGCGTCCCGGCTGCGAACCTGATCGGCGAGGAGAACCAGGGCTTCGTGCCCATCATGATGAACTTCGCGACCGAGCGGCTCTTCCTCGCGGGGCAGTGTGTCGCCATCGCGGAGCTCTGCCACCGCGAGTCGGTGCGGTACGCCCGCGAGCGCGTCGCGTTCGGCAAGCCGCTCACGGGCTTCCAGGTCACGCGCCACAAGCTCGCGGACATGGCGACGCAAATCGCCGCGGCCCGCGCGCTGCTCGGCGAGTGCGTCGTCCGCCTCGAGCGCGGCGAGCAGGTGACGTCGCTCGCCGCGATGGCAAAAAACTCCGCGACGGACATGCTCGGCTTCGTCGCGGATCAGGCCGTGCAGATCCACGGCGGCTACGGCTACATGCGCGAGAGCCTGGTGGAGCGGCTCTACCGCGACGCGCGCCTCTACCCCATCGGCGGAGGGACGCGCGAGATCATGAACGAGATCATCTCCAAGACCCAGGGGTACTGAGCCCCGAGAACGAGAATGCGGAACATGACAAAACTGTCAGCCAAGCGCGAACTTCTACCTTCTCCCCGTGGGTTCCTCCCCCCTGCCCCCCTCCGCAGCGCGGAGGGGGTGCTCGCTCTGGCGTTCGTGTTCCTCGTCGCGTGCGACTCGAACCCCAACGTCCCTCCGGCGAAGGAGGGCGCGAAGCCTGGCCCGGCCGGCTCCGCGGCCACCATGGCTCCGCCCGAGAACCCCCACGGGGGTCTCGGCGGCGGCGCCAAGTCGAAGGAGAGCTCGATCGCCTGGAAGGCGCCGGAGGGCTGGCCGCTCGTGGAGCACCCGAGCCCGATGCGGCTCGCGACCTACCGCATCCCGAAGGCCGAGGGCGACGCGGACGACGGCGAGATGACCGTCACACGGGTCGGCGGGGACATCGAGTCGAACATCTCGCGGTGGTCTTCGCAGTTCGAGGGCTCGCCCGCGCCCAAGCGGTCGGACCGTTCCTCGGGCGATCTGAAGGTCACCGTGGTGGAGCTCGAAGGCACCTTCCAGGGCATGGCGATGCCCGGCCAGGCCGGGAGCGGACCGAAGCAAGGTTTCGCCATGCTCGCAGCGATCGTGGAGGCGGGCGGCGACGCCCACTTCTTCAAGCTCACGGGCCCCAAGAAGACGGTGGAGGCCGCGCGCGGCGGGTTCGACGAGCTCGTGACGAGCTTCGCGAAGAAGTGACATATCCGGGGCGATCGGTCGCCCCGCGTGGTAACATCGCGCGTGGCGCACGGCGCCTGTTAGTATCTGGCTTTTTTTCTTTTTGCCCGGCTGCCTGCTCCGCCTTCTTGGAGGTCCGATGATCCGCATGTCCCGTTCTCGTCTGGCGCTCTTGCTGGTCCTTGGCGTGCCCTTCGTGGGCCAATACGCCGGCTGCTCCGCGGGCGCCGAAGACGAGGTGGGCGGGGAGTCTCCCAGCACCACGTCGGGCAACGACGGCGGCGCCGGCGGCTCGACGAACACGACCGGCGGCGGCTCGACGACCCAGAACGCGGGCGGCGGCTTCGTCACCTCCGGCGGGGGCGAGGGCGGCGAGGGCGGCACCATCATCAACCCGTGCGGCACCGAGTGCGGTCCGGTGGAGATCTGCGACGGCCCCGGGCGCGGCATCGACAACAACTGCAACGGGGAGGTCGACGAAGGGTGCCAGTGCGGCGCGGGCGAAAACTCGAGCTGCTTCAAGGGCGATCCGTCGTACCTCAACGACCCGATGTTCCCGACCTGCCAGCCCGGGAACATGTCGTGCACGGAGAACGGCACGTGGGGCCCCTGCCTCGGCGGTAGCCACGCGGACGCGGTGGACCAGTGCTTCAACCAGAGCACGCAGGCCTGCCACCCGATCAACGCGGTCCCCTTCCAGACGGTGGATCTGCTCACGGGCACCGGCACCTTCAGCTCGGACGCGATCACGAGCACCTTCACGGTCGCCTGCCCCATGGGCGTGAGCCCCTGCCCCGCCGTGAGCGGCACCGACTTCCAGGCGCTCCAGTCGGGCGAATACACCGTCACGTACACGAAGACGGTGATGGGCGGCGGGATGGATACCTGCGAGTTCCCGCTCTACGTCGGCGCCAAGGGCCTCCGCGTGGAGCTCTCGTGGAACTGGGGTAGCTCGGGCCAGGACATCGACCTCCACCTGCACGAGCCGATGACGACGACGGCGTGGTCCGTGGGCGGCGCCACGCAGGACTGCGGCTACGGCAACTGCAAGGCCTACAGCTTCGTGCCCACCCTGTCGTCGAACGCGCCCACCTGGTTCCCGGCCAACAACATGATCCCGGACCCGGTGAACTGGTACCTGGCCCCCGTGTTCGAGGAGAACCTCTGCTACTACTCCCCGCAGGGGTACGGCGCGACGTGGCAGGGCGGCCCCAACGGCTGCCACAACCCGCGTCTCGACGTCGACAACATCTCCTGCACCCTGTCGACGACCGACCCCACCTCGTCGAATTTCTGCTCGCCCGAGAACATCAACATCGACTACCCGCCCAAGAACCAGTGGATGCGCGTCGGCGCGTTCATGTTCTCGAGCTTCCCGGCGAACGGCATCACGCCGAACGTGAAGATCTTCTGCAACGGCGCGCTCCGCGCCGAGCTCGGCACGACCGGCTTCCACGTCCCGGAGTCGCCCATCGTCTGGGACTCGTCCCAGGGCCGCAAATGGTGGATGGTGGCGGACGTCGCCTTCGTCGAGGACGAGTGCTCGGAGGTCGACTGCGTCGTTCGGCCCCTCTACGACAACGACAACGCCGACGGCCTGCAGAACCCGCTCTACTACACCGAGTCGCAGCTGAGCTCGCAGTTCGGCACGCCGTACGCGCCGTTGCCCTGATACGAACCGCTCTCGAGCGGGGCAGGTGCTCCCGGGCATCCCCTCGCTCGATCTGTCTCCCCGACCAGTCGATCACGAGGCTGTCATGAAGAGGCTTGTTCTTACTTTCTTCGGTGCCCTGCCTTTCCTCGCTTGCTCCGCCGGGGTCGACGACGAGCCCGGCGGAGGCGGGTCCGGCTCGAGCAGCAAGTCGACCGGCACGGGGAGCAACACGGGCGGCGGTCCGGGCTCGGGCGGCAGCACGGGCACGTTCACCACCGGCTCCGGCGGCAACGGCGGCGAGGGCGGCACGATCATCAATCCTTGCGGGAGCGAGTGCGGCCCGGAGGAGATCTGCGGCGACGGCCTCGACAACGACTGCGACAACGCCGCCGACGAAGACTGCCCCTGCAGCGGCGGTCAGTCGTCGAGCTGCTTCCTGGGCGACCCCAGCTACGCTGCGTCGCCGGGGTGTTTCCCGGGCACCATGCAGTGCACCGAGTTCGGCACCTGGGGGCCATGCATCGGCGGGAGCCACGCGAAGGACAGCTGCTTCACCAGCGATCCGCTGGGCTGCCACCCGATCAGCGCCGTCCCGTTCCAGACGGTCGACCTGAAGATGGGCACCGGCACGTTCGACGACAACGCGATGGCGGAGCAGTTCGACGTCACCTGCCCGCCTGGCGTGATGCCCTGCCCGGCCGTCAGCGGCCTCTCGAGCTACCAGCCGCTCCAGTCGGGCGAATATTCGGTCCTCTACACGAAGACCGTGAACGGCCAGATGGAGACCTGCGAGTTCCCGCTCTACGTCGGCGCGCGCGGCCTCCGCGTCGAGCTCACGTGGAACTACCCGCCCGGCATCGACACGACGGACCTCGACCTGCACATGCACGAGCCGATGACGACGACGGCGTGGGCCACGAGCGGCGCCCCACAAGACTGCGGCTTCGCGAACTGCAAGGCGTTCAGCTTCCTCTTCCCGTTCGGCGATCAGCCGGAGTGGTTCCCGCCCGGCAACGTGCCGCCCGATCCGGTCAACTGGTACGACGCCCCGAACGACCAGGAAGACCTCTGTTATTACGCGCCGCAGGGCGCGGGCGCGGAGTGGCAGGAGTTCCCCGGGCCGATGGGCTGCCACAGCCCGCGCCTCGATCTCGACAACATCACCTGCGATCCGTCGGTCTCGGAACCGAACAGCGGCAGCTACTGCGCGCCGGAGAACATCAACGTCGACTTCCCCCCGAAGGATCAGTGGATCCGCATCGGCGTCCACTATTACCCCGGCACGAGCTCCTACACGGGCACGACGCGGCCGAACGTGAAGATCTTCTGCGAGGGCAAGCAGGCGGCGGAGCTCGGGACGTTCGGCTTCAACACGCCGGAGTCGCCCGTGACGTGGAGCGGCGCGAGCGATCAAGACAAGATGTGGCTCGTCGCGGACGTGATCTTCAAGCAGGACGAATGTCAGAACACCTGCATCGTCCAGCCGATCTACGCGGACGCGAGCCAGAAGACGCCGCTCATCGTCAACAACCAGAGCTCGAGCTTCGGCCCGGCGTACCCGCCGATGCCCTGAGCTCGGGGCCGCGCCCGGTGGTCGCGCGCCCGGTGGTCGACAGCGTGTTCCAGAGCACGATCGTCTCGCTGGGGTGCTCGGCCACCACGCGCTCGAGCGCCGCCATCGACTTGCCGGAATAGGTCACCTCGCCCGGCGCGCCGAAGAGCGCTTCGTACTTCTCCGCCCCGCGCTCGGCCTCGGGCGTGCCGTAGCCGTAGCCCTCGCCGACGAAGCGGTGATCCATCTCGAGCGCGAGCGGACCGATCTCCTCGCGCAAGCCCTCCCGCGCGAGGAGGCGCTTCGTGCCCGCGGCCAAGGCGCCCAGGGTCGCGGGGTTCGACACCACGAACGAGGTGATCCGGACGGCCGTAATCCTGGTCGGCCAACCGAGAATGGCCGCCCCCAGCGCCAGACCGACGGCCGTGCCGCCGCTCCCGCAGGCAACGACGATGCGATCGGGCCGCGGCGCCTCGCCCCGCGCGACCTGCAGGCCGAGCTCGAGCATCGCGTCGACGTAGGCCACGTTCGCCAGCGGCCCCGACGCGCCGGGCGCCACGAACGCGGCGCGTGAGCGTCGCCGGACGAGCTCGCGCAAGGTGGCGAGCGTGGTCCCGCCGTATCCGCCGGCCCTGATGATCGCGCCGCCTCGCGCCGCGTCGAGCGAGAGCGCCTCGTGGACGAAGGGCGTGTCGGGCTGATCGAAGAGGACCCCGGTCACACGAAGCCCCGCGTGGGCTCCGTGGACGATGAGGCTCGTCACCTGGGTCGATCCAAGCCCGCCGACCGTCAAGAGCTCGGTCTTGCCTCGATCGATCGCGTCGGCGAGCAGCCACTCCCAGCGGCGGATCTTGTTCCCGCCATAAAGCGGGGACGCCAGGTCGTCGCGCTTCACCCACACGCGCTCGCCGTAGGCGGGCAGCCGTTCGATCGGCGTGGGTCGGGCCACGATCGGCAGAAACGGGCGACGGGTCAGGCCAGGCGCGAGCTCGAGGATGGGGAGGGAGGCCACCGGACAGAAGGAGAGAACAGCCGACCGGCAACACGCAACAGCCAACGTGATACCGTTCGACCCGATGGCACGCGTCCTCAACTTCAACGCCGGTCCCGCGTCCCTCCCGATCGCCGCGCTCGAGCGCGCCCAGCGCGAGCTCCTCGATTTCGAGGGCACGGGGATGTCGATCATCGAGCACTCGCACCGCGGCAAGGCGTACGAGGCGGTGCACAACGAGGCCATCGGCCTCCTGCGCTCGCTGCTCGGGATCCCGGAGAGCTACGAGGTGCTCTTCCTGCAAGGCGGCGCGAGCCACCAGTTCGCCATGATTCCGCTCAACCTCCTCCCCCCCGGGCAGAGCGCGGACTACGTGATCACCGGCGGCTGGAGCGAGAAGGCGTACGAAGAGGCCGGCCGGATCGGCACCGTGCGCGTGGCCGCGACCACCGAGGAGGAGAAGCGCTACAGGCGCATCCCCAAGCCGGAGGAGCTCGCGCTCGACGACAAGGCGGCGTACGTGCACCTCACGAGCAACAACACGCTCTTCGGGACGCAGTGGCAGGCCTTCCCCGAGGTGAAGGCGCCGCTCGTCTGCGACATGTCGAGCGACATCCTGGGCCGCCGGATCGACGTCTCGAAGTTCACGCTCATCTATGCGGGCGCGCAGAAGAACATCGGTCCCTCCGGCGTCACGCTCGTCATCGTGAAGAAGGACGCCGTGGCGGCTGCCCGGAAAGACATCCCCGTCATTTTCCGGTACGAGACGTTCGCCAAGAACAACAGCCTCTACAACACGCCGCCCACGTTCGCGATCTACCTCGTCCGCAACGTCCTCGCGCACCTGGCCGAGATCGGCATCGACGCGATCGAGAGACAGAACGAGGCGAAGGCGAGCGCCCTCTACGGCGCGCTCGACGAGATGAGCGACTACTACAAGGCGCCGGTCGAGAAGGCCTCGCGCAGCCGGATGAACGTCGTCTTCCGGCTGCCCTCGGAGGAGCTCGAGAAGAAGTTCGTGGCCGACGCCGCCAAGGCGAACATGGTGGGCCTGGCCGGCCACCGCTCGACCGGCGGCATCCGCGCGAGCCTCTACAACGCCGTGCCGCTCACGTGGGTCGAGCAGCTCGTCGACTTCATGCGGGCGTTCCGGAAGGGGTGACGAAGAGGAGGGGGCCGGAGGCCGTCTCTCGAGGCTTCCAGCGGTTCCCCGTGGATTCCTCCCCCCTTCCCCCCTCCGCGGGCGGAGGGGGGACCGCGATCACTCCGGCACGGGGTTGGTGCCGACCATCACGCCCGGCTTGGCGATCCACTTGAAGTTGTCGACCAGGGTCGTCGAGTCGAGCACGCCGTCGCCGGAGTCGTAGGTCGCGAAGCGGATCTCGATCTCCGCGTTGCCCTCGACCGGCGCTTGCGTGCGGAGCCAGCTCGTCGAGCCGTGGTCCTGCGGGAAGCCCGGGTTGCTGTCGAACCCGAAGCCGGTCTGGATGAGCTCGATGTTGCCGAGCGAGCAGTTGAAGATCTTGCCGCCCGCCATACACGGGTTCGGCGGGTTGCCAGGGCAGCCACACACCTCGAGCAAGGCGTTGTTCACGCTGACGGGGTTGCCGGCCGAGTCGAACGAGATGTTCCCGTCGGTCTGGTTCATCGGCATCGGCGAGAGGATGGCGACGAAGAAGTCGTTGAACGTGGAGCAGACGTAGCCCGGCCACTCGTAGGTGAAGAAGTCGAAGTCGAACGAGAAGCCCGTTGCGTTCGACGGCGTGCGGAGCGTGATCGCGACGCCGGTCGAGTCGTGGGGCTCACCCGTGATCGAGCCCGGGCAGGCGGGCGACTCCTTGGGGAAGCCCTGCGGGTGACCCGAGGTGTAGCCCTTGGAGAACCCGCTCACGTTCTGGTAGCCCGGATCGCTCGGCTGGCGCGCCGAGCCGCTCGAGACCACGAGCATCCGATCGCCGCGCCTCACGTCGACGTTGGCGCCGAACTGCGGCAGGAAGCCGTGGCCCAGGTGGAAGGCCTGCAGCTGCGAAGCCGGCAGGTTCACGGGGTCGGTGCCATCCGCCAGGACCCACTTGGCGCTCACGACGCCCCAGTTGTTCGGGCCGGTGGAGGCCTTGCAGATGTCGACGGCCGTGGCGGCCTTGAGCGGATCCATCTCGTCGATCGCGATCCCCGCGTCGCAGGGCGGCTCCTCGGGCTCGTCGATCTCGTCGTCGCAGTCCTCGTCGAACGGGGTCTGCCCCATCTCGGTCGGGACCTCGATGGCGTTGGGGTTGCGGTTGGGGTCGCAGTCCTCGCAGTCACCCTGGTTCGGGGTGAAGCCGTCCTGATCGACGTCGTCGTCGGGCCCGCCGGGCGTGCACGTGATGCCGCCGCCCTGCCCGTTTCCTCCACCCACGTTGAAGCCGCCGCCCTGCGCGCCGGCGCCGGTGGTGACGACGGTCGTCGTCCCGCCGCCGGCGCCGCCCTGGCTGGAGGCCCCTTCGCCGGCCCCGCCACCGCCGCTGCTGCTCGGCGCGGCGCTGCAAGCGACGAGGACCAAGATCGGCGCGACGGTCAATGACGAACGTGTGATCATGCGAAGACCCTCCGGGCTGGCGATTGCGTCATTCGGGCACGGGGTTCGTGCCCACCATCACGCCGGGTTTGGCGATCCATTTGAAGTTGTCGACCAACGTCGTCGAGTTGAGGACGCCGTCGCCCGAGTCGTAGGTCGCCAGGCGGAGCTTCATCTCCGTGCCGCCCTCGACCGGCGCCTGCGTGCGCAGCCAGCTAGTCGAGCCGTGGTCCTGCCCGAACTCGGTGTCGAAGCCGAAGCCGGTCTGGATGAGCTCGATGTTGCCGAGCGAGCAGTTGAAGATCTTGCCGCCCGCCATGCACGGGTTCGGCGGGTTGCCGGGGCAGCCGCACACCTCGAGCAAGGCGTTGTTCACGCTGACCGGGTTGCCGGCCGAGTCGAACGAGATGTTCCCGTCGGTCTGGTTCATCGGGATCGGGTCGAGGATCGCGACGAAGAAGTCGTTGTACGTGGAGCAGACGAAGCCCGGCCACTCGTAGGTGAAGAAGTCGAAGTCGAACGAAAAGCCGGTCGCGTTCGACGGCGTGCGCACCGTGATCTCGACGCCCGTGGAGTCGTGCGGTTGGCCCGTGATCGACCCCGGGCACGCCGGCGACTCCTTCGGGAAGCCCTGCGGATGACCCGAGGTGTAGCCCTTGTCGAAGTTGCCTGTCGACTGGTAGCCCGGGTCGGACGGCTGCCGCGCGGCGCCGCTCGAGACCACGAGCATGCGCTCGCCGCGGCGCACGTCCACGTTGGCGCCGAACGCCGGCAAGAAGCCGTGCCCGAGGTGGAAGCCCTGGAGCTGCGAAGGCGTGAGGCCGACCGGGTCGGTGCCGTCCGCGAGGACCCACTTGGCGCTGACCACACCCCAGTCGTCAGGACCGGACGAGACCTTGCAGAGATCGATCGCGGTCGCCGAGAGCAGCGGATCCATGTCGTCGATCGCGATGCCGGTGTCACACGGCGGATCTTCGGGCTCGTCGATCTCGTCGTCGCAGTCCTCGTCGAACGGGGTCTGCCCCATCTCGGTCGGGACCTCGATGGCGTTGGGGTTGCGGTTGGGGTCGCAGTCCTCGCAGTCGCCTTGGTTGGGGGTGAAACCGTCTTGATCGACGTCGTCGTCGGGGCCGCCCGGCGTGCAGGTGATGCCACCGCCCTGCCCCGTCCCGCCGCCGACGTTGAAGCCGCCGCCCTGCGCGCCGGTGCCGGTGGTGACGGCGGTGGTCGTCCCGCCGCCGCTGCCGCCCTGGCTGGAGGCTCCTTCGCCTGCCCCGCCGCTGCCGCCGTTACCCGCGGCGCTGCACGCGGCGCAGAGCAGGAGCGAGTACGCGATCGAGAGTCTTCGCGTGACGAGCATGGGAGACCTCCGAGAAGAGACGAGGAAGAAGGGAGTGAAAAAGACGGGAGCGCGCCTCAGGGCACGCAGATGGACGTGTTGTTCCAAGGCTGACAGAAGTAGCCCGGCCGGCAATCCGACTGGTTGACGCACTCATCCATGCAGGTGCCGTTGCCGCTCGGGAAGAACAGGTAGTTCGTGCAAACCGAGCCCGCCGCGCAGTCGTTCAGGCCGAGATCGCAGAACTCGGTGCAGTAGCCGCCCGGCCAGAACTTCTCGCAATACGGGTCACCGTCGGACGCCGTGCACTGGTTGTGGATCTGGCACGGCCCGCCCGGCGGAACCGGGCCCGAGGTGCAGTTCGGCGAGATGCCCTTGCACGCCGATGGGTCCTCGCAGTCGATGAGGTTGTCGGCGTCGTCGTCGCCCCAGTCCTGGCAGCTGATCTCCGGCGGGATCGAGCAGACGGTCTGCCCCACGCCGATGTCGACGCAGCTCGTGCCGGCCGGGCAGTCGTTGAACGACGCGCAGTTCTTGAAGCAGACGCCGTGGACCGAGATGTTGATGTCCACGCAGGTGCCGTTCGTGCAGTCCGCGCTGGTCGCGCAGAACTCCGAGCAGTACCCGTTGTTGAAGCCCTGGTTCCAGTTCAGGCAGATCGGGTCGCCGTCGTTCGCGGCGCACTGGTTGTTCTGGAAACACGACGTCCCGAGCGTGCCCGGGCCAGGCGAGCACTCGAAGCTCTGACCCTTGCAGTTCGAGGGGTCGTCGCAGTCGAGGTAGCCGTCGAAGTCGTCGTCGAACTGGAAGTCGCAGGAGCTCTCGGGGAGCGGCTGATCGACCTGGAGATCCCAGAAGCCGTTTGCGCTCGGCGAGGTGCCCTCCGCGATGATGTAATACGTGGTGCCCTGCACGGCGGGGATCGACACGTTCTCCGTCTGGCCGGAGCCGTTGTTGTTCACACACGCGATCTCGGTCGCCGGGTCGTTGCACACGGTGCGGATGGAGACGCTGCCGTCGAAGCCGCCCCACGGGCTGAACGAGACCGTCAGGTTGTCGGTGAGCTGCGCGGTGACCTGGAAGACGAGCTCCGGACCGGTCGTCGCCGTGCACGAGGGCGCGAGGACGGAGGGGCCGCCCGCGATGTTGTTGCCCGACGCGTAGTCCGGGATCGTGAGGAGCTGGGCGGCCGAGCAAGGATCGGTGCAGGCGGCCTCGGCCGAGCACTCGTCGTCCTGGCAGTCGACGAAGCCGTCGGAGTCGTTGTCT
>JAEUKE010000147.1 GCA_016794345.1 Myxococcales bacterium
GAAGCCTTCGGTCAGCGGCCGCGTCGCCTGAGCACGAGGTGCGCGACGAGGATCGACGCCGAGAAGGCGAAGCAAATCACCGCGCTCCACCATTGCCTGGGGAGGAGCAGGACGACGCCCGCGAGGGCGGTGATCCACACGAACGCACGGCGGATGTCGCCGGGTGACTCCTCGTCGAGCGCCGTGCCGGCTTCCTCTGACTCCGCTCTCTCGGTGGTCATGATGCGAGTTATGCTACGTAAGGTCCTCGACGGGAAGCCGTGCTCACATGAACTCCGTGCTCTTTGCTTCGTCGTCGCTCTCGGGCGGCGAATTTCTTGCGCCGCTCATCATCCTCGCGATTGTAGCACCGCTCGTCCTCGCCATCCGCGCGATCGACAAGTCGTACTTCGCGTTCGACCGCCGCACGCTCGGTCTCACCCGCATCTTGCTCGGGTGGTTCCTCATCACGGACCTCTTCCGTCGCGGGGTCGACTGGGAGGCGATGTTCGGCGACAAGGGCGTGCTGCCGAGCTGGGTCGTCCTCAACCGTCCGAGCGCGGGCGGCTTCTCGCTCCTCCACGGCTTCACGAGCGGGCCTGAGCTCTGGGTCCTCTTCTTCGTCATCCTGGCGACGTACGTCTGCCTCTTCGTCGGCTACAAAACGAAGATCGCGCAGATCCTTTCGGTCGTCTTCGTGACGAGCATGAACGGGCGCGTCCTGCTCATCGAAAATGGCGGATACGTCATCCACAACCTCCTGCTCTTGTGGACGGCGTTCCTCCCGCTCGGTGATCGCTTCAGCGTGGACGCGATGCTCGCGTCGATGCGCCGGAAGCGCGAGACCAGCGCCGCGGAGCTCAACGACCGGAGCGACCTGCTCGAAGACTTCCGGCTCAAGCCCTTCTTCTCGCTCGTCGGGCTCGTCGTCGCCTTCCAGATCGCGGTCGTCTACTACTTCAACGTCGTCCACAAGACCGGCCCCGCCTGGAAGAAGGACTTCACCGCGGTCCACTACGTCATGTGGGTCGACCGCATGGTCAACCCGCTCATCGGCGTGACGCGCGAGTACGTGCCGCCGTTCGTGTACCGGGCGATGACGGCGCTCGTCGTCTTCTCCGAAGCGGCGCTGCCGTTCTGCGTCACCCTCCCGAAGGTCGTCGTGTGGGACCTCGACGTGCGCCTCTGGCTGCGGCGCCTCGCGATCGTCCTCATGAACTTCCTCCACATCGGGTTCGGCTCGACGTTCGTGCTCGGACCGTTCGCGTGGGCGCTCTGCATCATGAGCACCCTCCTCTTCGCCTACGAGGACTGGGAGGTCACCATCGCGGCCATGAAGAAGAAGGCGCGCGAGATCACCGTCGTCTTCGATCCGAGGTCGGGCGCCGCGCTCTTCTTCTGTCGCGTCCTCGCCCGGCTCGATCGCTTCAGCCTCATCGGCTTCGACGAAGCGGCCGAGGCGGAGCGCGCCGAGCGTATCGTCGTCCTCACGGCCGACGGCAAGACGCTCACGGGCAGCCGCGCCATCGGCGCGATCGTCCTCGCCTTGCCCATCGGTCCCGCCTTCGCGTGGATGTTCGACGGCCGCTTCGCCATCCTCGCGGGCGCGACGAACGCCCTGCTCGGCTGGGCGAAGGGCCGCGCCTCGAAGCTCTTCGGGCTCGGCACGAGCCTGCCCGCGGGCGTGGAGACGTCGCCGCTCCGCTACCACCTGAAGAAGCTCGGCGGCATCACCCGCGAGGTCCTCTGCGCGGCCATGTTCCTCGCCGCGATCAACCAGGCGCTCGTGGAGCTCTGGTCCACCAAGAAGCCCTGGGGCCAGGCGGTGAAGTGGGCCGCCGAGAAGGTCGGCACCAACGCGGACGTGCAGCCGGAGGCGACGCGCCTCCTCACCCACAAGCCGCGGTTCCTCCAGGGCTGGTTCATGTTCTCGCCCAACCCCGTCATGGATGACGGCACCATCATCGTGGACGCGATCACGGTGGACGGCCGCCACGTCGACCCCTTCTGGAACGAGAAGCCGAGCTTCGACCTGCTCCACGTCAAGAGCTACGGCTACAACCAGATCTGGAGCGACTACTTCAACCGCATGCACATGGGCGGCAACAAGCAGTACCGCGACTCCATGATCGACTACATGCGGCGCTTGCCCGAGCGCACCGGCAACCCGAACGACGCGCTCGTCTCGGGCGAGGTGTATTGGGTGCGCGACATGAACCCGCGCTTCGGCAGCACCGAGTCGTACGCGCAGGCGAACGAGCTCCTCTTCGTCTTCGGCGAGACCGGCGGCGCGAAGGAGCCGAAGAACGCCGCGCCCGAGAAGCCGGACAGCTGAGCTCAGTCCGGCAGATGCGCGTAGAGCGCAGCGACGTCGATGACCGCGCCGGTCACGAGCTGCACACTGCCGGAGGTGAACACCTCGTACGCCCAGCCTCCAGGCTCGAGACGCCTGTAGACCTCGATGCGCGGCTCGGATTGACTGACGAGCACGTACTCACGGAGCGCGCCGATCAGCTGGTAGTGCTGCCACTTGCTGCCGCGATCGTCTTGTTCGGTCGACGGCGAGAGGACCTCGACGAGGAGGCTCGGGTTCGTGATCGTCGCACCCGTGGGGTCCGAAGGATCGCCTTCGATCGCGCCGCAGACGAGCGAGGCGTCCGGGTAGGTCGCCTTGCCCGTGGCCAGGACCCGCACCTTCTGATCGGACTGAAACGCCACGCACTCCGGTCTCCGTCCGGCCTCGATGGCCGCCGAGATCCTCGACGCGAGCGCGTTGTGGCGGCGCGAGCCTCCCGCCATCGCGTAGATCTCGCCGTCCTCGAACTCGTGCTTGAGCCCGCTGTCGCGTTCGTACGCGAGGTACTCCTCGTACGTGTAGCGATGACGCGAACGCGCCGGCGACGTCATGATGATGGATCATTGCGGACGACGAGACGGATGTCGAGCGGACACACGGCCGTCTTCCGCGCGCCGGCCTCGAGCGTCGGGCGTTCCAAGTGGGAGGCGATTTACCCGGTCGTGCGCGGCCCGCTACGCAGCCCAGCCCAGGAGGCGCCAAACGCCGTGAATTGCTGAGGTTCTCGCCTGCCGACAGGCGACCGGTCGCGGGACCGACGGCGCTCGATGACAGAACGGTCACGAGTCTCACCGGTCGGTCTCGTCGCGTTCACTCGCGCTCCACGAGCCCTGCGCACGCCGCTTCGCGCAGCTCGCACGTGAAACCGCGTGCCCTGTGGAAAACCACGTCGAATACCCGACGGGACAGCGGCACGGACCTGGCATTGCCCGTCGAGCGACCGAGGAGGTTCCTTTGCTGCTCCCCCTCCCTTTCGTCGCGATCTCGACGCTCTGGACGGTCATGGGTGCCGTCGCGGTGGCCCGCGCCACACGATCGATCTCGATACCGATCGAACGTGACCGACTCGAGCCCGTCACCGTCCTGAAGCCACTCTGTGGCGCAGACCCGAGCCTGCGAGAGAACCTCGAGTCGTTCTTCGAGCAGGACCACCCGCGCTTCGAGCTCCTGTTCGGCGTGGAGAGCGAGGACGACCCCGCCATTGTCATCGTCAGGGAGCTGATGGGCGCACACCCCGAGGTCACGGCGAAGCTGGTCGTGCACCGCGGCAACAAGGGTCACAACCCGAAGGTGCGGAACCTGCTGGGAATGGCCGGCCACGCCTCGCACGACCTCGTCCTCGTCAGCGACAGCAACGTCCGCGCGCCGGAGCACTACCTCTCCGAGATCTGCGCGGTGCGCGCGAGCGATCCCGAGGTCGGGCTCGTCACGAACCTCTTCGCGGGTGACGGCCCCGGCACCGTCGGCGCGAGCCTCGAGTGTGTCCAGCTGACCGGCTTCATCGCCGCGGGGATCTCGCTCCCGACGATGGTCGGGGACGCGATCGTCGTCGGGAAGTCGATGCTCTTCTCGATGCGTGAGCTGAACCGCCTGGGCGGCTTCCGCCGCGTCGCCGACGTGCTCGCGGAGGACTACGTGATCACGAAGATGTTCGAGGAGGCGGGCAAGCGCGTGGCGATCGCGCCGACCGTGCTGACGAACGTGATCGGGCCCATCGGCCTAAGGACGTTCTTCGAACGCCACCTCCGCTGGTCGATGATGCGCATGCGCCTGCGACCGGCCTACTTCGCGTTCGAGCCCCTGACGAGCCCGCTCGCGGTGCTGCCGCTCGCGTGGCTCGCGCTCGGTCACGCCTGGGCCGCGCTCTGGCTCGCCGCGATGCTCCTCATCCGCGACGTCGGTGGCTGGCTCCTCCTCCGCGGCCGGTCGCGCCTCCACGTTCCGCTGCTCTCGTCGCTGCTCCGCGACGTGGTCATGCTCGCCGTCTGGGCCGCGACGCCGTTCAAGCGGCACGTCACCTGGCGCGGCAACCGGGTGCGAGTCTGCGCCGGCACCGCGCTCGTGGCGGAGTCGTCGGTCGCGACGGCGCCCGAGTCATTCGTGCCCGAGACGTAGCCCGCGCACGCTCACTCCCCGCGCTCAGCCGTCGCCGCGCAGCGGATCGCGGTAGAGGTCGTCGACCGCGAAGCTGACGTCGATCGACGACAACACGACCACCTCTCCGGCGTAGTGCTCCCGCGTTCGCCACGAGCGGCCCGCCGGTTCCCACACCTCGACGAGCTGCTCGGACTGCGACACGAGCACGTACTCGCGGAGCGACGTCAGGCCCCGGTAGTGGCGTGCCTTCTCGCCTCGGTCGTAGCCCTCGGTAGAGTCCGACAGGACCTCGATCACCACGATCGGGTTCGTGATCGCGTCTGTGTCGTCCGTCGCCCGATCGATCGTCCCGCAGACCACGCTGCCGTCCGGGTAAAACGCGCGGTTCGTCGCAGCGACCCGGATGCGCACATCCGATGACAGGACCGTGCACCGCCGCCCTTCGAGCGCCGCGCCGAGGAGCGCGAGCAGCTTGGCTCCGAGCCGGCCGTGCTCGATGGTCCCCCCCGACATCGCCACGATGGCGCCGTCGCGGTACTCGTGCTTCCGGTCCGACACCCGCTCGGCCTCACGGTAGGCGTCGTAGGAGACGGTTGCGGGAGCTCGCGCTGCCATCCGAGCTGGAGACTAGCACGGCGACCGAGTGGAACACCCGAGCGCCCCACCGGGACATGAGCCGGAGGATCACGGAGTCGGCATCGGCCACGCGGAGGGCGCACCGGGCAGCGCGCCCTCCGGGTCCGCGCGCCGCTCGAGGTCCAGCGGGCCCACGAGGAGGTGCTCGAGCAGCTCACGCGCCTTCGCGTCGTAGCCGCCGAGGAGCTGCTCCGCCTCGCCCTTGGCCGCGACGAAGGAGTCCTTCATCGCGCGGAGATCGAGCGCCGGGTCTTTGGACTTGGCCTCCAGGAGCTTCTGCCTGAGCTCGCGGACGACTCGCGCGTGCTCGAAGATGCGCGAGTCACCCCCGCGGGCGCGGCTCGAGGCGACAAAGCCGGTCGCGCTCCGGAAGGTCTCCGGGACGAGGTCGAGCTGCTTTCCGATCGCGCCGAGATCGACGTCGAAGCGGAGCCCCCTCGAATAGGTCGAGAGCCTCGCGTTGAACCGACGGTTCGCCTCCCGCCTGAATGCGTCGTTCTCGAGGAGCGGGTTCGGGTTCTTCCACTGGGTCTCGTTCTCGAGGACCTCGATGAGCCTTCCCACCGGATAGGGCGTCGTGGAGAGCACGCGATAGAGCTCGATTGCGTCGTCGACGTCGGCCGGCTGCTTCACCACGACATCGGCGAAGAACGCGGACCATTGCCGGATGTATTCGGTCTCGTACCGCTTCGCGACGGCGGCGAGGTGGTCCGGGATGAGCCGCGGGGACTCGTCCGGTCCGAGCGGCACGACCCAGGCCTCGGCCTCGAGGAGCCCGCTCGCGTTGCGCATCAGCTCGAGCACCGCGGCGTGTCCGCGCTCGGTGTACGGCCCGTCGACCTGCAAGAAGGACCGGGTCTGGAGGAACGAGCGGCTCTGGAGGACCTTCAGCGCCTCGGGTCTGTCGCGGAAAATCGTCGGCAGCGAGACGGGCGGAAAGACGAGGTTGTCCGGCGTGCCGTCTTGGGCCGGATCGATGCGCTCCGTTCGCAGCGAGTGAACGAACAGGTCGTCGTAGCGCCGAGAGACGGGGACACGCTGGAGCGCGGCGCGCACGCGACCGACGAGATCGTCGTCGATTCGCACGGAGGCGATTTCCCCCGCCTTCAAGAGCTCGAAATAGTGGCGCACGTGTGGCCGCGCGAGCGCCCGCATGTCGGCCGGAGCGAGGTCGGACGTCGGAGCCAGGCGATCCGCCCAGCGGGCCGTGTAGAGGCCCGTCGCCCATTCCGGGTCGACGTGCTCCGGATCACCCAGCATGAGGTAGAGCTTCAGCAGGCGATAGTGCTCGAAGTACGAGGAGCCGTCCGCGCGCGCCAGCTCTTCCTCCAGCTTGGCCTTCACGGGAAAGACGAAGCCCTCCTGCATCTCGGCGAGGTAGACGCGCAAGAGCGGCGTCCTCGCGCGATCGGCGACGTACATCCCCCAGCCCATCGAGACGGGCACGCCGTCTTCGTCGAAGCGGTCGAGTGTCTGCAGCGTCTCGAGCAGCGGCGTGAGCTGCCTCAGCTTCAAGCTGGCAGCGCCCTGGGACCAATCGACGGCTGCGGCCTGCGCCGCGCGGGTCTGTGCGTCGGAAAGGAACGCCACGTTCTCTCGATAAGAGCGGTAGGCGGGAGCCCCCAGCGCGAGCGCTGCCGCTATGGCGACGGCTGCCACCATCGCGCTCTTGAGCAGCCGCCGGCGCCGCTCGGCCGGACTGAGCGCCGCGAGGTCCTTGTCTCGAAAGATGACGTTCTGGAAGACGTCGTGGAGGAAATAGCTCTTCGGCTCGAGCGGCGCCGACGGGCGGTGCGCCGGCGCGACACCCATGGCGGCGCTCATCCGGCCGACCACGCGATCCACCGCCCGCCCCTCCTGCGTTCCGCTCGTGAAATAGAAGCCGCGCAGCAGGGGCGTGGACTGGAACGCGTTCGGCTCGAACGCAACGTCGACGAGGTGACGGAGCGCGCGATCGAGCGCCGCAAGCTCGATCGGGAACTGGTGGATCTTCTCTCGCACCTCGCGGCTTCGCTCGAGAGCGAGACGGCGCAGCGCGCGCGCGTGGAGCTGCTTGACCAATCCTTCGAGCTCGGCGCCGACGAGGTGTCCGGGCTCGCCTCGCGGCGCACCGAGAGGGATCGTCGCGCCCCAGGCTTGCGTGCGGTCGCTGCGCTTGAGGTCCGAGAAGAACTCGACGAAGCCGGCCACGAGATCGACCTTCGTGAGAAGCAGGTAGACCGGGACCTGCATGCCGAGCTCGAGCAGCACCTCGTCCATCCGCGCGCGGAGCTTCTTGCCCGTTGCCTCGACGTCGGCTTCGTCCCGATCCAGGAGCTCCGCCACGCTGATCGCGACGAGGATGCCGTCGATGGGTCGGGCTGGTCTGTGCTTCGCGAGGAGCCGCAAGAAGCCGAGCCACTCGTCGCGGTCGTCTTTGTCCGTCGCGTAGCGACCGGCCGTGTCGAGGAGGATGGCCTCGTTCGAGAACCACCAGTCGCAGTTGCGCGTGCCGCCCACGCCCTGGAGGCCGCCCTTGTCGGCCGCGCCATAGGGGAACGCGAGGCCCGAGTGCTTCAGCGCGGTCGTCTTCCCCGCACCGGGAGGTCCGATGATGACGTACCAGGGCAACGCATAGAGGGCCGACGCTCCCCCGAGGCTGCCGCGGAGCTTGGAGCGCTTGAGCGCCTGGACACCCGCGACCACCTGGGCCTGGAGCGCCTGGATCTGGGCTCGCCGCTCGGGCGGCGCCTGCTTGAGCTGCTGCGCCGCTTGATCCGCGAGGAGCCCCTCGAGCTTTCCAGCTCCCGCTCGCTCCCGGAGCCGCCGGAGAAAGAAGCCCAAAGTCCCGAGAACCAGGACCGCCGAGAGGACGACGAGGATCCACGTGGTCATGACTGACGGTTGCCGGCGCCGTGCGAGGGCCGCTCAGCTTTCTACACCGGCCGCTGTCCGTCCTTTGAGCGCGGGCCCCGAACCGCGCGCGCTCACTCCATCGACGTGAAATACACGCCGGTGAGGCACATCTCGTCCTCCGTGCCCTCACCCCACGACACGTTGTTCATCGTTGGGTTGTCCCATGTGCATTTGAGCGAGAGCTTGTCGCCCGGCTGGAGGACGACCGGCTGGAGCAGCTGGTAGGCGCCCTGCCAGTGGAAGTTGTACTCGGGGATGTCGAGGAGGCACGTCTCCGAGCCATCGGTGTGCTTGACCGACACGCGGCCCGACTGCCCGAGCTTGTGCATGTGCAGGAAGCTCGAATAGACCATCATCGGCTTGCCGCCGTTCACGAAGGCCGTGGGGTCGGCGCCGAACGAGTGCGTCACGTCGTTCGTGGCCGGAGGGATCTCCATCCCGGTGCCGCCGACCCAGGCGACGTTTGTCCACGGCTGCAGGCGCGCCGTCTTGTCGACGGCCGAATCGGTCTTGAGGAGGACCGAGGTCTGGTCGGGCTGCGGCCCCGACGTGAGCGAGTTGTAGTGGACCTGGACGACGATCTTCGAGCCGGGCTCCACCGGGATACCCGTCCCGTCCGGGTAGTCGTAGCCCTCCGCGCCCGGCGCCCACGCGCCGAGCCAGCCCGGGTTCTGGAAGCCCGGGCCGCCGAAGCAGGGATAGCCAGGTCCGGGGTCGCTCGCGTCGAGCTCCGCCACCGTGTCGACCAGCGATCCCGACGCGACGAACGCGATCACGTGGTGCACGACCGCCGCGTTCCCCGGCTTCACCCCGAGACCGGTCACGTACTCCGTCGCGGTCCCGGGGTAGTCCATGACGAAGCAGCGGTACTCGTCCGGCTGCTCCACCATGGTGTAGGGCTCGGGCATCGCGATCGTGCGATCCACGCGCGAGAGGGGCCGGAGGTTGGGCGAGACGAGCGGCGATCCTTCCTCGGCAGGGTCGCCCTCCGCCGCGCCGGCGTCGACCCAGCCCACCAGCGTGCCGATCTGCTCGGCGGTGAGCGAGCGGTCGTTGTAGTAGCTGTTGCAGGCCGAGTCGGCGGGCCAGGGCGGCATCGTCCCGGCCTCGACCGCGCCGCGAATGGCAGCCGCGTGGCTGGAGACCTCCTCGAAGGTCGTGAGCGCAAACGGACCGATCCCGCCGGCCACGTGGCAGGTCGCACACTTCGCGTCGATGATCGGCTTCGCGTCCCGGTAGTAGACGAGCGCCGCGGTCGTCCCCTCGCCACCGGCACCGCCGGCGCCCGTGCCTGCGCCGTCGCTGCCGCAGGCGGTGAGGCCCGAGAGACCGGCCAGGAGAGAAGAGACGAGGCTGACCAGCGAGACGGTGCGGCGCATGTTCGTCCATTTGACACCGGGCGCAGCCGGAAAGAGAAACGAAAACCTCGGCTGCGCTAACGTTCTTCCCGACCGACGGATGGCGAGGACTCGAGAGTTCGACCTGGACCGCGCGACCGACGCGGCCGTGGCGTGTTTCTGGGAGCGCGGCTACGCGGCGACCTCGGTGCGCGACCTCTGCGCGGCGATGGGCATCCAGCCGGGCAGCTTCTATGCGGCGTTCGGCGGCAAAGAGGCCTGTTTCCGGCGCGCGCTCGACCGGTACCTGGAGACGCAGCAGGCGCCTCGCGCTGCGGGGCCGGAGGCGATCGTCGCCTGGTTCCGGGCCATCCTGTCTCCGGCGCGCCGCGGCAAAGGTTGTCTCCTCGTGAGCTCGGCGGTGGAGCGGCCGAGCCTGGACGAAGAGAGCGCGGCGCTCGTGGGCGACCGCCTGCGCCGCCTGGAGGACTTCTTCGCCCGCTGCCTCGATGGGCGCGACACCGCGCGTGACGACGCGGCGCTCCTCGGCGGCGCGGTCGTCGCCATCCACGTGCTGGTCCGCGCCGAGGCGCCCCCGGCTCGCGTCCGGCGCCTCGCCCAGCGCGCGCTCGAGGCGGTCGGCCTCTCGTTGTGAGTTGACGATTCTTGTACGTTCGCTCAAGAATGCGCCCATGGTCGGCTCGGCTCTCACGCTCCTCGTCGCGCTCCTGCACCTCGTGTTCTTCGCGGTCGAGTCGTTCTTGTGGACGACGCCGGCCGTGCGGCGGCGCTTCGGCTTCACGGCCGAGCAGGCGGAGGCGACGAAGGTCCTGGCCGCCAACCAGGGCGTCTACAACGGCGCGCTCGCGGCCACGCTCGTCTGGGCGACTCTCGCCTCGGAGCGAAACGCCGCGATCGCGTTGCTCGCCTTCGTCGTCGTGGTCGGCGTCTACGGCGCCGCGACGGCCAAGCGCACCATCCTCTTCGTGCAGGCGATGCCGGCCGCGGCCGCGCTGGTGCTCGCGTTGCTCCGCGTCTGATCGCGGCGCGCGCGATCACGTCGCGCGGCTCACTTGCACTTCAGATCGGTGAGCTCGGTCTGCACCGGATCGCCCTCGGTGCAGCTCGCGGTCACGATGAGGTCGTCGGTCGTCTTCGCGGGGAACGTCTTGCGCTCGCGGCCCTTCGCCTCCACCAGCTCGGTCGGCGTGCGACAGCGCAGGAGCGCGAAGGCGTCGCAGGTGAGCGGCGCCTCGCAGTCGTTCTTGAGCTTGATTGTGCAGCTGCCTCCGCCGCACTCCTTGGTGGCGGTCGCGCAGGCTTGCCCGGTCTCCACCGGCTCCGGCCCGGCGGGCTCGGGCGGCGGCTCGGGAGGGGGCGCCACCGCAGAGGCCGAGGCCTGGGCTTCTTCCGCAGGCGCCGCCCCGGACGCGCAGGCAACGAGGAAAGAGCTCGAGACCAACAAATGAAGGAAGCCCCCGGCGCGCATGGGCCGGAGGCTACACGAGAAGCGCGAGCGACCGGGGACGAAACCTCGGCCGCTCGCTCCGAACGTCATCAGGGGCAGTTCGGGACGTTCGCGCAGTCCGCGCAGGAGCAACCCTCTTCGAACTGATCGCAGATGCCGTCGTTCGTGCAGGTCGGGGCCGAGCAATACGGGTCTGCCGCGCACTCGGCGCAGGTGCACGCGTCGGTGATATCGCACATCGCGTCGTTGTCGCAGAACCCGCACTGCGCCGTGCCGACGCAGTCGCCGCACGTGCAAGGCTCGCCGCCGACGACGTCGCAGGTCATGTCGGCGACGCAGCCGTCGCTCACGGCGAGGGTGAGCGTGAAGGGACCGGCGTCCGTGTCGGTGTAGCCATCGACCACGATGGTGACCGGCACCCCGGCCGTAACCGGGACCTGCCCGACCTCGTTCGTGCCGCCCGCGAACGCGTCCTCGCAGGTGACCTCGGTCGCGGCGTCGCCGCAGGTCGTCTGCACGTAGAAGCCGAGGTCGACCATGGAGGCGAGCGTGATGCTCAAGAACCCGCTCGTCGCGGGCGTGAAGGTGTAGACGCGCTCGGCCGCGCCGCCGGTCTGGCAGCCGCCCTCGAGGGTGGTCGTGCCGCCGGTCGTGTTGCCCATGGTCGCACCGATCGCGATGGCGGTGGCGCCGCCGCAAGCCGCCTGGATGCACACCGGATCGTTCGCGCAGAACGGATCGGCGCAGTCGGTGAGCATGTTGCCGTTGTCATCCATGCCGTTGCCGCAGATCTCGATCTGGCCGGCGCAGCTCGGGTGCGTGAAGCAGTCCGCGCAGACGCAGCCCTCGTTGAAGGGGTCGCAGGCGCCGTCATTCGTGCAGTTCGCGGCGTTGCTGCAGAACGCGTCGTTCGCGCAGCTCGGGCAGACGCAGTCGTTGTAGTTGCCCATTCCGTCGTCGCAGGTCGGAATGGCGCAGCCGGCGCACTCGCAGGCGGCGAGATCGGGCGCCGGGCACATCGCCATCGGGTCGGTCACGTCGACGCAGTTGACCGACGAGCCGCCGCCCGTCCCACCGCCGCCGGTGCCGCTGCCGCCGGTGCCGCTGCCGCCGGTGCCGCTGCCGCTGCCGCCGGTGCCGCCGCCTTCGCCGCCCATGCCCCCGACGCCCGTGGTCGTGGTGCCCGTGGTCGTGGTGGCCGTCGTGCTGCCGGTCGTCGTGGTGCTGCCCGTGGTCGTGGTCGACGCGCTCGTCGTCGTGCTCGAGGCCGAGCTCGAGGACTTCGACGAGGTGGTCGACCCGGAGCCGCCGTCCCCGCCTCCGCCCGAGCCTCCGCCGTCGTCGCCGCAGGCGAACGCAGTGAGACCGAGGAACAAGAGGGTGGTGGAAGTGGCTCGGGTGGTTCTCACGCGCCGGACCCTACACCAACACCCCCCCGTTGCAGAGGAACGACGCGCAAAGAGTGCGCGTCACCTCGACGGCAGGATCCGCGACGCACGCACACGCCCGAAATGACGAAGTCCCCGAGCGCTCCAGGTATTCGGAGCACATCGGGGACTTTGGGGTGGACCTGATCGGGATCGAACCGATGACCTCTAGAGTGCGATTCTAGCGCTCTCCCAGCTGAGCTACAGGCCCGTGTGTTGCGGGACGGCTTGTCTACCTCTTGGCCCATGTGCGTCAAGAGTTTTTGTAAGCGGCAGCCTCAAGACCGACGCGGAGCCAGCCTCTCGCCTGACCGTCGGCGGCCGTGGTGGTAGGTTGCGGCACCCATGTCCAACGAGGCACCGAAGGGGGATTTCATTCGGCAGATCGTGCAGGAGGACCGCGCGAGCGGGAAGCGCGGGGGCCGGGTGCAGACCCGCTTCCCGCCCGAGCCGAACGGCTTCCTCCACATCGGCCACGCGAAGAGCATCTGCCTGAACTTCGGCATCGCGCGCGAGAACCAGGCCCGCTGTTTCCTCCGGTTCGACGACACGAACCCGGCGACGGAGGAGGAGCTCTTCATCCGCAGCATCGAGGAGGACGTGCAGTGGCTCGGCTTCGACTGGGGCGAGGACCTGCGGTTCGCGTCCGACTACTTCGAGCAGATCTACCAGTACGCCGAGATGCTCATCGAGAAGGGCCTCGCGTACGTCTGCGAGCTCGACGCCGAGCAGATCCGCGAAGCGCGCGGCGTGCCGGGCCGCCCCGGGACGAACAGCCCGTGGCGTGATCGCCCCGCCGCCGAGAACCTCGACCTCTTCCGCCGCATGCGCGCGGGCGAGTTCCCCGACGGCTCGCGGACGCTGCGCGCGAAGATCGACATGGCGTCGCCCAACTTCAACCTGCGCGACCCGGTCCTCTACCGCATCAAACGCGACCCGCACCCGAAGACGGGCACGAAGTGGTGCATCTACCCGATGTACGACTACGCGCACGCCCTCTCCGACGCGATCGAGGGCACCACGCACTCGATCTGCACGCTCGAGTTCGAAGATCACCGCCCGCTCTACGACTGGTGTGTGGAGGCCATCGGCGCCAAGGACGCACCGCAGCAGATCGAGTTCGCGCGCGGCGAGGTCACCTTCATGGTGACCAGCAAGCGCAAGCTGAAGGAGCTCGTCGAGACGAAGGTGGTCGCCAGCTGGGACGACCCGCGCATGCCGACGATCGCGGGGCTCCGCAAGCGCGGCGTGCCGGCGGCCGCGCTGCGCGCCTTCTGGGAGCAGATCGGCGTCGCGAAGAACGCGCAGACGATCGAGATCGAGCTCTTCGAGCACCACGTGCGCGATGAGCTCGACCGGACGGCGCCGCGCGCCATGGTCGTCGTCGATCCGATCAAGATCACCATCGAGGACTGGCCCGCCGATCGGGTCGAGTGGGCCACGGCGCCGCGGCACCCGAACGACCCCAGCATGGGCACGCGCAAGATCCCGATCACCCGCGAGGTCGTGATCGACCGCGCCGACTTCATGATGGACCCGCCCAAGAAGTTCTTCCGCCTCGGCCCCGGCCGCGAGGTGCGGCTGCGCTACGGGCCGATCATCAAGTGTGAGCGGGTCGTCACGAACGACGCGGGCGAGCCGGTCGAGATCTTCTGCTCCCACGATCCGCAGAGCCTCGACCCGAACGCCGAGCAGCGGAAGGTGAAGGGCGTCGTGCACTGGGTGTCGACCGGCCACGCCGTCCCGGTGGAGGCGCGGCTCTACGACCGGCTCTTCACCACCGCGGAGCCGGCCAACGTCCCCGAGGGCGAGGACTGGCGGAAGAACATCAACACGAAGTCGCTCGAGGTCGCGAGCGGCGCGCTCGGCGAGTCTTCCTTGAAGGACGCGCGAGCCGGAGACCGGTTCCAGCTCGAGCGCGTGGGCTACTTCGTGGTCGACTCGACCGGCGACAAGCTCGTCATGAACCGCACCGTGGGCCTGCGCGACTCGTACGCCAAGGCGCAGAACAAAGAGGGCTGAGCGCCTCCCGGAGGCTCGGCCTCGAGGCTCGGCGCCAGCGGATCGATCGAGGTGGTGCGGGAGCGGCCCAGGGCCCTCCCGCGCCCCAGCACTTCGTGTGCAAAACGGCATAGCACACGCTCCTATCGGCGGATTTTTCCATGGTGCGACACTGTGCGCACGACGCTGGCAAAGAGCTTGCTGTGCCGACCCCCATGCGCTCCGCCTCCCTTACCCTTTCGTCGCTGCTCGGCCTCTTGCTCCTCGCGGCCGCCGCGTGTGCGCCCGAGTCGGCGACCACGGGCGGCGCTGGCGGTGACGACGACGGCTCGAGCGGGAGCGGCAAGGGCAGCGGCTCGGACGGCTCCGGAGCCGGGAGCGGCACCGGCTTCGGCGACGGCGCGACGAACAGCACGGGCTCCTTGATGGAGTGTGCGAGCGAGTCCATCGAGGCCGAGCTCGCGCCGCTGACGATGTTCATCACCTTCGACAAGTCCGGGTCGATGGATGACAACAACAAGTGGGACAACGCCACGAACGCGCTCAAGGCGTTCTTTGGGGACCCGACGGCAGCCGATCTCGAGGTCGCGCTCCGCTTCTTCCCGCAGGGCGGCTGCAGCGAGAACCAGTGCGACGTGAGCGCGTGCGCGACGCCGCAGGTCGGTGTCGGCGCGCTCACGGTCGATCCTGCTCCGATGGACACGCAGGAGCAGGCGCTCGTCAGCGCGATCAACAGCACGAGCCCAGGCGGCGCGACGCCCATCTCGGCCGCGCTCGAGGGCGGGATCCAGTGGAGCACGCAGTACCTCCAGCAGAACCCCGATCACAAAGTCGTCGTCATCCTCGTGACGGACGGCGAGCCGAACGGCTGCCAGGAGAACATCGGCGCCATCGCCAACATCGCCGCCGCCGGTCTCCTGCAGAACGTCTTCACGTACACCGTGGGCCTGCAGGGCTCGAACGAGGGGCAGCTCAACCAGATCGCCCAGGCGGGCGGCGGCTCGGGCTTCTTCATCGGCAACGGCAACGCCGAGGCCGAGCTCCTCGCGGCGCTCCAGGCCATCCGCGGGGAGGCGCTCGCGTGTGAGATCGACATCCCCGAGCCCACGATGGGCACCTTCAACCCGGAGCTCGTGAACGTGGAGTACACGCCGGGCGGCGGCAGCCCGCAGACGATCGGCAAGGTCGCGAGCGAGGCGGCCTGCACCGCGTCCGGCGGCTGGTACTACGACGACCCCGCGGACCCGCAGACGATCCTGCTCTGCCCGTCGTCGTGCGACACGGCCAAGGCCGACGCCGACGGGACGCTCAAGGTGGTGTTGGGCTGCGAGAGCGTCCCCGGCTGACGCTACTTGGCGAGCCCGGCCTTCGAGGCCTGCATGGCTCGGTAGCCCTCGGCGGCCTGGGCGATGACCTTCACCGCGCGGGCCTGGTTGTAGAGCTCGTCGACCTCGCTCATCTTGCCTTCGAGCGACTTGTAGTCCTCGAAGAACCGGCGCAGCTCCCGGAGGAGGTGCGGCGGGAGCTCCGTCGTCGCCTGGTAGTGGCTGAAGGCCGGGTCGTCGATCGCGACAGCGACGATCTTGTCATCTTCGCCCTTGTCGTCGCGCATGCGGAACCCGCCGATGGCGCGGGCCCGCACGATGGTCAGGGGGGCGACCGGGAACTGCATGAGGACGAGCACGTCGAGGGGGTCGCCGTCGTCCGCGTGGGTCCGCGGGATGAAGCCGTAGTTGCAGGGGTAGTGGACCGAGGAATAGAGGACGCGGTCCAGCATCAGGAGGCCGGTCTTCTTGTCGATCTCGTACTTGAGCTTCGACCCGGCGGGGATCTCGACCACCGTGGGGAAAGAGTCTTCGAGGTTCTCCGGCAGGTCGACGTCGTGCAGGGGGTGCATGGCCGGGGCATCAAACGGCGGGGGCGCCCGGCCGGCAAGGGCGTAGTGCCGGCGCGGCCAGGCGCCGAAAGCGCGATCAATTTGCGCTCATGCGACCATGACCTGAATGACCGGCCCCGGAACAGCATCCGTGGGTCGCAAGCGAGGACAATACCATGCGTTTCGGCCTGCTCTCCTTCGGTTTCGGCCTCCTCGGCCTCTCACTCGTGGCCTGCTCCAGCAACGTCACCACCGTCTTCGGGGAGGGAGGCGCCGGCGGGGACGGCGAGGGGGCCAGCGGCGCCACGGGCCCCGGAAGCGGGCCGACCTCCGGTACCGGGCAGACCGGGACGTCCGGCCCCGGCGCCACGAGCGGGCCCGGCTCCAGCGTGAGCGGCACCTCGAACGTCAGCGGGTCGACGACGAGCAGCAACCCCACGACAAGCAGCGTCTCGGTCGTCTCGGGCAGCACGTCGAGCGGGATGACGTGCGACATGGGATCTTGCGACACCTGCATCGAGTGCTCGATCAACACGACCTGCTCGGGGGCCTACAACGCCTGCTTCAACAACCCCGAGTGCTCGGCGTTCGTGATGTGCCTCGAGGGCTGTCAGAACCAGGGGAACCCCGACGCCTGCTACCAGCAGTGCTTCGAGCAGTACCCGAACGGGGCGCAGCTCTACCAGGAGGCTGTCTTCTGCGTGATCTGCAACGACTGCTACCAGAGCTGCGACGGGCAGAGCGCCGGCTGCTGAGCCTGGGTCGCTGAACCCTGGGCCCCCGGGGACCGGGTGGTCATTAAACCGCCCACCCTGGGCAGTCCCCCTGCGGCACCAGGCCTCAGTATTCCAGCGCGGTTTCGCTATTCCGTTGCGAGGGGACAGGATCGGCGACTTACGCGAGGGCCCCTGGTGGTACGTCCGTTGCGACTGGAACTGGGTCCGCTCCCGAGGCCCGCCCATGCGCTATCTCTTCGCCGACGCGACCCCGTTCCCCCTCAACGAGAACTTCCTGACGACGCTCTGCTCGGCGACCGACGCGTGCGTCGCCATCCTGCAGGCGGACGATCAGGTCGACGAGATGAACCGCGCGATGCGCGAGGCGGAGGTTCGCGCCGGCCAGGAGCAGCTCCACCTCATGCAGGTCGCGCAGCGCATCGAGGAGACCTTCGGTCCAGAGTCCGCCACGCGAACCGGCACCACGGTCAGCGAGACCGCGTATGCGAAGATCGGCGATCTCGCCTGGCAGACCCTCTCCGAAGCGAAGAGCGCGATCGCCAAGCAGCGCGAGTCCGCGATCGCCGCGGCCGTCGCCGCTTCCCCGCGCGGCCAGGTGTTGCCGGCGCTCAGCAAGTTCCTGAGCCAGCACCAGGTCCCCGACACCGCATGGGGAATCCGGTGGAGCGCCGCCGCGAAGAACGCGCCCACCAAGGCGGAGCTCTACGCGCGCACGCCCTTCGGCCTCGAGCTCTCGTTCGACGTCGCGATCCCGAACGACCACCTCTTCGCGCGCCCGGTGCAGGCGAGCCTGCTCGAGAAGGTCGTCGTCGTGAGCCTGATGAAGAAGCCCCTCATCGGCAAGCCGCGCCCGACGCCCGAGCGGTTGCACGAGCTGTTCGTGACGGCCGTGACCCTCACGCCGGACCGCGCCGCGATGACCTTGAAGGCGAGCGGCTCGAAGCCCGCCGAGGGCTTCGAGGTCGTCCTCGACAGCGAGGGCTCGCGCGACGTCACGCTCACGCGGATCGACCGCGCGGGCTACCCCGCCGCGCAGAGCGAGAAGCTCGGTCGTGAGGACGCCGCCACCGTGCACCGCCTCTGGTCGCGCGTCGTGAACACCATCGCCACGCTCCTTCCCTACCGCCGCTCCGCCAACAAAGCGCTCTTCGGCGGTGTGCCGGTCGGCGAGGTCGCGCGCCCGGCCGTCGTCGCCGAGGCGATCATCTTCGCCATCGCGCCGCTCGTCCGCGAGATCGCGCGGCGCACCGCGACCCCCGGCGAGCTCGCGCTCAAGCGCTTCCTGGGCGACGGCTGCCGCGAAGAGATCTTCATCACCTACGAGACCGTGCTCGAGCGCATCCGCGGCCTGTCCGACAAACACCACGCCAAGTTCGATCCGTTCGGCCTCCGTCCGGGCGGGCTCTCGGTACGACCGGTCGCGCCCCTGGCCTCGTCGGTCAGGCCCGTTCCGAATGGCAGCCAGGCGCCCGCAAGCGTTCCCCCGCCCTCCCTCGGCGCGCCGGCCAGCGGCATGCAGGCCGCGAGCATGAACGCGCCCATGAGCGCGCCGCCTCCTCTCGCCACGCCGGTCCCGCAGCTGCGGACCTCCCCGCCGCCCGCCATGCAGGGCGGACCTGCGCCCATTGCGCCGACCTCCTCTGCGCCGACCCGGCCCATCACCATTCACCCGCCGGCGATCGCCGGCAACGTCCGCATGCTCCCGCAGGTGCGGCCGCCCAAGCCGCGACAAGTCGCGTCGGCTTGATTCGAGCGCGGGCGCTCGGCGGCCCGCGGCTCCAGCTACACGCCGGGCGGAAACCAGCCGACAAGAGTCTGCTTCAGCTTGACAAACGCTGGGTCCACGCACCCGCTCAGCGTGACCTTCTTCGCAATCTCCGCGTAACGAGCAGAGGAGCGCGGCCTTCGGACCTCTCGGAGCGCGTGCTCCATCGCTTCCTTCGGGCGAGCTGGCTTGCTCTGGCCAGGTTGAAGGAACCCCTGCGCCTCCAGCCACGGACGAAGTGCTGGCACCCTGGCTCCCCAGCCGAGCTCGCGATCGACGTGCGGTGAAGTGCTCCATACCCAGGCGTCGAACTCGGGGGCGACGACGATCGCTCCACAACGGTTCGCCCAGCCGCTCGAGGCGAGGTTCATCTCGACCTCAGCCTCAAGCTCGGTGCGGATCCTGTCGTCTCCGCAGCCCTCACGATCGAAGAGCACAAGGGCGTGGTCGAAGCGAACCAACTGAGGTCGCAAGAAGTCATGGGAACGCCGCAGGCACCCCGGGTCACGCTCCGGGTGAACGAAGACCTCAAAAGAGATTGGGCGCATTCCCATGGCCTCGTGGCGGCGCAACACCTCGCGAACGCCGTGCTGGGCATTGCCATCGGCGGTGAGGACGACGAGATCTCTCGTCGCGTCCGCCATCAGCTCAGCACTCCGCTGGCGAAGAGAGTGCCGAGGCTCGTCTCGCCGCGCCAACTCTTGAGCGCCGGATGCTCACTCCCCCGCACGATGGCAGTCGCACCGCTCACGGTCTTCCCAAAGCACAGCACGTCCTTTGGCTCCACCAGGCTGAGCACCACCGGGGAGTGCGATGCCACCAAGATCTGTGCGTCGTACGCTGACGAAAGAGACTGCAGTGCTGCTTCAGCGGCGCGCGGGTGGATTCCGTTCTCTGGCTCCTCGATCAAGAACACTCCGCGAAAGTCGGGCAGGTAAGCGGGGAGGGTCAGTGCGAGCAAACGGAGCGTCCCATCCGAGGCCATCCACGAGGGCACTTCGATGCCGTTCTCGTAGGACAGCATCAGGTAGCGATGCTTGTCGTCGGCGCGCTCGACCGTGCGGACCCCGGATAGGTCAGGGAGCGCGGTGCGGAGGTGCTTCACCCACTCGGCAAGACGGCTCTTGTCCTCGGCGCTCCCGTGCTCGAGCGCCGCGATGACCCAAGGCAGGTTCGAGCCGTCGGGCTTGAACCCCCGCCCCTTGCCCGGAGGACTCGCGCGACGCATCGCAACGCTGTTCAGCACGAACGACTGCACGCCTTCCGACAGCAGCCTCTTGAGCCAAGTCGTGGCTGGGAACTTCGACTCGTCCTCGGGAAGGTTGGCGAGGGCGGACTTTCTTGGTCCAAGCCTGAACGGGGTCACCCATCCTCCCTTTCCAGCCTCGCTGGTGGTCTCCGGATAGAAATTGTCGTTGCCGCCTTGGACCTTGTTGACGATTTTGCGCCTGCCCTCTTGCTTCGGTGTGAGCAGGGAAGCGCGTTCGGGGGCATCCGACGGAAACACGTCGAGCTGCGACCATGTCGGGGGCGTAGCTTGAAACAGCAACACTGTCTCAGCGCCGAAGCCAAGCTCGGGTGTCGTCTCGATCGAGACCTCGTAGCGGATGGTGTCGTACTTCCTCTCCGCGAGAGCCGACCGAATGTCCGCAGGCAGTGAAGCCTCGATGGCGAGCTGAAATGCTCCGCCGGAACGCCGCCACGTGAGATCCTGAGGAGTTGTCGTTCTATCCTCGACGGCGGCCTCCAGGCCTTCTGAAACAATCCGCCCGAGGAAGGCGATCACGTCGAGGAACGTCGTCTTACCGCTCGCGTTGGGACCGACGAGCACCTGAAACGGTCCAAGTCCTTGGCTGATGTTGCGCAGCGACCGAAAGTTGAGCGCCTCGATCTTGTTGATCACTTCTCGCCTCGACCGAGCACGAAACCGAAATCTTCGCGCGGGGCACCAACCTCATAACACGGGCACCACGCAGCGGGGCGTCCGCTCGTGCGGTTCCGCAGATGCTCGCATGTTACCTCGCCCCCGCGAACGCAGGCGAACCTGCCTCCGCTCGCTCGTGCTCGCAAAGTGCGACGGTTTCGCGTCGGTCGAGGCGACAACCGTCGAGGGCCGTGCGCGTCGTTCGGGGTCACCACGCCCTCTTCGCCGCGCTCGACCCGAAGCTCCCTCCCGCCCGAGCAACAGCCCGCCTGCACGAGCACGCCCCAGAGAAGGTCGCCCTTCCCCGGAAGGGGCACACCGGGGTGCCAGAAGGCGAGGGCAGCGGAGGTGCGGCACCGCCGTCATCGCAGGCAAGAATCAGCATCGCGCCCACGGCAAACGCCGTCTTCACGAATGACTCACTCCGGAAAGCCCTTCGTGTAGTCGTTGGCTTGATCGAGCGGAACCGGCCCCGGCCCGCTCAAGCCCATATCGAGACCTCGACCGGTATACTCTGAGCTCCCCTGACACCACACGACCGCATCACTCAGAAGAGCGCAGACGACCTGACCCTCTGCTTGCACAGCGACCACAGTCGAGAGATTCGGCACCCGAGCGGGCGAGGTGAAGATCGTCGGCGCAGAAGGCGAGCCGTCGATCTCGTTGGCTGTGTTGCCCGACCAGCACCAGAGTGTGCCATCGGCTCGCACGGCGCAAGCGATGCCCGAGCCCGCATCAATGGCTACGACGTCCGAGAGGCCCGGCACAGGTGCCGCGAGAGGAAAGAAGTAGTCTTCGGGCCCCGTCCCTTGAATCTCTCCCCCACGCCCGAGCTGCCCGCGCGAGTGGGTACCCCAGCACTGCACCGTCCCGTCCGACACCAGCGCGCAGGTGAATGCACCGCCGGCGGCGACCTGCACTGCGTTCTGGACGCCGACCACGGGCTTGGCCTCCAGGCGGTCGACGGTGGTGCCGTCCCCGAGCTGCCCCGCCGAGTTTCGGCCCCAACACCAGACCTCCCCCTCTAGCGTCACCGCACAGGCGTGCGTACCCATCGAGATCTGCTTCACCGGCGGCAGGCCCGGTACCGCTCGGTTGCAACCGCCACCGGGTAGTACGGGAACACCCCCCACCACACGGCGACATCGTCATCGCGAATGGCGAAGGCAACCCGTTCCCCTGCTGTGACGCTCTTGGCCCCGTCGAGGCCGTTCACGCGCGTGGGCACCCCCGGCTCGGCGTCCGGGTCCTCCGCGGGCGCGGGGATCTCCGGTGACGCGGACCAGACCCGAACCGCTCCATCCGCGTAGGTCGCGATGCCCCCGAAACTGCCAACGGCGAGCGAGGTCGCACAGGCAATCCGGTTCGCGAGGCCCGGCCAATACCATTGACCCGTGTACTCGGTCACCGTGCATTGCGCCTTCCCATTACCGCCCCAGCAGCGCGCCGCTCCATCGCTGAGGCGCACGAGTGCCGTTGGATACCACAGGGAGAGCTGAACAGGCCGAGGGTCCTCTGCCGGAAGCGAACACACCGGGGGGCCAGAAGGCGAGGGCAGCGGAGGTGCAGCACCGCCGTCACCGCAGGCGAGCTGCGTGAAGGCCACGACAGCCCACACCAAGTCAGAGTATCTCGAAGAGGTCCTCATCGCTCCACAAGCCTTGCTCCTCGCAGAACCTCGCCATCCTTGTCAGGTCGTCCTTGAGCTCGTCGCCCACGGGCACTCAGCCACCTGCGGCCAGAAGCGCGGCACCGCTCCATCGCGGTTGCCACGCAGCGTATCGCGTCTCCCATTCTTCGGCATCAACCCCCTCCCCAACCTCTCCACCGTTCATGAACGCGTTCGACCAGGTGCGTCGCGCCCTCACCTACCTCCGGTGGGACGAGGGGGATCTCGAGAGCATCCTACCTGCCTTGTTCAACGGCCGATACAAGGGCACCAAGACCGAAGCGGAGGAGCCCGCCACGCCCGTGGCGCCGGGACCGGCGCAGCCGAGCACCAATGGCGGCGCCGTGCCGACCGGTCCGATGACGGCCGCGTCCATCCTGAACAGCGACCCGCTCGAGACGTGATCGCCCTGAGGTCGAGACGATGAAACCCTCGCTCTACCTAGGCGTGTCGCGCGCGATGCGCGGGGAGGCGCAAGCTTCCCCGTGGCATCTTCCCGCCCACCACCTCGTCACGCACGGGGTGGTGGTCGGGATGACCGGCAGCGGCAAGACAGGCCTCGTCACCGTATTGGTGGAGGAGGCGCTCCGCGCGTCCATTCCGGTGATCGCCATCGACATCAAGGGCGATCTCCCGAACCTCCTGCTCGCCTTTCCGAACTTCGAGATGGAGGCCGTCCGGCCTTGGATCCCACAACACGAGCACGCGGATGAGACCGACGCCGATGCCCTGAAGCTCGCGGCTGACCGCGAGGCTGGCCTCGAAGCGTTCGGCATCGGCGAGCCGGAGATCGTCCACTACGCCGCGCGCACGCACGTTCGGGTCATCACGCCCGGTGCGGACGCGGGTGAGCTCTTGCACGTGCTCTCCGCGCTCGAGCGCCGGTCCGCTCGCTGGACGGAGGACCCCGACGGCGCGCGGGCGTCGCTCTCGGCGGCCATCTCGCTCGTCTTGCGCTTGCTCGGGCGCGATCCCGATCCGGCGCGGAGCCGCGAGCACGTGCTCCTCTCGGTCATCGCCGAGCAGCGCCTCGCGAACGGGCAGCCCGCCGATCTTGCCGCGCTCATGCCGGAGATCGTCGAGCCGCCGTTCCAGTCGATCGGCGCGCTGACCGTGAACGACTTCATGCCGAAGCGCGCCCGCAAGGACCTCGCGTCGGCCGTGAACAACCTCCTCGCGTCGCCGACGTTCGCGAGCTGGCGACAAGGCGCGACGCTCGACGTCGGCGCGTGGATGCAGCCGGTCAATGGCCGGACGCCCGCCACCATCATCAGCGTCGCCCACCTCGACGACGACGAACGCGCGCTCGTACTCGGCGTGGTGCTCGAGGAGATCTCTCCTGGGTGCGCGGCCTGCCCGACTCGCAACGCCTCCGCGCGCTCGTCGTGTTCGACGAGACCTATGGCTTCCTGCCGCCCCACCCGGCCGCGCCGCCGACCAAGCGACCGCTCGTGGCGCTCATGAACCGGAGTGTGCGGAGTCCACGAAGTGGACGGAGTACACGGAGGTCCGACGGAGCGAAGCGCAGTCGCAACAGGCGCGCGCGTACGGCGTCGGCGTCGTCATCGCCACCCAGAACCCGATGGACCTCGACTACCGCGCCCTCAGCAACGCCGGACTCTGGTGCCTCGGCAGGCTCCAGACCGACGCCGACCGCGAGCGCGTCATCGAAGGCATCGCCAACGAGTCCGGCCAGGGCGGCAGCGCCGAAGAGATCGCCGCCGTCCTCAAGAAGCTCAAGCCCCGGTGGTTTCTCGTCCGCGACGCCCAGGCCGGCGGCCACACGCACTTCCTACAACCCAGGTGGGCCATCTCCTTCCTGAGAGGCCACATGACCAGGCACGAGATCCGCGCCGCCCGCCGCCAACAAGGAGCCCAGCCATGACCTACGATTCCGTCACCCGAGAGGAGCTACGCGTCGCGTGGGAGATCGTCGAGGAGGCCCTCGAGGACATGCAGGCCATGCTGCAGGGAATCGAGGTCGACGAGAGCAAGCTGCGGAAGCACCTGATGAACAGGCTCCTGTGGACGGAGTCGGGGAGGGAGATTTTGAGGGGGGTGATGGACGTGGGCAGAGCGTAGGCAGCAGACCGCGCTTACCGACGTTTCTGTCAGCTAGAAGGCCGTTTCGGGACCTAAGTACGCGAAAAGCGTTTGTGCAGGTGGGCACACCTGCCCACCGCTCGCTGCTCGCGCTCGGACCGAGCCACGTGACAATCCTGTGAACACGACCGCTGACGTTGACCGTGTCGCGGTCTACTTGATAGGAGACTCCGGAGCGCAGCACGCAATGGAGGGGCCGCGATTCACCTGGGGAGACACGGTTCGCGTTGCGACCGGCGCCCTGCAGGCGTGGCGCTCGGGAGCAATCGCCGAAGTGGTGGGCTTCCGGGAGGTCGACACACCTGCCGTCGCGCTCGAGCTCGATGCCGCGATTGGCAGCACCCTGTACCTCGTCGAGTTCTCGGACGGATCGTCGTTGGAGATCCCCGAGGCCGCCATCGAGGCCGCCGAAGAGCAGTGACGCCATCGCGACAATGGAATCACGGTGATAACCACCTGGTGCTCTTCTCTCAGCATCCTCGAAGACGGCGACGCCTTCGGCTTCGAGGTAGACTCGGCCCATGTGCCCTGAGAGCGATGGACTTCTAGCCGCACAGATGCCCTCGCCTCCCGATGACCGCTCAGTTGCCGAGTTCTGGTGTTGGTTCGCGAGCGCGGCCCGCCGATTGGCCGCGACGAACTTTGCAGATCAAGGGCTGCTCCAGGAGCTCGATGCACGGGTCTCTCGGCTCGGGCCGCTCGGCTGGGAGCTCGGCCCCGGGCAACAACTGTCTTACTCGCTCACGTTGACCCCCGACGGCAGCGTCGAGCTCCTGCCGCTCACCGAGGCGATTGTCGCCGCAGCGGCCCCCATTCCGGACTTCGAGCTCCACTCGGCGCGACCAGCCAAGCGTTGGGACCTGCGCTTCAGCATCACAGGCCCTCGCGGGGAGGAAGTCCCGGTCGACGCGCGAGCCTGGAGGTACGTGCTCTTTCGCTTTCAGGATGGACTGTTCGACATCCTGATCGAGGAGCCCAACATGGGACATGCCGAAGAAGACATGCGTGTTTCTGCGGCGATCGTGGTGGTGGATGGACTGCTTGGTGAGCGAGAGAGACTCCTCGGCATCCACACGGTGGACGCGACGGTCGGCCTGGACCCGTCGGTGGAGGCCAAAGCCTCGCAGATTGAGCATCTGGCCGATCATTGGAGGCGAATACGTTGCGGCGACCACATCGGGAAGCCAGCTTCCCGATAAGGGCCGTGATGACCCATGGACAGTCAACCGAGCAAAGGTCACGTGAAGTTGCTGCTACCACTCGAGCGGGAGGACGGCAGCCAAGAGGTCGAGAGCGTTTGGGCTGTTCCGACCGCGCACGGCTACTCGATCGACAACATTCCGTTCTACGCGCGTGGCCTGGCGCTCGGTGACGTCGTTGGCGCAGAGATGGACGAGGACGGGATGCTGCGTTGCACCTCGTTGCTGTCTTCCTCAGGTCACAGCACTGTACGGCTCGCGATTGCAAGTTCGGAGGACGTGCAGTCGGTGCGAGACGAGCTGCGGAAGCTCGGGTGCCCATCCGAACTGGACTTTTCCCGGCTTGTAGCCGTGGATATTCCGCCCGATGTTCCCTATTCACGGGTGAGGGCGCTGCTTGACGAGAAGGAGCGCGCGGGAATTCTCGAGTACGAAGAAGGGTGCCTTGGACAGATGTCGGGGCAGCGTCGGCAGGCCCCCATGCACGCCGAGGAGGACTATGAGTAGCGTCAGGAAGAGCAAAGCCACCATAGCGGCCGTCGCGTTGGCAGACCAGCTTGAAGACGCGGGAGACGTCGACCAAGCTCTCGCAGTTCTGAGCCGCGCCATCGGCAACGAACCGGATCAGCCCTATCTGCTCGCGCTGCGCGGAAGACTCCTGAGGACTCAGAAGGCCTGGCAGCGTACAATCGCCGATTTCGACACGGCGATCGCGCTCAAGCCAGACGTTCCGACGACGCTGTTCTTTAGGGGCACCTGTCATGCCAATCTCGAGAATTTCGATCAAGCTATCGCCGATCTACGGGCATGCATCAGGCTACAGCCAAGGTCCGCCGATGCGTACTGGCACCTCGGGACCATTTATAGTTACCGCGGTGAGCCGACCGCAGCGGTCAATGCGTACCGCAGAGCCTTCGAGTTGGATCCAGAGTGGTCTCGCGAGCTCCCAGGACGAATCGAAGAACTGCAGGAACAGAACAACCATTCGTCTGGGCCCAAGCCACAATCAACCTGCAGCAATCTACCTGAGTGACCCCCCTACTTTCGTTGACACCCCAGCGGGCGCGAAGATGCGCGCGGAGTGTTCGACGACGAAGCGAAACTATGTCGGCCTGCCGACGACACCCAGACAGTCGAGCCGGTTCGAATCGGCGTCCCAGGTATAGTGACAAATACCCGAGAACAGCTGATGAGCACCCACCACGAGAGCCAGGCGAAGGAGTCGGGAGGCGAATGGCCTGCTTGGCGAGATCTTTTTTATGGGGCCGTGCGTGAGGCGCTGGCCTCGGTCTACTCAGTCGGCAGGATCGGGAATCAGGATACGCGGGCGTGGGAAAGACCTCTTCGATACGTGGCGGACGACAATCAGGGCAACGTCGGCGTGGTCGAGTTCCGCGTCGACGGTGCCGTGGGCGCGGTTAGCGCACGTTGTCCCGAACGAGCATTCGACTGGGCCCGTGCCATTGACCTCGCGCCGGCCGCATTGCGCGAGTCGCTTGCCCAGCTCTGCAGGCTACCACTCTTGCAAGAGGGCCAAGGGGTATCGACAGCGTTCTGGACGGTCGGGGAATCTCTTCGAGGACCTGAGAATTGGCACGCCACCTGCCTATCTGGCGGGGAGCTGTTTCGGCGCGAACTCCTCTCCGATTTCGCCTGGGAGAAGGAAGCGAAGGCACACTACGATCTTCCTTTGGACCTCGCCCGTCTCGTGATGGAGATTGGAAGGCGCGCCGCGTTGAGGGAACCGATGCTTGCGCTATCAAAGTGTGAGGTACGACACTTGATTCCGAGAGACGCGGCGTACGAAGGTGAGGCGCTAGGTCTTCTTACTTCGGACGGATTATTCGGGATCGCTCCAGACATCGTTAGGCTATAGCCCTGCCAAGGCAGAGCGGATTCGCAGGACCATTGCAGAATATGGCGAAACGGTTCTTCCTCTCCCGGAAGAGGCGTGGAGGACGTCGGTCTCGCGCTGGATGGGCAGCTATTGGGACGTCGCGATCGACCTTTTTGCCGCTGAGTCGGGCGCGAGCGACCTTGTTCTGTTTCTCCGGATTTTCGAGGAGGAAGGGGGATTCCGCTTTGAGTTGGATTCGATCCATGTTCCTTGAGCACGGAAATCGGCTAGTCGGACAAGTGGAGCGTCCCGGGGTGGAGGTCTTGTGAAGAGGCGACGAAACGGGCTGGTCCGTTCCGGGCTCGTCGCCGCTGTGCATGGTTCCCTGGTCTTCGCCGGGTGTTGAAACCAGGTCTGCCAGGAACGTGAGGCCCCCGAGGACTGGCAGCCATCTGGAACCGGGAAGCCAGCCGACGAGCGAAACGTGACCGGCCGCGACATCGTCAATCTACGACGGCACCGTGGGCGCCGACCTCATCCGTCACGGCAGCGGCTACGCGCTCCTGCTGGAGCCGGAAGAAGGCTCTGTCTCGGGCGGCGCCTACGCCGTGACGACGATCAGCCCGTGATCCTCGGTGGGCCACCTCCCTGCTCCCATCCGAACCGGAGCGGCCTGGCGTCATCCACTCGCCTGGAGCGCCTCGGCGGCGCCGTGGTACGACGGCCCGGTGGCGCCGAACGCGACGATCTTCCGCTTCTCGTTGACGATCTCCGACGTCGATCGAGGCGTCTACGAGACGATCGATCTGCGGGTTGCACGACACCCGTCGGAGACGACGCGCTTCATGCTCACCCGCACGCTTGCGTACGCCCTCTCGGTTGAGGAGGGCATCGCCTTCAGCAAAGGTGGCATCTCCTCCACCGACGAGCCGCCGATAGCGGTGCGCGACCCAACCGGCCTGCTCCTCGCCTGGATCGACATCGGCTCGCCCTCGGCCGAGCGCCTCCACAAGGCCTCGAAGGCCGCGCGCCGCGTCGCGCTCTTCACCTCGGCCGATCTCGCCGGCTTGCGCCGTGAGGTGCAAGCGCGTCCGGTTCATGCCGCGGAGACGATCGAGGTCTTCCAGTTGGCGCCGAGCTTCCTCGACGCGCTCGAGCCCCACGTGGACAAACACACCAAGATGGAGCTGGTCCGGAACGAAGGTGTCCTCTACGTGACCGTGGGTACGACCACCCTCGAGGGCGCGATCACCCGGGAGATGCTCGTGTAGCCCGCAACGGGCGGCTACTGGTCTTCGACCTCGCCTTCGTCTTCGTCGTCCTCACCTTCGTCTTCGTCGTCCTCACCTTCGTCGTCTTCGTCCTCGGCCTCGTCATCGAGCGCCTGCTCGGTGTTGGCGCAGAACAGGATGAGGTCGTCGATGAGCTCGGTGAGGCGCTGGCCGGTGAGGAGCGCGAGTGGAAAGCTGGCGCTGAGGGATACGCCGTCTTCGTTCGACTCGAAGTGGAGGTAGGTCATCAGCCCATTTCGTTCGAGGAGCCACGATGCATCCACCTCCTCGACGAACGGGGTCTCCACGGTGATCCAGGGCTCTCGCGCGACCGCGACCTCGCTCACCGTCACGGGGAAGTCGGCGTCGTCCTGGATGAAGAGGTAGCCATCGGCGGAGTGGTCCTCGATTGTGTGCTCCTCTTGCAGGAACGCGGTGAGGTCGGCGAAGGTTGCAAAGGTTCGCCGTTCCCGGGCCAGGCCGTCGGCGAACGCGCGGGTGACCTTCGACAGGAGGATCGCTTGGTCCTTCGTGTAGGTGTCGATCGGAGCGTCGCAGTCGATCCCAAGCTGCCCTTCGACGTGGTGGACGTCGAGGTGGAACGTCAAGCCCCGGTCGTCGGGATCATCCGGGCTCTCGGGAATCGCCAACGCCCAGCGCATCGGCCCGTCCGCGACGGCTCGTCCACCGAAGAAGATGCACACCCGGTGAAGGATTCGTTCGATCGCGGCCGAGCTCAGCATGACCATTTCCTTCCTGCGTCGCGGCTCCGCCGCTCACCGAACGTCGAGGATCAGGGATGGCGCCTCGGCAACGAAGAACGATTTGATGCGCCTCCATTTCGCGGGTGTCAGCCCGCCCACGATGACCGGGTTCTTCTCGGCGTCATCGAACCACGTGAGGGCGCGTTCGACGTGGTAAAGGTCGCCCTCCGAGCGGCTGAAGCGCTTGACGTAGGCCTCCGCGGCGGCGCGCAACGTGATGCCCGCGTGGAGAATCTCGTACAAGTCCCAGAAGTCGCGCTGGATCCCGCGGCGCGCGATTGCGGCGAGCTTCATCGCGGCCAGGTCGAGGAGACCGGCGACCGGAAACCTGCGCGGCCCCAGCAACGGCGGTTCGAGGAGTGGGAAGGCGTACTTCACCAGGTCCACCGGCACACCATCGACGTCGAGGGCAACGACGATGTCCGAGCCCTCCAGCACTCGAACACCGCGGAGCTTGCTGCTTGCCCGCTGGATGAGCTGCAGGGGAGCCCGCCCCGAGAGGGAGAACAGATCGAGGTCGAGGGACCGGCGATGCCCCAAGTGCCACGCAATCGCTGTCGCGCCGGCGAGGTAGAACCTGTCGATGCCAGGCAGCTGCTTCAGTCGATCCAGGGCGCGGAGCTGCTCTTTCGCCAGGTGGGCGGTCTTGGCCATCGTTCCTCATGAGCTCGCAGGACCGCGCGCCAGAACGCGACGGTCCGGTCGGAGACCTCGGCGCTCCCCACGTCGCGGAAGAAGGCATGCACCCGCTGGAGGCCGTAGCGACGGAGCATCCAGAGGACGTCGTCGTGTGTGCCGTGCTCGACGATCCGAGCGATCACCATGTCCACGTCCCTGTCGAGATCGAGACGCGCCCGGTCGACGTTCCAGAACAAGCGACCCATCCGCTTCGGCAAGCCCGCGCGAGGCACAGGAGAACCGTAGCGCGCCCGCGTGCCGATGGCCGCTCAAACCATGCCACCCCGCGCCGGCTCAGCGGTGATTGTGAACGCCCTCGGCGCGGACCGGCAGCCGCTACCGCCGCCCGCGCAGCTCGATCGAGGCCGCGTCGACGCTCACCGGCGTCGGCGGGCCGAACTTCTTCACGCGGACGGTGACCATGACGGCCGGCGACTCGGCGAAGATGCGCTCGATGAGGCGCTGGCCGAGCGTCTCTAGGAGGCGGTAAGAAGCCTTGGTGCCCTCGTCCACGACCACCGCAGCGAGCTTGCCGTAGTCGTAGACGCGGCTGCGATTGTCGGTCCGCGGCAGCGCCGAGATGGGCAGCTCGATCTCCACCGTGGCGGTGAAGTCTTGCGGGAGATCGCGCTCGGCGCGCGACGCGCCGTGTTTGCCCCGGAAGCGGATGTTCTCGAGGACGATTCTGTAATTGTCGAGGTGCGGCGTGGTGGTCATTGTAGGTGGATGACCCAGTCGCGGTGGAGCGCCTCTTCGGCAGCGCGCACGAACCCGCTGAAGGTGTCGTAGGAGTCGGGCTGGACGCGCCCGGCTGGGAGATCGACGAAGCGGTCGAAGACGAGGACGCCTCCCTCGACGCGATCGTTGGTGGCGAACGAGCGCCCGCCCTGCTCCCCCTTGGCCGGGGCGATGGGGGTGACCTTCGCGCCTTCGGGGAGCTTCACCCGCAGGTCGACGGCGACGCGGATCGCGAGCTGCGGGCCGATGACCAGCGGCGTCTCGCGGCGGGGGAGCCCGACGAGCGGCGCGAGCGTGACCTGCAGCGGCGGCGAGAGCACCAGGTCTTCGCCGACCCGCCTCGCGAAGGTGGAGGCCTCGATCGAGAGCTTCAGCACGAGCGGCGAATCCAGCTCCGTGAGCCCCTCGATCTCCATCGACCGGAGCCGGCCACCGGGGATGGCCTGGGCGACGAGCTTCGCCTCGACGATGTCTTTCAGTCGATCTTCGGGGAGCGTCTGGATCGCCGACCGGAGCTCGATGGCGAGGCGCCCGGTGTAGCGCTGGGCGAGGGTAATGCTCGCCGAGCCGTCCGCCTTGAGGGCCACCTCCCCCTGGTGGGCCACGCCGTCGGGCGGGCCGCCGGTGTCCGTGGTCACGCGCGAGAGATCCTTGTCGAGGAGCACAGCGGGCTGGCCGCGCAGCGAGCTCGGCAGGTAGCCGAACGGCGCGTACTTGTCGCCGACCTCGAGCCAGACGTCACGGCCCTTGCCGCGGATGACCAGCGCGATGTGGCTGAGCAGCTCGACCTCGGAGATGGGGCCGATCGCGGGCGGCGCGAGGCGGTCCTGAACGACCGCGTGCTTCACGTCGATGCCTGCGAGGCGCGCGAGGTACACGAAGGCCTCGGTGCGGTTGCCCGACTTGCCGAGCACGACCTTCCTCGGATCGCCCTCGCGGCCGGGCTCCACGTTGTCGAGCACCCAGCGGTAGATGCGGCGCGCGCGCTCCTCGATGGGCACCTTGGCCAAGATGGCCGGCTGCTCCGCCGGCGGCGCCCCCGCGGTGGCGATCGTCAAGGCGACGCGACGGAGGCGCGGATCGGCCGGAACCATCGTCGTCGCTGCGTCGCGCAGTCGCTCGAGCGTCTCGCGCTGCGAGACGCCCCAGCCGAGGCGCACGCTCGGCAAGAACTCGTCGACCTGGGCCGAGAGCGGCTCGATCGGCAACGCCGGGCTCTGATCCACGCGCCACCGTCGGGAGACGCTCGCGCCGTCCTCCTTCAGCTCGGGCGCCGGCACCTTGCCCGTCGTCTCGATGTCGAGCGCGCGCCCCTTCGGGGAGACCACGACGAACTCGCTCCGGAAGTAGTCGACCTTCGCTTCCCGGAAGAACCATCGCGGACTGACGAACGACCTGCCGCCGCGACCGTCTCCCGGGAGGTCGTAGAGCGTCTCGGTCTCGATGTAGTCACCGAGCTCGAGGTGGGGCATCGTCACCGTCGGCTTGCCCTGCACGATCTCGGGCTCGAGCGTCCGACCGTCCGCCTTGATCGTGCGGATGCGCAGGAGCTTGCCGCGCGGGATCTGCTGCTCCGCGTGCTCCGCGATGGCCTCGCGGCTCGCCATGTGGAGGATCTCGTGCTCGAGCATGCGCGCCGAGCCGTCCGCGTGGACCGAGAGCACGGCGTAGTCGAGCACGCGGGCGGCCGTGCCGCTCGTCGCGCCCTTGGCGTCGAGGCCCTTCTTGGCGGCGCCGCTCGCCTCGAAGTCGCGGATCATCACCTTCGGGTCGAGGCGGTAGGCCTCGAGCTCGCTCATGCCGTCGACGACCTCGATCGCGTCTCGCAGCTCGTTCGACTCCGCCCCCTTGAGGATCGCGTCGGCCAGGGCCTTGCGCAGGGCCGCGTGGTCGCCGTTCGCGAGGCGCGCGTCGGCCAGGCGCAGGCCGGCCGCGACGCTCGACGGATCGTCGGCGAGCTCGCGCTCGAGCTCACCGAGCGCCTCGCGGCGCTTGCCCAGGCGGACGAGCAGATCGCGGATTCGGCGCTCGGCCGCCTTCTTGGCGTCGCCGGTCCCGTCCGCCAGGTCTTTCTCGAGCAGGCCGAGGGCGGCGGGGAAGTCGCCGCGGAGGAGGGCGCGCTCCACGCGGATGGTGGAGGCCGGCTCGAGCTTGGAGATTTTGCTGACGACCTCGTCAGCTTCCTGGAGCTTGCCCGCCTCGTCGAGGCTGGAGAGGAGGGCGCGCAGCACCTCCGTGTCGTCGGGGAAGCGGCGGGCGAGATCGGCGACGGCGCGTTGGTGCTCGGGCTTGTAGCCGAGCTGAGCGAAGAGCTGCGCTTGCGCCTTTCCGATCGCCGGCGCGTCGGGGAACCCGCGCGCGAGCTCGCCCAGCGCAGCCAGCTGATCCTCCGGTCCGCTCTTCTGGGCCGCGTCCACGAGGAGCCAGAGCTTGGCGTACCAGAGGCGCGCGTCCTTCTCGACCGCGCGGCGACGGAGGTCGAGCGCGAGATCGCGCGCGTCCGCCGGGGCGAAGACGGGATCGTCGTCGACGAAGCCGGCCTGCGTCGCGAGCGCGAGCCCGGTCGCGCCGGCGGTCTGCTTCACGAGCGGCTCGAAGAGGACGCTCGCCAGATCCTCCTGGCCGTCGACGTGCGCGAGCTCCGCCCCGATGTACCGGAGGACGGGGTCGCTCGGGTCGGGCGCCGAGCCCGCGGGCAGCTCGGGCCACGGCGGCTCGTTTTTCACCCCGGCCTCTCGCAGGAAGGGCGCGAGCGGGTTGGGGTCGGCGAGCACCCTTGGAGCCGCCTGCGCGTAAGGCGCGGCCGGATCGCTCGACGCCCGCGCGACGACGGGCAGCCCCTGTCGGTTCACGATCCGGATCGACGTCTCCGGCGTGCCGATGCGACCGACCAGCCGATGGCGGCCGGCGCCGAGGTGCACACCGACGGCGAACCTCGGCCAGACCCCGAAGACGCGCGGGTCGCGCGTGTGGACCTCGACGTCGTCGACCAGGACCGACCAGGCGCCCTGCACGGCAATGATGACGTCGTCGTCATGGTCGAGCTCGAAGAACGTCTCGACGTAGTGCACGCCGGGGTCGGGCACGCCCCGCGCTCGGATCGTGCAGCCGGCCTCGCGGTCGCGCGGCAGCACGCGCGGCGGCTCCATGCGGCGCGGGTGTTTCTCGAAGACGAGCGGCCAAGGCCCCGGACGCTCCGCCTCGAAATGCGTGACGACGTCGAGCGGCGCCACGCCGCCGAACGGGCCGGCGAGCCGGGCGTCTTTCACGCAGCCGAGCATCTCCACGGCGCGCGCCTCGATCGCCACGTTGTCGAGCTTGCCCTCCCGGCGGGTGTCGAACATCCACCAGTCGACGAGATCACCTCGGGCACGAAACCCGATCGCGCCCGGATCGGCGATCGCGCGCTCCACCCTCGCCTTCGCGTCGGTCCAGATGCCGGCGACGCTCGGACGAAGGCGAAGCAGCCGGCTCGACGCGAACCAGGCGACGAGCTCGGCCTCGGGCCCGGCGTGACCACGCGCGACGTCGATCACGTCGAGGTAGCTCCGCGCAGCACGGCCGAGCGCCCCGTGCGCTTCGTCGTCGAGGGCGCGGGCGAGCGCGGCGTAGAGCGCGCGCGGCTGCGCGCCCTTGTCGAGAGAGTCGAGGCGCTTGCGCGCGGCGTTGGCCTGGCTGCTCTGACCGCCAGGCGCGATGAGCTCCAGGAGGAGCCAGCGGCCGACCTGGTCGGGCTCGTCCGAGGAAGGGCCCTCCCCTCGCGCCGCGATCAACGGGTCGACCGCCTTCTCTTGCGCGGCCCCACAACCGATCGACAGGACGAGGGCGAGCGCGAGCGCGCGACCGAGCCGGGGAATCATTGCCGGGGTGCCGCGCGCAGCTCGGCGATCTCACGCTGCGCGAGCACGAGGGCGTGCTCCAGCTCGCGCTCCTTCTGCGACGAGTCCGCGAGCAGCGGCGCGCCGCGCTCGGCGGCCTCCCGCTCGAGCTGCGCGATTCGCCAGGACGCCGCGACGAGATCGGCCTCCACGCGCGCTGCGCGCTCGGCGATCTCGGTGGCGCGCGCTTCCAGCTTGGCCATGTCCGCCAGGGCCGCGGCGCCACCGTCGTCGCTCTGCGCAGGGCCCGAGGTGCCGGCGACGCCTCCGCCGTTCAAGCCGCTCCCCGAGCCACCCGAAGAAGAGAAGGGCGGCGGCAGGACCTTCAGCCCCTCGAGCTCGAACAGGAGCTCCTTGCCGACGCGCTCGCCCTCGCGCAGCTCTCGCTTGAGCCGCGCGATCTCGCGGCCGCGCTCGCGCAGCTGCTCCTCGAGCGCCGCGAGGTCCGCCGTGACCGACTCTTCACCCTCGGCCTTCGCGTCGAGCCGCGACTTCACGTCCGCGAGCTCGCCAGCGGCCTTGTCGCGGTCAGCGACCGCGGCGTCTCGCTCGGCAGCTGCCTTGTCGCGGTCCGAGGCGGCCTTGTCACGGTCCGAGGACGCCTTGTCGCGGTCCGCCTTGGCCTTGTCTCGCTCCGCGATCGCAGCGTCGCGATCCGCGGCGAGCTTCTCGCGCTGCGGCTTCGCCTCTTCGAGCGCGCGCGCGGCGCGGCGCTCGCGCGCCTCCGCTTCATCGAGCTTCTTCTCCAGCGCGCTCCGCTGCACGTTCGCGGCCTCGAGCGAAGCCCGGAGCTCGGCCAGCTGCTTGGCGTGCTCTTCCCGCGAACGGAGCGTCGGCGGCTCGAGCGCGGCGAGCTGCCGCTCCAGGTCCTGGAAGCGGGCTTGCGAAGCGGCCAGCTCGGCGGCCAGACGATCGGCGCGCTCGCGCTCCGCCTGCGACGCGAGCTCCCGGCGCGGCGTCGCCGGCTCCTCACGCGCGGCCTCGAGGTCCGCGCGGAGCTGCAGCACCTGCCCCTCCGCGGCCTCCGCCCGCGCCTCGGCGCGCGCGGCGATGGCCTGGAGCTCGCTCTGCTTCGTCTTGCCCTCCTCGAGCTCACGCTCGAGCTCGGCCACGCGCATGCTTGCATGGGAGAGCTGACGCTCGACGCTCGTGAGCTCGGCCACCCGCTCGCGCAGCTTCTCGTTTTCGGTCGAGACGACGGCGAGCCGCGTCTGCGCCTCGGTGAGCGCCAGGATGTCGCGATCCGGCTCCGCCTTCACCGCCGGCTTCGCGGGCGGCTCGCGGTACGGCATCGTCGTGGGCTCGATGGGCGCCCCGCGCGCCACGTCGGACAGCGGGATCTCCACGATGGAGTAGGCCTCGACGTCGACGCGGCGCTGGCTCGCGACGACGACGTACCACTCGGGCGCCTCCGGCTCGTCGAGCACGGAGGTGTCGACCGCGACGTCCGGGTCGGGCTCCGAGAAGTCGACGATCGAGTAGCCGGTGAACGGCGCCTGTCCGAGCATGCGCACCTCCGCGAACTGCACGGAGACGACGTCGTAGAGATCGTAGTAGCCGAGCGCTTCTTCGATGGCCGGCGACGGCGGCAGCAAGAACCGCTCGGACTCGGGGTTGGGCGACGCGAAGAGCGCGACGCCCGACGCAGACAGGAGCCGGCTCACCCGCCGGACGAGCGCCGGCGCGTCCCCGAGGACCGGCATGTCCGCCACGAAGACGAAGTCGAACGCGCCGTCCCGGACGCCGAGGTCCTCCGTCAGCTCGGCCACGACCGGGCTGGGCCCACCTGAACGGGAGGCAAGGGCCTGCGCCACGCGGCCGGGGTCGGGGTCGTAGACGTGGACGAGCCGGGCGCCTCGGTCGAGGAGGGTCTGACCCAGCGGAAGCGTGGCGTCGCCGAGGACGGCGACGCGGCGACCGCGAACGAGGGGCTCTGCGAACGCGGCGAGCGCCACCGCGGGGTGGGCGGGGGCCTGGACAGCCGGGGGCATAGGCCGCTTCCCATAGCATGCTGCCCGCGGCGCCGGCACCCGTGGTAATCGTCTCCTCCCCATGCCGGTCCAGGTTCGCGAGCTCGGCTCCGACAAGCGGCGTCGCCGCGATTTCCTCGACGTGGTCGACACAATCTACCGGGGCGACCCCGCTTACGTCCGGCCGCTCGACATGGAGATCACGGGCAAGCTCGACCCGAGCAAGAACCCGTTTTTCCAGCACGCCGAGGGCTCGGCGTGGGTCGCCTACCAGGGCGATCGCCCCGTCGGCCGCATCACCGCCCAGATCGATCACGAGCACCTCCGCCTGCACAAAGACGAGGCCGGCTTCTTCGGCTACCTCGACACAATCGAAGACGCGGAGGTCGCGGCGGCCTTGCTCGACGAAGCGGCGGCCTGGCTCAAGTCGCGGGGGATGAAGAAGATCCGCGGTCCTTACAGCCTCAGCATCAACGAGGAGCTGGGCTGCCTGGTGGACGGCTTCTCGTTCCCGCCGATGATCATGATGCCGCACCACCGGCCCTACCAGGCGGGGCTGATCGAGCGCGCGGGCTTCGCCAAGCTGAAGGACTTCTACGCCTGGAAATATGAGGTCGGTGAGGTGCCCGTCCGCGCCCAGCGCGCCCACGACGAGATCGAGGCCCTGCCCGAGATCTCGGTCCGCCTCGTCGATCCGAAGAACGTCGCGCGGGAGCTCGACGTCATCATCGACATCTTCAACGACGCGTGGAGCGACAACTGGGGCTTCGTCCCGGCGACCAAGACGGAGCTCGAGAAGGCCGCGAAGGACCTGGAGCTCCTCCTGATGCCCGAGCTCACGCGCATCGTCTGCATCGACGGCGAGCCGGCGGCGGTGGCCGTCGGTCTTCCGAACCTGAACGAGCTGATCGACGATTTCGAGGGCAAGCTGGGCCCGCTGCAGATCGCCAAGCTGCTCTACAGGCTGAAGGTCCGGGGCCCGCGCAGCGGCCGGCTCTACATCCTCGGCATCAAGAAAAAATGGCGCAACGCGCGCAAATACGCCGGCCTGTCGGCGTATCTCTACGTGGAGATGAATCGCGCGGCGCACCTCCTCGGCCTGCGCTCGGGCGAGCTGTCGTGGACGGTCGAGGACAACGCGCCCATCAACGTCGGCATCAAGCTGATGGGCGGTCGCGTCTACAAGACGTACCGAGTCTTCGAGCGCGCGCTGGGCTGATAGCTGCTCGCCGCCTCGGCAACCGCCCCGCCATGTACTACGCTCAGACGCGAATGAGACGGTCCCTTTGTGTGTCCGGCGCCGGCTTGCTCGCGCTCGTTTGGGCAGCGACGGCCTCGAGCGACGAGCCCGCAAAGCCCCCCGCGCCGCCCCCCTCGGCCTCGGCTCCGGCGCCTTCCGCGTCGGCGCCGGCCGCCGCCCCGAGCGCGCCAGCCGCGCCAGCCGCGCCCGCTTCAGCCGTTCCCGCCGGCGCCCGCGCGGGCGTCGCCGTGGTCCTCGTGGGTCCGTGGGATGACACGCTCGCTCGACAGGCGCGCGATCTGGCGCGCGCTGCTTACCGCGCCCCGAAGCTCCGGCCCCAGCTCGACGAAGCGACCGTGCGCATCCTCACCGGCGGCGAGCCCAGCGCGGACGACGTCGCCGGCAAGCAGCTCTCCGACCTGCGCGCGCGTCTCGCGCCCGATCTCACCACGGAGGAGTCGCGCGCGGGGCTCGCCGGACTGGCGGCGGCGCTCCCGGTCGAGGCCATCGTGCTCTTCGTGCCCGGCCCGGTCGGGCCCTCCGTCCGCCTCGCCCACGTCGACGCGACGAAGTCCCCGCCGTCGACGCGCGTCGACCCTGCGACGCTCGCACCCTCTCCGAAGGAAGGTCAGCCCGGCGCGCTCGATCTGGATCCGGTCCTCACCTCGCTCGAGCGGCTGGTCGCGCCGAAGGCCAAGGCCACGCGGCCCTTGGGCCCGCCCACCGGCGAGAAGGCCAAGCCCGGTCCGCGCAAGGAGAACCTCAAGAACGCCAAGCCCTCGAAGGAGCCCGAGAAGCCCAAGGAAGAGTCGAGCTGGTACGAGAGCCCTTGGTTCTGGGTCGCCGTCGGCGGCGTCGCGGCGACCGGGCTCACGATCCTCATCGTGTCGCAGACGACGGACGTCGGTCAGGGCTCGGTCGCGCTGCGCGGAAAGGTGCTGGAGTGAAGGCGAAGCTCTCGTCCGCGACGGCCGTCGCGCTGGCCCACATCGCGATGGCCGGGACCGCGAGCGCTGCGCCGCCGCCGCCGCCGAGCGAGTACCTCGAGCACGACAGCGACGGGTTCTTCGTCGCCTACCACCCCGGCACGCGCGAGAGGGTTCGCGGCCTCTTGCCCCAGCTCACCCAGATCCGCGAGGAGCTGCGGAGCGCGGTCGGCACGGAGGTTCTCACCGAGGTGCACATCCGCGTCGTCGCGCTGCCGCTCGAGCTCGGGCGCGTCGCACCGGACGCGCCAGCGCTCGAGGCGGGGGGCGCGGTGATGGCGAACGAGAGCCTCGTCATCGTGAGCGGCGACGGCTCGCCGGGACGCGAAGGGCTCGAGCGATCGCTGCGTCACCAGCTCGCGCACCTCGCGCTCGTCGAGGCGACCGGCGGCGCCGAGATCCCTGCGTGGTTCGAGGAGGGCTTCGCCATCCAGTTCGCGCGTGAAGATCGCGTGGCGCGGCTGCAGTCCATCGAGCTCGCGGTGCTGACGGGTGCTCCGCCGAGCCTCGGGTCGCTCGGCGAGTCGACCGCGCCGGATCAACGCGCGTTCGCGGCCGACTTCGCCCGGTTCGCGGCGCTCGAGCCCGAGCGCGTGCCCGCGTTGCTCTCCGGGCTGCGCGGCGGCTTGCCGTTCGACCGCGCGCTCGAGTCGGCCTTCGGCGAGCGAGCCGGCAGCATCGACCGCAGCTGGCGCGAAGATCTCTCGCGGCGGTACGCGTTTTTCCCCGTCGCGCTCCTCGGCCTCTTCATGTGGCTGGCCGTCGCGATCATCGGCCGGCTGCGAAGGCGCCGCGCCGTCGCCGCTGCCGGCGAGCGCGCGAGCGTCCGCCCGCGCCGTCTCCGCGCGAGGACGCTGCGCCCGCGCGAGGTGACTGCCATCGAGGTCGGCGCCCCCGCCAGGCGCGAGGGCCCCACCGTCCCCAAGGTCGAGCACGACGGCGACTGGCACACGCTGCACTGAGCGCTCCAGACCAAGGATATCGTTTGACATCAAAAGGAAAGCCCGAGACCGACCACGAGCCGCTCTCCCGGCGGGGGCGCATGCGCGTGCTCCTGATTGGAGCCGCGTGGCTGGTCGGCCTCCGCGCGGCCCTCGTCGTCCTCGCCGGCGTGCTCGAGTCCTCGCCGCTGCCGGAGGCGGTGATCGGCGCGCTCATCGTCGACATCGGCACCGGACGTGCCGGCGTGTTGTGGGCCGAGGGCGACCCGGCGCGAGGGGTGGTCCTCCGCCTCGCGGCACGCGGTGCGGCGGTCGGCGCTGGCGTCGCCGGTCTCGCGCTCGGCGCCTCGATCGTGTTGGGCCTCGCGACCGTCGCCCCCGCGAGCCTGCACGCCACACAGCTCATCGGCTTCATCCCGGCGGCCGCCGTGGCCGTCCGCGACGAGCTCCTGTTCCGCGGGCTCCCCCTGCACTTCGCGGCGCGCGCCGGCCTGCCAATCTGGGCGGCCGTCGCGTTCGGCGCCCTCGCCTCCCCGAGCGCCTTCGTCGCCGCCTCCTCGCTCTCCGCCGCGGCCGTGATCCTCGCGATCGCAAACGGCGCGCTCTTCGGTGTCCTCTACGCGAAGACGAAGAGCGCGTGGACCGCTGTCGGCGCGCACGCCGCCTGGACGATCACGACCGACGTGATCGCTCGGGGCGGGCTCTTCGAAGCGCGCTGGTCGAACGGGGAGCTCGCGTCCGCCGACGCCGCGTCCGGGCCGCCTGCCTACCTGGCGGCGGCCCTCGCGGTCGCGGCGTCGATCGCGATCTTGCTGGCCCCGCGGCTCAGGTCGAAGGCAGCGCGTTGACCGCGCGGCAGATCACGATCACCAGGTAGAGCCCGAGGAACGGAGACGCGATGGGGAAGAGGACCGCGCAAGCGATCGTCGCCCACCAGAGGCCCTGGGTGAGCTGCGGCGCCTGGATGCCGTAGCGCTGGACGTATTTGTTGTAGTCCGTCACCCAGCCGAAGAAGATGTTGAAGATCCAGTAGATGTTGAAGAAGGGGATGAACAGGAAGCCCACGGCCTTGCCGGGCGTCGTGCGCGCCTGCCCGTCGTCGATCGCCTTCCACTGGCGGTAGATGAAGACGTACTGCGCGATGACCCCGACCATCATCGGCAGCCACGAGAACATCAGGAGCTCGGTCACCTTGCTGTCGGTCGCGCCCCAGGCGGTGAGCGCGCCGCCGAGGGCCACACCGCCGATCATGAAGGCGATGTAGAGCCCAGCGCTCATCTTGACGCCGGTCTTGGGCGCCGGGCCCGCCGCAGCGGCTGGCGCGCCGTAGCCGGGAGGAGCGCCGTAGGGGCTCGGAGCCGGCTGACCGTAGCCCTGCTGAGGCTGACCGTAGCCGCCTTGCTGGGGCTGACCGTAGCCCCCCGGCTGCTGGCCGTAGCCGGCGGGCGCGGCCGGCTGCTGCCCCCACTGCTGTTGCTGCTGAGGAGGAGGTTGACCGTAGCCAGGAGGACCGCCGTAGCCGCCGGGGCCAGGGGGATAACCGGGAGGTTGTTGCATGGTGCGGGGAGGCTATCCGCGTTTCCCGGCTCCTGGGAAGGTCACCCTTCGTACACCTCGTCTTGCTCGATGCGGGAGAGGACCCAGTCGAAATCCCCCGAGGTGACCTTCACCGAGCAGCTCTCGCAGGTGCCGGCCATGTTGATCTTCGAGACGTCGGCGCCGCAGTTGGGGCAGGACGAGTCCGTCCGCGGCGCGCCGGTCTTCTTGGCGGATCGGATGAACGTCCAGTACTCGCTGTGCTCGCGGGCGCGGGTCTTGTTGCCGCCGACGACCACACCTTCGGCGTTCAGCGTGTAGTCCACGCAAGAAGCGAACACGCGAACCGTGACAGAATCGTAATGTTTGTCGCTCGTGACCTTCGCGATGTGGGTCGTGACGATGCGCGCGTCTTCGGTCACGTTGCGCAGCTTCTCGGACTTGTAAGCGTTCACCCAGTACCGCTGCGTCTCGAACAGCGCGTCGCTCAGGTAGGGCCGCACGGGGCCGAGGTCCTGCGCCGACCAGGCCGCGTAGAACGTCTGGAAGGTCGCCTCGACGCGAGCGACGAACCCGGCCCACGTGAACGCGGGGTCGCGTTTCTTCAGGTCCTCGAAGCGGAGCGGCGCGTCCGGCGCGACCACGGTCGGCAGATCGGAGCCCACCTCTTCCGTCGTGCCGATGAGCATGGGTCCGCGCGGCTCGCGGACGGCCTCGTAGATCTCCTCCACCACCCAGTCATGCACGTCGCTGTCGGCGGGCGTGCCGCAGTACTTGCACTTCTGCCCGACGTCTTTCTCGAGCGGCGCGCCGCAGTTGGGGCAGCCGATGACGCGGGCCTTGTCGGGCGCGCGCGAGGGCGAGTCGGCGTTCTTGGAGAGGCGCCAGACCTCCTCCACGAAGTAGCTCTGCGCGACTTCGCCGGTGCGCTCGGTGTAGTTCGCGACGAAGCGCGCGCTCACCACCAGCCGTCGCGTGTCTTCATCGAACCGAACCTCCTCCACCTTCATCGAGCCGATGACGATGTCCGTCACGCCGTCGCGCCCGCTCGCCTCGACCGAGCGGAGCACGCCTTCCCGGAGGTAGGGCCGGAGCACCGCGGCCTTTCGCTGGCCGCGGAGCGTGTGGAGCTCCGCGAAGAGGGCGTAGAGGAAGTCCTCGAAGATGACGAACGAGAACTCCGTGTCTTTCGCCGAATAGGCGTGGAGCGCCGCCTGGATCGAGGCGTGGCGGTGCGCGTCGTCTTCTTCGCGCGCGGTCGCCTCGGGGCGCTCCGGATCGAAGTCCTCCCCGAGCACGGCGGACGCCCACTCGCGCTCCTGTCGCCGGCGGTGCCACGCCGCACCGGCGACGACGACCGCGAGCACCCCGACGCCGAGCAAGATGAAGAAGAAATACTCCCCGACCGAGCCGCTCGGCGGCCCCGACGGTCCGGTGTAGACGTAGCCGCTCGACGAGCCGTGGGGCCCGACGGGACGCGGCGCGGGCTTTCGCTCTTCGGTCGACCAGGGCGAAGAGTAAGACGGCTTGCTCGACCAGTTGCTCGAGCCGCTGTTCGACTTCGAGCTTCCCCAGGACCACGAGCTCGAGCCGCCGCTCGACCGCGAGCCCGAGCCGCTCGAGCCGCCGCCCCACGACTTGGAGCTGCCCGAGCTCGACTTGGACCCGCCCCCGAAGCTCTGGCCTCCGCCCGGCCGGGCCTCGGCCGGGCGCGTCGAGAGCCCTGCCGACGCGAGCGCGACGCCGAGCGCCATGGCGCCGAGCCACCTCGCCGCGCGCGGGCTCATCGGGCCTCCTCCTGGGAGGCCGGGCTGCTCGTGACGGATTCGTCATCCATCTCGTCGGAGAGCTCGTTCTCGTCGTCGTGGGCGCGGGGGTGCTCCTTCGCGAGCACCGGACCGAGCGCCTCGACCGCCCCCAGGAAGAGCTCAAGCGAGCCGTCGAGCCGGAACGCTCGATCCAGCTTCTGCAGCGCCTCTTCCCAGGCAGGGCCGAGCTTCTTGGGGTGGATGCCGACGTCCGCGATCACCTCCACGCGCTCTTCGAACGCGGCGACGAACACGAGGATGCCCGCCCGGCTCCGCGTGCGCGAGATGCCCAGATCGACGAACGCCGCCTTGGCGGCGCGCTTCGCGTTCTCCTCCCGAAGGGTTCTCGAGACGAAGGCCCGTCGGAGCGGGACGAACGACGCGGACAGCACCGACCCGAGCGCAAACGCGACCGCGAGCTCGACCGGCAGGTAGGTGAAGTCGAACGGCTCGGGGTGGTAGAGGAACACGCAGAGCAGAACGAACGAGAGCGCGATCCCCCAGAGCGTGTCGGCGTGACGGTAGCTCCCCGACTGGCGCCGGATGCTGACGACGACCTCCGCCGACGTCTGGCGCTCGACTCGCGCGACGGCGTCACGGATCGCCTTCTTGGCAGGATCGAGGAAGAACTCGTGGGCCCCCAAGGGAGATGCCTCGTCCTTCGGCTATCAGCTTCGCTCGCGCGTGAGAAGTCTCACGTACGCGCCTTGCGCGGCGCCGGCTCTTCCTCGATGGCCTCGAACTCGGCGTCGAGGATGGGCTTGTTGCTCTCGGCCACGGGAGGCTCGGCGACGCGGACACGCCGCGCCGGGCTCGGCTGCGCCACGCGGAAGCCGCCGGCGGATCCCCACGGCCCAGGCATGCCCCAGGATTTGGCGTACACGAAGCCGCGCGCGCCGCCTGGCGCCGCGAACTCGTAGAAGACCTCGCCCTGATCGCCAATCTCCACGTCCACCTGCTCGGGGCGCTGCTTGGCCAGCCGGGTGAGCAGGTCGTCCGCGTCCTTCACGGTCATGTCGAGCGCGGCCGCCGCCTCGTACGCTTGCAGCCGGCCGCCGTGGGTGGCGGCGAGCGCGTAGAGCGCCTGCTCGCGGCGCAGTTCCCGCGCCTCTTCGCCCTCCGACTCGAGGCGCTTCTTGCCGTACCGCGCGAGCAAGAAGACCGTGAGCGAGAGCAGCGCGAAGAAGCCGCCGATGACCAGGCCTGCCGTGGCGCTGAGGAGCGCGAAGAGCAGGCCGACGATCGCCGCGAAGCCCAGACCGAGGACGAAGAGCAGCCAGCCGAACGCGTGCACCACCGCGCCGGCGACGTGAGCGGGCTTGCCTGCGTGGGTGAGCGACGCGCCGGAGAGGACCCCACGCGGCGCGCCACACGCCGCACAGTAGGCCTTCATGCCCCGGTAAATCAGGGGGGCGTTCGTCCGGCAGTGGGGGCACATGGCCCGCTCAACATGGTGCTCGAGGACCACCTGCGCAACCTCCCCCCTCCACGACAGTGGAGGGGGGCCGGGGGGGGGGAATCCACGGGAGCGAGCCCCTCAGTCGGACCGATCCCGACGTTCTTGGCTCAACGTCACTTCATCAACAGGAACAGGATGGCCGTCGCGGACACGCCGAAGATCGCGCCCAGGACCGCGGCCATCACGACCACGCGCTGCGGGGGCGGCGGCGGGTCCATCGTCATCGCCATCGGCATGCCGCCAGGGTTGGCCGAGAAGTCGCTCTGGCGACGCCGGAACTGCCCCTGCGCGCGGTCGGAGGCGCGACGCCCGACCGAGCGGTACCGCACGGCCTTGATCTCGTTCAGCGTCGCCTCGAGCTGGCGGGCGACCTCGCCGGCGCTCTGGATGCGCTGGTCCCGATCGCGGCGGAGGCAGGAGTCCACCACCTGGCAGAGCTTCGGCGGCAGGTCCGGCTTGCGCGTCGCGAGCGGGTCCACGTCCTGCGTGAGGATGCGGACCATGAGCGCGTTGTAGTTCGGCGCTTCGTGCGGGAGCGTCCCCGAGAGCGCCTCGTACATGACCACGCCGAGCGACCAGACGTCCGCGCGACCGTCGAGATCTTCGCGGCCCGACGCCTGCTCCGGCGCCATGTACGCCGGCGAGCCGACGACCGTGCCGGTCCGCGTGAGCGTGAAGTTGTTGTTCGTCTCGAAGACCTTGCTGATCCCGAAGTCGAGGATCTTCGCCATCGGCTGGCCCTCGGGATCGCGGTGCAGGAAGATGTTCGCGGGCTTGAGGTCGCGGTGGATGATCCCCTGGCTGTGCGCGAGATCGAGCGCCTTGGCCACGGAGATGAAGATCTCGCACGAGGCCTCCGGATCGATGATGCCGTCGCGGGCGAGCTTCGCGTCGAGGCCGTCGCCGTCGAGCAGCTCGAAGACGAGGAACGGGGAGCCGTCCTCCGCCTGGCCGAGATCGAGGATCTCCACGATGCTGGAGCTGCGAACGCGCCCGCTCGCCTTGGCTTCGTTGAAGAAGCGCTGGAGCGCGACGGCGTCCTCCGCCACGTCGGGGCGCATGACCTTGAGCGCGACGTCCCGGTCGATGAGCTCGTTCTTGGCCGCCCAGACCGACCCGCTCGCGCCGGAGCCGAGCAGGCGGTTCAAGCGATAACGAGATTGGATCAGATCCCCGGGTTGCACCGCGCCGTGGCTGAAACGTAAACCAGGCCCCTCTCGGAGCGGAAGAAAATCTAAGAGGAATCCGCCTCAGATGGTGGTTGCTCCGGGCCCCGGGCTTGGGTACGACCCGAGCCCCTGGCTTAGGGGCCCTGCCCAAGGAGACGCTCTTGCATCCCTTCGTCGAAGCCGTCCTCGCTCCGAAGTCGATCCTCGGGAGCTTCGTCGTCCTCTTCGTGGGCGGGATCCTCTTCTATCTCCTCACGTCGGGGACGAGCTACCTCTACTACTTCGTGCTCCGGCGGGATCACTTCTTCCGCGGCCAGGAGCGCAAGAACGAGGGGCAAGAGCTCAGGAAAGAGTGGCTCTGGGCGTTCTACAACCTGCTCGGCAACGCCGTGCTCACGGCGCCCATCCACCACTTCATCATCACCGGCGACAGCAAGGTTTACTTCTCCATCTCGGACCACGGCTGGCCCTGGTACTTCGCGACCCTGGCCATGGTCCTCGTGATCACGGAGCTCGCCGTCTACTGGGCGCACCGGATCTTGCACCACCCGGTGCTCTACAAACACATCCACCTCTACCACCACCAGTTCCGGGTGCCCTCGTCCTTCACGAGCATGGCCTTCCACCCGCTGGACTCGTTCGCGCAGGCCGCGCCGCATCACCTCTGCGCGTTCCTGTTCCCGATGCACATCAGCCAGTACGTGTTCTTCATCGTGTTCTTGCAGGTCTGGTCGACCTTCATCCACGAGCGCACGAGCTGGGTCCGCTGGAGCTTCATCAACTTCACCGCGCACCACACGCTCCACCACAAGGCGAACAAGTACAACTACGGCCAGTTCTTCACGGTGTGCGACCGCATCTTCGGGAGCTACAAAGATCCCATCGGGCTCGTCTACGACGCGGCAGTGCCGGACGCGCCCCCGCCCAAGCAGGCAACCAAGGCACCGCCCCGACCCCAAGAGGCAGCCTGACATGAGCCGATTCGTCTTCTCCCCCGAGGTCCTGCACAGCGTCGCCAAGGAAGCGGTCGCGAACAAGCCCACCATCGAAGGCAAGGTGGAGCTGCTTCGCTCTCGCCTGAGCGAGATCTACCCCGGGCACATCCGCCAGGCGAACGAGTGGGTCTTCAACATCGCAGGCGGCAGCATGGGCCACATGACGATCCTGCACGCCTCCATCTCGGAGTACGTGATCGTCTTCGGCACCCCCATCGGGACGGAGGGCTACTCCGGTCGCTTCCTGGCGGACGACTACTTCATGATCCTCGAAGGCGAGCAGTGGGCCTACGACGAGGACAGCATGCGCAAGGAGATCTACCGCCCGGGTGAGATGCACATCATGCCGCGCGGCGTGGCCCGCGGCTATCGCATGCCCGATCACTGCTACGCGCTCGAGTACGCGCGCGGCTGGGTGCCGGCCATGCTCCCGTTCGGTCTGGCGGACTCGTTCACCAGCACGATGGACATGCGGAACGTCGCCAAGACCGTCCGCATCTACGCGCAGGCGACCCTGGGCGAGTGGTCCACGCAGCTGAAGGAGCGCCTGCTCCCCGGCTCGAAGAAGCCCGCTGCAGTCGCGAGCCACGCCGACCCGCTCTCCGTCAAAGGGGCGAACGGCTCGAACGGTCGCCTGACGGCCTGACCGAGCCGGGGCCCTGCTCGGCGCAGACGCTCGCGCCCTGGCCCATGTCTGGCCCACGATCCTAACGGGACGGCCCAATCTCGGATCTCGATGTCATGTGAGCGTGAAGCGCACCACGGCGAGCACGCCGATTTCGTGCTCACACGCGGGGGGGTACGGGCGTTGCTTCAGACGTGGGGCCATGACTTCCGCTCGCCCTGCTTCTGCTTCGCTCTTTCTCGGCGCGTTCCTCGGGCTCGGCCTCACGATGGCCGTCCCCGCTTGTGGCTCGTCCACCGAAGGCTCCGGCGGCAGCGCCGACTCATCCGGCGGCGGAGCTCCCACCACCACCACCACGACCGCCGTGACGACCGGGCAAGGCTCGACCGTCACCTGCATGGCTTCGGGCACGGCCGGCTCGATGGGCACCGTGTGCCTGCCGCGTGACGAGGTGGGTGGAGGTGGCGCGGGCGGCGGCGCTGGCGGCGCAGGGGGAGGAGGGGGAGCCGGCGGCGCGGGCGTGCCGCCCGGTTGTCTGTCGCCGGAAGACGCGATGGACGAGATCCTCGAAGTCGACGGCTATGTCATTGTCGCCTCGGGCGTCTACGTCGACGGCGATCAGTGCTGCTACTCGGTGATCCACTCGCTCTGTCACTGACCGGAGCGACGGACGACGACGTCCGGCTCACGACGTCGTGACGCGACCCACTCCGGGATCTCGCGCCCAGCGCGCGCGAGGCTGTCCTCCACCAGCGCGACCCGGAGCGGGACCTCGCCCTGCGCCCGTGCACGCACGGCTTCGTTGATGCGCTCGGCGATCGTCGATGCGTGCACCCATGCAGCTTCGGTCTGCGTCCCGAACGCCGAGGAGCGCCCGCTTTGGGCGACGACGTCCCGGTGACCGCCACCGCGCAGGTGGATGCGAACCAGGATGGGCACGAAGGTCGACCAGGTCTCGCCCCGAACGACCTCGGCTCCGGTGACGTCGGCGAGGCGGATGAGCTCCCGATGACGCAGCCAGCGGATGAGCACACCGTCCGCGCCGATGACGATGCGACCGGGGCGCACCCAGCGAAGCAGCATCGCGAAGTGAAACAACAGGCCGGCGCCGAAGGCCGCCGCGCCCACGCCAGGTCGAGGGTCCGAGCCAGGATCGCGCCGAGGATGACCGTGGCGACCATCACGGCGCCGCCGAGCCACGTCCCCCGCACCCGGCTCATCAGGCTCTCCGGAGAGATGGCTCCGAGGAGGAGCTCGCTCGCCTTCTGCGCGGCGCCGAACCCGAGCGCCTCCACGAGGGCTCGCGCGTCCTCGACGCGCGGCACCCACACGTCCAGCGGGCCCGACAGTCCGCCGCGCGTCACGCGAAGGAACGCGCCGGCGCCCGCGGCGGGGCGAACGAGCGCGGAGGTGATGTCCGATGCGGCGGCGACGACGGCACCGTCGACCTCGAGTCCGGCCGCCGTGGCGCGAACCACCGAGGTCTTCTTGGCCGGCTGCTTGCGGACGCGGCCGAACCAGCCCGCCCCGAACGCGCCTCCGCCGATCGCGAGCGCCATGATGTTGAACGGCGCGGAGGCATCTTTCCCGGTCGGCGGGCCGCCAGCCACGACCAGCGCCGCGATGATCGCGAGCACGATCGCTGCGGAGACCCCGACGGAGATCCCCACGCCCCACCAGTTCGGTCGCATGACGCGCGCACCGCTCACGCTGCATTCCGAGGCGCCCACGGCCCCGATCGTACGAAAGCGGTCTCGTGCTGGATAGACCGCTCACCCGAGCGGCGCGGCGAAGCCCCAGCCGTCGCCGAGGCGCTCGTCGATCGCGGCGATCGCCCGCGCGAGTCGCTCCTCCCGGCTGCCGCGCAGCCAGCGCCACCTCCGCCCCTCAGCCGCCAGCCGCTCGACAAACCGTTCTGTCATCCATCTCCGCAGGTGCTCGCCGTCGCGGAGGCCGTCTTGCACGAAGGGCACGTCGTCACAGTGCGTGAGCAAATAGAGATGGAACGGCGCCGCCTCGCCGAGCGCGTCGACCTCGGGAGAACGCGCGCCGCAGTAGCGCTCGTGCCAGATGCTCGTCGCGAACGCGTCCGTGTCGCAGACGAGGACGGGACCACCGCGCCTCGCCGCGGCTCGCTCTCGCTCCGCCTGGAGCCGCGCGATCTCCACGAAGTCGCGCGTCTCCCAGACCAGATCATCCATGTGCCCGCTCGAGCCCGGCGCCGCGAGCTTCTTCTCCGTGATCTCGCGGCCGACCTCCGCCACCCACTCGGTCCGCGTCCAAACGCCGCCCCGGTCCCGGAGGCGCGCAGCGAGCTCCTCCGCGAGGGTCGTCTTTCCCGTCGACTCCGCGCCCACGAGGACGATCCGCCACGCCAGGTGCACGCGCACGCAAGGCGCGAGCAGGGTCCACGTGCTGACCGGATCCGCGCGCACGGCGGTGCCGGAGACGGGGTTCGCGCCGCGTGTGAGATCGACGAGCACGTGCCGGGCGCCGAGCCGCCGCGCGAGCTCGTCGCCGTAGGGCTCCGAGGTGAACACCGCGTCGATCGGCTCGCTCGTCACGGTGCGCGCGGCCTCGAGCATGAGGTCGACGTGGCCCCGCCAGAGCACGTCCGACTCGTAGTCGATCGGCAGGTCGTCCCGGATGCCCACGACCGTGACGTTTGTGTCCTCGGCGTGCGCCTCGCGCATCCACCCCACCCGCACGTCGAGCGGGATGCTCTCCACGCTCGCCGCCATCACGACCACGGTGAGCCCATGGCTGCGTTCGGCCGCGTATCGAACGAGGTGGTGGTGGCCCGCGTGCGGCGGGTAGAACTTCCCGATCACGAGGCCGTGCGAGGCGCGCGTGGTCACCGGCCCTCCTTTGCGAGCAGATCGCGCCGCCACGCGCGGAGCCCCACGACGCAGAGGACGCCGAAGACGAGGTAGAGCGCCGCGGTCGGGTAGAGCGCGCGGCTGACGTAGAGCGGCACGCTGATCACGTCGACCGCGATCCAGATCCACCACGACTCGACCACCTTCTCGGCCTGACCCCACGTCGCCGCCAGGCTCAGCGTCAGCACGCTCGCGTCGGCCAGCGGCGCCGGGGAGTCCGTGCGGAGCGCGAGCCAGGCCGCGAGCGCCGCCGTCGAGGCGCCGACCACGCCCCCGAGCACCTTCCACTCCGCGCTGCGCGTGCGCCGGACCGGCCGCGACGAGGCCTCCCCGCGGCCTCGCGCCCAGCGCCACCAACCATAACAACCGAGCACGAAGAACACGATCTGCAGCGCGCTGTCCCCATAGAGCTTCGCGCGGAAAAAGAGGAGCGCCCAGAACACGTTGTTCAAGAGCCCCAGCGGCCAGTTCCAGATGTTCTGCCGCGCCACCAGCGCAACGCAGGCCGCGCCGGTGATGTCGCCGAGAACCTCCGACCACGACACGGGCGCCCCGAAGAGGACGAAGGCGGCGCTGTCGAGCCAGGAGAGGATGGCGCTCATGGACGGGCACGACCGATAGCCGACGGGCTTCCCCTTCGCAACGCGAGGGCGCGGGCCGCTTTGGCGCCAGTGAGCCGACGTGCGAGACTGCGTAGCGTGACTGCGGCATCCCCCTCTTCCACCCCTTTCGAGGACTACCTCGTGGCCGAAGCCGCGAGCGAGCAGAAGCACGAGTGGTGCGACGGGGTCGTCTATGCGATGTCGCGTGGGACGCCCGAGCATGGCAGGCTCACGATGCGAATCGCGCGTGCCATCGGGAACGTGCTGGGGAAGGAGTGCGAGACCTACTCGCCCGACACCATGCTCTACATCGAGGCGGCGAAGCTGGCGACCTACGCTGACGCGAGCGTCGTTTGTGGCGCGCTCGAGCTCAAGTCGGTGAAGAAGAACGGTCGCTCCCTCGGAGAAGCCGTCACGAACCCGGTCGTCGTCGTCGAGGTTCTCTCGGAGTCGACCGAGCGCTACGACCGCGACGGGAAGTTCCAGGCTTACAAACAGATCTCTTCGCTCCGCGAGTATGTGCTCGTGGCGCAGGACGAGCGGCGGGTGGAGGTCCATCGGCTCGGTTCCGGTGGCGCATGGTCCTGTGAGGTCGGCGGTCCGGGAGGGCACGTCACGATCCACGGCTCGCCGATCGCGGTCGACGACGTGTACGGTTGAAGCCTTCGATGCGCGAGACAGGCGCGTTGCGATCCGTCGCCACGCCGTCGCCACGCCGCGCTAAACCAGACGCATCATGAAACAGAACCGTCATTCTCAGCTGAGCCGCGCACCGACGAACCCCAAGCGCGGCTCGGCGCCCGCCCCGTTCGACGTGGCGGATCTGTACCGCGGCTCGCTCGGTGACGCCGGGGTCGAGGCGCCCGCGACGCTGCCGCTCGACGAGAAGCTGCGGCAAGCCTACTTCTGGATCGTCAACCACGCGATCATCAGCCCGTTTTACGACATCGAGCTGCTCGATGCTCCGCCGCCGACCTTCCACGTGGGCGAGCAGAAGATCCGCGTCGTGTTGCCGACCGCGCAGAGCTACTCGAGCTACGTGCTCCTGCCGCTCCTCAACCTGGCGGTGCGGCGGCGCTGCCTCCTCGTGGGCGGGCCGGGGCGCGGCAAGACGGTCATCGCCACGCTCATCGGCCTCCTCGCGGGCTACACGAACCGGGAGATGAAGCAGGGCATCCAGCACGGTCAACCGCAGATGACAATCGCGGACCTGCTCGGCAACCCGCTCCCCTCCAGCCTCGTCAGCGCGACCAGCATGGACGAGATCCGCATCGCGTGGCGCAAGTGGCTGGGCATGCGCGTGAAGGTCATCGACGAGTACAACCGCATTCCGACGCGCACGCAGTCGGCGCTCTTGACGGTGATGGCAGACGAATACGCGGAGCTGTACGACCAGGTCTACGAGTGCCCACCCGCCGCGTGGTACCTCACCGCCAACGACGACGCGGGCGGCGGTACCTACCAGGTCATCGAGGCGCTCCGCGACCGCATCGACGTGGTGGTCAAGGCGCTCCATTTCAACACCCGCTTCCTCGGGGAGCTCCTCGAGCGGGTGGAGTCCGGGCTCCGGCCGGAGGACGCCGTCCCGCCGGAGATCGTCTTCACGCCGGAGGAGCTCGACCGCATGGAGAAGGAGATCCGCGCGGTCACGCTGCCGGCCCCGCTGCTCCGTCGAATGGAGTTCTTCGCGGCCCAGTTCGAGCTCTTCGAGCCGGGCGGTCGCACGCTCGAGTACCTGACGAAGGACACGGTCAAGCTCGCCTCGCTCTCGTTCGAGAGCTTCGGGCGACGCGCGGACCTGGAAGACCTCGGCGCGCAGACGCGGAACGGCCTGTCGGTGCGCGCGCTCATGACGTGTCTCGTCTTCGCGAAGGCGCTCGCGTGGTTCCGCGGCAACGCGGAGGTCTCGTTCGACGACGTGCGGCAGATCTTGCCGTTCGTGCTCCACGACAAGCTGGTGCAGGAGAAGAACGCGGCCTTCTTCGACGCCGCCGAGAACGCCCCGTACCGCTCGGATCTCGTCGGCTGGATCCGCGTGCTCTTCGATCGCGCCTGCCAGGAGTACGACCGCCTGGGCCGGGACACGTCCGATCCGGTCCGCGCCGCGATGGATCTGTTCGACGAAGGGCTCGAAGGCCTCCCCGAGGCCACGGTGGACGCGCGCCTCGCCTCCCTCGAGCAGCACCTGCGCTCGATCGAGAAGGGAGCCAAGCTCTACGGCCACCTCTACGACGACGTGCTCGCCGTGAAGTACCTGCACCAGCGCTACACGAACTACCGCGCCTGGCTGCGTGCGAGGGCCGGGTCGACGTGACCGGCCGGTTCGCGAGCCTGACGGCCAGCCGGCGCGAGGAGCTGAATGCTCGCTTCGCTCGGCTCGGCCGCGGCGTGGACGGCGCGGCCTTCCTCGCGTTCTTGCGCGACGTCGCTCCGCCCATCCTCGACGATTGGGAAGGCGACGACGCCGACGCCGTCCTCTCCGCGCTGTTCGAGCTCGGGATCGCCGGCCTTCGTTCCGGCCTGCTGGGCGCGCGCGCGCCCGCTCCGCTGGAGGAGGTGCTCGTCCGCCACCGCGCCTCGCTCCGCCCTCACCTCGCGGCGGAGCCCAGGCTCCTCCTGCGGACGCTCGGCAATGGCACCGAGCGGGTCGCGCGGGAGCTCGGGGCCGAGAGCGCGGCGCGGTGGCTCGAGCTCGTCGCGAGCCGCGCCGCCGCGTGCCCCGATCGCGCTGCGCTGCTCGATCTCGGATTGGTGGTCGCCTGGACGCTCGGCCTGGCCGAGGCCCGCGAGCGCGCGCTCGAGCGAGCGAACAAGCTCTCGCCCGCGCTTCGAATCGAGCTCCTCGGCGGAGCCGACCTCGACCTGTCGTGGGAGCGGCGCTTCGCCCCGCCAGGCACCCGCGCCGAGCTCGGCCCCCTGTGGCTGCTCGGGTGGACGGGCGGCTTCGTCGGCTTCGGCGGCCCCTTCCGCCGCCCGCCTCGCGTGTGTGTCGTGGCCGACCGCGTCGTGTGCACCGACTACGAGTCGACCTACGAGCTCTGCGCCGACGTCTACGGATCACGGCTGCGCGCCGCCGCGTGGGCGCACGAGGCCGCCTGCGCCGGGGGCGACTCCGGAGGCGCGTCCCTCGATCGACCCGGGTCGGTGCGCTGGGGCAGCCTCGAGCTCTCGCACCCCGAGCTCCGCGGCGCGACGAGCGCCGCAGCCGCGCGCGGGCTCATCGGGGTCACGCTCGCCGACAGCCATCGGGTCTTCGTGGTGGGGCGGTGGGGGAAGCAGGCGTGACCGACCCTCTCCTGGCGGCGAGCACCGCGAGGACGCCGGCGCCATTGATTACGGCGGGGCGCTGCTCACAGCGGGCGCGACTTCGAGCTCTGCGCTGACCACGGCTTGATCGCAGCTGCCCATGAAGGTGGACGAGCACGCCTCGGCCACCGAGATCGTACGCGACGCAAGCCCCGCCTTGCTGACGATCACGTTGCAGGCAGGGTTCATGAGACCGCCGCTCATGAACTCGAACTCGCCTCGGGCGTCGGTCGTGCCGATCGTGGTGGTTGCCGCTGGGCACTGGAGCACGACCGTCGCGCCCTCGATGGGCCGAGCGCCCGCGTCAGCCGGGCTTCGCACTTGCCCGCGCACGGTGAAGACCGGGTCGCAGCCGAGCAAGCCGCCTGCTCCGAGCACGTACCAGCACCAGAGGCTCGACTTCGAAAGGCGCATCGGTTTTCTCCTCGTCCTCGCTCGATCGCCTGCGGCGGTCATGGCGAAGGGTTGACGTCGATGACGACGGCGGGGGCCGGAACCGCGCCCGGCCCGAACGGAAAGTCGATGGCTCGATTGTCCAACCAGTTCTCGAGGAGCTGATTGAAGAAGGGGCTCTCGCGGTGCAGGTCGGTGCCGCCCGGGAGCTGGTAGGTCATGTGCGGCCTGTCGGGCCCGACCTCGACGACGAACCGAACCGAGGCCCCCATCGCAAAATCGAACCGCCACGGCTCGTCGTCCGCGGGGAGCGGGCTGACGGGGTTGGCGACGTTGACGGTGTAGAGGCCGCCCGGCGCGGCGTAGGGCCCCACGTTGTAGGTCGTTACCCCGAAGGCGTCGTAGATGCTGCGCAGCGAAAACGCATGCACGCGCCCCCAGCGCCATTGGTTGGGGGGCCCGATCTCGGCGAGCTTGCCGGCGGCGATGCCCAGCGCGGCGAGCAGAGCTTCGTCCCGGGTCTCGATCGTGGCCGTCGTCGACACGTCGTCCCAGATCAGATCGCCCGACGAGAGCGACGCCGGGTCCTTGAGCGCGCGCACAACCAGGTGAACGTCGGAGCGGTCGGTCAGCGCGACGGTCGATGGCGACGCGGCGTCGGCCGCGGCGATATCGTCGCCGAGCGCCGCATACGCGAGCGAGTAGAGCGTGGCGTGAAAGGCGGTGCACCCGATCGACTCGGCCGTCTCGCCAGCGTCGGTCGAGTCGCCCGAGGTGCTCGGGTCGGAGCCGTCGAGCCCGGTCGGGCAGGTGTATTGCCACTGCGACAGCGCCTCGATGACGCTCTCTTCATCCGGGGTGAGTGCCTGCCCGGCCGCGGCCGCGAGGACGGCCGGGACGACGACGCGGCCGTAGAGCGACAGATCGTCACCCTGGATCGCGTTCATGCTCGCGACGGTGTGGCCGTCCTCGCCCTCGGCGATCAGATCGAGGATGCGTCGCGCCCGTGTGCCTTCGGCGCGTGTGATGGCCTGGATTGCCGCCTGACTCTCGTTCAACAGATCGCCATCGGCGCTCGCGCCCGTCAGATCCTGATTGGCGGTGACGATCGCGCCGGCGGGGGGGTTGGTCGCCTGCGGCAAATCGTCGAGCGGCACTTCCCCGGCCCACTCGGCGCTGCCGTCGCCCGGGAGCGGAAGCCACGGCGGCAGAGCCGCCGACGCCCAGGGCCGGCTCGGCACGGCCGAGAACGGGTAATGGCCGATGTTCCCATCCAGATCCGCGATCACGAAGTTCTGACAAGCATTGGTGATGAGCTCGACGCCCTTCTTCGCCTCCGCCGTCGTGCGCGCCCGACCAACGGCGAAGAATCCGTCAAGATCGGTGCCGCCGTCGTGTCCGCGCCAGCGGATCGTGATCGCTGTCTGCGATGAAGGGTCCTCGGAGACGATGGGGCCATGGTGCGGAACCCAACGAGCGGTTCGGGTGACGGTCGCGCCAATCGCGGCGTCGTAGAGCTCGATCGTCTTTTCCAGCACCGGCACGTCCTGATCCTGAAACCGCACGGTTGCACCGTCGGCCGAGACTTGCTCGAGGTACGTATCGGCGAGGTCCCAGTTTGCGGCCGTCAGCCCCCAGGCGATCGACTCGTTGTGGCCCACCATCACGCTCGGCAGGCCGGGGAACGTGCTGCCGGCCACGTGGAACGTGCCCGTCCCCTCGCTCATGGCGTCGATCTCTACCGGGAACCACACCGACGGGTTCGTCAGCGCGATGTGCGGATCGTCCGCAAGGAGCGGGTGACCGGCAGCCGTGCGCGCGCCCGAGAGCACCCAGTTGTTCGACCCCGTCTCTCCCGGGTGTCGAACCTCGTGACCACTGCCAACGTTCGCCATCGCGGCGCGTGCCCCGGACACGACCGGCGTCAGGCGCGGCGCCGGCGGCGACCACGCAGAGCCTGGCGAGGACGCAAAGCTCGCTTGCATCTGCGCCTCGGGCAGGGCGAACGCCTCGAAGACCGGACGTGCCGAGAACAGATCGACCGCGAGCGCCGGGGCGAAATACGGGCTCACCTCCGCCAGCGCGAGCTCGGCCGAGCTCTTGTTGGAGAAGTCGTTCATGATGTAGAGCCCGACCGCCGTCGAGTCGGCCGGCTCCCAGTCGCGAATCGCGTCTTTCACGATCAAGGCGAAGTCATATTCGGTCGTGAGGGTCGCGCCGTTTCGCCCCGCGCGCATGTCACCGATCCAGGCGTTGACGCCGCGGCCGTAGGCCTCGAGGTAGCCTCGGACCTCGGGGCTCGCCTGCTCGACCAGCTTCATCTCGAGCGGCTCACCCTCGCGCGTCGAAAAGAACCGCCGGTTCGCGAAATCGCGCTCGACGACGAGGTCGCCCGCCTTCACGAGAGCGCCGAGCGTCCCGCGTATCGAGCTCCGGACGAAGTCCATGAAGAAGAACCGATTCGACGCGTGGAAGTAGCCGAGCGCGGCGTAACAATCGTCGTCGGTCGCGCAGACCAGGTGCAAGATCCCGTGCTCGTCGTACGTCGCTCGCACCGGGGCGCTGAGCCCGGGGATCTCGGGGCCCTCGGGGGCCGCGCCGCCCGCGCCGGTGCCGCTCGTCGCTCCCGCGCCACCGCCACCTTCACCGGGCGGCCACGTCGCCTCGTCGCCGCAACCGAGCACCAGCGTCGTGGCCGCTGCGATGAGCGCCGCGCGCCCGCATCGCGCAGGGTGGACCGGGGAGAAGCGATCGACAGGCATGAAGGCGAGTGGACCAGCCGCGGCCCGCCCGCTCAACTCCGCGGATGAGGCAGAAATCACCCGTGGTATCCGATCGTTAGGCGGGCCTGCACCATCTCCACTCCGCCGCCGAGACGAGAGCGCTTTACGCCCCGCCACCTCGTGGGCTTAGCTTCGCCTGTGTCGCGCAAGCGCCCGGTGATCCAGGAACCGCCCCCGCCCGCAGCGCATCGAACGGACTCCGAAGCGATCGTGGAAGCCGTGATCGGCGCCGCGATCGAGCTGGGCCCCCAAGCGACGCTCGCATCGATCGCCGAGCGCGCAGGCGTCGGCACCGCCTCGCTCCACCGCTACTTCCCTTCGACGGCCGCCATCTTCGCCGAGGTGTCACGGCAGACCTACCGGCAGCTCCTCCAGCAAGTCAGGGAGTTGACGTCGCGTTCCGACCTCGATCCGCGCGAGATGGTCGAGGCCGTGTGCCGCGTCGCGCTGGCCGGGCCCGGACTGTCATTGGAGCACCGCAGGCGGCTGAACACCGAGATCCCGCTGGGCTGGGCGCTGCCCACCGTCGAGCCCGTCTACCGCGAAGTGCTCGATGAGCTCGTGCGGTGGGCGAAAGCTCACCTCCCCGACCCGCCGCCTGATCTCGAGGCGCGTGTCTTCGTCGCGTTCGGGATCGTGCGCGGCGCCGTGCTCCTGTCGCTCCTCTTTCCTGCTCTGGCGCCGCCGATGGAGACCACCCTCGGGATCGTGAGCGCGACCGTGTACCGGACGCTGACCGGCAACCAATGACCGCGATCATCCCCGCGCACCCAGGCGTGACCGAGAGCGCCATTGCGGCTGCGGAGGCCGCATTCCTGGAGGCGTGGCTGCGCGCCCGCATCGCATTCAGCCCGTACACGCGGCTCGCCGCGCCGATCCTCTGCAGGAACGAGAAGGAGGAGAAGGCGGAGGGCCTCGAGGGCTCCTTCGCGATGATCCGCATGAAAGACGAGCGAATCGTCATCGGCCTGAAGATGGTGGCCGAGCGAGGACTCGCGGCACACGCGCACGCCATCCTGGCGCACGAGGTCGGGCATTACGTGCACGCGCCCGGCTCGCTTCGCGAGCACGTGCGCCTCCACGATCGCATTCGCCGCACCCTCGGCGCCGGGCTGCGATCACACGCCGGGCTCGTCGCGAACCTCTACACCGATCTGCTCCTCAACGATCGCCTGCAGCGCTCGAAGACCGCCGATATCGCGGCGGTCTACCGCGCCCTCCGCGAGGGCGGAGACACGAGCCTCCTGTGGAGCCTCTACATGCGAGCCTACGAGCGACTGTGGCTGCTGCCTCAGGGCGCGCTGAGCCCTGCCGTCTCGCCCGAGACCGAGGCCGACGCCGATCTCGTCGCCCGCGTCGTTCGCCATTTCCGCGACACCTGGCTGGAGGGCGCGGCCTCGTTCACGTTGCTCCTCGAGCCCTACCTCGAGCAGCTCCCGACGGATCGCGCCGTCGTCCCCCCTTGGATGGACACGGCGGGCACCTCGATCGGCGAGGGCGTGCCCGACGGCTTGATCGAAGACGATTTCGACCCCGCGGACGTACCGCACCCGGCTCTCGACCCGCGACTCGGCAATGGCGACGCGCCCGCCGATAGCGAGAAGGAGGGCGATCTCGATCAGGCGACGGGCTCGGCCGGGCAGACGACCCGCGGGGACGGTCGCCCCGATCGCCGCAAGGTCGTGCGCGGCCCGACCGAGTGGCTCGATCTGATGCGCGCGGTCGGGGTCAAGCGCGACACCCCCGATCTCGTCGTGCGCTACTACCGCGAGCTCGCGATGCCACACGTCTTGCCATTCCCGACGGAGAAGCTCGAGCGCGCCGGCGAGCCGCTGCCGGAGGGGCTCGAGCCATGGGAGCCGGGCAACCCGCTCGATCGCGTCGATTGGTTCGAGACCCTCGGACGCAGCCCCGTGGTCATCCCGGGCGTCACCATCGTCGAGCGAATGGAGGGCACGACCACCGGCGGCGAGCCGGAGCGCCGGCCACCCGATCTCTACGTGGGCATCGATTGCTCGGGATCGATGGCCAATCCGGCCGCCGCGCTCTCCTATCCGGTCGTGGCAGGTGTGGTGTTGACCCTGAGCGCGCTCCGCGCAGGCGCTCGCGTCATGGCCTGCCTCTCGGGTGAATGGCACGGCAAGGGTCGCTTCCAGGAGACCGACGGCTTCAGCGGCAACGAGCGCGCCATCCTCGGCGTCTTGACCGGCTACCTCGGCACCGGCGCCTCGTTTGGCCTGCCCCGCCTCGCCAAGACGTTTGCGCTCGCGCCCAAGCGAGCCCGCCCCGCGCACATCCTCGTCGTGAGCGACTCGGATCTCTTCGGTGAGATCGACGGCACGAAAGACGGCTGGGACATTCTCCGGCGCGCGGTGGAGAACGCGGGAGCCGGCGCGAGCGCGGTCCTGCGGCTCGCGCAGGTCGCGCACTACGACGGGCAGCTCGAGAAGCTCCGGAAGGCCGGCGTCACGCCCTACCTCGTCGCGAGCGAGGAAGAGCTCGTGGCCTTCGCGCGCGCGTTCGCGCGGCGCACGTTCGGGAAGGCGTGAGCGCGACTCGGGTATCTAGAGATGTCGTCGAGGACGTGGCCGCCACAGATGAGGTTGTAAGCGATGGTGAGGATGTGATCGGCCTCGCTGTACGGGCGGCGCACCATGAGGATCGGCAGCCGGGTGTCGAGGGCGCGCACGAGGCCGACGCGATGGGCGAGCTGGTGGATGGCGCCGATGCCCCCGCACGGGATGGCATCGACCCGGTCGGCGGTCTCGTGCCGGATGGTCTTGGCCGAGAGCTCGATGCCGTGGGGGCGGGGCGGTCGGCCGCCTTTTGCGGCCCCGGGTGTTGTCTGTCGTAACCCAACAGACTTCATTTGATCCCGTTAAAGTAACGAAACCGGCATGCATGAAAGCGCCGCGTGCTGCTCGGAGTTTGCCCGCGTGAAAGAGCGGCGAGAGTGAACCCTCACCCCCTTACCCCCTCTCCCCGAGGGAGAGGGGGCCCGGATCGCTTCTGCGATCCGCTGGGCGAGATTTGCTGGGTTGCTGAGGACGTCGTCGTTTCGGAAGCGGAGAACGCGGTAGCCGCATGCACGAAGGAACTCGTCCCGCGCCGG
>JAEUKE010000156.1 GCA_016794345.1 Myxococcales bacterium
GTCGCCGCGACGCGACACCCCGCCTTGTGAAGGGACGCCGAGCCCGAGCACGGAAGAGGCCAAGACGCTCCGCGCCATCTTCTGCGAGGCCGAGGAGAAGCGCCTCTTCACGGTGATGCTCTCGCCGAACTACAACCAAGCACACGAGAACCACTTCCACCTCGAGGTCACGCCTCACGTGAAGTGGCGGCTCGTGCTGTAGCGGCCGTCGACCTCTTCGATGACCGTCTTGTCATGGTTTCCTTCGCCCGACACCAGGCGCCCGCTTTCGAGGGCCTGTCTGGGCGAGGTTGATTCGGCCTTCGACCTCGCACCAGGAGTCGGCTGAAGCGTCATCGGAGCTCTTCCGCCACAGGCGCAGCACGTCCGACCCTGCGAAGTCGCTCTTCATCGGGAAGTAGCTCCCGGGGATCCGTCCTCCGAAGCCGTGGTAGGTGAGAAAGAGGGTGCCCGTCGGAGCGCGCTCCAGGGTCGACTCCATCCGCGCGACGTCCTCGTGGTAGCGCGCCTCGGAGAGGGCGACCGTCTTGTCGAGCTGCTCTTCCTCGGCGAAGAGGTTCTCCCCGAACGGGTTGAACAGGTAGAGCGCGTCGAACTGCGTCATGTCCACCTCGTCGATGGGGGCGTGGACGAGGCGCACGCGGTCGCCCACTCCGAGGATCTCGACCAGGCCTTGCGCGGCGGCGTGGAGCGCGGCTCGGTGCTCGACGCCCGTCACGAGCAGGTCGGTGAGGAGGGCCGTCGCGACGACGAACTTCCCGGGGCCGGAGCCGACGTCCAGGACCGTCCTGGCGCCCGCCTCGATCAGCCACTGGCTGGCCATCTCGATCACCGAGAGCGGCGTCCAGTAGAGCGACGACCTGTCGCCGAGGGGCTCCGGCAGCAGCGAGTCGAAGACGTCGTCCTCGAGAGGGAGGTGATTGCGCAAGGCGGTCGAGACCGCTTGCGCGGTCTCGAGGCGAGCCATCGATGCCTGGCGAGTCGACATGACCGGAGGGGCCTACTCTACAGGCACGGCCTGTCGGGAGGAGCGCGCCCGATGCCCGGACCGAGCAGGGCGTCCTCGTGCCCGTCGGTCGCGAGCCCCTCGGTCGATGGCGTCGCTGCCGCTCCGGCGCGGCGCCGCCGCCCGAACAGGTCACCCGGGTGCCGCGCGGGTGCGGCGGAGCGGAGGAAAGCCGCGGCGAATCGGGCAATCCGCGCTGGCACATGCCTTGTACTGCGCCGGTGCGGCTCCGTCGTGAGCCGGGGAGAAAACGATGAAGACTCGCTCACTCACGGGCTTGTTGGCGTGTATCGGTGTCGTCTCGCTCGTCGGATGCGGCGACCCGCTGGTCGGCAAGTGGGAGTCGAAAGATGACAGTGAGGTCGACCTCGACATCGAGGAAGTCGACGGCGGCTACCAAGGCGATGGGCACATCAACGCCTGCGTCGAGATCGAGGGTGAATACTACTGCGCCATCTGCCCCATCGAGTTCGAGGCCGAGGAGTCCGGCGACAACGAGTGGGAGGTGAGCGGGGAGTTCACCGGGGAGTGCGCGGAGCTCGGCTCCTTCGACGGGATCGAGTGCGAGCTCAACGACGCGGG
>JAEUKE010000224.1 GCA_016794345.1 Myxococcales bacterium
GCCCGCAGCCGACTGAGACCGAGATGCGCATCGATGCCTCGCAGCCGCGACGCTACCATGCCCACGCGCATGCGGTGGTTCGCCGGGTCTCTCTTGTTCATCCTTTGCACGGCGTGCAGCCCGCGCGGCGCGCACCGGTCCGTTCCGGAAGATTCCCGGGCGCCCGCGGCGATGTCGTCGACGTCCTTCTCGGCGGCGCCGGACGCGGTGAGCGTGCTCGTCGCGCCGCCCGCGGCGGAGCAGGCGCCCGAGGGCATGCTCCTCGTGCCGGCGGGGTCCTTCACGATGGGCGCGGACGAGGGGGGCGAGGCCGACGAACGCCCCGCGCACGAGGTCACCGTCGAATCGTTCTGGCTCGACGTCACCGAGGTGACGAACGCCGCCTACGGTGCGTGCGTTGCAGCAGGTATGTGCCGGCCACCCGATCCGAAGAACGCCGCGCGAAACGGCTTCGACGACCGCGCGTTTCGCGGCGCGAACCAGCCGGTGAGCGCCGTCTCGTGGGGCGACGCGGTCGCGTATTGCGCGTTCCGCGGCAAGCGCCTCCCCACCGAGGCCGAGTGGGAGCGCGCTGCGCGCGGCGACGACAGGCGGACGTACCCGTGGGGCGAGGAGCCCCCGACCGTGGAGCACGGTGTGTTCTCCTCTCAGGTAACCGCCGACGTCGGCGCGCACCCGCGCGGGGCGGGCCCGTTCGGGCACCTCGACCTGGCGGGCAACGTCTGGGAGTGGACGGCCGACCATTACGATCCGCTCGCGTACACGCGTCCCAACGCGAGGGAGGGCCGCCCGGGCGATTGCGCTGAGATTCTTCGGGCTCAGGACAAGCTGCGAGCCGAGCACCGCGAGGGCTTCACCGGCACCAACCCCATTCCGACCGAGTGCGAGCGCGTGCTGCGAGGCGGAGCGTTCAACTATCCGCCGAGGGGGCTGCGCGTCACCAACCGCGTCCACCATCCGGCCCGATTCCGCCTGGTGATGAGCGGCTTGCGATGCGCGCGTGACGCCGCGTCGCGGAGACCGTGACGCGACGATGCTGCCAGCCACCCCGATGGCCCCCGCGCTTGCGCCGACCGACAATCGGACGGGCGTGCTCGGTTGGGTGGAGCCCTCTCGTCTCGAGAAACCGACGAGAGTGGAGCGGTGAGCCGGCGCCTATCAATCGCTACAGATCCCATCCCCGACATCGAGCAAGATGGGCGATTCATTGGCGGGACAAACGGAGCCGTCCGTCGTGACGCGGAAGGCCAGCCGGCTGACGGAATGAGGGCAAGTCGACTCCCGCGGGACGCGCACGATGTAGCCACCCTCGAAGCGGTCGAAATCAAATGGGTCGACATTCTGCTCCGCGACGTCCTTGGGCATCTTGACGCGCTTTTCACGCGTGGAGGAAGAGAGCTCGGGCTCGTACGCGACGATCTCGTGCAAGGCGACGATGGCGAGAGCTTTGCGTGGGGAATCGATCGGGGCGAGCGCCGCGGCGAGCTCCTTGTCGATCGAGGCATCACGCTCGCCGATCTTGTACCGGCAGAACGTCTGGAGGAACCCGCCGCCGCGATAGAAGCCTTCGGCTCGGGGCTCGCTCGTGCCCACGGTGCGGCAGGCGGAGCTTACCGGTGTGGGCGCGATCGCCCAGGCGGCGAGGCCGCCGCTCCCGATCCCGGAGTCGGTGCCGAACTTCGCGAGCGATAACCGCAGTGTCATGGTGCGGGTCTCGACCTCTCGGTTCGGGCGCGGGAGGTCGTCCTTCCGGCAGCCGGGATCCGACACGACCGCGGTCCGCCCG
>JAEUKE010000151.1 GCA_016794345.1 Myxococcales bacterium
CCACCCGGCAAACTCGATTCCCGCCTGTTTGCGAATGAGGCTCCGGCCGCCGTCGCACCCGACGAGGTAATGCGCCCGCATCGTCCGGCCGCCGCCGAGCACAATGGTGACACCGCCGTCATCTTGCGTGAAGCCTGTGACCTCCTGCCCGCGCAGGAGCGTCACCGGCAGCTCGCCGACCCACTCCGCCAGGAGCCGCTCGATGTGGTTCTGCCGGAGCGCGAGGACGTAGCTGTGGCGCCCCGGGAAGTCGCTCAGGTCGAGCTGGATGAACGAGAAGCCCGCGCCCTGCATGGTCTGCCCCCGCGAGATGAAGCGGTCGGCGATGCCGCGCTGATCGAGCACCTCGATCGTCCGCGCGTGCAGCCCTCCCGCTCGCGAGCCCACGAGCTCCTGCGTCTCGCGTCGCTCCACGATCGCTGCGTCCACGCCCGCCAGCGCGAGCTCCGCCCCCAACATCAGGCCCGTCGGTCCTCCACCTGCGATCACGACCGCGTGGTTCGTCATGCGCATGACCTTGACCGATCCCCCGGGGCTTGTGGCAAGCCCCCGCCTCTGGCATAGAACGGAGGTGGAAGGGCGCGGGGGTGGCTCTCGCGGGCGCTACGCTCAGCGGGCCTTCGCGTCGCCCGGCTTCCACCCCGGCCCACGGAACGTTCGGTTCAGCGCCTCTCCGAACGACCTGGAGCGGGCCACGTCTCGGCCGATGGCCGCGTACTCGTGGAACGCGATACGCAGCGGGTTGTACGTCTCGATGTCATGCGTGAGCCCGTAGACCACACGCTCGCGCTCCTCCTCGAAGGTCCCGAAGAGCCGGTCCCAGAGGATGAAGATGCCGGCGTAGTTCTTGTCCAGGTACTGCTCGTTTTTCCCATGGTGCACGCGGTGGTGGGACGGCGTGTTGAAGACGAGCTCGACGAAACGCGGAAGCTTGCCGACCGCTTCGGTGTGGACCCAGAACTGGAAGATGAGGTTGAGGCCGCCCGCGATGAGGATCATCTCGGGCGTGACGCCGACGAGCGCCAGCGGCGGGTAGAGCACGATGCCCAGGAACGGCGTCCACGGCTGGCGCAGCGCGGTCGAGAAGTTGAAGTAGCGGCTCGAGTGGTGGTTCACGTGGCACGCCCAGAAGAGGCGCACCTCGTGCTCCCATCGGTGGTGCCAGTAGAACGCGAAATCCCACCCGAGCATCGCCACGACCCAGCCGAGCGCGCCGCTCCCCACGTCGACGACGCGATGGGGGTAGAGCTTGCCGGCGAGGAGGAACACCGCCGTGTTGATGAGCGTCACGAAGACGACGGAGCCGACGCCCATCGCGAGGCTCGCCCACGTATCGCGCGCCATGTAGCCGAGCACGTCGCGGCCGCGCGCGCGCAGCCGGCGGAGCAGCACGCTCTCGATGAGCAGGGCCGCGATGAAGGCGGGGATCGCGTAGAGCGTCGGGTCGGGGATGTGCGGCACGGCCGTCGGAGTGTAGCGCCGAGGGCGCCGAGCCACGGAGGCGATCAGTCGACCAGGGCGCCGAACGCGAGAGACGTGTGGGCGGCGAAGACCGCGTCGGCGCCACCGGCCGCGGGCGTCGCGCCGACGCAGCTTAGGCCTTGCAAGGCTTCGCACGGATCGCCGCCATTCAACTCCGTGCCGACGAGGACGCCGAGCCCCTGCGTGAGCGAGATCTCGAAGGTGTCGTGCGGGCCGAACCGGAGGATGAGCGGCGCTATCTCGCCCTGTGTCGCGAACTGGGCGATGCCCGGGCGCACCCGCGCGTCGTCGTCCTCGAAGAGAAGCGCGCCCAGCGTGAGGCCCACGCTCGCGCGGTAGACGCTGCCCGGACCGAACGCCACCGAGAAGAGCGCGTGCGGGTAGGCGAAGAACTGGTCGCCCTCGGAGAGAATCGCGCCGCCCAGAAACGAGCCGACGCCGAGCTTGAGGTCCACGTAGCGCGCGACGCCCAGTCCCAGGCCCCAGCGTGCGAGCGCCGCCGGGCCGTGCAAGCCCTCCGTGGAGATGCTGATCGAGTCGATCGTCGTGGTCGTCGGCCGAGACGTGATCGCGAGGTCGGGCGCGTAGAAGGCGCCCATGCCCACGTCCACGAACAGATGGGGTCCGGCGCGATGACCCCGCCAGCTCGTGAAGTCGGTGTCTGCATCGTCGGGCGGGTAGGTGACGGTCGGCTCGTCCGCCCGGGCGGGGCTGCTCGAGACCATCACCGCCAGAAAGAGCATCGCTTGCCAGGTCCGTTTCCCCACGGAGTCTCCGCTATCTCATTGGGCCCGAAGCGTCCACGCGACGGGGCTACTTCAGATCGGGGACGGTGACCTTGGCCGGGTGTTGGTCGGCTCGCGGACGAGGCGCGCGGCTGGCGGTCGACCTGCGGTAGTCTGCGCCATGGCTCCGCGCTGGCACCGCCCCGATTGGGAAGCATTCGCTCGTTCGGTCGGGTTCGCGTACACGGCTTCGAACGACATCATGCCGTCCATCTGGGACGAGATCTGCGTCATCGAGGGAACGCTCTCGGCTCGTCCCGTGCGCGCGGCCGCGTTCCTGCAGAAGGGCATGCGCCAGCGCGCGGTCGTGAAAGCGAGCGTCGGCCCGATCGGCGTCGGGCTCAGGCCGGCGAGCTTCGCGTCGTCCATCGCTTCGTGGTTCGGGGCACAAGACGTGGTGGTCGGTGATCCGACGTTCGACGAAGCGGTGGTCGTGAAAGCAGCCGACCCCGAGCGCGCGAAGGCGCTCCTGGGTCGCAGCGCCTGGCTGCGGGAAGAGCTGACGATGTGCGCTTCCGCCGGGAGGGACTTCACCATCGGTGACGGCGGCGTCACGATCGATACCGAAGACGAGAGCATCGAGAATGTGAAGACCGAGATGGAGTGGGCGGCGCGGGTCGCTGCGGAGCTGGAGCGCGCGCGACAGTAGCGGGCGCGCTATTCCTCTGCCTGACCGCCCTCACCGACCGGCGCGGAGCGCCATGACGTCTCGCCGCATCGTCCGCGCGTCCGGATAGCGTTCGGCCTTCTCGCGGCGCACCGCTCGATTCACGACCGCGCAGAGCGCCGCGGGCACGTGCCCGGCGACGGACTCGAGCGCCGGCGCGTCGTTCGTGGCCGCCGCGATGAGCGCCCTTCCTTCGGTCGTCTCCATGTGGAGCGTGCGTCCCGAGAGGGCGTGAAAGAGCGTCGCGCCCAGGCCGAAGATGTCGGTGCGCGCGTCGATCTCGTCGACCTTTCCGAGCGCCTGCTCGGGGGCCATGTACCGCGCGCTGCCGATGATCGACCCGGCCTTGGTCCGTGTCTTCTCGGGGAGGTAGCCGCCGTCCGGCAGCGCGGTCGCCACACGCGCGACCCCGAAGTCGAGGACCTTCAGGCCTCCGTTCGCGAGCAGGAACAGGTTCTCGGGCTTGAGGTCGCGGTGCACGATCTCGTGCTCGTGTGCGATGACGAGCACGTCCAGCACCTGCTGCGCGAGCCAGAGCGCCTGCCCGACCGGCATGGCGCCGGTTCGCGTCAGGCGGTCGAGCAGCGTCTCGCCTTCGAGGAGCTCCATCACCAGGTAAGCCGCGCCGTCGTCAGCCACGCCGGACTCGAACACGTGAGGCAGGCCCTGGCAGAGCGGCCCGACCGCGGCGAGCGCGCTTCCGATCGGCCCCTCGCGGAGAAACCGCGCGCGGACCTCTTTGTAGCCTGCGTAATACGAGTGGAGGACCTTGACCGCCGCGGCGACACCGTCGCCGCGCCGACCCAGGAACACGCTCGCCATCCCGCCGATGCCGAGCACGCGTTCGATCCGCCAGTCTCCGATCGGGGTGCCGATCCGCTTCTGGGCTAACGCGTCGTCTTCATCTTCGTCCACATCTGGATGATAGCCGCCGACCTCGGTGTGTCATCGCCCCGATGCGCGGGGGCGTTACTTCGCCACCTTGCAATCGACGAGGTGGCCGGTTTCGTCCCCGAGCGGGATTCGCGGGTCGTGGACGACTCCGGTCATCGTGATCATCTCCGCTTCCTTTCCAAGCTCGACCGCCTTCTCGCCCGCCGGCAACTTGCAGTCGATCGTCCTGCCCGCATCGGGCTCACCGGTCGCCATGATCTCGAGGATGGTGCCCCACGCGCTCTTGACCTTCCCGCGCACCGTCACCGTCTTTCCGATCCAGAGGCTGGGCGCGAGATAGAGCCCCTGTGTGAGCTCGGCATGGGTGATCGACGCGCCGGGTGGCTTCCCTTTCGGGTCGTCGGGCGGCATCGGGAGAGTCTTGCCCATCACCTCGAGACACTCGGCGACCCGACGCCAATCGGCGTAGACGTCGGGCGCGTCCTTCGTCGACGGATCGGCGATCACGTGAGCGGGGATCGCGATCGCCTTCGCGCTTTCGTCGACGAGCTTGCTCGGCCAGCCCGGGAGCAGGTCCGGCTGCTCGACCGCGCTGTACGTCGCGCACTTGGCCTCGTTCACCGCGGCCCAGTAGTACCAGGTACGCTTCGGGCCGATGGTGGTGGCCTGCCGCGTTCGCGTGGGCGCGCCGAGCTTGGCCTCCAGATCGCCGAGCGCCTCACGCAGCGGCTTGGGCGCGGGCAGTGATCCCTTCGCCGCCTCGACGAGCTCGACGGTCAGCGTCCCCGTGAACCGCGGCGGCAGCGGCGCGGTGGACACCGGCGGAGGCGCGGGAAACGCCTGGCTGGTCTTCGCCGCGCTCCCGGAGGCGGTGGATGCCGCGTCGCTCGCCGGGTCGCGGCAAGCGATGCCCAACAGGCAGAACGAAGACAGGAGGAAGAGGCGCGATCGGTGGCTCATTGTCGTGACGGGGCACTCAGCACCGAGCATGCCAGCCCGACAACCGCGCCAGTCATGCTCCGAGAGCTCGGTACGCTGCCAGATCTGGCAGGTGGTTTGCCAGCCTCGTCTCCGGATCGCGTCCTGACTGCTAGAGCGCGCTCGAACGGACCGGCCCGTCTTGCCAGAAGATGCTCTTGCACAGCGAGCACCTCGACACTTCCCCGACCGTCGTGACTCGGTCTCGTGCGCCGACCTCGACGGTGAAGCTCGACGGTCCGGCGATCTGGATGCGCACGGGTGCGCCTCCCACCATCCCGTGTCCCGTCAGCCGCATCTCGAGCGCGCCGACGGGGGTGAGCGGGACACCGCAATCGGGGCACGGTCGCTGGCGACGAAAGCTCACGAGCGCAAACGGCTCATTCGTCTCTTCGTCCACTCCGAAAGACAAGCAGAGGCTTCTT
>JAEUKE010000269.1 GCA_016794345.1 Myxococcales bacterium
CGCCTCGAGCACGACGTCGTAGATGGCCCGCTGCGTGTCGGAGAACCGGCCCGTGACGGGCCAGGTGCGTGTGATGTCGCTCGCCCACCCCTCGGGGCTCTCGCCTCCGACGTCGCAGAGGAGGAGATCGCCCGGCGACAAAACCCCGTCGTGGCCATGGTTGTGCAGCACCTCGCCGCGCACGGTGACGATCGGCCCGTAGGCGTCATCCATCCCCGCGCGTCGCAGCTCGGCGACGATCGCGGCGCAGACCTCGGCCTCCGTCTTCGCGCCGCGCGTCGCGCGCATCCCCGCCACGTGGGCGACAGACGACACGCGCCCCGCTGCGCGAAGCTGCGCGACCGCCCCGTCGTCGTGGACGAGGCGCAGCGCGATGATCGCGTCCGCGAGCACCGCGTCACCCTCGTCGGTCAGCGCCGCTCCGGCGCCCGCCTCGACCGGTCGACCGAGGAGCTTCGTGATCCAGGCCGCCGTCTGCGCGTCCTGCGGGGGGAGCGTCGCGACCTCCCGATGCTCGGCCACGGCAGACGCGAGCTCGCCGAGCGGTCGCGCCTCGTCCATCGCTCGGTCACGCCGGACTTCATCGAGCTCCGGACGAGGCCCGTGCCAGAGCGCGTCGTCCCGATCGGGGGGCTCGGCGAAGAGCGTGGCGCGCCCTCCGGCAAGAAGGAGCGCGGCGCCGGGCATCGACTGTCCGACCAGGTAGAGGAAATGGCTCGAGGCGCGGAACGGGTAGGTGTTGCCCGGGTAGTTCCTGGCGACGGGTGCGCCGGCAGGGATGAGGATCGGGCGCTCGAGGCGCTGCATCAGCGCTCTGCGGCGCGCGGAGCAAGCGGCGGCAGAGGTCGTCGGGAAGCCGGCCATGCGGATGTTCTTGCACGGATCGCTTCGCGGCGGGCGGCGGCCTGGTGGATCTTCGGCTCCCCGCCGACCCGACGACATGGGACCGGATCGTGGGCTCCGGCGGACGCGAACGAGGCAATCTCCCTGAAAACACAGGTGATGGGCCCCATTGCTCAGGCCGGCCCGATCCGTGCAAAGCGGTAAGACCGGAGGCTTGGTCATGACCGCTCGAGCGATGTCCGAGGAGTCGAGACAACTGGCGCTGGCGCCGCGCAGCGTGCCCCGTCCGGGCGCCGTCGTCGCAGCGGTCCCGCTCCCGCGGCCCGCGCCCTCGAGGCCAGCGCCGCCGCCCCTTCCGCCGGCGTCGTCGCGCCAGGCCATTCCCCCGCCGCCGTCTCGACCCGCGCTGCCGCCTCCCTCCGCGAGCACGCCCGCTCGGAGCGGCGCCGCGTCGTCGGTGCCGCCGCCGAGCAGCGTCCGGCGGCTGCCCCCTCCCCTCGTGCGGCGGGCCCCCTCCACGCTGCCCGCGCCGCCGCCGAAGCCCTCCGGGCCGCCGCCGTCCGCCTCCGTGCCGCCCACGTTGCCGCCTTCGCCGGAGCTCCACCTGCAGTCTCCGCGAGCGGGCCTTCGCATCCCGGGCCCTCCGCTGGTGCCCGGGAGCATGACACAACCGTCATTGCTTCGCACCCACGTGGGGCTCGGCGTGATCGAGCTCGATCACGAGGGGGCGCCCGTTCCGACGAAGTCCGCGCGGACACGTTTCGTCGTCACCCCGGGCCCACGCCCCGGGCAGCTCCTCCTCACCGCCGTCGCCGAGAGCGCGGACCTCGACCGCGACGCGCTCGTCGTCTCGCTCGCGGCCGAAGGGGGCATCGACGACAAGCGCCTCGCCCGCGCCCTCATCGGCGTTCGCTGAGGCGAGCGCTCGGCGCAACCCGATCGTGTGTGGTGTAGGCTCGTCGTATGCGCGTCTCCGCTTTCTTTCTCTGCTTGCTCCTCCTCTCCTGTGGCGACAGCGCGGACGGGTCGGCGACCGGGGAGTCCAGCGGGAGCGGCGCCACGAGCACCACCGGCACGGGGATCTCGGACCCCACGTGCTCGGCGGCCTTCCGTGTCCTGCAGAAGGACGCCTACAGCGACGTCGCCGGCCGAACGAGCGAGCTCTGGCCTCCGCACACCACGACCGTGCTCGATCTCAGCTGCCCCGGCGAGGGCGTCGTGACCGCCTTCCAGGCGAACCACGGGACCGAGCCTGGTGAGGTCGACGCCAACGGCGACGTGTTCCTCGTCGAGACAACCAAGGTCACGACGACCGGACCGAAGAGCGAGCTCTTGGCGCTGCAGGCCGCGTACGCCAACTGCTCGTGTGACGGCGCGACCAAGTTCCTGAGCCTCGATTCGCTCGAGGAGGCGACCGCTTCCGCGCTGCTCCAGACGGTCTCCGACTACCTGAGCCAGAACCTCACGTGCTCCTCCGCCACGACGGACGAGCTCGTCATGCTCCTCGCGAACGGCGAAATCGCCGCGGCCCTCGACATCTTCCCGACCTGCTCCTGGGCGAGCGGCGCCTCCTTCGAGGAGGGCCTCGACCAGGCGCTGACCACGCTCCTCGAGCAGACGAGCGAGGTGCTCGCCGGATACCACGTCTGCAACAACGACGCGGCCCTGCAGAAGGCCCTCTTCGACGCGTACACCCCCGGCGCGACGGTCGTCGCGTGTGATCCCGACGTCGACACCTGTCGCGGCCCCCTCTGGCTCTACTCCCCCTGAGGGGCGCTCAGAGCTCGAGGCCCCGCACGAAGGGCAGGAGCGCGGTCGCGATGGCAGCGGACTCCGCCGCCACACGCGGCGGGTTGAACCAGCCGAACGGCTCGAGGAGGCGCGACGGCCTCATGCTCCGGCCCCCGCGCGAGCACTCCACGAGGAGCGAGAGCGCCCCGTGCCGCGCGTGGAACCAATCGAGCTCGAGCCCGCCGGCGGTGACCCCACGCGCCCAGCGTGCGCAGCTCCGCGCCGCGTAGGGGCGCCTCGGATCGACGGCGTGAGCGATGCGTGAGGCCCAGGCCTCGTGCTCGGCCGCGTCGTGGACCCGCGCGGTGCTCGAGGCCAACGGGAAGAGCACCGCGCCGCCGAAGCTGTGGAGCGAGACGGCGCGCTCGACTCGGACCGGCGAGAGGTGGTGCGCGAGCGCCTCCACCTCGGGCTCGCTCGCGGCGCGCGAGCCGGGGTTGAAGAGGCCCCGCAAGAGGCGCTGGACCAGCCCGAGCTTGCCCCAGGACTCGTCGAAGTTGCGGTTCAGGTCGACGCCGCGTGCGTTGTGCCGCACGAAGCGCCGCCGCCCGGCCCGCAGGTTCCGATCGACGCGACGGATGCCGTCCGGGTTGACGATGGGGATAGCAATGACAGATCTGTCGCCTAGCTCGTGAGCCAGCAGCTGCTCGAGCAGGGCGAAGCAGCTCTCGACCCCGATCCACTCGTTGGGGTGGACGCCGGCGAGGATCACCGTGGTGCGATAGAGGGTGCCCCGCTCCGTCTTGCCGCCGGGCGCGGACGCGCTCGAGGCCTCGCGGCCGAGGTGGAGCGCCAGGAGCGGCTCCCCTTCGACGCTGCGACCGAGGTGGTGGGGGCGATAACCCTTGTCGATCAGCCGCCGCATCGTCGCGAGCATCTCGCCGTACCCGCGGTAGGGGCCGAGGCCGCGCGCCACGAGCGCCGGACCGAGCGGCGGAGCAGCGCTCTTCGCGATGGCCTGCTCGAGCAAGGCGGTCGCGACCGCGGATTGGACGTCGGCTCGTGGCTGCTGTTCGACCGTGAGGCTCAAGGCAAGAGGACCCTATACGCAGGTCGCCTGGCGTCAAGTAACGCTTCGTCAGGTCCCAGGCTCATCCCGCGGAAGACCGTACCGCGACGGCACGGAACCTCGAGGCGGCGAAAAGAGCGCGCCATAGCAATGACATTCCTGTCATGTCGGACAGAGAGACGAGCGGCGGATTTCGACCAGCAAAACATTGGATCCGTCCTTGCTCAAGTCGATGCCGAGGCAGGGAGGAGAACCTCGATGGATACCCCGAGGCGCGCATCGCTTGCGCTGATGACCAACGACCCGAAGCTCGAGCGTCTCGCGACGAGCATCGCGATGGAGCGCGACGTCGAGCTCCGCATCGCCCGGACGGACCTGGAGGCGACGGAGCTGCTCCGCAGTCATTCCGAGGTCGTGCGCGTCATCGATATGGCGCCCTCCTCCCCGATCGCGGCCGCCGACCGAGAGGCCCTCCGCCTGTGGACGCGGCAAGACACGGACGTCTTGGTGCTCGCCGCGCGTGAGAAGATGGCCCGCCGCGTGCAAGTCCTGAGCTACGACCGCGCAGAGTTTGCAGCGTGTGGCGACGAGATCCTCGGCGCCCTGCTCCCGGCTTGCTCAAAACGAGACCCCGCTCATCTCATTCTTGGACAGAGCGAGGGCGTACGGCGCGTGTGCGAGCAGGTCCGATGCGTCTCGCAGTTCCGCGACGTCTCGGTGCTCGTGCTCGGGGAGACAGGGACCGGCAAGGAGGTCGTCGCCCGCGCCCTGCACGAGGTCAACGCCCCGGCGGATGCGCCCTTCGTCGCGGTGAACTGCGCCGCGATCCCCGCGTCCCTCTTCGAGAGCGAGCTCTTCGGCCACGAAGCCGGGTCGTTCACCGGAGCGAAGGGGGCCCGCCCCGGCCTCTTCGAGGCCGCCGCCGACGGGACCCTCTTCCTGGACGAGGTCGGAGAGCTGCCAGCCGACCTCCAGCCGAAGCTGCTCCGTGCGCTCGAGACCCGCCAGTTCCGCCGCGTCGGCGGCCAGAAGACGATCCCGCTCACCGCGCGCATCGTGAGCGCCACGAACCGCGGCCTCAACGGGGCGCGAGACTCGACCCTCCGGCTCGACCTCCACTTCCGGCTCGCGGGCTTCACGATCGAGCTGTCGCCTCTGCGTGATCGCGGCGGCGACGTCGAGCTCCTGGCGCGGAGCTTCCTCGAGGGGTTCGTCAGGCGGAACCACACCTTGCCGATGCGGCTCGCCGACGGCGCGCTCGACGTCCTCGCCGCACACGACTGGCCCGGGAACGTCCGCGAGCTCAAGGCCGTGGTGGAGCGAGCCGCGATCCTCGCGCGTAGCGAGATCGTCGACGTCACACACGTCTCGGATTCGCTCGGTCGCGCCGCGCCGCGGCTCCTCGACTCGGAGCCTGCGAACGACACCACGCTCACCACCGGCGCGCTGACGGACGGCTCGGGGATCAGCGGGCTCCGTCGGATCGAGAAGGACCTGGTCCTGGCCGTCTTCGAAGACGCCCACAAGAACCTCAGCCTCGCGTCGCGCGTGCTCGGCGTGCCGCGCTCCACCCTGCGAGACAAGCTCCGCCGCTACGGCGCGATGTGAGCGAGCCGCTCCCGCGCGAGGCGCGGGACGTCGGGGTGCGAGGTCGCCAGCACGTCGCGCTTCTTCGCGGACGGACGGGCGACACGCGCCGCTTCGAGCTCGTGCAGGGCCGGCAGGATCTCCGCGGACGCGACGCCCGACGCGGACAGTCGACGCCCGCTCGCCGCAGCGAGGCGGAGCGCACCGACCGAGAGCTGGCTCAGCCGCCGCGCGAGGAGCGTCTCCCGGCCACAACCCGCCTGAATGGCGGTCCGGGTGAGCTCGACGATGAGCCCAGGGAGGCCGCCAGCGTGCCGCGCGATGCAGGGCGCACAATCGGTCGGCACGCTCTGCCCTCCGCAAGCACCAATGAGGAGATGAGCGAGCTCCCTCGCCTCGGGCTCCGCGAGCGGCCCCACGGACACGTCCACGACGTCCGCGCCCGCCCCTTGCAGAAAGCTCCGCGATTCCATCGAGCAGGCGACCAACATGGCACCGACGCGCATCCGGATGAGCTTCCTCAGGATGATCTGACTCTCCCGATCGAGCCAATCGGCGTCTTCGATGACCAACGCGATCACGCGCCCCTGCGCCTGCGCTCGCAGCGTGGCAGCGAGGAGCTCGGCCCAGGCCTGCGGCGGCTGTCCCTCCCCGTCGTCGACCGGACCCGCGACGGCCCCACAACCTTCGAGCACCGCGTCGACGAGCGTGAGCGGGACGCGCTCGCGCCGGCTGCCCCGCACGCGGACGAGGCACACGCCTGGTCCGCGCTGCGCGACAAGGTCGCCGAATCGGTTCAAGACCGCGCCTCGGCCGCTTCCCCATTGCCCGACGACGCGACAGAGCACGGTTCCTCCGTCGGCGGCTCGATCCAGCTCGGAGAACAGCTTCATCAAGACCTGCGCACGGCCCACGAACGGCGGCTTGCACGGCCTCAGCTGCCGCGCCGGCGCGGCGTCGAGCCGAGTCAGAACCTCGCTGCCGCTCGGTCGCATGTCGGGGTCTCGGGCCAGGAGGTCCATCGCGAGCTGCGCCAGCGCGTGCGGCGCGTGCGGAGCGCGACTCTGCACCGGAACCGGCGGCATCGTCCGCTTGGCGAGGAGCGCGGAGAGCCCGCCGTCGTCATAAGGGAGCGATCCGGTGAGGCATTGATAGAGGAGCGCTCCGAAGGCGTACCAATCGAGAGCGGGGGAAGCGTACGTGGTGGTCGCTTGCTCGGGCGCCATGTAAGCGGGCGTGCCGATCGACCCGGTCGGCACGAGCGCCAGCGGGGGCCCGAGCTCGGTCGCGAGCCCGAGGTCCACCAGGACGAGCCGGCCCTCCTTCGTCGCGATGACGTTCGAGGGCTTGACGTCGCGGTGCACGATCCCGGCGCCGTGCAAAGCGACGAGCGCCTCCGCGGTCTGCACGAGCGCAGGGCGGAGCCGCCGCTCGTCCGGAGCCGCGCCGGGCGCGCGATCTCCGCGCACCCACCGGAGCAGGTCCATCCCTTCGACGAGCTCCATCGTCAGGTACCAATCCTCGCGACCTTTGACGATCTCCCCGAGGACGACGACGTTCCGCTGGTAGAGGTCCGACGTCCCCAGGACGGTGCGCCGGAGCCGCGCCGTCGCGCCGGGGCGAGGCCCGACCATTCGCTTGAGCGCGATGGTTGCTCCGAGGAGCCGGTCGTTGGCCTCGTAGACGACGCCGCTGCCCCCACGACCAACCTCCCGGACGATCTCGAACCGACCGAGCATGCCGGCGCACCAGCAATGGTCGGACCAAGCGCCGCTGGCGACCGGCACGCCTCTTGATGGGCCGGAAGCATGCAAAGCGTCCTCGAGTCGATCAAGGTGGGCTGTCCGGGCTGCGTCGCCGTTGCGATCGCCGAGTCCGCGACAGGAGCGCTCGTCTCCACCGTCGCCGATAGCCCGAGCGACCACGCCATGCTCGACCGCGCGGCGGCCGTCATACCCGATCTCTTCGCCTGGCTGGACGCCCTCGACGCTCCCGCACCGTTCTCGGACAAGGCTGAGCCCCCCGGCCTGGCGCGGCTGGTCATCGCGGCCGGTCCGCGCCAGCTCGTCGCGCTCCGCGGGAGCGAGCACACATTGATCGGGCTGGTCCCGCCCCGCGCCGCCCCGCTGCTCACGCGCGCTGCCAACGCCCTCTTCGCGCCGAAGGCGACGGCCGCATGACCTACGGGTCGCTCGCGGCAGCCACGCGCCTCCTCGCGAGGATCGAGGAGCTGGCGTCGGACGCCACCGGCGCGCTCGTCTTCGCCTCTCGCACCGAGCCCGTCGGCACCATCCTGCTCGAGGGCGGCCGCATCTGCTGGATTGGCGCGAAGGGACTGGGCCGCCGGCTCACGGATCTGTTGACCGAGCGGAGCGGCGGCCTCGGACGCGAGCAAGTCGAAGACGTATTCGGGTGGTGCAGCCGGACCGGCTCGCCGCTCGGCGAGGCGCTGATCGAGAGCGGGCTGCTCGGCCCCGACGGCCTGCGCGAGGCGCTGAGCCGTCACAGCGCGGAATCGCTGCTCCTCATCGCGCCGCACGCCGAGCAGGTCCAATGGCTCTCCCACAAACACCGCCGTTACGACGCGCGCTTCACCTTCCGGGCGTTCGACCTGCTCCTCGCCGCCGGCGCCGCGACGGCTCCCGAGCTGGCCGCGACGGCCACCGCGCACCTCGAGCGCATCCTCAGAGGCGGCGGCGCCGGGATCGCGCTCGCCCGCGACGACGCCGAGAAGCTCGTCTGCGTCGGCGGCCTGCGCTGCGGAGACTGGTCGGTGACTTCGGTCGAGCGTTTGGCTTCTTATGCGGGCATGGCGGTCGACCTGGCGGACTTCGTCGCCCCGTCTCACGAGGCGATGGCCGTCGGCCAGCCCTCGGGCGCGAGCCTCACGATCTGGAGGCACGACGAGATCGTCTACGTCGCCGTCGGCGCCGATACGTCGCTGCTGCCGCTCAAGGTCGCGTCGCTCAGCGGCACGTTCACGCTGCTCCGTCGCTGACGTCGGAACCCGACACCCGCGCTGACGAAACCCGACAGGGACGCCACCGACACGATGTCGGATCGGCGCGAAACGAGGCGGCGCGGTTGGATCGGAGATTGCTCGAGACCGTGCGTGCTTCGCTCGACGCAGCGCCGAAACGAGCCGATGGAGGAAGACGCCGCCAGCGTCTTGATGGCGCTTTCGGCCGCCGTGCTCGTCATCGACCGCGACGGCCTCGTCTTGTTCGCGAACGCGCGGGCGTGCGAGATCCTCGGACAATCGCGCGGGGCGCTCTGCGGGGCGATGGTCGAGGAGCTGCTCGTGCCGCTCGAGGTCATCCGCAACGCCGCCGAGACCGGCGGCGAGGAGCGGCTCCGCGCCCGGACGATCCGCTCCGACGGGAGCGAGCTCGTCCTCGGCTTCCGCGCGACGCCGATCGAGAGCGGCAAGGACCTCCGCTGGGCCATTTGTTTCCAGGACATCGGCGCGATCGAACGTGTCGGCGAGGAGCGCGACAGGCTGATGCAGATCGTCGGCATCAACGAGGTCTTGCCCGCCGTCCTCCATGAGCTCAAGAACCCCCTCGCCGCGATCGACAACGCCGTCGAGCTGCAGATCGAGGAGATGGCCGACAGCCCGGAGCGCGTCGAGCTCCACGCCATACTCGGTGAGATTCGTCGAATGAAGCTCACGCTCGAGGGGCTCGGCTCGCTCGAGCGCGACATCCACGTCACGCGGAGCGCCGCCGTCGACCTCGCGCTCCGCGAGGTCGTCCGCATCCTCGACAGGCAAGCGGCGCCGCGCTCGGTGCGGCTCGTGGCGGACATCCCCGATATGCCGCTCCTGCCATTTGCGCCGTCGGTCGTGCGCGCGATCGCCTTCAACCTCATCACCAACGCGCTGCACGCGTGCATGAGCGGCGACCGGATCGACGTCGTGGCACGACTCGTGAAGAGCGAAGGCGACGAGCGGGACTTCGAGCTCGAGGTCCGGGACGACGGCTGCGGCATGACGCCGGAAGTGCGCGAGCGCTGCACGGAGCCGTTCTTCACCACGAAGCCGAAGGGCACCGGTATCGGCCTCGCGCTCGTCTCGAGGATCGTCAGGCAGGCCGGCGGTGGCCTCGCCATCGCGTCGGTGCCCGGCGCGGGCACCTCCGTTCGCATTCGAATCCCGGTTCGCCGACCTCGACTCTCTCGCCCTCCGCCGTGTCGGTCGGGCACGCACGATGCACAGCGGTGACTCTTTCCGAATCTGACAAGGAGAACTCAATGGCCCGCACGGATCAGCTCAATCGCATCCTCCGCTCCCTCCAGTCCAGCACCCCGGACATCGAAGCGAGCGCGCTCATCTCGGACGACGGCCTCATGATCGCGAGCGCGCTGCCGCAGCACCTCGACGAGGTGCGCGTCGCCGGCATGAGCTCGACCCTCCTTTCCCTCGGCACTCGCGCCTCCACCGAGCTCGAGCGCGGCAGCCTGCAGCAGGTCCTCATTCGCGGCTCGAAGGGCTACGCGGTCATGGTGAAGGCCTCGGAAGGGACCATGCTCCTCGTCCTCACCACGGAGAACGCGAAGCTCGGCCTCATCTTCTTGGACACGAGTCGCGCCGTGAAGGAGATCGCCGCGATCCTCTGAGGAGGAGTAGGTCGTCATGAGGATCCTGGTGATCGAGGACGAGACGATGCTGCGCTCGACGATCGCGCGAGGTCTTTCGAAGATCAACGGCGCGGTCGTGAGCGACGCGGGCGACCTCGAGAGCGCGCTCGCGCTCCTCGACGGCACGCCGCCCGATGTCATCGTCAGCGACATCGACCTTCCGGGTCGGTCGGGCCTCGAGCTCCTCGGTGAGCTCGGGAGGCGCGCCCTGCGCATCCCGGTGATCTTCGTGTCGGGTTACCTCCAGGCGTACCGGTCCCAGATCCCGCCCCACGCAAACGTGGAGGTCATGGAGAAGCCGGTCAGCCTCGACGAGCTCCGGACCGCCGTCCTCAGACGGTCGCCGCGAGCGAGTCGCCCCACCATCGAGGTGGCCCCGTTTTCGGTGGCCGACTACCTCCAGCTCGCCGGGATTGGACGCCACTCCGTCGTGCTGGAGGTCGAACGGGACGGTCGTGTCATCGGGGAAGTCGTCGTGTGGGCAGGGGAGACCTGGTCCGCCGTCGACGAGCTGGGCAAGGGCGAGGCCGCGCTACGCAGGCTCGCCTTCGCAGCGATGACCCAGGTCCGCTGTCGCACCTTGCTCGAGCACCCGGAGGGGAGGAACCTGCCGGGGCATTGGGAGATGATGCTCCTCGAGGCTGCGCGGCAGAACGACGAGGAGCAGGCCGCGACCCGCGAGGCGTCGTCGGACGTCGACTCCGCTTGGGACAGCCCCCCGCCCCAGGCGGCGCACCGCGCGCCGACGCCACCCCCGCCGCCGAGCCCGCCGCCACCTCAGCCCCGACGTTCGGCGCTCGAGCTCGCCTTCGAAGACGCGTGGGAGGAAGGCCTCGAGGCCCTGCTCTCCAAGGACTACCCATCCGCGCTCCGGGCCTTCCTCGCGGCCCGCGAGCTCAAGCCCGAGGACCTGAAGGTCCACGCAAACCTCAAGCGCCTCGCCGAGCTCGGCTATGGCGCCGACTCGCCAAGCTCCTCACCCCAATAGGCACAATATGGCGCGCAGAATCGTCCTCACAAGTCAGAAAGGCGGAGTCGGAAAGACCACCGTCGCGTTGAACCTCGCGCTCGCGTTCGCGGAGCGAGGCAAAAGGACGCTCCTCGTCGATCTCGACCCTCAGGGAGGCATCGGGCACGCCCTCGCGCGTGGAGATACGGAGCTCGTGGGCCTGACCGATCTCCTCATGGGCCAGATCACGGCGGAGGAGGCCGTCTTGCCGACACGCGTCGCCAACTTGACCCTCCTCCCTCGCGGGCGCCTCGATCCCGCCGAGGTCAGCGAATACGAGCTCGCCCTCGCCTCGGGTCCGGTCCTGCGCCGCGCTCTCGATCCAATCGACGCCCGATTCGATCTCACCCTCATCGATACGCCCAGCGGGGTGGGGATCGTCACCCGGGCCGCGCTGGGGCTGGCCGACTATGCGCTCATCCCCTTCCAAGCGGAGGCGCTGGCGCTCCGGTCACTTTCGCAGGTCCTCCGCGCGATCGATCGCGTCCGCGCCGGCGAGAACCCCCGACTCGAGATGTTGGGCATCGTCCCTACCATGGTGGACAGAAACGACGACAGCTCGCTCGCTGTCATGAACGACGTCTGGAGCGGGCTCTGGGGCGTGACCGACACGAGCATCCCCCGAGCCGCCATCTTCGCTCGGGCCAGCCTCGCCGGCCTGCCCGTTGGGTTCCTCGCCGGCCGTCCACCTCCGGAGGCCCGCCGCTTCGACCTACTCGCCGCCGAGCTCGAAGGAGCGATGGACGAGATTTCACCTCGAAAGGAAGAGCATCATGACCGACCCGCGCGCGCCCTCCTCTGATCTCGAGCACGCCCGTGCGCTCTCTCGGCGCCTTCGCGGGCCTCAGGGCACCACGACCCAGCGCGCCGAGCCGAGCCCTCGATACATCCATTTCGACGCGAGGAGGGCCGCACCGGACGCGTGGCTGTCGCCGCTCTCTCGAGCCGCGGCCCCGTTCGGAGCCGAGGTGTGGAACGAGCTGCTCGACGGCTGCCTCGCCTCCGCCGACGCGACGGCGGCGTTCCTGATGGATGGGCACGGCCTCGTCGTGGCGACGCGCGGCGCCCTCAAGCAGAACGACGCGGAGGCCATCGGGGGACGCCTGATGGCCGCGCTCGACCAGATCGAGCAGATCGAGCGCGCGGGAACGGCCTGCACGGTCGCGATCGAGTTCGAGGGGGCCTGGCTCACCGGCGTGAGGTTCGGACAGCCGGGCGGCAGAGCAATGACGGTGGCCGTCTTCGCTCGTTCGCCCCTGGCCCGCGAGGCCCGTGACGTCATCGAGAACCTCGTCGCGACTGCGACCCAGGAGTAATCGCCATGCAATCGACGATTCTGTACGACGGAAGTGGTCACAAGAATGTTCTTTTGCCGAGCTTCGACGAGGGGATCGCCGTCCAAGCGAATCAACACCTCGTCCTGCACGGCGGCGGGGGCATGATCCTCGACCCGGGGGGGCACAAGGTCTATAGCCGTGTGCTCGCCGAGACGCGGGTCCGCCTCGGGGAGGCGAACCTCGACTACATCTTCCTGTCGCACCAGGACCCGGACATCGTCGCCGCGGTCAACGGCTGGCTGCTGGCGACCGACGCGGTCGCCTACGCGTCGAAGCTCTGGATGCGCTTCATCCCGCACTTCGGCCTCGACAAGCTGGTGATGGATCGGCTTCGCCCGATCCCGGACGAGGGCATGAAGCTCGACCTCCGCGGGACCTCGCTCCTGATCCTGCCGGCGCACTTCCTCCATTCGTGCGGCAACTTCCACGTCTACGATCCGGTGTCGAAGATCCTCTATTCGGGCGACCTCGGCGCTTCGCTCGGAGCCCCCTACCAGGAGGTCCCGGACTTCGACGGCCACCTCGAGTACATGGCCGGCTTCCACGAGCGATACATGGGGTCCAACGCCGCGATGCGAGCCTGGGCTCAAATGGTCCGTCAGCTCGACATCGAGACGATCGCTCCCCAGCACGGCGCCTATTTCCGCGGCAAGCCGTTGGTGAATCGGTTCATCGACTGGTGCGAGGGGCTGCGCTGCGGCATCGACCTGCTCGCCGACAAGTTCGTGATTCCCGCGTGAGCCAGGACCGAGACAGGAGGCGACATGGTCGACACGGACAAGGCATTCCAGACATTCGAGACGGTCAAGACGCTGCTCGAGTTCGGCCCGAACGATGAGGTCGAGCTCGGAAAAATGACCGACCTGATCGAGCGACACGGCCCGAAGATCACCGACGAGTTCTACAGCTCGCTCGCGAAGTTCCCCGACACCGCGAAGCAGGTCGAGGGTCGGGTGGACGCGCTCAAGGCCACGCACAGAGCCTGGATGCGCGGCCTCGTGGGCGGAGACTACGGCCGCGGCTACTTCGACTCGCGCTGGCGTATCGGCCTCGCCCACGTCCGCATCGGCCTCGACCCGTTCTGGGTCGAATCGGTCATGAGCATCATCCGCAGCCACATGGCCGTGGCCATCGCGACCGAGTCGGCGGACGCGGCCGAGGCAGGCCGCCGGCAGGCGGCCTTCACGAAGATCTGCGACCTCGACCTCCTCGTGATCAACCTCTCCTACGGCGAGGACCGCCTCGACCGGCTGACCGAGTTCACCGGGATGAAGCGCAACCTGATCGAGAACATCATCCGGATCCCGCGCAAGACGAGCTGAGCCGCGCGCGACGTGGTAGGCGTGTCGGATGGACGCGCCCGCCTTCGACGACAATGGCTGGCGGATCGGAGCGGTCGATCCGCTGGCGTCGGGGTGTGCGTTCACCCTGCTGAGCGCGGAGGCGCGGGGCGCGTTCGATCGGTCCAAGCTCGCTGCGCGCGCCGCGGCGCACGGGCTCGAGGTCGAGCTCCGCCCCGAGAAGCGCTACCCGGCCGGTACGACCCCCATCGCCGACGCGGCCGACGTCTCCGTGGCGCCTCGAGGTGCCGCCGCCAGGCAGAGCGTGCTCGTCGTGACGTTCCCCGCCGAGCGGGCGCGCTGGTTGATCGACGAGGCCCTGGAGGTCGCCGCGCGGAGGGGTGGAGCAGGAATGGACGCGCTCGTCCGCCGCGCCCGCCGTATCTGGCAGGTCCGCGTCACGGACGACGCGAAGAGCGCGCTCGGCGTCGCCGCCGTCCTCTCGGCCGCCCACCTCGCCGCGATCCTCCCACCCGACGCGGGGCCGGTCTTCGGACCGAAGACCGCCTTCGAGCGCCTGCTGGCGCTGTAGACTGCTCCCGTGCGCTCGCTCCTGCCCCTCGTGATCGGCGCCTTCTTCGGCTGCGGCGGAGGGAACGTCGACCCCGGCTTCTACGGCGCACCGATCGCGAGCGACGAGGTCGCTTCGTCGACGCAGGGCGGCGCCCCCGCCCGCTTCGCGCGCCCGAAGCTCGTGTTGATTCGGGCCGATTGGTGCGGCGTCTGCCACGAGGTCGAGCCGGGCATCTTGCTGGGGTACGCCGGGCTCGAGGCGAAGGTGGACCTCGTGGTCCTCGACGTGACCGACGCGCGCGCCATGCGCCGCGCCGCCGAGACCGCTCGGTCGGAGGGCGTGGCCGGCTTCTTCGATCGCTTCGCCGGCCGCACCCCGACCGTCGGCGTCTTCACGAGGCCCGAGGAGCCGAGGCTCGTTCGTGGCCCGGTGAGCGACCCGAGACACATCCGTCGCGAGCTCGAAGCGGCGCTCGATCGGATGCGCGACGAACGCGCGCTCGAGCAGTGAACGTCGTCGGTCAGAAACCCGTCGTGCCACCGATCAGGATGCGTGCGGCGTTCGGCGCGGCACCTTGCTCGAAGGTCTCGGTCCCCACGCCGAAGAGGAGATTGAAGGAGTGGTCGCGGTGGTTCGTCGAGCGGATCCCGCCGAGGAACGAGAACCGCAGGAGCTCGGAGCGAAAATCCTCGAAATGGTATTCGTCCCAGACGTTGCCGACGGCCGTCTGGAGCACGCCGTCGAGGAACGCCCAGACCGGCCATCGATACTCGAGCGTCGCCGCCGTCGCGCTCTTTCCGACGAGGCGCCCCGGACGGAAGCCCTTCATCAGCTCGAGGTCCGGCACGTCCTCACGCCGGCCGGCGCCGAGCAGCTCCGTGAAGGGTAGCTCGTAGTCGTCGTCGTCCATCGGCTGGATCATCCGCGCGGTGAGCGAGAGCGACAGGACACGCTGGGTCCCCGTCAGATCCACGAAGCCCGCGATCGAGGCGCCCAGGTTGAACCATCCCTGACGATCCGGATCGTCGACCTCCGAGACCTGCTCCGCCGAGAGATCGGCGGCGAAGCCGCTGCCGGGCGCCGGCCTCTTCTGGCGCGAGTCGATCACGAAACGAAGCCCGCTCTTCACCGTGACGTACGGCCGACCGTACCCCGGCGGCGGCACTTGCCCCGCGAGCGCTCGGTTGCGGATGGTCGGCGGATCGCAGGACCGGCGAATCGCGCGCGGGCCGGGCTCTTCCGGGTCGATCACGGTGATCGGGTCGGCGCACTCCCCTGGCCCCGTCACGGTGTCGCGCGCCGTGACCCAGCCCTCGAAGAAGGAGCCACGCCACGGCTCGACGTGGATGCGCCCGCCGCCGCCCCAGGTGCGAATCCCGTAGCCGGTCTCGTCTTCGTCGAGCGTTCGTGGCCCGCTCCCCCAGAAGAGGAGGTCGCCGCGAGCGAGAAAGTCCGCTTCGAGCTGGATGTACGATCGCGCGCGCTCCGCCGCGGTGGGCAACACGAGCGGGATGCGGTCGGCGGCCCCGAGCTTCCAGTACCGGACGCCGCCGAAGCCGAAGCTCGCGCGGAAGTCGTTCCCTTTGGCGAGGAGGTCGTTCCAGAAGAACACGAGGCCCACGCTCGGTCGAAAGCCGAACTCGACGAACGCGGTGGGGATGACGCCGACGGTGCTGGGCGCGAAGAGGATCGATTTGACGACGCTGCCCACCTCCGGATCGGTCTCGAGGGTGGTGGCGAGGAACCGCAGCGGGGCGACCACGACGTACTCCGTGACGGCGTAGACAGGGAAGAGGAGCACACGTGGGATCCAGAGCGCGTCCTCTGCGACCGTGGTCTCGTCCTCTCGACCGTCGTAGTCCTGCGCCGCGCGCTTCTCGCCGGGTGGAGGTGTCTCGCTCGCTGGCGGGAGCACGCTCGGATGGGGAGGCGGAGCAGGACCGCCGCGCGCCGCCGGCTCGGCCTCGGCGCGCGAAGCGAGCACGAGCGAGACGATCAGCGCCGCGCACCGGAGTGGAAGGAGCGAACCGCAGAACAAACGCGGCCGATGGTACAGCCGCAGGGGATGTGGGTGAGCGAGCGCGGGGTTGTCCGACCTGGATCACGTCGGATCCATCGATCGGGGAGAGCCGGCCGGATTCCTCGACGAATCCGGCTGTTCGCCGATAACGAGGGTTGGCCCGCTGCGTGCAGCACCCCTGAACGGCTCATGTCGCGCGCGCTTCCTCTTCTCTTTCTCGTCCTCGCCGGCTGCGCCGGCGCCACCGCCGTCGAGTCGCCCGTGGCGGCGCCCGAGCCCGTGAAGATCGACCGCGGGCCGACGTCGATGGAAAGCGAGATCGGCGGGATGAACGAGGATGCCGTCGCCGACGCGTTCGGCGCGCTCGAGCGCCAAGTCCTCGGCTGCGTTCGTCGAGGCTCCGAGCGCGTTCGCGAGATCGGCGGGCACTTCGTGCTCTCGCTGCGGATCGACAAGCACGGCCAGGCGCGCTGGGCGTATCTGAGCGAGTCGACCCTCGGCGACCGCGAGACCGAGAAGTGTGTGCTCGAGCTGGCCAGAGGGCAGGCCTGGCCCAAGCCGGTCGGAGGAGAGGGCCTCGCGACCCGCGCGTTCGAGATCGACCCGGGCACCGAGCCGGTGAGCTGGGAGGCCAAGCGCATCCGCTCCGCCGTCGGCGCCGCGAGAGAGAAGCTCGGCCGATGCAAGAAGGGCCTCGTAGGGAGCTTCGTCGCGACGGCCTACGTGAGCCCCAATGGGCGCGTGCTCTCCGCCGGGGTGGCGCCGCCGAGCGAGTCCGGGGAAGAGGCGGCGGACTGCATCGCGCGGACGATCGAGAAGCTGCGCTTCGGGTCCCCGGGCCGTCGCGCCGCCAAGGTCACGTTCCCGGTGCCCTGAGCCCGGTGCGTCGAGACGCGCGCGCTTTACGGACGCCGCGAGCGCCGTCATGCTCACACGATGTCCCTCGAGGCCACGCTGACCCGGCTGCTCGCGCCGACCGCCGGCTCTTCGGCGGAGAGTGTCGGCGCCTTCCTGCGCGAGGCGGGCGATCGGACGCGTGATCTGACCCGGGAAGCCGACCGCGCGCTCCTGGGCGGACGGCTCGCGGATCGGCTGGGCTTCGCCTTCGCGGCCGGCTACCAGGCTGCGCTGCGTGCGCTCTTCGGCGAGCGGGCGCGCGCGGGCCTCTCGCTGGCCGCGACGGAGGCGGGCGGCGCGCACCCGCGAGCGATCTCCACCGCGCTCGTGCCCGCGGCGGACGGCGGCTTCGTGCTCGACGGCGAGAAGGTCTGGATCACGCTCGCCGAGCAGGCCGCGAGCTTCGTGGTCATCGCCCGCGAGGGCGAGGCCGCGGGGCGACCCCTGCTCCGCGCCGCGATCGTGCCGAAGGACCGCGACGGCGTCGCGCTCCACCCGCTGCCCGCGCCGCCCTTCTGCCCGGAGATCGAGCACGCGCGCGTGACGTTCTCGAACGTGCGAGTCCGGTCGGACGACCTGCTCGAGGGCGACGGCTATGAACGGTACCTGAAGCCGTTTCGCACCGTGGAGGACACACACGTCCTCTGCGCCGTCGTCGGGTACGTCCTCGGCGTGGCCCGAGATGACGCCGTCGGGCGCGCGCTGACCGAGCGCCTGGCGGCGCTCGCCGTGACCGCGCGGGCTTGCGCCCTCGAGGATCCGACGTCGGCGCCGCTCCACGTCGCGCTCGGCGGCGTCTTCGCGGAGCTCGGCGCGCTCGAGCCCGAGATCGAGGCAGCCCTCCAGCGCGCCGGGCGAGACGCCCACGGTCGATGGGTCCGGGACAAGGGGCTCCTCGGCGTCGCCGCGCGGGCGCGGGCTCAGCGACTCGCGCGAGCGTGGGAGCGGCTCGAGCGCTAAGCTCGCGCTCCGGACGCGCCCACTCTTCGCGATCGGCGTCCACGGACTTTGGGCCGTGATCATGTGAAACCGTGGAGTGAGCGAGGCGCAAACGGTAGGGCCATCTCGGGACGCGCGTACCTCCGGGTCTTCTCCACCGCGACGAACGCACGCCTGCTCCGCGTGTTCACCACCGCGCTGACCTTCTTCCCGACGGCGCGGCATCTGAACGGCTCAGCTCGGCGGGGGCACCGAGCACCGCGGGGATCGTCAACGCGATTTTCGAAGCAAACCGCGTTACCGAAGGTGCGGGGCCGTCCTCCGGCTCCGAGCTCCATCTCGGCGGCTTATTGACAGGGCTGCTCCGGAGGATCTGTGGGCGCATGGGGTGAGGGACGACGGTAAGCGCTGTCGAAGCGAGGTCTGCGTAGCTGGGCGGTGCTCGTGCATCGCACCATTGTTACCCTCACCCCAACCCCTCTCCCGGAGGGAGAGGGGCGCGTATCGCACTTGCGATGCGCCGTGCGACGCTGGTCGGCGTGTTGAGGATCTCGGCGCGGGGGCGCTGCGATAGGTTCTGTCTACGGCCACGTCGAATTGCGCGAGGGCGGGGGCGCAAGACGCTGCGTGTCGAGGTCCGGTCGCGCCGGAGCCCGCGCGTTCTGCGGAGGCTGCGACGTGAAGGCGTCCCGGGTACGACACGCTCGCTCCCCGCGAGTTCGCGTTCGTGCCGCTCCGGAACATCCCCGTCCTGCTCGTCAAACTCCATGCGCCGCGTCGACTGCGCGAGATGCGGCGTCCATGTCGAGATGGTGCCATGGGCGACGGGCAAGTCCCCGATGACGCACGCGTTCGTGTGGTTCCTCGCCAACTGGACCAGGCTCCTCTCCCTGGAAGGAGACGGCACGTCGGTTTCACGCGACCTGGGACGTGTCTTCTGAGCCGTGAAGCTCGCGGTCGAGTGGGGGCTCGAGCACCGCAACCTCGACGGGATCCGCAGCATCGGCGCCGACGAGCTCAGCTGGAAGAAGGGCCACAAGTACCTGACCCTGGTCTACCAGTTCGACCACAGCTGCCGCCGCCTCCTGCACATCGCGCGCGATCGCAAGGCCACAAGCTTCAACACCTTCTTCGACATGCTCGGCGACGACCGGACGCGCGACATCCGGTTCGTAGCCAGCGACATGTGGGAAGGCTTTCCTCAAGGTGGTCCGCGCCCGATGCGGCGACGCCTTGCACGTCCTCGACCGTTTCCACGTCATGTAGCTCATGAGCAAGGCCATCGTCCTCGCCCGGCGCGACGAGGTGCGCGCCCTCCGCGCGAGCGAAAGCAGCCCTACCTCACGAAGACCATGTGGCTCCTCCTCAAACGACCCAAGAACCTCCGACGCGGCGAGCGCGCTCGTCTGCGCGACCTCGTCGCCATCAATCTCAAGACCGTGCGCGCCTACCTCCTCAAGGAGGACTTCCAGCGCTTCTGGCGCTATCGCTCCGTCGCGGCCGCGACCGCGTTCTTGCAAGACTGGACCCGACGCGCCCTGTGCTCGCGAATCGAGCCGCTCAAGAAGTCGCTCGCACCCTTCGCGACCATCAATGGTAGCTCCAGAACTGGTTCCTTTCCCGCCGACAGTCCGCCGCCGGCGCAACCGAGGGTTTCAACGGAAAGGCACGAATCACGATGCGAAAGGCGTACGGGTTTCGAACCTACGAACACGCCGAGTTCGCCCTGTATCACGCCCTCGGCCAACTACCCGAGCCACCTTGGCTCGCCCACAGATTCGCCTGACGAGGCGTTGACAGGTCATCTCATAACCGCAGCGGGTGATGCCTGGGGGGCTACTTCTCCGGTCAGCGTCGGAGCAAGAGCCGCAGCGGCGACGTGAACGCGCGCATGCCGCAACGCTTGCGCTCGCTGCGAGGGCAGCGTCTCAAAATGGCCATTGGGACGCCTGGCATTTCGTTTGCATCGCGGCAGCTGTGCGCGTGCTGCTGGCTGGCCCGGGGTAGGGAGGCACGCGGCAACCAGCTCGCCATGGGCAGCGCCACCAAGGTGGAGATCGAGATGAGCTCAAGCAGAAACATTGTCGGCCGCCTGACGATCGTGGGCGGACCGCCGAACGCAACGGTGGACCTCGCAGTCTACCCTGCGACTTGGGGACCGATGATATCTCTTTGGAACACAATGCCGAGAGCGCAGATAGGGAGCGAAGGCGGCGCCTTCGAGCTCAAGTGGCAGACATCGGAGGACGGCCCGAATCCGGCGTGGTGGGCCGGACCCGTGCACGTTGTCCGAGCCACGCCGCCAGCCGGATGGATCGCAAGGTTGCGACCAGTTCCCATCGTGCAGTTTATGCCGGGACAGTCGGGGTTCCGATGGGTTGGCGATGTTCGCGCCGTGCTGGAGGCTCTGTGATGACCAAGCGAGTCATCTCCGGACGCGTGCTCGTCAGTCCACTGCCGTCGGTCGGGTTCGACATCTCTCAGATCCAAGTCGAAGTCCGGCGCCTGCTCACCAAGGTGGTGGTGCCCACCCCACTTCAAGGCGGGCTGCCGCAGATCGAAGACTCGTATGGAGCGGAGCCCGTCCTTGGACCCAATGCACCAAAGGGCTTCAACCGGCTACTGGCACGAGAACCGCTGCGTCCGGATGGAGGCTTCTCTCTCGATTGGCGTGAGGACACCGATGCTTGGACGGCACCTCATACCGGACCAGAAGTCGCTGCGGTTCTTGGAGTCTACTCGCTCCAGGCTTGGGGACCGCCCCTGCCCGACTGGGTCTTCGCTCTAGACCACGAGTACAACGTTCTCTTCCCATCGCCCCCGCCGATCGCACAGGGGTCGGAGAACCCCCTTCTCGGAGCCCAGGACTTCCAACTCGTAAGCGTGGGTCAACTCACAGGGAAGTACAGATACGCAGGTCCCGGCTGAGCTCGGGCTCGGCGGGGTCGAGCGCGCGCCGGGCGAGACGCCCACGGTCGATGGGTCCGGGACAAGGGGCTCCTCGGCGTCGCCGCGCGGGCGCGGGCTCAGCGACTCGCGCGAGCGTGGGAGCGGCTCGAGCGCTAAGCTCGCGCTCCGGACGCGCCCATGTGCCTCATCCTCTTCGCCGTCGATCCCGAGCCTGGCACCCGGCTGCTCATCGCGGCGAATCGCGACGAGGAGCACGCGCGACCGACCCAGCCCGCGGAGCGTTGGCCAGGCTCGAACGTCTTCGCCGGCCGGGATCTCCGCGGCGGCGGTACGTGGCTCGGTGTCTCGAAGGAAGGGCGCCTCGCTGCGCTCACGAACGTGCGTCACCCCGGGGCGCGCCGCGAGGGCGCGTCACGCGGGGCGCTGCCCGTCCGCTTCTTGACCACGAGCCTGAGCCCGGACGCCTTCGCCGCCTCCGTCGGCCCCGAGCTGGCGACCTTCCCTTCGTTCAACCTGCTCCTCTTCGATCCGCGCGCGGGCACGTTCTTCTGGAGCGACGAGGGCGGCGCGCCTGCGCTCGTCGCGCCGGGTCTACACGGGCTCTCCAACGCACGGCTCGACGTGTCGTGGCCGAAGGTGGCGCGTGGGCTCGAAGACATGCAGGCGGCGCTCGGTGAGCGAGGTGAGGCGCGGACGGAGGCTCTCTTCCGTGCGCTCGCCGACGACCGGATCGCCACGGACGACGAGCTCCCCGCGACGGGCGTGCCCCTCGAGATCGAGCGGCTCTTGTCCCCCGCGTTCATCCGCGGCCCCGTCTACGGGACGAGGAGCTCGACCGTCGTCTCCCTTCACGATGACGGCTCCGTTTTCTTCGAGGAGCGCTCGTTCGCGCCCTTGGGCGCGCCGGGGCCGGTCGTGCGGCACGCCGCGCGCCCGGCTCAGTGAAGCGCGAGCTCGCCGTCGGAGAGGGCCCACCTTCCCTTGTGCGTCGGTGCGTCGAGGCGCGCCTCGAGCTCCGCCAGGTACTTCGTGCGTGGCCAGGCTTCGGCCCCGAAGCGCTCGAGGTGCTCGGTGTGGACCTGGCAGTCCACCAGATCGATGCCCCACTTCTCGAGCGCCCGAACGAGCGTGACGAACGCGATCTTCGAGGCGTCGGGCGCGTTCGCGAACATCGACTCGCCGAAGAACATCCGGCCGAGCGAGACGCCGTAGAGGCCGCCGACCAGCTCTCCGCCCGCGTAGGCCTCCACCGAGTGAGCCAGCCCCATCTCGTGGAGGCGCACGTAGGCGTCGAGCATCTCGGGGGTGATCCAGGTGCCCGACTGACCGGGCCGCGGGACCCGAGAGCAAGCGAGCATCACCTCGCGAAAGCGCTCGTCCGTGCGGATGTCGTAGGGCGCGCGCCGGATCTGCTTGGCGAGGCTCTTCGGCACGTGGAGCTTCGACGTGCGGAGGACGTAGCGCGGATCGGGGCTATGCCAGAGGATCGGCAGGTCTTCGTCGTACCAGGGGAAGATGCCGCTCTCGTAGGCGAGGATGAGCCGCTCGGGCGAGAGGTCCCCGCCGACCGCGAGGACCCCGCTCCGTTCGGCGAGCTCGGGTCGGGGAAAGACCAGCCGGCGATCGAGTCGGAAGACCGGCAAGACTCACAGAGGACGAATGGCGACGTTCAGGATGACCGGCATGCCGACCGTCGTCGACACGGTGGCGCCGTCCGCGCTCACCTCGCCGTCGTCGATCTTCACCCACTCGCCATAGCCGCCGAAGAACTCCTCGATCGACACCTCTTGCACCCAGAACTCCACCTGGGTGCCGGGCGCCAGGTCGGCGTAGTTGTCGACGGTGAGCTTCGCCTCGGGGCAGAGCAACGTGTCGATCGGACCGAGCGCGTAGGCCATGACGAACGTCGCGTCGCCCGTGACCTGCTCGACGAGGTTCGCGGGGACCTGCGCCGCCCGGAAGGTCTGCTTCTCGGGCGAATCGAAGGTCAGCTCGTCGATGGAGAGGCCACCGCCCGCGGGCAGCGCGAGGGACGCGCCGTCGACGCTCACCGTCTGGCCGGGGACCAGCGCGGCCATGCTGTCCTGCATGCGCGGGAAGATCCCGACGAGCGGCGAGGGCGACTCGGCGGTGTACGCGTAGCCGAACTTGGCGAAGGTCAGGCTGTCGGCGGGCTTGAAGAGCGGCCGGTCCAGCGTGGACTGGCTGTTCATGAAGACGGCGCCGCCGATGGTGTTCGTGTCCGCGGTGAGGCAGAGGTCCGTCCCGCAGAGCTGGAACGTGGTGTTCTGGATGGCGGCGTTCGCGTCGTCGCGCGCCGTGACCTGGACGCTCGAGACGTCCACCTCGTTCGAGGTGCCCGGCTGGGGGGTGGGGTCGTCGCACTCGGGGAACCCGCTCGACGTCGAGGACGTGTTGCCCGTCCCGGTCGTGGTGCCGCTGCCGGTCGTCTGACCGCTGCTGGTGGCGCCCGAGGCGCCGGAACCTGAGGTGTCCCCTTCGCTGTCGCCGCACGCGGCGAGTGCAAGGACGAGGGGGAAGCAAGCGACGAGGGGCAGACAGCGGTTCATGAAGATCCTCCGAAGGGCGCGCGACCACGCGGGCGAGAGCCTACCACGGGAGAAGGAGGCCACGCACGGGCCCACGGGCGCGACCGCCCGCGAGGCTTCGCCACGCCACTTCGTCGCGGTCGCGTCACGCCACTTCGTCGCGGTCGCGTCCCGCCTCTTTCGCGCGGTACAGTGCTTCATCGGCGCGGCCGAAGAGCCCCTCGGTCCAGAACTCGTTCGCCTCGTCCGCGAGCGCGGTGCCCGAGCTGAACGTGATGACGCGGCTCTGCCCGGCGTCGAGCTCGAGCGGGCGGTGGCGGAGCGCGTTGCGCAGGCGCGACGTGCAGGTCGTCGCGGCCTTGGCGTCCGCGCCGCGCATGAGGATGACGAACTCTTCACCCCCGTACCGGAAGGCCGAGTCTTCCTTGCGGATGACCGCCGCCAGCGTGTCGGCAAAATGGCGGAGGGCGCGGTCGCCGGTCTCGTGGCCCAGTGTGTCGTTGAGCGCCTTGAAATGATCGATGTCGAGGACCACGAGCGCAAACGAGGCCCGGTGGCGTGCCGCGTACGACGACTCCTCGCGGAGGCGCTCGTAGAAGAGCTGCCGGTTCCCGAGCTGGGTCAGAGGATCGATGCGGGCGAGCCGCTCCGCGGACTCCAAGCGGACCTCGAGCTCGCGCTGGGCGCGGCACTGATCGACGGCCCGCCGCACCTTGGCGCGCAGCACCGACGCGCTGAAGGGCTTCGACAGGTGGTCGATCGCGCCGAGCTGCGCCCCGAGCACGAGATCGTCCTCGGTGTCGGCGTGTGCGGTGAGCAGAACGATCGGAATGGGGGCGAGGGCGGGGTCCTCGCGGACCGCGGCGAGGACATCGAACCCCGAGATGCCCGGCATGCGGACGTCCAGCACGACCGCGTCGATCGCGCTGCCGCGGCGGCGGAGCAGGGCCAGCGCCTCTTCTCCCGAGGCGGCTTCTCGGCAGGAGAGGCCAGCCTGTTGCAGCACCCGAACGACGAGGGTCCGTGTCGCCGTGTCGTCGTCCACGACGAGCACGACGCCCGCGGCAGGGTCGGCCGACGCTTGAGCCATCCGAGCTTCTCTTTTTACACCGTTTCCGTGCGCCGGGCGGCGTTTCTGGGTAAGGATCACGGCTTCGATGGCGTTTCGGGCCAAGCCGGGCATCGCGAGCGCGACGGGGGGCCTCGGCTTGCTCGCGCTCGCGGCGTGCTCGGTCGCGACCGAGGCTCCCGACCGGAGCGGTCATCCGTTTCCCGTCGCGTCGGCGCCGGACGTCGTCGGAGCCCCGGCCGAGAGGCCTTCGGCCGCGACCGAGCGTGCACCGGAGGCAACGACGATATCGTCATTCCCGTTCCTCGAGGGCGAACGCGAGGACGCGAGCGTCTCGATCGGCGACACGACACACGGGCGAGTCGCGAACGCGCGCGCCCTCACCGAGAGCGATTCGCTCGGCATCTTGCCCAAGCAGCGCGAGCGCGATCTCCGCTACGGGACGGAGGAGCTCGTCGGCCTGCTCGAGAACGCGGGCAAGAAGCTCCACGCCGCGACGGGCGCGCGGCTGTGGGTCGGCAACCTCGGCAAGCGCGAGGGCGGTGACATCACCTGGTCGGTCAGCCACAACGCCGGGCGCGACGCCGACGTCGCCTTCTGTTACCTCGACGCAAAAGGGAGGCCCGTCGATCCGCCCGACCTGGTCCCGCTCGGGCGCGCGGGCACCTCGAAGGACGGCACGCTCGCGCTCGATCCGGCGCGAACCTGGATCGTCGTCCGCTCCTTGCTCGAAGACCCCGCGAGCTCGATCCAGTTCGTGTTCGTCGCGGAGCACCTGAAGAAGAAGCTGCTCGCGCAGGCTCGCGCCACGGGGGCTCCGCCTGCCATCGTCGAGCGCGCGGCGGCGATCCTCCGGCAACCCGCGGGCGCCGCGCCCCACGACGATCACCTCCACCTCCGCATCTACTGCAGCGCCCGCGATGCAGCCGGCGGGTGCGTGGACGGCGGGCTCGTCCATCCGTTCGCCAAGCTCCACACCGACGCGCGCGAGCAAGCCGCGTCGGACGCTCGCGCGCGCCTCGCGGACGACCGACCGGAGGTGCGCCGGCGAGCGCTCCTGCGCCTGGGGCTCATCGGGGGCGAGCGCGACGTCGCGCTCGGGCGCGAGCGGCTCTTCGACGCTTCTGCCCCGGTCCGCGCCGCCGCCGCGTCGCTCCTCGGCGCCCTCGGGACCGAGCGCGACGCCGGCGCCATCCTCGAGGTCTTCGTCGGCGAGACGGATCCTGCCGCGATGGCGTCGATGATCGACGCGGTCGGCGCGCTCGGCGGCTCCGAGGCAGGGCCGTTCCTCCGCGACCTCGTGCTCTCGGCCGACTCGGGCCCGACCTTCGAGCCGCTCGGCCCGGCGCCGCTCGTGGTGGACGCCGCCTTCGGCGAGCCGGCTACGCCGCTCCGCTTGCTCGGTCCGCCGCTCGCGCGGGTCGATCTCCACGCGGCCGAGCCGCGCTTCGATCGCGCCGCGCTGCGCGCGCTCGCGGTGCGGGCGAGCGCGAAGGCCGATCGGCTCGAGCCCCTCCCTGCCCTCGTCGCGCTGCTCGCCGGCGACGACCCCGACCTCGCCGCCGACGCGCTCGAGTCGCTCGCCTTCATCACGAACCACCGCGTGATCTCGGAGGACGACGCGCGGCCGCCCGCCGAGAAGCTGCCCGCGGCGAAGGCCGCTTACGAGCGGCTGGTCGCCGCGATGGGCAAGCTCCCGCGCGAGGCCTGGCTCGTCCACGGGTTCGGAGCGAGCGGCTACAAGGTGCCGTCGCTGGACCGGCGCGCCGTGTGGGAGCTGCTCCGCGCCGTCGACCGGCAAGCCCACCACTCGTACAACGCGCGCAAGGTGCTCGCCCGGCTGCTCGGCGAGCCGGCCGCATCAATCGGGTGGCAGAAAGGGGAGGCCTGCCGCCACTTCCAGCGAGCCATCGTCGATCGCCGCGCCGAGCTCTCCTTGCCGAGCCCCACCGCCGCCCAGCGCGCGGCCTGCCTGGCCCCGCGCGACGACGAGAAACGCTGAGCCAAGAGTGACGGGCACGATGGACAGGAGCTGAGGCCGGCGCGGAGCGGACAATCTGGTGAGCGACCCGCTCGAAGCCGAGCGGCTCGAGCATCCTATCGGGCCGGCTCCGAGGCCGAGCTCTCTCAGTGCTCGCCGTCGGCCGATTCCATCTTTCGGACGACGGTCGCGATCGTGGTCGCGTCCACGTTGGCTCGCCTCATGAGCCGTACCGCCCGCCCGACGTCGTCAGCGTCGACGGCATCGAAGAAGTCCTCCAACCTGCCGATCTCGGCCAGCTGCTCGAGCACCAGCGTTCCTTCGAAGTCCGCTTCGTCCATGGTTGGCCCACCGCGGACGCGAACGAGGGTCGTCGCTGGCATCGCGCGAATCCGTCACAGCGCCAGCGTAGCGCGGTTCTGCGCGCTGCGAGGCTGCGGACTGCAGTCCGCCAACCGCTTACCGGAAGCCGCTCCACGGAGGCTGAACCGCGGCTCGGCCTGAGGCGTATTCTCTGCCGGCGGGGGTAGCTTCCGCCCCGAGGTACGCGCAATGGACTTCCTCCACACCGGTTTGCATCCAGCGCTCGCGTTCCGCCACCGAAACGCGAGGGGCGAGCCGCGCCGCGTCGTCGTCTCGCGCGCCACGTTCGACATCGGTCCTACCGGCGAGCTCTCGCGGTGCACCCCGCAGCCGCCCCTGAGCTTCCGCGAGCAGAGCTTCGGGGAGGTCCTGGCGACCCCGGTCCGTCATGAGAGCGACATCGCTCCGGAGAAACGCAAAGTCGATGTGATCGTGAACGCGGTGGCCCACGCTCCCGGCGGGCGCTCGACGACCCGCTGGGACGTCGCGCTCCGCATCTTCGCCCAGGCCGGCGGACCGGGCTCGGACAAACGCGGAGCGGTGCTCCTCGATCACCGCCTCTCCGTCACGGGGCCGCGGGCGTTCGTCCACGCCGGCGGAAACGACTGGCGGCTCGGCGAGCCGTCGCCCGCTGCGCAGGTCCCGCTTCGGTACGACCATGCCTACGGTGGGACCGTACGCGTCGACGAGGACGAGGCGCTGCCCGTCCTGCTCGCCCACGACGACAACCCCGTCGGGTGCGGCCTCATCCCGACGCCAGGTGCGCTCGAACGCGATCTGGGCCTGCCGGGCGAACGCGCGGCAAAGTTGTGCAAGCGCTGGACCGAGCGAACTCGCGCGGTTCGTGCGCCGCAGATCGAGCGTCAAGGCTCTCCGCTCTCGGCAGCGCATCAGCCCCTGCCGCTCGCGGGCTGGGGCTTCGTCGCGAAGCACTGGGGCTCGCGCCACCGCCACGCAGGCACCTTCGACGATGCTTGGCGACGAGAGCGGCATCCGCTGCTGCCACTCGACTTCGACGCCTTGTATTGGAATGGGGCGCACCCCGACCTCCAGCTCGACGACCTCCCGACCGACGCCGTCCTCGAGCTCTGGAACGTCGTGCCTCCAGAACGGGCCCAGAACCAAATGCTGCGCATCGCGCTGCCTTCGCTCGCACCGCTCTTGCGCGTTCGAGACCATCGCTTCTCGAACGAGGTCGGGATCGCCATGCGGCTCGATACCGTCGTGGTCGACCTCCTCGACGACCGCCTCACGCTCCTCTTTCGCCGCGACATCGCCGATCGCCCGTCGCTGGACTACGCCCACCTCGACTTCGGGGAGGCCGCGTGAGCCCGCCCGAAGGAGCCCGCCGCACCGGGATGTTCGTCGCAATCTGCTCGGATCCCGACTACGCGTGGACACCGATCGGCGGGAAGAAGAAGCTCGTTCCGTACATGATCGCCTGCGATCTCTCGGGCTCGCAGGCCGTCTCGCCGGACAGCTTCTTCGCCGGCGACCCCGTGTTCCTCTTCAAGACGTCGCAGGCGCCCCGCGTCGAGGGCAATGAGCCCGGCGTCGGGGACGGCCCAGGGACCTCCGGCATAGACGAGCGCGGAAATGGTGGCCTCCTATCCGGCGTCAACAACGGCATCGTGTGGGTCGAGCAGAATGCCAAGAACGTGTTCGTCAACGGCATCGAGGTCGTTCGCCACGAGGACGGCTGCTGGATGAACCACAAACCCGTCAAGGAGTGAGCATGCCCGACCGTGACGACATCGTCCGCGTACGTCCCGACCCCAGGCTGCCCGAAAAGCCCGTCGACCCGCACGGAGGAGCGCCTCGTGGCTTCTCGGTGCCGGGGTTCGAGACCCGCACGTACGGGCCGACCAACGAGGCGCTCAAGAACCGAGGCCTCCAGCTCTGCAAGGAGAACACGCCCGGTAACATCTACTTCGTTTGCCCGCTGTCGCAGGAGGAGATCGACAAACGGAAGGCCCAACGGGAGATCTCGGCGCGAGGACCACAGGGGACGCAGGAGTCATGGGAGCGCTCGCTCCCTCCGGATCGCCCCCAGGGCGCAGGAACGACCGCGGGCTCCAGCAACGCCGTCCGTGATTTCGATGGTCGTGTCGCGAGTGAGCGCGAAGCCGCATCGCTCGACAAGGTGTTCTGCGGCGGGGTGTCAGGTTCCGTCGAGATCGCCGGTCACGAAGTCGCGGGCGGTCGTATCGGTGGGCGCGAATGCCGCGAGGCCGACCTCCTCAATGGCGACGGCGGGGACGCGACCATCGGACACGACGAGAAGCGTGAGGTCACGGTCTTCGGCGTGGCGATCACCGTCAAGGGCGGCGCCGAAGCTGGCGCTGACCCGGTCCTCGCGAACCGCAGGCTCGCGACCGAAGCGGCCGATGCGGTCGCGGATGGGCTCGCGAAGCCGGTCGCACGCGGGCTCCAGGAGAACCTACGGCGCAAGGACCAAGCAGGGGGGTTCTGAGCCTGGCGATCCCGACCCCTACGAGGTCAACGTCTTCGATCTCGAGCCGGAGAGGCCGCTCACCTTCAGCTTCCTCGTGCCGAAGCTGATCCCCTCAGCGCGGCGCCGAATACGTCGCTGCGGCGGCACGAAGCAGCACCAGGTAGATGTACTCCTTCTCGATGAACTCCTTCGCGGCCTCGTCATAGGCCGCCTGCGCCGCCTCCGCTTCGGTCGCGAGCTGCTTCAGCTTCGGTCCGTCGACACCCATGTTCTTCTGTCCACCGACGAAGTTCTTGTCAGCGGTGTAGAGGTCGACCGTGTCGCGGAAGCCGCGCAATTGCTCGGTAGAATAGATCCGTGGCTCGAGCGCCCCCGCCGTGGAGGTCTGTGCCTCGTAGATGGCGCCTCCCGCGCCGGCCAATCCGCCAGCGATACCGAGCCCACGAGCCGCGGGCGCGAAGTTGCCTCCTCCCTTGTACGCAGTCGAGGCGAATTCGGCCGCGTCGTCCGCAATGCCCGTGAGGTCGTTGATCTTGCCAGCCGTGTCGGCGGCGGTGTTCTCGTTGGGGTTGGACTGGCGCACGTCCGAGTTGACCCAGCTCGTGACGGTGAGGGCGGTGCCGATGATGAGGGCGGTGCCCCCGGTGGCGAAGATCGCCGCCGCGAGCCCAGCCGCCCCGAGCGCGTAGCTGACACCGTCCTGGATCGCGTCCTGCTGTCCGAGTCGCTTGTTCGTAGCTTGGATCTCGGAGAAGAGCGCACCGCGAGCCGCGTTGAGGCGTGTCCCGGCAGCCTCGAGCTTCTTCGCCGCAGCCTGACGGTCCCGCAGCGCCTCGGCCTGCGCGCGTTCGAGCGCCCGGGCTTTCTGTGCGCTCGCCGCGTTCCGCGCCGCCGCGGCGTCGCTGGCAGCCTTGACCTGCATCTGGCGGGTCGTGAGCTGCCCGACGACGCCGTTGTCGACCACCCTTCCGCTCCCGTCGATCACGTCGTACCGTGTCCCCACGGTCGAAGGGAGCGTGTCGGAGTACTTCTTCCTGCCGCCTTCTTCGTATCGGTAGATCATCCCCCTACCTTCACGTTCATGAGGACCTTGTGGCCGTGGTGGCAGGTCCTTTTGCCGTTCACGAAGAGCAAGTCCGAGCCTTCGATCGTGATGCTGTGCCCCTCCCCGGTCGCGACGCCCGAGAGGACGCCCTCCCCCGCATCGCCGACTACACCCTCGATGATGCTGCCGACCTTGAGGACGCGCGCTCCGCGCGAAAAGACGTTCTTCGAGTAGTCGGACTTCTCCTTGGCGAGGACCTGCGAGATGTCGAACGCGACGACCTCCCCATCCACGCGACAGAAGTCGGGGTTGATGTTGGTCACGACGAACTCGTTCTCGGCGTCAGCGATGTGTTTGGGCACGCGGCTCCTCCAGGTCGGCAATGGCAGCGAGCACGCCACGCTCGGGCCGCAGCGCGAGCCTCCAGACGAGGCAGACGCGTCGAGCGTCGAGGTCGACGTGTACGAGGTCGAGGCTCGGCGAGAGGGCCTGCCAGGGGCCGCTCTCGGCGAGGACCTCGACGCGCGGGTGGGACGAGGGCACCTCGAACGAAAAGCGCGCCGCGTCCGGGAGCATCCCGAGAAGTGTCACCGTCTCGCCGCCGGCGAGCGGTGCCGGAAGCCTCAACGCCGGGTGGGCACAGTGGAAGAATCGGGCGTCGAAGTCGGCCGGGTAGTCCGGCACGAGGCCCTGCGAGACGTCCTCCCGAAGCTTGCGCTCCCACGCGGCGTCGGCGGTTCCGCCGAACCGTGACCGGGACCGCCAGTGTCGGGCCACAGGCCCGAACCCACAGAGCGGTCCCCCTGGGTCCGCCGAGCTCACGGGCTGCCCCGGATGCTCCCATTGCGGCGCCGGGCGGCCGGCGATCGCCGCGGCATCCGGTGCGAACCCGGTCCCACTCGGGTTCTCCGCCCAACGCAGAAACCTTGGTGCACGAGGATCGCTGGCGGGATCTCGGAACCGCCCGCCGTAGGCGAGCTCGTAGCGAATCGGTACCCCGACCGTGGGCTCCGGCTCGGAAGGCCGTATGCCTCCGAGCGACCTCGCCTCCCACCGGCGCGGGCCCGTCGCGTCGAGCTCGAGACGTGCGAGCAATTCGGAGCCTCGAGCGACCTCGACCGCACACCTCCATCGACGCTCCGGTCGTTCGCGGAACGGGCGGGCCGTACCGGTCACGATGATGTCCGCGCCGGGCTTAGGGAGGTGAAGGTCACCGACCTCGCGCAGGCTCGACGCTTCCGGGACGGTGCCCTCGTGGAGCTCGTCTGCGAGGACGACCGGTCGCTGCTCGGAGGCGATCACAGGCTTCGGTTCGAGCGTGAAAGTTCCGCGCCACACCACGACGTCGTGAAACACGCGACCTGGCCCCATCTTCTGGCAGACGAAGTGGGACAATGGCGTATGATCGCGCATCATCTGCAGCGTCGGGTCCGGGAGTCTCTCGTAAGGCACGGCTTCACCTCGAGCTCGGCAACGCCTCAATCGTCGAGCGCATCCCGCACGGACCGCGCAGTCGCCTCGTCGGCGACAAGCCTCGCCTCGAACACGCGCATCAACCGTAGCTCCGCGGCCTCCGGGATCCCGAGCTCGGTCAGGCGCTCGGGAGCTCGACCGCGACGTGACGCAGCGAGGATGCTCGCGTACTCCTCGACGGTTATGGTCCCTCGCTCGTCCTCGATGCGCGCGACGTACGCCGCGTCGTACCGGGCGAGCAGCGATGGGTCGTCTCGGTCGAGCGCGGCCCGGATGGCCGCGTCCTGTGTGGCCTCCACCCTTTCCCAGCCGTCCTCGTCCAGCTCGTTCGCCGCCAGGATGTCGGCGCGCTGTTCCGGATCGAGCTCGAGGGATGCCTCGATCCGGGCGACGCGCTCGAGCGTGAATGTCGTCTCCGTCATGGTGATCGCTACGGGTTGAGGTGAACCTCGGGACCGCCCTGGATGACCACCAGGCCCCCGCTCGGCGCGGTCACGGTCGCGTTCTTGTCGGCGAGCACGACCGAAGCGCCGCCCTCGATGGCCATCGTGATCTTCCCGGAAGCTTCCAGGACCAGCGAGGAGCGCCCACACTTGAGCGAGATGCTCGTCCCCGCGACGACCGATTTGTCCGTCGCGACCTGCTCGGACTGGGAGGCGCCGACAGTCGTGTTCATGATGCCGCCGACAGTCGTCTGGAGCGCCGCGCCCACCGTGACCATCTTCGCGAGGCCGACGGTCTCGGTGTCGGTCTTCGCGACCTTGACCGTCCGGCGCCCGCCGACGGAGAGGTCTTGGTTCTTGCCGACCTTCACGCGGCGGTTCTTGCCGACGCTGGTGGATTGGTCGACGCCTACTTTGACCTGCTGGCCGATGCCGACCATGACAGCTTCGTTCACGCCGACGACCCGCGTCCGCGTCAGCGCGACCACCTCCCGCTCGTGCCGCTTCACGACCTTCGATCGGTTCTTGCCGACGACGATATCCTCGTTCTTCACGACGAGCTCGTCCCGGTCGTTGCCGATCACGATGCGCTCGTCGTGCTGGACCAGCTCGCTCCGGTCGTGGCCGATGCGCGTGGTCTCGTCGTGGTCGACGTTCTTGCGGCGGTCGTGCTCGACCGTGAGCCGATCGTCGTGTTTGACGAGCTTCGTCCTGTCGTGACCGATCACGACCCGCTCGTCGTTCTTGACGAGCTTGTCGAGGTCCTTCTCCGCCTGGACGCGGAACAGCTCGCGGCCAGCCGCGTCCTCGAACATGATCTCGTTGTAGCCGCCGGTCTGGTTGGTCGAGCAGCTCTTCCAGCCGCTCTGCGTCTTGTTGTCCGGAAGCCTGTAAGGGGTCTTCTGGAGGTTCGTGTAGATGCGGCCGGTGACGACGGGACGGTCGGGATCGCCGCCGAGGAAGTCCACGATGACCTCCTGGCCGATGCGCGGAAGGTTCGTGCCCCCGTAGCCGGCGCCGCCCCACGATTGGCTGACGGGCAGCCAGGTGGAGCTCCGTTCGTTGCGCTTGCTCTCGCGGTCCCAATGGAAGTGGACGCGAACACGGCCGAACTCGTCGACGTGAATCTCCTCGCCTGCCGGACCGACGACCGTCGCCGTCTCGACACCGCTGACGCGGGGACGAGGGGTCGCAATGGTGGGCCTGTGCGGGATCGAGGCCGGTCGGGCCTCGCAATGATGAGCCCAGCCCGAGTCGTGTGCGCCTTCGTGGATCGAGGCCGACACGAGGAGCGGCTCGCCGAGGTCCGCTCGAGGATGCTCGAGGATGGAGAAGACGACGCCGGGCGCGAGGTCGTTCGCGGAGGTCTCGAACGTGACTACGACGCGATCCTTCCGGATGGCTTCCAAGCGGCGTGAAGCGATGGCCGCCGCCTCGCCCAGGTTGGAGCGCGCAACGCCGCGGTCGTCGGCTGCTGGGGTATCGCCGGGCTCCGCGCCGGCGAACAGAAACGCGCCAGGCGCGTAGACGAACTGCTCGAGGCGGGACTCGACCGATCCCTCGGCCGCCTTCGCGCCCGCCAGGAGCGGGAAGTCCGGCGCAAGACGCGTATCGTAGTCCCGGACGGTGAAGCCGCCCGGGGTCATGCGTTGGGACAAGGCTACCTTTGTCACATGGTCGCGCTCCTCGAGCGAGGGCTCATCGCGGAAGGCGATGCCGTGCGCGCGCGGCTCCGAGCGTTGCGGTGCATCCCCGAGCACGAGCTCCGTGCCGTCGTCGGTCTCGCGGAACCAGAAGGTGACGCCTGCGTCCTCGAGCATCCGGCACAGGAACGCGTAGTCCGACTCCGCGTATTGCACGCGGTACTCGCGCGGCGGGTAGGCCGCCCCGAGCTCTTTTCGGTAGGGGATCCCCCACTCCCCGAGCAGCGTCTCGACGATGTCGATCTCCGACACCTGCTGGAAGATGCGGTGGTTGCGGCGCTGCGTGAGCAGCCACAAGGCCGGCACGATCTCCAGCTCGTAGGTCGAGAGCCCCGCCGTCTCGACTCGGACCAGGCGACATTCCTTGCAGATCCCTGTCCAGACCCGATCGCGGCCGAGCTCCCGGACGCCACCGTGGATCTCGAACGTGGCTGGCTCCCCGACGATGGCGCCGAAACCCAGGTCGTGGTTCGCCGAGACCACCCGGAGCCGGATGGAGAACAGCTCGGAGAGACGCTCTTCGATTCTGAAGTGACGAACGTCCAACGCGTCGCCGGAAGCAACCCGAACGACGAGGTTGCTGGCCGACGCGATTCTTCCAGCAGCCTCGAGCCTCGAGAGGGCATCGACCGATCGAACCGACATGGGGGCTCCTTGGATCGCGAACATCGCGACCTCTCTCACGGGGAGCATACGCGGGGCGGCCGCTCTCGGTTGAGGCGAAGCTGGTGCGACCTCGAGTCCGCACCTTGAGGCGTGGACTGCGCAGGTCAGTCGCCGATGGCGTAGAGGACCCCCGCCTGCTCGTCGTGGAAGGCCGCCACGACGGTTCCAGGGGCAGGCGCGGATCCCTGTCCGTCAATGGCGAGCTGACTGGTCGCCTCGGGGAGCACGCTCGGGTCGTAGCAGAAGGCGCACGTCGGGTCGTCAGGCGCCTGTCCGCTGTACTGGATGTACACGGTGCCCTGATGCACCTTGAAGAACGTGACTGCGTCCTTGATGGTCGCGTAGGCGCCGCGCTGGTCGCCGAACGCGTACTTTGCCGGGATCAGGTTCTGCATCGGACCGCCCTGGGATGAATCGTCAGGGACGAAACCACAAGCCGCGTTCGAGATCTGACCCCCGGTCCTCGAGACCTCGTACTGCACGAAGCGTGTAGGCGACTCATCCGTCGAGGTGATGAACAGATCCGCGCCGGCGTTCCCCACGTCCCCACGGACGGTAGACGCGATCGGCGCGGCAAACACCGCCGGGCAGGGCTGAGGCGCAGCTGCAAGAATCATCGCGAACGTCGTCGGGGGTTGCCAGGCGCCCGCTCGGCGCTCGTAGATGGTCCCGTCGTCCTTGAAGACGAAGAGGCGTGAGCCGTTCGTGGTCTGCTCGGCGGAAACGATCCCGGTAGGGCTGGGCGCTCCCGCTCCGGTGAACACCTCCGACACGGCTTGCGAGCTCCAGGCGCCGCTGGCAGGGAACGGGCGCGAGGAGATCCGCTGCCCACACTGTCCGAGGTAGTCGCCGCCCTGGCAGACACCCGCGACCCCGGCACAATCCTCGCCGGGAGCTCGGGGGGTGTACACGCAGCGCCCATCGACGCACTCGGAGGTCTCACACGGACCGGGCTGGCAGTTGCAGGGCCCCTGCCCCCCGGTGCCGCCCGCTCCTGGCGAACCGCCCCCCGCCGTCGAGCTTGTGGTCGAGATCCCCGTCCCGACGCTCGTCGTGGACGCGCCGCCGCTCCCGCCGCTGCCCGGCTCGATCACGGTGCCGTCGAAGCACGCACCGAGGACGAGGACGAAAAGGATGACGGAACCAGAGCGGAACATGGCGACCTCAGTACGGATTGGCTTTGGGCTTCCAGGAACCGGAAGACGACGCCTTCGGCGGCGTCTGGGGGGACTGGGGACGAGGGGAGCTCGGCGCTGGGCGTGGAGCTTGGCTCGCGAGGGTCGGCGGCTCCTCGCTGCTCGGGAGCGCGGCGGTCGTCTCCGCGGTCGTCGCGAGCGCTGGTTGGGCCGTCGCGCTCGGGGCGACGAGCCTGTCTCGCTGCATCGAAGAGGGGCCTTCAGTGGAGTCGCGCTCGCGCGTCTCCACCGTCCGCCATGCGAGGAGGCCTGCGCCGGCAATAGCCAGCGCGCCCGCGGCGACGAAGAGCTGGATCGCGCGGCGGCTTCGCGAGGCTGCGGGGACCGACCTGACCTCGAAGCCGGAGCCGGTTTGCTGAGGCGGAGAAGTTGGGTGCCAGGCCGCCTCGAACACGGCGGGGCTCGAGGGTGGGGTCTGCCGTCCGGGCCCGGCGGGGTGTGAACCCGAAGGGGGCAGCGCGATGGTCCGCGCGCCGTCGACCACGTTGATCCCGGCCGCGTCCATCGTCAGCGCGATCGTCGATCCCAGATCGATCCGCGCGCTCAGCGGCCTCGGGAGCCACTCCTCGAAGGCCTCCTGGAGGAGCGCGTGTCGCTCGGCCAGCGTCTCGCTCATGAGGTTGGTCAAGGTCGCCGCGACCTCCGCCGGGCTGGCGAAGATCTCCGCCTTCCGCGCCCTGTCCTCCAACACATCGGCGAAGTCCTTGGCGGTCTGGAATCGCTTGGATGGATCCTTCGCGACGGCTCGCGCGACGATCGCCGCGACGCTCACGTCGATCGATGTCAGCTCCGTCAACATCGGGGCTGGCACTGGTTCCATCAGGCGTCGCATCGTCTCGATGTCGTCGTCTCCCTTGAAGAGGCGCCGGTTGGCGAGCGCCTCCCACGCCACCACGCCGAGGGAGAACACGTCGGAGGCTCGGTTCGCGACGCGATCGTTCACGTACTCCGGGGCCATGTAGGCGGCCTTGCCCTTCAAGACCTCACTCGCCGTGCGGGTGGCTTCGGCCCCGACCGCCTTGGCAACGCCGAAATCGACGATGGCCGAGACCCCGCGCGTCGAGACCAGGATGTTCTGCGGGGACACGTCGCGGTGGACGATCTCGAGCGGGCGGCCGTCGTCGCCCCGCTGCTCGTGGGCGGCGTGGAGCCCGCGCGCTGCGTCGGCGACGATACGAACGGCCACGGCGGCCGGAACGCGCCTGCCCGCCGCGTGGGCTGCCGTGATGAGCTCTGCCAAGGTGCCCCCGTCGACGTAGCTCATCACCATGAGCAGCTCGCCATCGGCCTCGAGCACGTCGTTCACGCCGATCGCGTTCGGATGATGGATCCGTGAGGCCAGCTTCGCTTCCGCCACGAACATCTTCCGGAAGTCGGCTTCCTCGGCCAGATGCGCGTGAGGCCGCTTGATCGCGAGCAGCGGCGCCACGGTGCCCTTGCGGAGACCCAGGAAGACGGCACCCATGCCGCCCGACGCGAGTCGCAACAGGAGGGTGTAGGGCGAGCCCTCCGGCAGCTGCTCCGTGCGCTTGATCTTCCGGGCGGCCATGCGTGCGACCGACAAAGGCTACCATACCCCTGGCAGCCGCCACGATCCGCGGCGGCTACCGAAGGTTGTGCTTCGCGAGCAGGCGGCCGAGGTAGGTGCGATCGACGCCGGCGAGCCGCGCGGCTACGGACTGATTGCCGGACGTGTGCCGCATCAAGCCGTGCAGGTACCGAGCGGTGAAGCGCTCCACCAGCGCGTCCTTGAGCTCGGCGTAGGGTCGGGTCGGGTCGGCGATCTCCTCGAGCGCGAGATCCAAGAGGGAGCCGCGCACGTGAGCAGGGGCGGGCAAGGAGCCGAGAACACCGAACGCGCGGACGAGGCTCTCGAGCTCACGCAAGTTGCCCGGGAGGGCTCGGCCCTTGAGGTCCTCGAGGATCGGAAGGGGAAGCGGAGGAAGGCCCGCCCGTTCGGCAAAGTGCGCCGCGAGCGCGCCGATGTCTTCACGCCGCGCACGCAGCGGAGGGACCTGGATGCGAACCACAGAGCACCTGAAGAAGAGCTCGCTCGAAAAGGTGCCCGCACGAACCTCGTCCTCGAGCGCCTTCGTGGTCGAGCAAACGATCCTCGGCGGCGCGACAGAGCCCGATGGGCTGTCCGTCTCGAGCCGGGCCAGGAGCGCCGACTGCAAGTCGCTGGGGAGCCCATCCACGTCGCGAAGGTATGCGGTACCACCGCTGGCTCGGTCGAGCGCGCCCCCGTGTCCGAGCAGCTCCTCGTAGAGCGCCTCCCGTGGTGCGGCGGTCCCCAGGAAGGTCTCGAACGGATGAGCCGCGTTCCGCGAGAGGGCATGGATGGCGCGCGCGACGGTCCCTTTGCCCACCCCCGGCTCCCCCTCCAGCAACACAGGGACGGTGGTCGGAGCGACGCGCTCGACGACCCCGAAGACCATGCGCATCGGCAGGGAATGCCCGACCATACCCGCAAGGGATGTCGAATCCGAAGGCTTGACCGTGTCCGCGCCGACGTCCGGCTGGATCGCGATCGTCACGTTGCCGACCGTGAACGTAGCCCCGACCGGGAGCGTGATCGCGTCGACGCGCTGACCGAGGTAGAAGGTGCCGTTCCTGCTGTCGAGGTCGGTGACGCGGACGCCTCCGGGACAGAGCTCGATCTCACAGTGCTGTCGGCTTACCGTCGGCTCCGCGACGACGAGGTGGGCCCCCTTCGAGCTGCCCACGAAACACGACCCCCCCGCGAGTCGAAAGGTGACGGGCGGGGTGGTACCGAAGACACGGAGCACGACGGGCAAGAGCGGGGCCGAACCGGCCGACCACATCGGTGTCGTCTGGTCGGAGAAGGTCCCGCTGGTCGGCTTTGGCGCCATGAACCGATGGTACTCGAGCCGGCGCGCTCCGCACGGTGTGTTAGCGTTGCGCGGTGCGTTCGCTGCTTTCACTCCTCGTGGTCGCTACGTTCGCTTTCGTGAGCACCGCCTCCTCGGTCGGACATGCGCAGGTGGACGCCAAGAGCGCTGCAAGAACGGCGTACGCTCGAGGCGAGCGCGCGGCGCAAGAAGGCAATTTGCGTGAGGCAGCGCTCGCGTTCGACGAAGCCGATCGCCTCGCCCCCAACACGGTCGCCCTCGAGTCCGCGATCGGTGCGGCGGTGCGCGCGGACGACCCCCTGCTCGTCATGCAAATCGTCGCGCGAGCAGAGGGCACGGGCCGCGGGGAGCTGGCGGTCGTGGCGGAGGCGCGCGATGCGTTCGAACGCCGCGTCGCCACGTTTCGCTTCCCATGCCTCGCCGAGAAGCCTGCTTGCGCCGTCGTCGTCGATGGCGCCGCGCGCGCCGAGAGAACCGTCCACGTCCTGCCGGGCTCGCATCGAGTCGAGGTGACGCGAGGCGATCGGAGATCGAAGGACGAGGTCAACATCGCCGGAGGCGAGGCGCGCACGTTCGACCCGCCGGTGACGGCAGATCCCCCGGTTGCGCCGGCGCCGCCCCCTGCTTCGAGCCTCCCTCCGTCGAGTGGGCTCTCCCCCTACTGGCTCATCCTCGGTGCGGGGGTCACGGTTGGGTTCGCCGCGGGCACGGTCGCGACCGGCGTCCTCGCCCTGGAGAAGCAGTCGGAGCTCGACACGCTGCAGTGCCGTGGTGTTTCCGGCCCCTGCTCGATCGGACCGGCTGCGGAGCAGCAGGCCGTCATCGATGACGGGGAGCGGTTCGAGCTGATGGCCGGTGTCTTCGGCGGGATCACGGTCGCTGCCGCGATCACCACGGTGCTTGTGGGCGCGCTGGCCGTCGAGTGGGACGATGCGCCAGCGACTGTGGCCTTCACCGCAGGGCCGGGGCTCGCGGGCCTCGTGCTCGGGCTCGAGCTGTGAGCGGTCTGCGGCCTCCCCGCCGCACGCGGCGGAGTCCACTCCGCATTCGAAAGACCGCTCCCGCCGCGCGACCTTGGGCGTAGAGACTTGCACGCTGGCGAGACGCAGCCAGGTGAAGGAAGATTGGTGTTCGGATGTCCGTGGCATGCAGAGTGAGCGGCCCCGCCTCCGTGGGCCTGGTCAGCTGGCCGGCCTCGCGCGTCACGCTCGTGATCAAGCTCGCGTTGGCGCTGGACGGCCGCTCCGCCTTCTCGCTCGTCACCCCCCCCGCCCCCCTCTTGCTCGATGTCGAAGACGAAACCGGGGAGGTCCTCTATCCGTCCGACTTTGCTCCTTACAAGCAGAGCTGCGATGTGGTCGTGATCGGTCCGGCCGTACGCCACCGTGGCCCCGGTCACGTGCGCGTTGCGGGGACGCTCTTCCAGCTCGAGGAGCACGAGTCGCTGGGTCCACGGCAGAGCGTGTGCCCGAGAGGTGATCCGACTGACGCAGGCTTCCTGCGGGCCTGGGCGGGCGGAGAGATCGAGCCTGCGCGTTTCCAATCCGCGGGACCGTCGCGCCGCGTCCCTTGGCCCACGCACGCCTTCCACCTCGAATACGTGCGCGCGGGTATTCACCTCGCAGGGCAGTTCTCTGGACCGTTCCCGCGAGCCGTCGCGGTTTCGGCGCAGGGCAACCAGCCGCTCTGTCGCGCGCCCCTCGCGCTCGACACCCTCCTGCTCGCGCCCGAGCACGGGCGCGTGACCATTCTCTTTCGAGCCGTCTTCGAGGCCCCGCGCGTTCCCTGGTGGGTCGCGGTCGACGTCGATCCAAAGGTCGCGTTCGACCCCACCGCGATGCTGACCTGGCCCGTCGTCGCTGTCGCGGAGCCCCGGGTCCCGCCGCCTCCCCGTTCGGCCCCAGGCGCCGCCGCTCCTCCGGCCTCGAGCCCACCCTCCGACAACATGCACACCGCGCTCGTGTCGGCGCGCTCCATCGCGCCCGCCCTCCCATTCGTGCCGCATAGCGCGCGGCCCAGCTCACCGATCGCCGAGGAGCCCACGTCGGTTGCCGCCGAGGCGACGATGCCCGCAATGCTCAATCGCCCGAAGGCCGTGACGCTCCCGTTTCGAGGTGGGCCATCCGGACAGGCGCGCCGGTCGGTCTCGCCGGCTGAGCTCGAGCGGCTCCGCAACAGCGAACGAGTGGACGAGGCGCCCCCCGACGGCTCGACACGCCTGATCGTCGCCCCGTCGTCGCGCATGGCGGAGCCCGTGCCTCCTCCAGCCCCGGTTGCTTTCGGAGGATCGGCGCTCGCGGGATCGTTGGTCCTCGGCGCAACGCAAGACGAGCGGCCCCCGGCGGCAGCCATGCCTTCACCGGCACACGAGCAGACCAACTCGCCGAGCGAGGGAGGCGGCGAGGAGCGGGTCAAGCTCATTTTGCAGGAGGTCTGGCGAGGCGAACGCTCGACGAGCGAGATCCTGGCCTCCCACGGGCTCACCGAGGAGGCGTGGCGCGAGCTGCGGGGTCGTGCCGCGAAGCGTACGCCCCCGTGAGCGCGCTTCGGAAGCTCGGCCGCCCCAACGGCGGTCCGAACGCATCGGGTGCGACGGTCCGGGCGTCGCCGTGTCAGAACCGTCGTGTCGCAAAGGACCGCGCTCGGCGCCGCGGCGACGGCGCACTTCGGGAAGGAGGCGCTCCTGTCGATCCCCGTCGAGCGGGCGCTGGATCTCGGCGACGCTGGCGTGTTGCTCCAGACCGACGCGCGACCTCCGCCGGGACCCCTCCCAGGGCCTCGCGAGCGCGCCGTGATCGACGCGCTCGGCCGCGAGTACGTCTTCGATATCGCGGCTCCGACCCAGCCGCGCGCGGCGATCCCAGGCCTGCGCGGGTGATGGTGAGGTTCGCCGATCGGACGGTTCTGCTCACGCGCGTGGCGTCCGATATGCTGCTGAAGTTGGCGTGACCTCGCCTTCTTCAGCAAACGGCTCGAGGACTACAGCGCATGGATCTTCGTGGACGGACCACCACGGGATCGGCCGATATCTTCAGACCCGCCCCCCCAGAAGCATCCTGATGCGCTCGGACGATCGTGGCATCCACCAGAAAGCTCTCGTCGTCTCGCTGGGCGCTGAGCGCGGCGAGGATGCGCGGCCACACGCCCGACAACGTCCAGCGCCGAAACCTGGTGTAGACCGACTTCAACGGGCCGTAGGCACGCGGCAGGTCTCGCCACGGCGCCCCCGTCCGTAGAATCCAGAGAATCGCCTCGATGACCGGGCGGTGGGGCTTCGCCGGACGCCCTCCGCGCGCAGAACGCTCGGGCAAGTGCGCAGCAATCCGCTTCCAATCCTGATGCGAGAGCCGTGCGAGTCGATCCATGAACCACGGGCCCAACAGACTCGCCCAGAAGGGTCAACTTCTCAGCGAGTCTGCCCCTAAGCCATCGTCGCGGCGCTCTGGGGAGGACATGACACCGATGAGCTACGCGAAGAGCGCCTCGCGGGTGATCTCGTCCGTGTCGAGGATCAGATGGTCGGCGAGGCCCGAGGCGATCGCGGCCGACAGCCAGGGGAGCGCCTCCTCGACCTTGTCGAGGAGGCGTGACGTCGCTCGCTGCTCGGGGCTCTGATCGAGCAGCCAGAAGAGCAGCAGCGCGAGGTGCGCGAGGTACAGGAGCCGGCCGAGGGCGGCTGCGACCTCGCCAGCGGGCGCGTCCGCGGCTTGCGTCACCGCGCGCTCGAACGCTTGCCGGACGCGCTCGCGCGAGGACGCCGTCTCGCTTGCGAAGAGCCCCTGCCTCGGATCTCCGACCAACACGCCCACGAGCGCGCCCAGCGATGCGCGCTCGGGGCCCAACACGGCGAGGCTGCAGCCCATCGCGAACACGAAGCGCTCGCGCCAGGGGCCGGGGCCCATCGACGAGGCTTCGTCGGCGTACCGCGAGGACAGCTGATCGTAGAGCGCCATCACGACGGCCTGCTTGCTGTCGAAGTAGCGATAGAGAAGCCCCGGGCTCACCTCGGCTTCCTTGGCGATGTCCCGCAAAGTGGTCGCCTCGTATCCGCGCGCCGCGAAGAGCCGGAGCGCCGTCTCGTAGAGCCGCTGGCGCGCTTCGCGGCCCTGGGCCGTTTCACCGCGCGGCCGGCCCCGAGGCTTGGCGACCTTTCGTCGGGCCGGGCTCTTGCGATTTTTGGTAAACATGTTTACCTAAAAAAAGGTGGCCCGCCGAAGGTAACCAATCCGGGCCGAGGATGCCGTCATGAACCAGCGCTCGCTCGAACGGTCTGCAGCTTCCCCTTTCTTCCGCGGCGTGCTCGTCGGCGCGGCGGCGCACCTCGTGGTGGCCGCGATCGTGTGTGCGGCACATCTGCCGCGGGCGGAGGACGGCAGCGCTGGCGTGTTCCTCCTCGTCCTCGCCCTCGCGTTGCCACCGAGCCTCGTCCTCGGAGGCTTGCTCGCGCTCGCGGCACGACGGCCCTGCGCCGTGCGGCGGCTCGTCTTGCTCGCGCTCGCGCTCGGGGGCAGCCTCGCGGTCTTCGCGATCGCGTTTGCGCTCCTCGGCGGTCCGGTGTTCGCCGCGTTCGGCGTGCTGATGGCGTTCGGGCTCGCACCCGCGTGGGTGCCCGTCGCGATCGCGGCGGCCCTCGTGGTCGCGTCGTGGGTGCCGCCGAGCGCCGTCTGCCGGAGCGCCTGAGTCGGCGCTCCGCCCGGAGACCAGACTAGGGGCCGTCTTCAAACCGGGCAGATCTCCCGAGAGATCGGGCACGGGCACGGGCACGGGCACGATCCGGGGAGACGAGGCAGGGAAGCACGGGGCAGGGGCCCCTGCGACCAGCCGTGTCGTCGACGGCGAAGGCCGAATTCAGGTGAAGCCGACGTCGCCGCCGGGCCGATACCGTCCGGCGCGTCAGGGCTCGAGTAGCTCGACCACGGCCAGGCTGTCGAACGTGTAGCCACCGGCGACGAGGACGCTGCCGGTTGGGAGAACGGTCGCCGTCGCCCGCGTCCGACCATGAAGTAGCGACGGTCCGGGCTCGACGGCGCCGTCTGGGCTCCACACGTCGAGGTTCTTTCTCGAGCTGCAGGAACCACCCGCACACGAGAGTCCACCCATAACGAGCGCTCCCCCTGACTGAGTGGGCACCACGATCGGAAGCGTGCGAACCGGGGGAGCGTCGGCGCTCTTCTGCCAATCGTTCGTGGATGGGTCGAAGACCTCGATGTCGTCGACCACCACGACGTTCGCCTTCTTCCCGCCTGCGACGAGGACACGACCGTCCGCGAGCGGCGAGATCCCCAAGAACAAACGGTCGACTCCCGCGAAGGAGCCGGCGGGCACGAAGCCGCCTGCGACCTCGTCGTAGATTTCCGCGCTCTTGTGAGACACAGCGACGTCTGGATAGGACGCCCCGCCCGCAACGAGCACGCGGCCATCCGCGAGCGACGCCGCGCCGAAGGCAAAGCGGGCCTGCAAGAGATCGCCGGTTTGGGAGAAGCTTCGCGTCTTCGGGTCGTAGATCTCGGCGCTCGAGAGCTCGTTGCCGAAGGGCTGAGGGTTACCCGCCCCTTGCGCGGGCTTCACCGTCGAGATGTCGCCGGCTCCCCCCACGAGGAGGACACGGCCGGAGGGCAAGAGCGCGGCGAAGTGCCCGTGACGAGGCACCAGGTTCGGCCCGAGGCTCTCGAACGTTCCCGTCGCGGGATCGTAGAGGAGCACTTCGGCCCGCACCTGCTCCCCGGAAGGGATGCCAATCGCGTTCGACTTACCGCCACCGACGATCAGGATCGTCCCATCGGGAAGGAGGGTGGCAGTGTGATTGTCACGTGGCTCCGGCAGCGGCGCCAGCTCCGTCCACGTGTCCGACGCGGGATCGTAGCGCTCGACGGATGCGAGCATATCGCGATTCGCCGCCAGTCTTTCACCGCCGATGACCACAACGGAACCATCAGCCAGGAGCGTGGCCGTGTGACCGGCGCGCGCCACGTTCATGGGCGCCTTCGGGCTCGATTTCGTCGGTACTGCAGCAAGCGGGAGAGGCGGCAGCTGGAAGGCTCCGCCCTCTCCGCCTCCGCCGCCTGCACCCCCGGCGCCCACCGCTCCCCCGCCGCCGCCTGTCCCCTCTGGGTCGCCCGAGCACCCGAGCAGCGCGGAGACGAGCACGATGGCGATTGGGGACCGGACAGACGCGAGCTCGAACATGTCGGAGCCGTAACGCGGGCCCGCGGAACACGCCACTCAAACTAGCTCTTTCGGTTCCACTGGATGATCTGTGGGCGCGTGGCGTGAATGCGAGGCTGACCTGACCGCCCATGGTGGACGGGCTGCGGCCTCCCCGCCGCACGTGGCGGAGTCCACTCCGCATTCGAAAGACCGTTCGCGCGGGGCGCCTTCGGACGTAGCGGTATGCGCGCTGGGCACGGCGACTGAGCAGGGGCAATCTCGGCGACCCTCGAGATGTACAGCGTCAGGGTCCCGTCCTCGACACAGCGAGGCCCCGACCGTTCCATCGGTATCGCCACAGCTCGCCATTCCTGCGCCCGACGATGAGGCTGCCGTCGCCTGCAATCACGAACGCCCCAACGTTCGTCGGGGCTGGCGCCAGCGGCACCGCCGTGCCCGCGATGAGGTCGAACATGCTCAGCTCCCCCGAGGGCCACAGCGCTGCGAACGCGATGGTGCTGGCGTCGTCGAGGGCGCGCGCCTCAACCTTCACCGCGCTGGCGCGCCCGAGGCGAGCGATGACCTCGCCGGACCTCGAATCACGCACGACGACCTGACGGCCTTCTACCAGTGCCTCCCGCTGTCCCGATGGATCGGTCGCTGCCGGCTCGAGCCACTCGAGCGCATAGCCTGTCGGCTCCTGTTGATCCCAGCTTTCGCCGCCCTCGAGGTCGATCGACGCGCGCCGACCCATGACCTCCTCCGACCCGCGCCGAAGCGAGCCCTTGGATGCCGTCGAACCGGCCCTCCTTCAGGCCGAGCTGGCGAAGCGGCGCCCCGAGGAGCGCGATGCAAGCGCCACGGCTGCCCGGCCCGATGAGGGGGCCGAACACACTCCCGACGGACCAGGCTCCGTTTCCCAGTTGCGCTCGCCCAGTCGCACGACTTCACCCTCGAATCACTCGATCGGCTGGAGGCTTGGCTGCTACAGAGCTTCGGTACTCCTGCGGACGCAAACGCGGACGAGCAGGTGTTCGTCATCGACGGATGCGCGTGCTACGTGGGGGAACCTTCCGCCGGCTCTACGGTGGCCGATGGGACATCGAGCTGCATTCGAACGCCCCTCGCTGCGAGCACGGCCCGGTTCTCAGCACATGCTACGAATTGCGGATGACTGCCTTTCGGTCAGCGGTGAGCGAGCTCGGTCAGATCGCGTTGCGGCATGCGTTCGTCGCGATGATCGCGTTCAGTGCGATCGCATGTGGAGACCCAGAGGCGAGGAAGGTGACCGACCGCTTCCTCGCCGCTCTCCGCGCCGAGGACTATGCCGCCGCGTACGGCGAGCTCCATTCAGACGCTCGCGCATCGGTCCCGGACGAGGACACGCTCCGGCGCCTCGTCGAGGGAAGAGGGAGGCGGATCACGGAGTGGAGCCGCAACTGCGGGTCCGGCGCAGATGGCGTGGACCGTGGCGGATACAACTTCAGCTCCACCGTCACGGACGACCGGAGCACCCCCGTGACGATCGGTGTGGAGCCAGCGAACGTCGGCAAGTGCAAGGGACCGCTCCTTGTCGAGCTCCGGCGCGAGGACGGGGCGTGGAAGGTACGGACGCTCCGCTACTGACAGCCCCTGCTTGCGGCTCGCTTTGCGAGAGGCGCGCTCCCGGGCTGGTGAAGAGATCGCCAGGGCGCACCGAGCCGCGCACGAGCGCGCCATCCCCGCGGCTGGTCGACCCCGCCACGGCAGCGCGAAGCTCGATCCCGAGCTCGTTGCCAACCCACGTCTCCCCCGGGAGCATCCCGATGAGCCCGCATCCGATGAACGCACAGAACCGGAGTCCCTCGATCTCGGGAAGAAGATCGTCGCCGTCTCCGCCCTGCGAAGGGACCATCCCGTGCACCCCGAACACCGCGACGGCGCCCGGCGTCGGGTTGTACCCCGTGCCCCTCGCCCCGTCTTCGCCAGCGGCGGCCCAGACGCCAAGCCACGGTCCACCCCCGATCTCCCAGGTAGCACCGCGCCGGTCGTCCCAATCTTCGAGCCACGATCGCCCTGGCGGCGGAGGCGGCTCGATGAAGGGCGTCGAGAGGCTTTGCTCCAGGGGCGGGGGCGGCGGAGGCGCCGGACACTCTCCCGCGTCAGCTGGGTCGCCGACCACGACGTCGCGGTAGCCGACTCGGTAGTGACCAGCGGGGAGCCCGGCCCGCACGCGGACAATGAACGGATCGGACGGACGCGACGGTCGCTTGCTGGGGCGTAGGCTTCGACGGACAGCTGGGTTTCCCGGCCGCCCCCTCCGGAGACGTCGACATGCGGGGGGAGCTCTCCGTGATCGCGAGCAAACCAGAGCGGGTGGTGGGGTTTGCTGGCGCGAAGGGCGTGTTCGTCGGCTCGAGGGTCACGTGCGTTCGCACGAGCTCAGGCGAGGTCACCTGCTTCGGGCTCGTCGGGCTCGGCGACAGCGGCGCGGATCTGCGGGTACCGCGAACCACCTTCCCGGACCTGGCCGGCGCGAAAGATCTCTTCCTCGGCTCCGGCGCGGGCCGGCGGCGCTCCGGTCGACCGTCTGACCCGCGCCGCGAGCTTGCAATGGTGCCGCGGCGGCCGACGTCGCCGCCGGGCCGATGCCGATGTCGCAGCCGAGGCGACGGGTAGCGCCTGATCGTGCCGCTCCACTTCGCGGCAGATCGCCCCGCGGCCCACGCCGCCGTCAGCAAACTGGTGAGGCTCGCTCGATCACAGCCCCTCGATCGTCGCGGCGACCCATACGTCCCCGGACGGCGTGACGTGGACGTTGCCGAGCTGCCCTTCGTCCGTGCTGGCGATGAGATCGACCTGATCCAGGGTGCTCTGCGCATTCCAGGTCCAGAACCCGAACTGGGTCACCCCAACGGCGACCGGCACGTCCCGACGCGCCGAGACGTCCACCCAAGGGAGCTGGCCGTTCAGGGTCAGGCATGCGCCAGCACAGGTGCAGAGCTCCTCCCCAACCATGAAGTATTCCCCACCGCTGCGGGCGAACGCGAGCGGCGCACCCACCATGGGGACACCACACGTCTGTGTGGGCAGGCCTCCGATGAACACGTCGACCAAGTACTCGTTCGTGCGAAGGAGAGCGAACCGACCATCAGGACCCTCCAAGACGAAGTCCGCGGGCTGGGATGCCCCCGCCCATTCGGAGGGGCTGCCGTCCCACACCCTGACAGTAGGGTCATGGTCCCAGGCGACGACCTCGATACCGTCGAACAGCGCCGCGTGCATCGCGACCGAAGTCGTCGGTGGCGGGGATTCAGTGAACAACCCCTCCACCTGGGTTCCCAAGACCTCGTAGAGCACGCTCCCGAGTCGGTCGACATGGAGCGCGTAGACGGTGCCGGTCTCGTCGACGCCGGCCACGTGCCGGAACGAGCCCTGCCCGTCGACCTCCGTGACGGTCACACCGCCCTCGCCCCCAGCGCCACCGGTGCCGTCCCCGCCGCTCCCCCCAACGCCCCCGCCCGCGGCGCCCGGGTCGGTGCACGTTCCGCTCTCGGTGCAGCTCACCTCGGCGCTGACGCTCCGCATCCCCGCCACGATCCCGGTCTCGAGCAGCATGAGCGGCGCGAGCGGCTCGGTGGCGCACGCGGCGTTCGTCGAGAGCTCGAGAGTGACCTGCGTGGGCTCGCGGCACGAGAGGGCTGCGGCGCCCGCGGCGAGGACGGCGACGACGAAGGGACAACGCATCGCTGACGCGTCCTCGAGCTAACACCGTCCGAGCTCACGGAACACAGCCGGTCGAGCACGTCTTTGTGTGGGACTTCGACCGCGTCGTCATGGCGCACGAAGAGGTCGGGGAGACCGGCAGGAAGGACGCGCTCGCGGCAGACTTGCCTGGCTCCTCGCGCGAATCACCTCGCAGCGGGCGCGTCGACCTCGACTGCCCCGCTCTCCTGCCCGAGGCGGTCCAGCGCCGCGCCAACGAGGGGCACACCGCCCCGTCCGAACGCGGGTTGGTCTTGCGCGTCTCCGTCGAAGTCCGGATCGAACCGCCGCCGGACGAACCGCACCGCCGCCCGGAAGTGCTCGGTCGACTCGACGAGAGGCCGAACGAACGCGTCCCCCAGGACGGCGACCCGCGCGTCATGGTCCGTGTAGTCGAAGTCGCCCGGGAGCGCGCGCCAGCGGAACACCAACGCGAGCCGCGCGCCGTCGCGCTCGGCAAGGGGCAGCTTGGCGTGGGAGACCCGGAGCCGCCGCTCGAGCCAACGCGGCCCGCCGCGGAGACGGAACGCCGTGCCGATGTGGTGTGTGACCACGCGCTGCTCCCGCTCGGCGGCACCTCGCGCCAGTGCCTCGAACCGCTCGCGTCCGTCGTCGATCGCAAAGGCCCGGTCGAGCTCCCGCACCTGTGACCAGCCGCTCTCGTCCATCGTCAGGGGGAATGGGCCGTCGAGCAGGGCGTCCGCCACGGCCGCGCGCCCGAACCGTCGGAGCCGCGCGCAGCGAATGGCGAAGAGGTAGATCGGAACGCCGTCCGCAAAAACCGAGCGATTCGCTCGGAGCGTGAAGTCGTCGAGCTCGCCGAGCATCTCGGACAGCCCGGACCAGCCGAGCCGCCCCGCTGCCTCCGCTGCGACGCCCATGGCGTGAAAGAAGAGCCCCGACTCGATGATCTGGGCGAGCGCCGCCGCCGCGACGATCGGCCACGGGAGCTCGAAGCCCGTGAGGCGAGCGAGCTCCACGTAGCCGCGCGCGCGGCTCGCGATGTCGGTATTGTACCGGCGAATCATCGCGTGCGCCTCGCGCGAGTGCGCCGCGTGCTCGGCCAGCACCGCCGAGCGCAGCTCCTTCGGTACCGCCGCCATCGCGTCGAGGTAGTCGTCGGCGGCCTGGCGCAAGTCCTCGAGCGTGAGCGCGGCGAGGCCGTCCTGGTCGAGCTGGAACCCGAGCGCCGTAGAATCTGCGACGGCCGCGCGCAGTCGTTGAATCAACAAAGCTTGCCTCCATCCGCCGGGAACGAGCTCCACGTCCGCCGCGCTCTACAGTTTTTCGCTCGCCACGCCGCCAGAGCCAAGAGCGGCTGGAGGATGGACGCCGGCGGGTACCGATAGAACGTGTCCGGCGGAACGATGACTTGCAGGTGCCCACCATCCGGAAAGCTCCCGTCCCCGCCCTGCGCACGGACGAGGTAGGTGGCGGCGCGCGCGGCTGGCGCCGAGGCGTGCTCGCCCGCGACGACGAGCGCCTCCAGCACGACCGCCGTGACGGCGGCCATGCTCGGCCCCGCTCCGGCGAGCGAGGGGCGCTCGTAGCTCCGCGTCGTCTCGCCGAATCCGCCGTCCTCGTTGGCGTGGCCGACAAGGAACCCGATCGCGCGCCGCAGCCAGGGCTGGTGGAGCGACACGCCTGCCGCGCACGCCCCCATGATCACATGCGCCGTGGCCCAGAGAAAGTTGGTGCTCCAACGCCCCCAGAAGGCGCCATTCAGGGCTGCCTGCGACCGCAAGAATCCGAGTGCGCGGTTCATTTGGCCTCTCGCGATGTCGCGGGTGGACTGCGAGCGCAGATGGCCCATCGCCCCCGCGAGCGCCGAGAGCACGCGACCCGTCACGTCCTCCGTCGACGGGTCGCCCATCGCGAGCGGGAGATCGCGGAAGAGGCGGAGAAGGTCGGCGGCGCTCGAGACCCGTAGCGACATCGGCTTCGTCAGGATCTCTCCGGCCGGTTTACCGGGGAGACCGTGCACGAACGCCGGATACCCGCCGTCGCGATTCTGCATTGCGCCCAGCCACGCGACGGAACGTTCCAACGCTGCCTCGGCCTGGGGACGGAGGGAGGACGGGAGCCCCCGTCGCGCGAGACAAGCCGCGATCGCCGATACGGCGACCGCGGTGTCGTCGCAGTCTGTCATCTTCCAGTTGTCCGCCTGGAAGCCGAACCCGCCGGTGCGGACCGCCCCGAAGTCGCGCTGGTTCCAGGCCGCCTGCGGCTCCGTCGCTTGCGCAGCCATGAGCCACTCGAGGCCGCGGCACAGGACGGTCGAGTCCGATGGCTCGCCCGAAGTGGCGAGCGCCCGAAGCGCGAGCGACGTCGTCCACACGCCGCTGTGGAACACGGGAAAGTAGGCGCGTTTTCCGGGCACCGACTCTCGCTCGCGACAAAGCCAGGAGACCGCGCGCGCAGCCGGCTCGTCCGCGCGGGTCCGCCCCGCCGCGTGCATCGCGATCAGCGCGAGCGCCGTGTACGGCACGATGTTGACGTAGCCACCCGTCGAGTTCTGCGATTCGTCGAGGAGGGCGAGCGTGCGCGTCGCCAAGCGCGCGTACGCCGGCGTCGGCCGGGCGGGGCGCCCCGCGAGGAGCCAAGCGCGAATGACCGCGACCTGCGCCATCATCAATGGGACACCGACGTGCGCCACGCCCGCGAGCCACCGCTCGGCCAGGCGCACCGCCAGGTCCGGCGCCGGGAGGCGTGGCAACCGCGCCGGATCGAGCAGCCCCGCCAGCGCGAGATAGATGGCCGCCAGATCTCCTCGCGCCAATGCAGCGAGGACGGCGTCCGTCCCACCCTGGCGGGTCAGGAATCGTTCGGCGGCCGAGATCGCCTCGGATCCGCGTTCGGGCGCGAGCACGGCCAGCGCGCCGAGCACGCTGGCCGTGGTCCCCGGGTCTTCCCCGGGCGCCCCGGGGTAGGCGACGAACCCGCCCCCGGGAGATTGTCGCTCGAGCAGCCATCGCACACAGGCGTCACGGACCGACGGCTCCAGCGCGTCCGCGACGTGGAGCGCGAGGAGCGCTTGGGCCGTCGGCGCGGGCCCGGCGTCGCAGGGCGCATCCCAGCTGCCGTCCGACTGCACGCGCGCAACGACCTGGGCCCGCGCGAGCTCGATGGCGCGATCGACGGAGGGGGCGAGCCCGGGGCGGTTTGTGCCGAGCGCCGGCGGGGCGAGGAGCGACTGCGTCATGACAGCACCCATGCGTGCGGTTGCTCGTCGACCGGCTCGGCCCAAGCAGTCGGCGAAGCTGTGGGACCGCGCGCGCCTCGTCCCTCCGCGCTCTCGCCCGGCAAGCGTGCCCGCGCGATCGCCTCGGCGCATGCCTCGCCTGCTCGGACTGCGCCCTCGATGCAGCCGACGTCGAGACCATTTCGTACCCAATCACCGGCGAGGAAGAGCCCCCCGATGCCCGAGCCGTCGGCCGTCAATCGGCACGCCGTGCTGCCCCGCACCGTGAGCGTATACCGATCGGTCCCCTCCACGTTCTGGCGGATGTATTGCGCGTCGAGCCGCGCAGGCCCGATCCCGCCCGTCGGGTCGGCCAGGAGGCTCCAATCGAAGCGCCCATCGACGTAGGCGCCGGGCCACACGCCGCGAGCCCCTTCTTCGAGGAAACGCTGGACCTTGACGCGTACCGGGCCACTTCCTTCTTCGGAATGGGGCGAGTCGCCGAGCGGACCGCAGAAGTAGGCAACATGCCGGACGCCGGCCTCCGCCTGACGGCGCTCCGCAGCGAGCAGGTGCGTCATGTCGGCGTAGGTCGAGAGAGCGCCCGGATCACCACCCTGGAGGTCGCCCGCGGTCGTTCTGCCGAGGGTGCGCGCGTCTGCCGTGAGCCAGGCCTGAAAGCCGAGTGTCGCCGTGGTGCGCACCTCGCGGAGCATCGTCCGCCACCGGGGGTGGGCTTCGACGAGCTCCGTGGCGATCGAGGGCAGCGCCCCGACCGAAATCCCGAGGATGACCGCGTCGAAGTCGACGCCGGCGCGGAGCGCGAACCGTTCGGCGTCGAATGGTGCGCTCGAGGGGGACTCGAAGTCCGGCGCAGACGCGCGCAATCGCTCGCCGTCCTCCAGCGCGTCCCAGCGGGGCTCGTGGGGCCAGCAGGGGAGCCCGTCGATCTCGACGAGCGGCTCATACTCACCACGCGTCCTCGCCTGGACGGCCATCTCGACCTCGTCGAGGGCGCGTTTGTCCGCGGTCAGCTTCAGGTGTGTGACGCGGCGAAAGAACTCGAATCGCACCCCGCGGCGGCGCAAGACCTCGTAGATGGGCGCGATGACCGCCTCGCCCATGCCGGCGCTCATCTTCCAGAGGTAGGCGCCTCGATAGCCGTTCAGGACGAAGAGCGCCGCGCGGATCGCGGCGCCTGCGGCGAGGTCACGACCGCCGGATGGCGACGCCTCGGTCGCGAGAAGCAGGTCGTAGAACGCTCGGATCAACCCCGACTCGAGCGTGTCGGGCGCCGCGCCGTGCCGAGCGAGCCAATCCGAGAGCTCTTCGCCGTCGAGGGTCTCGAGCCCGCGCGTCAGCGCCCCGTCGCGCAGAAGCCCCAGAACCGTGGTGACGCTGAGGTCGAGCATGTGACGAATGGCCGGCTGCGACCGACCTCCCAGCACGGCGCGGATCTCGTCCCGAGCCCGCGCGAGGCCATCGACGCTCACCAGGTCCAGGCTCGCGAGAGATCGGAGGAGCCGCCCGATGCGGACCGCTTCGACGCCGCGCACGGCGCGCCGGAGCTCACGCGCGACCCCCTCGATGACCGCAGGGACGGCCCGCCTGAGCGCCTCGGCGTCGGGGTCGTGATCGGGATCGCCCGGGAGACCGGGCCGAGGCGGCAGCTCGAGCCGGACCGTGGAGAGACGGCCCCCGCTCCGCTCCCGGAGATAGAAGTTCTCCTGCGGGATGAAGGCGTCTCGCCAGGTCGGAATGGGGTGCCCTTCGGGCCGCGCGAGCTCGGCGTAGCACCCGCGGAGGAGCCGGAACGCGCGCGCATAGCTGCCGAACCACACGTGGAGCCCGTGCTCCTCGATTCGGTCGAGCCGGTCTCGGCGGCGGCTGCTCGCGCACTTCCCGCCGAGCCTGTGCCCCATCTGGTAGACGGTGATCTCGTATCGGGACCGCCACGCGGGGTCCGCCGTGAGCGCCAGGACGGCGCTCAGCGAGCCCATGCCACCGCCGAGGACAGCGATTCGTCTCGGCCTCTCGCCGGTCACAGAGGCGGGCTGCGCCGTACGCCCGATCGAGATCGTGCGGCCCTTGTCGACCACGAAGTCGATCTCGGCCCACCAGGCGGCGTCGATCGGGTGGTCCCGCAGGAGGCCCAGGTCCTCGGCGATCGGGTGGCTGTCGCTCGGCTCGATGTGCAGCGTCCGCCGCCCGCCGAGCACGCCCGCGCCGGTGATTCGTGACAGACGAGCCGGGGCCTCGACGACCTCCTGGATGGCCGCGCGAGCGGGATCGGAGATGTCGCGAAGCTGGCGCAGGAGCACGAGCGGGACCTCGCGGCTCTGGGGGAACGCGCCGAGCTCGAGCACCGCGCTCGCGAGGCGGCCCGGCACGCCCAGGTGCGCTGCCGAGAGCGGGGTCAGGCGCGCGATCGACCGGAGCACATCGACGCCCGACGACGCCGCCGGCGCCGGCAGCCCCGGTGGCCGCACCTCGAGCAAGCGGCCGACTCGATACTTGTCGTCGGACCGCGCGACGGGCAGGTGCAGCGTGTCCACGCCATACGCGCCATCCTGATCGCGCGGAGGCAGCGTGAAGGTCCCGAGCGTCTTCGCGAAGCCAAGCGCCTCGCGACCAGCCGCCATCGCGTACGCGTTGTCCACGAACACGTAGGGGAGGAACCAGCTGACGCGGCCTCGCTGCCGGGTGTCGACGACGGGGACCCAGAACGCCAAGTCGGTCTCCGAGAGCCAGCCGCCCCTGCCGCCGTCGCCCGCGGTCGCGCGCCGGATCTCGGCGACGACGAAGAGCACGGTCGAGGAGAGCGGGGACAGGTGGGTCGCCCCGGCCCGGTGGAGCGTGGTCGCGACGAGGCGCTCCAAGCGCGTCTTGTCCGCTGTCAGCGAGAAACATCGGAGGAGTGCACCGTCGCAGCGGAATGGTGGGGCCAGCTGGAGGTCACCCCCGCGATCGATGTACTCGGGCCTGGCATCGGGCTCGGGCGAAGACTTGGCTCGCATCGCTCCGGAGGATGTCGCGCCCCGACCGCTCCACCCTGACCGGCTGGTGACTTCTCGCTGACTCCGCCAAGGGGGCCGGTCACCTGGCGGTCAGATGCGGGCGACACGCACCCTCGACCGGCGCTAGCTCACCCTCGTGCGCGAGGAGCGCGCACGCACGGCGGAGGAGCGCGCGTGGCGTCGTCGGGAGCGGCCGGGCGACGCCGCGAAAGTGCACGTACGCGCCGTCCGCGGTGAACCGCAACGGACGCTCCAGCGGCGTGCGCCCCCGCAGAACCACTCGCTCCTCCCCCGAGCTCGCGTCCCACACGTGGGCCGTCGCGTCCGCGCACGTCGCGAGCACCAGCGAACCGTCGCGTGAGGTCGCGACGGTCGAGGTCGTCGCGCCGCTGCTCAGAAAGCGGTCGATGCGACCCGTCTCGGCCGCGACGGCCGCGACGTTCCCGTCCGGACCACCGACGAAGAGCGTCCGCCCGTCCGGCGCGAATCGAAGTGTCGAGGGCAGACGGCTCGGCGCCGGGATCTCCGTGACCACCGCGCCCGACGCGAGATCCCAGATCCGCAGGGTCACCGGCCCCTCGACGAAGCTCGCGGCGATGCGCCGCCCATCCGGGCTGTAGGTCACGTCCGCCGGGGTCGCGGGCGCGGCGATCGTCCGCTCGAGCCGGGCGCCGTCCACCGACCATTCGCGGATGGTAAGGCCGCTCGAGAGCACGACGCGCCGTCCATCCGGCGAGAACCTGCAGCGGGCGAGAAGCTCGCCTTGATCGGGGAAGCGCGCGATCTCGTCTCCCTCGGGCAGGCTGCGCAGGAAGACCTCTCCGGGCGCGCCGCCGTGGACCACGCGCGAGCCGTCCGACGAGACGCCGAGGCACGTGATCGGCGTGGACGTCCGCGCGATGATCTCGGGCCGCAGCGGCTCGATCGGAAAGACGCGAACGGTGCCGTCGACGCTCGAGGTCATCAGGTGGCGCCCGTCAGGCGAGAACGCGACCGACAGGATCATCCGGCTGTGCGCGCGGAAGGACCAGGTCGCGCCGGAGGCACGGGTCTCCACGATCTCGACTCGGCCGTCTCGCCGACCGCCCGCCAGCCACCTCCCGTCTTCGGAGAACGCCAGCGCCGTCACGAAGGGCGCCGGTTGCTTCCGGACCACCGTTCGCGTGGCGCGCTCGACGACGACGACCGTCGTGCGACCGCTCCACGCGACGTGGGTGCCCCCGGACGACACGGCCACGGTCTGAAGATCGGTATTCGCCGCGTCGTCCTCGTACCAACGTTCGGCTACTTCGTCGACGGACCGAGGATCGCCGCTCCAGACCAGCACCGCCGACGCCGTGCTCGAGACCGCGTACGAGCCGTCCGGCGAGAACGCGCAACCCCGGATCTCGTCATCGCCCCCCTCGAGCCGCGCGAGGAGCGACCCGCCGTCTTCGAAGATCAGGGCATCCTTCGCGCGGGGGACGCAGACTCGACCACCGTCAGGCGAAAATGACGCCGCTCGCACGGGCTCGCGCAGCTCGAGCCGTCGCGGGGGGTCCGCGCCCGAGACGTCGACGATCGACAGCGACGGCCCGTCGGCAACGAGCGCGCGGGTGGCCCCGTCGCGGCGCGCGACGGCGAGCAGATCACCCTTCACCGCCGCTGAGCTCAGCGCCTCTCGACCGTCGCTCGTCCAAGCTCGGACACGCTTCTCGTCTGGCGCCACAATGACGAGTCCGTCCTCTTCAAAGCGCGGCGCGTGACCGAGCTCCAGCTTCGCCCGGAGGATCAGCGGGGGAGCCTCCTCCGCCGGCACCGACCACGTGCGGAGGACCCCGTCGTTCTGCGCCGTGACGAGCCGCAGGCCGTCGGGGGTGATGTCGGTCGCGTTGAAAGCGCCCGCCGGCAGCTCCACCCGGCGCGAGTACTCCGCCGCGAAGAGGGCTGCGCCCAGGCCCGACACGGACGCGCTCGGCGGCTCTTCTCCCATCGCGACGCTCGGCGCGACCGCGTCGATCCCCGCGACGACGGCCGGGATCTCCTGACCGATCTGCGCCGCGAGCGCCTGCGCGATGACGCCCCGCTCGCGACGCGCGGCGGCCTCGGCCGCGGCTTGGCTCTGCTTCGCGGCGCGGTACTGGAACAGGGCGACACCGAGCGAGCCGATCAGGAGCACCACGAAAACGGACAGTATCGTCATGTTCCGACGCAGCGACGCGCTCGCTGCCTCGACCTGCTTGCGCCGCTCGACCTCGCGTTGTGCCTCGGCGCGAGCGGCCTCTTCCCTGCGCGCGACCGAGAGGCCGGCGAGCAGGAAGCGGCTCTCGTCGGCCGAGAGATCCGCCCGGTCCTTCGCCCACGCCTGCGCGTCGTCGAGCGCCTGACCGCGGAGCACGAAGTCGTCGCTCTGGTCCGCCTCGAGCCATCGCAGGAGGGGCTCGGCGATCAGCCGCGCGGTCTCGGTCTCTCGCACCCAGTCGCCGTCGAACACGAGCCCGTACACGCGGTTGCGCACGGCGAGGACGATCTCCTCACCGGAACGATCCTCGGCGGCCATGCCCGTCAGGCGGAGCGCGTACTGCGTCGGGTCGTCGCGGTCGGACGGCACGCGCTGGCCGTCGAGCAGGCGCCGGTAGAGCCGGAGCATCGGGGTGGCGCGCGCGTCGGCGACGAGGCGACGCTCCGCGTACTCGAGGTTCGGGTCCTCGGTGCGTCCGTGCCGGAGAAAGAGCCGGTCGACGGCCGCCTCGACGTCACGCTCGCCCTCGGCGATTGCCGCGCAAAGCTTCTGCATCATGTAAGGGTGTCCGGAGGTCCACCCGTAGATCGCGTCGAGCCATCGCTCCGCTTCGTTCGGGTCGACCGCGCGGAGCCCAGGCAGGAGCGCCGCCGCCTCCGCCCGGGTGAAGTCCTCGAGCCTCACCGACCGCCCCACGTTGAACGGTGTGCGCGCCGGCTCGCGCGCGAGATCTCCCGGGGCTGCGACCCCCATGAGGCAGATCGAGAGCCTTCTGTAGGCCTCGTCGTCGGCCCGAGCGTTGTACGTCTCTCGCAGCGCCGCGAAGAAGTCGTCCACCGCGAAGGGGAGCGCGAGGACGCTGTCGATCTCGTCGAAGAACACCACGACGGGCCCGCCCTGGTCACCGAGCACACGCTCGCGCAGGAACAAGACGAAGCGGTGGAGCGGCGTGGCGTTCTCGTATCGCCTCCAGAAAGTCGACGGGTCCTCCTCGATCGAGAGACGCGACGCGAGCTCCTGGACCAGACCGAAGTACCAGCCCGAGACGTCCGTGTGACGGCCGCCGATCCGCGTCAGATCCACCGTGGCGACGCGGAGCCCCTCGGCCCGCAGCTTGCGCGCCGTGCGGACGCGCAGGCTGGACTTGCCGATCTGGCGCGGCGCGAGGACGGCGCACGTCTCTCCCGAGCGGAGCGCGCCGAGGAGCTCGCGGTCCGCCTCGCGCTCGGCATAGAGGGAGCCCTCGCGCAGGGTGCCGCCGGGCTGGAACCGGTGCGCGGTCATCCGGCGGCGATGCGCGCGTGGATCGGGTAGCGGAGCACGACGCCCGAGTCGTCGCGCTGAACCAACCCCGCCGCGAGGAGTCGGTGGAGGACGGCAGGGTCGTTCGGCGCGGGCTCGCGCGCCCCCGAGGCCACGCGCGCGAAGGCCTCGAAGAGGCCTGGCTGCCGCGCGAGGCGCTCGCGCCACATGGCGACGTAGTCGTCGAATATCGCCGCGCTCGCGTCGTCGCCGCCGTGGCCGAGCACGCGGTCGAGGGAGCCTCCTGCCTCGCGCGCCGCGTACATGACCACGCGCGACAGGTAGGGGTGTCCGCCGACGACGGCGCGCAGGCGTTCGATCTCGACGCTCGACCACGAGAGCCCGTGCTTCGACGCGAGCCAGCCGAGCGCCTCGTCTCCGAGATCGGAGAGCCGGATCGGATCCGTCAGGTTGAACGGCGACTGCGTCGGGCTCACGACGAGGAGCGCGGGCGTGCTCGAGATCGCGAGCATGAGGCGGAGCCGCGCCCACCCGTCTCCCTCGGCTCCGTTCTCGGCCCACGCGCGGAGCAGCCCGAAGAACTCGTCCTGGTACGGCTTGCCCAGGACCGCGTCCGCGCGGTCGATCGCGATGACCACGGCGCCCGCGCCGGCCGCGAGGAGCTGGCGCTCGAGCAGCCAGTTCAGGTTCGCCTTCGGGTTCGGCGAGCGCGCCCACGCCGCGGCGACGACGTCGGGCTCCGCGCCGAGCGCCTCGGCGATCTGCAAGGCGACGGCGCGAAGAAACGGATCGAGGTCGGACTTCGCGGCCGTGTCGAGCAGGTCGAGACGGACGAGGACGACGCGAGCCTCCGGGTCGGCGCGCATCCGACGGAGGAGGCTGCGGAGCATCCAGGTCTTGCCGAAGCGCTCCGGACCGACGAGGACGACCGGCATGCCGGCCACCGCCAGATACTCGCACGCGCGGCGCTCCTCGGCCTCTCGCACGGCGTACCAATCGGGGTGAAACGCGGCGCGCGGAGGCTGGCAGAACGCAGACGCAGCGCGCGCTGCCGCGCTCCGAGGAGGGGCGCCTGACGCCGCGCCCACCGGGACGGCGTGGAGGAAGCGGTAGCCGCGCTTCAGCACCGTCTGCAGAAAGCGCGGCTCGCGTGCGTCGTCGTCGAGCGCGCGCCTCAGCTTCTTGATCAGCTGCGTGAGCGCCTCCTCGTTGACCACCACGTCGGGCCAGAGCGTGTCCAGGAGCTCGTCTCGCGTGATGAGCTGGCCCGAGCGGCTGCAGAAGAGGGCCAGCGCCTCGCGCAGCTTCGGCTGGAGCTCCACCACGCTACCTCCGCGTGAAAGCCGCTCTTCCGCGGGGTCGAGCTCGAACTCTCCGAATCGGTACCGGGGCGTCATGTTCGCGGGGAGCGACAGACTACACCAACGCGCGAATCGGACGCCTCGCTCCGGGCAGCCGCGCGCATGCCGCGCAAGCGGTGTACCCCCGGGCTCCGTCCGGGCACTCGAGCGCGCACGCCGCCTCCGGACCTGGGGGCTTTGCCGCTGACCTCCGGCTCGAGGGGGCGCCCGCCCGACCGATCTGGTAAACCCTTGGCGGTGCGCCGCCCGATCCTCCTCGCCTCGCTCCTCGCGCTCTCATCGGCTTGCGGCGGAGGAGCCGGACCGAGGAAGCCGATGGGCCTCTTGCCCACGGCGACCACGACGGCGGAGCCCGAGTGGCTCCCCTTCGCGATCCGCTCCGGCAGCGCCGCGCCGGCGGACGAGCGCGAAGGGCACCTCGCGGAGCTGCGCCGGCTGACCGAGGGTTGGACCGTCGATCGGATCGCGTTTTCGCCCGACGCCCGCGAGATCGCCGTCGTCGCCGTCACACCGGGGTCGAGCACCCCGGCGCTTTTCCTCGTCCCGCTCGGCTCCGGGGCGCCGCGGCGCGCCTCGCGCGACGGCGAGCGGGTCGTGGGCCTCACCGCCTCCGCGTCCAGCCCCTGGCGCGTCGTGTACGCGGTCGACGAGCCGGAAGGCACCGTGCTCGTCGAGCTCGGCACGAACGGGGAGCCTCGCCCCCTCGCGACGGGCGACGTGAAGCCGCGCGCGGCCGCGCTCTCCCCGGACGGCGCCGCCCTCTACGTGGTCGGCGAGACCGAAAATGACAGAGGTGTCTTCTCGACGTCGGAAGGCAAGTCCCGCCTCCTCGTGGCCGACAAGGGGGCCCAGCCGTTCCTCGCCGTATCGGCCGACAAGAGCTACCTGGCCTGGCCGAGCGAAGAGGGCGGCAAGCGTCGCATCGTGGTCGCCAGCGTCGAGGGGCGCGGCGTGCGGTCGGTGGTCACGGGCGGCGGCGCAGCGCCCGCTTTCCTGGCGGGCACCCAACACCTCCTCTTCGCGAGCGACGCGGACGTCGCGCGCAAGGAGATCTACGCCATCGACCTGACCTCTGCGGAGGCTCGCCCGCAGCGCGTCACGTTCTCACAGGGCGAGCACCCGACCGCGACCGCCGACGGCGCGCTCGTCGCGTTCGCCTCGTCACGCGGGGGCAGCGGCCGCGACCTGTACGTCGCGCGTTGGGTCGACGGTCGATGAGCCGGCTCGGAGCCCTCTGCGTGGTGCTCGCGGCTTGCGGCGGCGCCTCGAGCCCGGAGCTGGCCCTGCCGAGCCCACGAGCCGACGTCTCGGGCCCGCCGTTCGAGTCGCCGGCCCGGTGGGCGAGCTACCCGGAGGAGGTCGGAACGCCGACGTCGACCCTCGTCCTCCCCGACGGCCGATGCCTCGTCCTGACCGACGACGGGCAGCGGTGGCTCGTCGAGCCGACGGAAAAGTCCAAGCCTTGCGCCGGGCGCGGCACGGCGAGCGGCTCGCCGAGCGTCGAGGCGCTCCATCACGCCGAGAAGCTGCCCGACGCCTACCGCTTCGTGGGAGACGGCGGCGTCATCTACACCGCGCGCGACCCGATCGGCCCCTTCGAGCGGTCCGTGCGAGCGCCGACCTTCCTCGTCCGGGTGGCCGCGGGCGGCGGGGCCGTGGTCGGCGTCGATCGAGCCGGCAAGACCTTCCACTTCGCCGACGGCGGATGGAAGCCCTCGAACATCCCGTCTCGCGCGCTCGGGATCGACGTGACGGTCGACGCCGCCGGGCGCGCGCTCTGGTTGGGAGCGCCCGAGGAGGTGAAGGTCTCGACCGACGGCGGCCGAACGTTCACGCCCGTCGCCGGCGCCCCCTCCAAGGTGGGGCCGTGGCAGGCGGCGCTCTTCGACCGAGGCAAGCTCGGTCTCATCGGCGTCGCCGGCAACCTCGTCCTCGAAGGCGATCGCCTCGTGCGATCGCCCTCCAGGCCCGACGAGGCAGCGCGCACCGACGTGGCCATCGAGCCTGAGCGCGGCCCGAAGGAGAGCCTCATCCGGAGCGGCGCCGCCGCGCTCACCGGCAAGACCTACTACGAGGTGATCGAGCGCGGCGAGGGCGGCTCCCGCTACGCGCTCCTCCGCGCCGAGCTCGGCGGCAAGACGGAGACGATCCCGCTCGCCGACGTCGAGCGCTGCGACGCGGTGCGGATCGCGGCGAACGGGCAATCGGTCGCGCTCGCCTGCATGGCTCCCCACGAATCGCGCGAGGACCTGAGCCTGCGGCTCGGCATCTCGAACGACGGCGGCAAGACCTTCAAGACCGAGGCGAGCCTCCTCGCGCAGACGTTCGGCGACGTCCACCTGACGCTCTCGCGAAGTGGCACCGTGCTCGTCACCGGCGCGTGCGCGCCCGACGAAGACGAGCCGACCGCCAGGCCCTCCGCGCCCTCCGCGGGCGCGGCCCCCAGGGCGCGCCCGCACGGCGGCGCGTGCTCCCCGAAGGCGCCGCTCCTGCTCCGTCGCGAAAGGAACAGATATGTCATGATCGCTGGCTCGGGCGCGCAGATCGAGCAGGGCAGCGCCCGCTCGCCGATCCTCTCGCCCGACGGACGCTTTGCTTATGTCCTCGCGCGAACCCGGCGCGAGGGCCGGATGGCGCTCTTCGCCTCGCGCGACGGCGGCCGGACCTACACGGAGCGGCGGATCGAGCTCCTCTCGACGGGCTGGGACTGGGGCGACGAGGTAGACGCCTCCCCCGCGGAGGTCGACCGCGTGCTCTCCATCCCCGAGCGCGCGCGGCTGACGATCGACGACACCGGCTCCCTCGGGATGGCGTGTGATGGCGCGTCGGGCCCGGTCTGGATCACCCTCGATAGCGAAGGCCGCGTCCAGAACGCCGGGAGGCCGCCGCAGACCGGCGCGCAGCTCGGGGGCCAAGGCGCGCGTGTGCTCGCGGTCGGGTTCGGAACGGACGACGTGCTCCACGCGTGGGAGTCGCTCGACGGCGGCAACAACTTCACCGAGATCGCGGTCACGCAGGCGGTCCAGCGCTTCGCGACACACGGCGACTGGGCCATGGCCTGCTCGTCCGGAGGCTGCGTCCTCGGCGACGAGCTCGTCCGCGTCGGCTGGGAGGGACAGGCCGAGACCCCCTTCGAGGTGACGGAGGAGACCTTCGCGACGCCGGATATCTCGCTGTCCACGCCGATCTCCTGCCGCCTCGCCCCGAAGTCCGAGTGGACGAAGGTCACCGGGGCCGCCGAAGACGGCGCGCCCGTCCCGCATCTGCCGCGCCTGCGCGACCTGGCACGCGGCAAGACGGCTTGGTCGGTGGTCGCGATCGAGCCGTCGGGGAAGGTCGTCGTCGCCGGAGCCGCCATGCCGGAGAACACGGCCGAGGCGAAGGATCGTTCCCTCGCGCCCATCGTGACGAAGCCCCTGCTCGGACCGCCGCCGAGCAAAGACACCGCGTTCGTCGTCAAGCCGCAGGCGGAGGGCTTCGTCGCCATGCGGGCTCGGGTTCCGCGGGCGAAGGGCGGCGGCGTGGACACGCGCGCGCCGCTCGAGAACGTCGAGCTCGCCTGGCAGAACCAGTACCTCGGCGTCACCGCGAGGCGCACGGTGCGCTTCGACGAGCCCTGGTCGAACGCCCTCGTCTCCGCCAGCCGCCTGCGCCCGCTCCTGCTCACGATCACCGCGGGGAGCGTGACGGTCCAGCCGACCACGAAGCGCGCCTACGCCTTCGACGCGCAGTCAGGGACGACGGCGTTCGACTACCCGGACTGGCAAGCCCTCCTCTCGGATCGACGCGAGCTCTCGACCTTCGACGCGGCGCTCATCGGTGGCGCGCCGGCCGCCGTGGCGTTCCTCGATCGCAGCCCTGCAGCCCAGGTCGTGGCCGTGGCTCGACCGGCCAAGGGCGCGCCGACCGGCTACGAGATCGAGGCCGTCACCCTGGCCGCAGGAAGCGCCGACCTCGAGTGGGCCGCAGCCGGAGAGGCGTCGGGGTTCGCCGCGGTCACCACGGGCAGCGCGACGACGGAGCGAGCGGACGCGTGGCTGTTCGGCGACAAGGGGCTCGCGGGCGAGCCGATCGCCCTGGCGCGGCTGGCCCACCTCGCAGATCGGGTGACGCCGTGCACCGTCGAGCAGCGGCGCACCTCGCCCCGGAGCGTCTCGACCCACTTCGCGCGGAGCGGCGCGCTCGTCAGCACCGTCGGTCGGCGGCCGATCCTGGTGCAGGAGCCCGCGAGCACCGGCGGATCGTTCGGCGCCGCGCTGCCGGACTCCCAGTGGCTCCTGTCCGACGGGGCGATCCTGCACGGGTCGCCGGCGGAGCCCTGCGTCGCCGTCTGGAAGGGCTCGGCCGTCTACGGCGGAGCCGTCGCCGTCATCGCGGGAGACCTCGAGCACGCCTGGCTCCTGAAGACGGGCGTGGTGGAGAGCACAACCCGCGGTCAGCCGGTGGCGTCCGCCGGTCCGCCCGTCCGGGGCCTGCTCGCGCGCCCGATGAGCTGCAAGGTCGACCCCGCCCTCATCGTCCCGGCCGACGTGGCCTCTCGGGCGGGGCACCGGCTCTCGGATGATCAGCCGTGAGCGCTTGCCCCCGTGGCCGACCGGAGGCTAACCTCGGCGCTCCGGAGGTATGGGCTTGAAACCGGGAGACGAGGTGCGACCTCGGGAGCACCGAGACGAAGGCAGGCGCCGACCGAGCGTCAGCGAGGAAGCGGAATGAAACGACCGCAGGGAGCGGCACGCAGGAGGCGTCTCAACCTCCGCAAGACGCTCTTCATTCTGCCGAACCTGGTCACCTTGTCGGCCGTGTTCTGCGGGTTCGACTCCATCCGCCTCTCGGCGGCCGCGACCAGCGAGGACGACCTCTACCGGGCAGCGCTGCTCGTCGTGTTCTCCATGTTCTTCGACATGCTCGACGGTCGTGTCGCCCGCATGACGAAGACCCAGAGCGCCTTCGGCCTGCAGATGGACTCGCTCGCCGACGTCATCTCCTTCGGCGTCGCGCCGGCGGTCCTCGTCTACTCGTGGACGCTCAAGCGATTCGGGGTCTTCGGGCTCTTCGCCGCGTTCCTCTACGTGGCCTGCGCCGCCATCCGCCTCGCCCGCTTCAACGTCCTCACCATGGGGGAAGACGGCAAGCCGACCAAGCCCTCGCCCTACTTCCTCGGCCTGCCGAGCCCGGGCGCGGCCGGCATCCTGGTCTCCATCGTGGTGGCGAACCACGCCGTCGCGGGCGCCTTCGGGCGGGCCGAATACGCCTGGGTCATCCTCGTCATCACCGTGGCGCTCGGCCTGCTCATGGTGTCGAACGTCGAGTTCCGGACCTTCAAGGACGTTCGTCTGAACCTCCGGTCCATCGTCCTGGTTGGGTTCGCGATCCTGTCGAGCACGATCATCTCGACCCAGATGAAGCCGGCGTTCGTGCTCGTGTGGCTACTCGGGTTCTACGTCGTCATGGGCGTCTTCGAGACGCTCTGGCGGCTCCCCGGCAAGATCCGCGCGAACCGAATCGCGGCCAACGCGGAGGAGTCGTCGCCCTCAGGGCCCGGAGACGCGCCTTGAGGAACCGCGTCTTCTTCCCGCAGGAGGCGCTCGATCTCTGGACGGCCGACGACCGGGTGGACGTGTCGGCGGACGAGCTCATCCTCAAGTCCGAGGAGCGCCGGTTCCGCGTGGTGGAGGCGGTCCACATCGTTCGTGAGGTGACCGGCACGCCGGACCCGAACGAGCTGGTGGGCAAGGTGAAGTCGCGGGCTTACCTGGCGGAGCTGGGGGCCGAGCTGCTCGAGGGCTCGATGATCATCGGGGAAAACGCCTACGACGTCGTCCCCGGTTTCGTGGGCGCCCCGACGACCGCCTTCGAGGACCACAAAAAAGCCACGAGCTGCGCCGCCGGGAGCGACGAGGAAATCCTGGAGCGCTTCGCCAACGCGGGCTGAGCAGCTGGCAGGGTACTGAAAAAGTCTCCGCCCTCCGTTCTGGACCCATCATGCCCGCCCTTTCACCCCCCCTGATCCCCCCTCACGAGTGAGGGGGGAAAATGCTCGATCGGAGCTGATTTGCCGCCGTTTCTCGATAGCCCCCCCCTCGCGCAGCGAAGGGGGCTGGGGGGGTGAAAGTGCAGCACCGACGTCATCGAGCACCCCAACGTCGCCTTTTTCAGCAAACTGCTAGACTCTTCCGCGCGTGGTCACCTGGATCTCCGGGCTCCTGTTCTCCATCGGAGCCGCCCTCTACGCGGCGGCGGCCGTGCTCTATTTCCGCACCGCCACGAAGCGCGGGCCGGTGCCTCAGGCCGCGAGCGGAGGCTCGAAGCGGCCGAGCATCCCCGATCTCGGCGACACGTCGGCGCGCGCCCCGGCGCTGCTCGCCCTCGGCGCCCTGTTCCACCTCGGCTACATCACGGTCGCGAGCTTCATCGCTCACGCCTGCCCGGTCGGCTCGGTCCACTTCATCCTCAGCGCGGTCGCGATCACCTCGGCATTCTTCTTCACCCTCGCGCGCGCGCGGGCGAAGCGCGCCGGTCCCCGCGAGAGCATCGACGCGCTCGGCCTCCTGGTGGCCCCGCTGGGGCTCGCCTTCCTGCTCGGCACCTTCTTCCTCGACAAGCCCAGCACCGGACACGAGCTGGGCGCGGCGTTCATCGCCGTGCACGTGCTCGTCAACCTGATCGGCGTCGGGCTCTTCGTGCTCGCCGGCGCGTCCGCAACGCTCTACCTCGTGCAGGAGCGCCGGTTGAAGCAGAAGCGGCTGGCGAAGATCGGCGCGCTCCCGCCGCTCGACACCCTCGACCGCGCCGTCCACCGCTTCCTGCTCCTCGGCTTCCCGCTCCTGACGGTGGGGATCGTCTCCGGCACGTTCTGGGCCTACCAGCTCGAGACGGGCACGTTCGACGAGGTCATGCGCATCGTGCTCGGCTACACGACCTGGCTGCTCATCGGGGCGGTGCTGCTGCTCCGGACCGCGGCTGGCTGGCGCGGGAGGCGGAGCGCGTACGGCACGTTGCTGGGCCTGCTCTGCGCGCTGAGCGTCTTGGTCTTCTATGTCTTCCGGTCATCGCCCACCCCGACGGGCGCCCAGGCCGACGCACCAGGAGCGGTCGGGTGACCATCGTCAAGGTCGGCCTCTCCCACCACAGCGCTCCCGTTCAAGTCCGGGAACGGCTCGCGCTCCGCTCGGAGGTGGTGCCGGAGCTCATCGACGAGCTGCTCCAGCACGCGCCCATCGCGGAGGCCGCGGTGCTCTCGACCTGCAACCGGGTCGAGGTCTACGCGGCATTGCCGCGCGACGTGAAGCCGGAGCCCCACCGCCTCGACGAAGCGGCGAAGGCTATCACCGCGCGGCTCGTCGCCCGCGGCGGCCCCGAGGTGGGCAAGGCCCTGGTGCGCAAACACGGCTCCGACGCGGTTCGACATCTCTTCCGTGTCGCCTGCTCGCTCGACTCCATCGTCGTCGGTGAGCCGCAGATCCTCGGTCAGCTGAAGGAAGCGATCTCGATCGCCGTCCACCACGGCAGCGTCGGCCCCACGTTGAACCGGGCGCTGCATCGCGCGCTCCACGTCGGCAAACGTGTGCGCAGTGAGACCCAGATCGGCCAAGGTCAGGTGTCCGTCTCGAGCGTCGCGGTCGACCTCGCCGCCCAGATCTTCGGCGACCTCGAGGGGCGCGTGGCGTTGCTCGTCGGCGCCGGAGAGATGGCCGAGGCGGCCGCGAAGCTGCTCGGCAAGCAGGGCGCGCGCATCGTGGTCGTGAACCGCAGCCGGGAGCGCGCCGAGCGGCTGGCCGCGGAGGTCGGCGGCGAGCCCCGGGACTGGGGTGAGCTCAACTGGTGCCTCATCGACGCGGACATCGTCATCACCTCGACGTCGAGCCCCACCTTCGTCGTGACGCTCGACGCCCTCAAGACCGCGCGCAAGGCGCGTCGTGGGCGCAACCTCTTCTTCATCGACATCGCGGTCCCCCGGAACGTCGACCCCGACGTCGCCAAGCTCGACGGCATCTACCTCTACGACATCGACAACCTGGAAGACGCCGTGGCCGGCTCACTCGCCGGCCGCGCCAACGAGGCGCAGCGCGCCGAGTCGATGGTGGAGGACGAGCTGCGCGCGTTCGAGACGAAGTCGACCGAGCTGGCGCTCAACCCCGTCGTGGTCGGCCTCCGCGCGCGCATCCGCGCCACCCTGCTCGCCGAGCTGGAGCGCAGTCTCTCGACGAAGCTCAAGCACCTCGGTGCCGCCGAGCGCGAGGCCCTGTCCACCATGCTCGACGCCGCGACGAACAAGCTCTGCCACCGCCCCACGACGCGGCTCAAGGCGCTCGCGCTCGACCCTCGAGCCGACGACTACGTCGACATCCTCCGCGACCTTTTCGATTTGCCAGACTCGATCGGCGAGGCCGAAGAGGCGCCATCCCGCCGAGCCGAGCCCGGCTCCGCCCAGGACCGAAGGGAGACCCAGTCAAGTTGAGCTCGAAGCCCCTGACGCTCGCGACGCGCAAGAGCGCGCTCGCCCTCGCCCAGTCACGGGCGTTCGCCGCACGCCTGGTCGCCGCCCACACCGGGCTCGCGATCGAGGAGCTCCAGCTCACGACGAGCGGAGACCGCTTCGCCCAGGAGCGCCTCCAGGACATCGGAGGCAAGGGGCTCTTCGTGAAGGAGCTCGAGGAGGCCCTCTACGACGGCCGGGCGGACTTCGCGGTGCATTCCATCAAGGACGTGCCAGCCGAGCTCGCGCCCGGCCTCGTCCTCGCCTGCGTCCCCGAGCGAGAAGACCCACGAGACGTGCTGGTCTCGCGCGGCGGCAAGAAGCTCTCCGAGCTGCCGCGCGGCGCGCGTGTGGGCACGTCGAGCATGCGTCGCGCGCTCTGCCTGCAGGCCGCGCGCCCCGATCTCGTCATCGAGCCCCTGCGCGGAAACGTCGACACGCGCCTGCGCAAGGCGACCGAAGGGGAGCTCGACGCGGTGGTGCTGGCGCTCGCGGGTCTCCGCCGGCTCGGCCTCGCGGACAAGGCGACCGAGGTGCTCGACGTCGGCGTCTCGCTGCCCGCCATCGGGCAAGGCGCGCTCGGCATCGAGTGCCGCGCCGAGGACGATCGGGTCCGTGGGTTGCTCGCGAAGCTCGCCCACAGCGAGACGTCGGTCTGCGTCGCGGCGGAGCGGGCCTTCATGGCCGCCGTCGGCGGCAGCTGCCGGCTGCCCGTCGCAGCTCACGCGACCCGCGAAGACAGCGAGATCCACCTCCGCGCGTTCGTCGCCGACGCGGACGGCTCGCGCGTCCGACGCGGGGAACGCCGCGCGTCGTTCCCCGCCACGGACGCGGAGGCGCATCGCCTCGGCGCCGACCTCGGCGCGGAGCTGCGCTAGCTCCCGGCTCCGGCGGAACCAAGACCGTGACACGAATGAACGAGCTCCGCAGCCGCGGCAACGTCCGGAGGAACCGCGGGCACGTCGCGATCGTCCTGCACGCTCACCTGCCCTACGTACGTCGTTCGGGCGACGACGAGCGCATGGAAGAGCAGTGGCTCTACGAGGCGCTGTGGGAGTGCTACTTGCCGCTGCTCGAGGTGATCGAGCGCGCGAGCGAACGCCGCGCCGATCCTTGCGTCACGGTATCGCTCTCGCCGACGCTGCTCTCCATGCTCGGGGACCCGCACCACCGGCGGGGCTTCGACGCGTTCGCCGCGACGCTCGGCGAGACGTGTTCGCGCGCGGAGCGCCATCCGCGCTTCGGCCAGGCCGCGGCGGAGCACCGCTACCGGCTCGAGCGCTCCACCGCGCGGTGGCTCGCGGCGAGCCGCGACCTGCCGCGCGCCTTCGTGGAGCTCGGCAACGCGGGCCGGGTCGAGCTGATGACGACCGCCGCGACACACGCCTTCCTGCCGACGCTGCTCTTGCCCGGCGCCGTGCGCGCGCAGCTCCGCCTGGGGCGGCGCTACTTCTCGACGGTGACCGGGCGCACGGCCGACGGCCTCTGGCTGCCCGAGTGCGGGTACGACGAGCGGCTCGGCTCGGACATCGCGCGGGCCGGCGTCCGCTACGCGATCCTCGAGGAGCACGGGCTCGATCTCGCGAGGCCACGGCCGCTCGGCGTGCCGTTCCGGCCGATCGTCTCGCCCGAGGGCGTCGCGTACTTCGGCCGCGCGGCGGATCTCGTCGGTCTCGTCTGGTCGAGCGCGCGTGGCTACCCGGGGCACCCCGCCTACCGGGAGTTCCACGGCGACCTGTCGCAGCTCGCGCCGGAGCTCGTCGCGCCCGGCTGGATCGGGCCGACCGGCATTCGACCGCTGGCCGTGACCGGCGGGACCGGAGACAAGGAGACGTACGCCCCGGAGCTGGCGCAGAAGCTCGCGCTGTCGCACGCCTCCGACTTCGTGCAGCACATCGACGGTGCCCTGGGCGCGTCCGATTGCGCCGATCCGATCGCCGTCCTCGCCTTCGACGCGGAGCTCTTCGGGCACTGGTGGTGGGAGGGCCCGACGTTCCTGGCCGAGCTCCTCTCGCTGCTCGGGGATCGCGCGATCTCGCTCTCGACGTACCTCGACCGCGATCCCGAGATCGTGGTCGCGGAGCCGGCCACCAGCAGCTGGGGCGAGGGCGGCTTCGCCGGAGTGTGGACGAACCCGTCCGCCGCGCACGCGATCCGCACCGGTCACCGCGCCGAGCGGCGCGTCCACTACGTGGACACCCTCGTGCGCGATACGCCGCGTACGCCCGTCCAGCGCGAGGCGCGGCTTTGGGCGATCCGCGAGCTGATGCAGCTCGAGGCCTCGGACTACCCGTTCCTGCTCTCGCTCGGCGAGTCGACGGACTTCGCCGAGCGGCGGCTGTTCGAGCACGCCACAAACGTCGACCGTCTCACCCGCATCGCCTCGCGACAGACGCCCGCACACGGAGACGAGGAGATCGTACGCGCCGTTCGTGAGCGTCGCCCGCTCTTCGCGGAGCTCGACGAAGACGCGCTGGCCGACGCGCTCGACCCCTTCGAGGACTAGAGGGTGCTGAAAAAGGCGAGGTCATGCCGCTTGGTGGGGTTGTTGTTGCTCTTTCACCCCCCCACCCCCCCTCACCTACGGTGAGGGGGGAGCTGACGCCGACGGCCTTCATCCAGCCGAAGATCTCTTCAACGCGCTTGCGGGCGCGTTGTGAGATCGCGTAGCCGGGGCGTGATGTCGTTCGCGCATCGATCGCGGAGCGACGACGACCACCGTTGTTCTGGGCGGCCGCGAGCGACGTGATCGACTTCGCGACACATTCTTCCGCAAGCGCGGAATCCGCGTCCTCCGAGTGACCAACGAGGATGCGTTGCTGCGACCGGCCAGCGTCCTCCAACAGATCCGCGCCCTGCTCCAAGGGAACTCCCCCCTCGCGAAGCGAGGGGGGCTGGGGGGTGAAAGAGCAGCACAAACCTCATCGAGCACAACGACGTTGCCTTTTTCAGCACCCTGCTGGCCGTCTGCCCTGAACGGCGAGGAGGATCAGTCGTCCGCCACGCGGACCTTCTGGATCACGTCGCCTTCGATCACGCTCCCCCACGGGCCCTCGGCCGTGCCGATGAGCGGGTAGAGGCCGTCGAGGTGCGGGTGCCGGCCGCGCATGACGAACAGCTGGCTCGATCCGGTGTCACGGCCCGAGAGCGCGACGCCCACCGTGAGCTCGCCGAACGGGCGCGGCGACGTCTCGCAGCGGAGCGGCATGCGCCCGGGCGGGCCGGCGAAGCCGTCGGGGAAAGGAGCCCCGAACTGGACGACAAACGAAGGATCGACGCGGTGAATGACGTTTCCGTCATAATAGCCGGAGCGCGCGAGGTCCGCGACCCGCAGCGCGGTGACCGGAGCGAGCGACGGGTCGAGGCGGAGGGTGAGGGCGCCGGCGTCGGTCTCGAAGACGAGCCGGATCGGCTTCGCCTCCTGACCGACCTCGGGTGCGATCTCCTCGGCGCGCTCGGGCGGATCACAGGTCGTCTTTTTCCCGATCAGGACCGAGAGCGCGCCCGCAGCGTGCTCGCGAGCCGCCGGATACGACGACTTGCAGTGGGGCTCCACGCGCTTGATGAAGTCCTTCCAGCCGAGCGCGCCCATGGCGTCGATCGCGGTACCGAGCATCTCGAGATCGCGCTCCTTCTCCGCGCGCTCGACGAGCGCCTCGAGGGCGGCGACCACGCCGGCGTCGGGCGGAGGGAGCGGCGCGACGACCGCGGGCTCCTTGTCCTTGTCCTTGTCCTTGTCCTTGTCCTTGTCCTTGGGCTTCTTCGCGACCTTGCGGTCGACGGCGAGGTTCGGGTTCTTCTTGATCTGCTCGGCCGCGGTCGACGCGACGCCGGGCTCCTTGGCGCGGAGGGCCTCCTCGAGGATCACCGCCGCCCCCTCGATCTCCGGGTGTGAGGACAGCTGCTCGAGCGCCGCCTCGCGCGCGCGGACGTCTTTGTCGCCGAGGAGCCCCTTCAGCATCGGGAGCGCGGGGCCTACGATCTCGCTCCGGCCCAGGACCTCGGCGAGCGCCTGCTTGCCAACGTACCCGGCGTCGAGATCACACCCCAGGAGCGCCGGGTCGGCCGCGCGCTTGACGACGATCTTGGCGGCGCCGCAACGCACGAACGAGAGCGCCCGGCGCAGGCGGACGTCCGCGGCACCGGGCGCCGCGAGCTTCGTCAGCTTCTCGAGCGCGCCATCTGCCCCCTTCGGCTGCTTCAGGCCTGCGAGCCCCGCGGAGAGGACCAGCGCGAGGTCGATGCTCGGCGCGGCGGCCAGGTCGTCGCCTAGCTTTCCGACCGCCTTGGCGAGCAACACCTGTCCGTCCACGCCGAGCCGCGCAGCCGCGCGCATGGCCTCCACCTTCTCGGGCAACGTGAGGTTCGCCGGCGAGCCCGACACGATGGCTTTGTCGAGCGGCTCGATCCCCGCCTCACGCGCGCGGCCGAGCGCGCGAATGGCGAAGAGGCGGTAGGGGCCGGGCTCGGTGAGCCGCGCGCGAGCGACCTCCGCCACGCGCGCGGTGACGCTCGGCGGGACGTTTTCGAGCCGAGACAGCGGGTAAAGCGCCTCGGGCAGCGCCTGCGTCGAGACGCCTCCGGCGGCGCGCGCGAGGAGCGCGACGAGCGTGTCCTCGCGGAGCTTCTTGGTCTGCCCGGCGAGATCCCCGAGGGCGAGCGCGGCCTCACGAGCTCTCTCCGGGGCGCTGTCGAGCCAGCTGACGAGCGTCGCCTCCGAGCGCGTCGCCGCGCACCGACCGACGGCCCGCGCGAGCGGGCCAAACGCAATCGCCACGTCCTCGTCGCGGAGCGTGAGCGCACGCGCGACGAGCGCCGAGACCGTCGCCTCGCGCTCGTCGAGGCACCGGAAGCCGAGACCATAAGCGGCCCAGGCGACCACGGCGGGGTCTTCGTCGGAGAGGGCACGAAGCAGCCCGGCGCGCGCAGCGGGTGAAGCGATTCGTGCGAGCGCGCGTGCGGCCGCGATGCGGACCTCGGGCTCGCGCGAGGCGAGATCGGGCTCGCCGATCATCCCCGGAGCCCGGAGCTGCTCGGCCTCCCGAAGGGCCGCGAGGTCCACCTTGGCCGGCGCGGCGGCCGAGGCGCTGCTCGCAGGTGCGGAGGCCGACGCGCCGCTCGAGGCTCGTTCGTTCGGGTTGCAGGCCGCCAAGGCGAGGGCGAGGGCGAAGAGCTTGGGCGATCTCACGGCGAAGGATCGAACGGATGAGGAACACCACGCGCGCGGATCATGGCCACGCGCGCCAGATTGTACCGGTCGAGCCGGCCGGACAGGACCTCGTGGAGCGTGCGCCGGGCGCGGGTCAGGAGGGACGAAGGCGGCGCGGGAGCGGGAAGCGCGAGCGCCGGAACCCCCGCCGCGCGAAAGCAGGCGAGCGCCCGCGGCATGTGCCACTCACATGTCACGACGATGACCCGCTCCGCGCCGATGCGGCGGAGAAGCGCGGCCGAGAAGAGCGCGTTCTCGGCGGTCGTGAGCGAGGAGAGCTCGGGGAAGACGTGTGCCTCCGGCACGCCCCAGCTCGTGAAGGCGCGGGCGAGCACGTCGGCTTCGACGTGCTCCCCCCAGCGCCGGCCCCCCGAGGTGATGACACTCGACGCGAGCCCACAGCGCAAGGCGGCGTGCGCCCAGGTCGCGCGCCGCTCGAGCGCCGCCGACATGCGGCCGGTCTCTTCGACCCGACAGCCGAGGACCACCACCACGTCGCGGGGGAGGCCGGGGCGTGTGGCCTCGAGCTGTGTCCCCCGGGTCCGCCCCCTGGGCGCGCCGTGGCCCTTCGTGGACTCCGTCCACTCCGGTTCATCGGTCGGGGTGAACGCGCGCGGCTCTTCCAACTCGGGCGCAGCGTACCATGGGCGGCGCGCCCGGCGACGCCGGGTCAGGCCGCGACCGGCTCCCTCCCCTGCTGAGCCTCCGAGAGCAAGGCGGTGATGCGGTCGCGAACCCGCTTCTTTGCCCGCTCCTCGAGCTGCCGAACACGCTCCTTGCTGATGCCGAACCGATGACCGACCTGCTCGAGCGTGAGCGGGTCGTCCTGGAGCCAGCGCGTTCGGATGATCGTCCGCTCGCGCTCCGGCAGCTCCGCCACGGCCACCTCGAGCGCACGCGCCATCTTCTCGCGCTCGAGGATCGTGGAGACCTCGTCCTCCGGTGACGGGCCGGGGTGCGCGAGCCGCTCGCTCGCCGAAGACCCTCCGGTGGAATCGGAGGCGTCGAGGTCGACGTCGCGCGCGACGAGGACGGGGAGCAACATCTCGGCGCGCTCGACGGTGAGACCGCTCGCGGCGGCGAGCGCCTGCGGATCGCGCTCGCGGGTCCGCCGGTAGTGTCGCAGCGCGCGCCGCTCGCTCTTCGATGCGCCGAGCCGGACGATCCGGTAGGCGCGGACGACGTAGTCGCGGATCTCGGCGCGGATCCAGTAGGCAGCGTAGGTGATCAGCCGGCAGCCCTTGCCGGGGTCGAAGCGCTCGGCCGCCTTCAGCAGGCCGATGCTCCCTTCCTGCACGATGTCCTCGAGCGGGATCCCCCACCGGCGATACTCGAGCGCGACCGTGAACACGAACGGCAGGCATGCGCGGACGAGGGCGCCCGCGGCCGCGGAGTCGCCGCGGCGAAAGCGCTCCACAAGATCGCGCTCGGCCTCGGCGGTGAGCGTCGTGCGCCCCTCGGGCTTGCCCGTGAAAGTAGAAAGGAGTGACCGATCCGATGCAGCACGCATGCGAGCCTCCTCTTCGGTTCCGAGCACCGTGGCTCCGGGTCGAGCCGGCAGAGTGCAAACGCAGTGCCTGCGCATGCAGGTTTTGCGTGACCCCGGAACGCGCAAAGGTTGCCGCTTGCGCCATTTCTGCCGGGTAGGGTTGCGCGAAACCCGCTCGGTCCGCGAGCCCCTCTCCGGCCGGAAGGCCTCCGCGAGGAACGGGGCTTCGCGCGCCTCTCGACAGAAGGCCGGAGGATCGAGCCTTCGGATCCACACCCCGACCGGTGTGAACTCCGCGATTCAAACGCGAGCGTGCTAGAAAGAAAGGGTCTTGGGGTTCCCTGGCAACAAGCACCGTGTGGCGTCCGCGACGGCGCTCGCCGCGCTCGGCGGCCTCCTCGCCGTCTTCGCGGGGCGGTCGCCCGAACCCGCCCCTCCGCCGCCTGAGCCGCAGGCGCCCGACGTCCCTCCGGCACCTGCCCCGCCCCCACAGCTGCCGCCGGAGGAGGTCCTCGACACCGCGGAGAGGCTGCTGACGCCGCCGACCGGCGATGCTCCGGAGCTCGACTGCAACCAGGCGCGCAAGATTGTCGCCCAGGCCCGCACGAACCTGGCGGTCGCGGCCGAGCAAGTGGATCGCGAGAAGCTGGCGAAGGCCGTGAGCGACTGGCTCGACCCCCACGGCCTCTGGTCGGTCGCGCCCGACGCTCCGATCCTACGAGCTCTTACCGAGACCGACATCGCAGCCGACCTGGAGGCGTCCCCGGGGTCGGGCCCCTGCGTGGCGGCAGACGCGGTCGGCATCGCGCTCGCCGAGTGGGTCGGAGATCTCCGCACGAACCTCCAGTCCGCGCGCGCGACGGCGAGGCGCGCGCAGCAACCCAAGCTTCGGTTCGACCTCGCTTCGGCGACGCCGTTCGAAGACGGCACCGTCACCCGCAAGGCTCACGATCTCGCGCGCCTGCTCGGGCAGCGGCTGGGCACGCTGGAAGCCAGCTACGGCCCCGACCTCGAGCCCTTCTCCGTGGCCGCCTCCGACAGGCTGGTGCCCGCGATCGAGCCGCGCCGCTGGTCGGGCGTCGTCCTCGCCGCTGCCGTCCGCGCGTACGTCCCGCAAATCGATCCACACGGGGCCTGGGCGCCGCTCGACGAAGAGGCGAGCATCTACGACATCGATCTCGAGGTCGACCCGCCGCCCCGCCTGTGGGGCGAGATGACGAGGACGGTCGTAGGGATCCGGATCGACGAAGGTGCCAAGGCGCCGCTGCGCGACGGGGACGTCGTGTTGCGGATCGGCAGCCTGCCGATCGGCGGGATGAGCGTCGAGCAGGCGAACCAGCTCTCGTTCGTCCCCCACGGCCACACGACCCGCGTGACCGTTCTCCGGGCCGATCAAGCTCGCCCGCTCGAGCTGGAGATCGACGCCCACGTCGACCTCCTCTCCACACCTCCGAGCGGCGTGGCCGCGACCGGGCTCTTCACCTCGCGTGTCGGCTACGGCGAGGGAGAGACGCTCGTCGTGAAGGTGCCCGACGTACCCGACGATCTCGGCGAACGTCTGATGGCCACGCTCGCGCCGGATGAAGATGACAAGCCTGTCGGCATCTTGCTCGACCTCCGCGGGAACGGCGGAGGCTCGACGGAGGGCGCGCTTTCGGCCATCGGCGTGTTCCTGCCGGGCGCGCCGCTGTTCCCCATGCGCCGCCGGGACGGTGAGATCTCCGTGGATCGCGCGCCCCGGCTCCCCGCCGACTCGGTGTGGACGGGGCCGGTGGCCGCCCTGGTCGACGGTGACTCTGCGAGCGCAGCCGAGATGATCGCGGGCGCCCTCGCCGCCTACAGGCGGGGGCCGATCCTCGGCGGCCGGACGTACGGAAAGGGCTGCGCGCAGGAGTACCTGGACGACGAGTCCGGCGTCGGCGTGCTCCGGCTCACCACCCTCGTGTTCTGTCTGCCCGACGGCTCCCCCGTCCAGCGGGTCGGCGTGATGCCCCACGTCGCGCTGGGGCTGCCAGCCGGCGTCGACCGGGAGGAGTCGCTGCCTCGGGCGCCGAACACCTGGCGAGGCCCCGACGTCCGCGTGCAAGATCTCGTGCAGGAGGTCCCGTGGCCCGAGCACGGCGGCCGCCTCGGGAACGCCGGGGATCCGGTCATCGGGCGCGCGCTGCGGGCGCTCGGGACGAGCCGCGTCTCGGCGCGCGGGGTCCCGGGCTCGCGGTCATCAGGACGCTGACGCTACCGTCATTTCTTGAAGATCTTGCCGATGAGGCCGGCCTCGTCCTTGCGCTTCTTGTCGCGGCGCATCTGGTGGAGCCTGACCTCGCGTACGGCGTCGATGTTCTTCGGGTTGAGCTGCACCACCATCCGGAAGTCGCGGATGGCCTTCTCCTCACGGCCCGACCGCTTGAGCAGCACGCCGCGGTAGTAGAGGCAGCGCTCGTACATGGCGTCCGTCTTCAGGATGTCGTCGAAGATGTTGATGATGTCGTCGTAGAAGGTGCTGGTCTTGCCTTCCGGGACGACCGGCGGGTCACCGCGCTTCATGGCCTGGATCCACGCGAGGACGCAGCGATACTCCGGCTGCATCGGATCGGCCTGGGCGGCACGCTTGGCGTACTGCTCCGCCTGCACGAGGTCGTTCTTCTTGAGGAGGACCTCCGCCTTCTGGAATTCGATGGCGGCGTCGACGACCCGCTGGACCTCTTCCTGCTCCTCCGACGTGCCGCCGCCCTGCGCGACGGACTTCATGTATTCGATGCGCTTCGCCGGATCGGACAGCGTGGCGTAGGCCTCGTTGAACTTCGTGAAGATCTTCGAGACGACGGGCTTGAGCTCCGCAAGCTCGGGGGGGAGGCGATCGGGGTGCCAGGCCTTGGCCACCTTGAAGTAGGCCGCCTGGACCTGCGGATCGGGGGAGTCGTCGCTGACCCCGAGCATCTCGAAGTAGTTCTCCTTCTCGATGCGCTGATCACGCAGCTCGATCTCTTGCCACCGATGCTGGAGATCCTTGCTGAGGTGAGAGGGCGGGCCCGAGCGCTTGGCGGGCTCGGCCGACGCCGCGGGGCCTTGTGGTGAAGCACCAAGCGGCGCCTGCGAGGGCGACGCCGCGAAGGCGGCCTGCGGCGGCGGCGGCGTGAAGGCGGGATGCTGCGGGTACGCCGGAGGGGGCGGCGTTTGAGCCGGCGGCGCGTACGACGGCTCCGGCGGCGGAAAGGCAGGCGGGGGCGGCGTTTGAACGGGCGGCGGCGCGTAGGACGGCTGCGGCGGTGGCGGCGAATAGGCCTGCGGCGGCGGCGCGTAGGCCTGCTGCTGCTGCGGCGGTGGCGCGTAGGACGGCTGCGGCGGTGGCGGCGAATAGGCCTGCGGCGGCGGCGCGTAAGCCTGCTGCTGCGGCGGCGCGTACGCGGGCGGCGACGGCGCGTACGCGGGCGGCGGCGGCGCGTAAGCCTGCTGCGGCGGCGGCGCGTACGCGGGCGGCGACAGCTGCTCCGGTGGTGGCGGCGGCGCGTACGCGGGCTGCTGCTGCTGCGGTGGCGCGTAGGCCAACTGCGGGGCGGGCGCGACGGGCGCCGGCGGCGGGCTCGGCGTGAACGCAGGTGCCGCGGCCGTCGCTTGCACGGGCGGAGCGATCTCCGCGCCGGGCTTGGGCGTGAGCCTGGCGAAGTCGATCCCGAGGCCTTGTTGTCCGCCACCCTGGCCGTCGGCGGGCCTCGCCTCCGGCGCGCTACCGCCCGCGCTCGGCGCGGACGCTTCGCGGATGGCGACCGGACCGGGCTCCACCACGCCGGAGCGTCGGATCCGATCGCGCAGCGTGACGCCGATCGGCGGCCTGCCTTTCGCGCCGATGATCTCCAGGTGCCGCGTTATCGCGAGCACGTAGATCGTGAGCTTGGCGACGCTCTCGTGCGCGACGTTGTGGCTCAGGATATCGGCCACGCTCATCTTCTTGATGCGGAGAAGATCGACGACCGCGCTCTCGTCTTTCTTGAACTCGAACCGCTTCACCTCCGCGTCGAGGTGCAGCCCAAGCGGCCTCGTGCCGAGCCGCTGGAGCGTCTGCGCGACGAGCGGGTCCTCCGAGCGCATCCGGACGCCCGTCATGATGAGCGACAGCGGCTCGACCGGCGTCAGCTCCGGCCCGCCGTAGTTCGCGAGCAGGTTGAGGTCTGCGTAGAACGCGTACCGCGTCTCGGGCGCCAGCTCGAACAGGTAGATGAGCTTGCGGAGGATCTGCTGCTTGAGGACCTTGAGGACCGTGGTCCCGTCGAGGAGCCCTTTGGACACCAAGTATCGCCCGTGGAGGACCTTCTTCTTCGAGACCTCCATCAGGCTCTGACGCAACGTCTGCTCGTCGAGCAGGCCCATCTCGAGCAGGATGCGGTCGAGCGGCGCCACCATGCCGCCCGTGCGGACCTTGCTCGGCACGCCCTTCTCGAAATAGATGCCGTGGTTGACCTCGTCGGGCGTCTGGAACAGCGCCGTGCCCGTCAGGCGCTGGTCGAGCATGTAGACCAGCAGGTGCACGAGCGGCGTCTTGGTGAGGTTGCCCTCGGCGGTGGGCGTCGGCGGGACATCGTCCTGGGGCGGCGCCGCCGAGGCTTCGAGCGGCGGGGGCGTCGGCGAATACGAGCCGGATTTCCCGGTGCGGGGCGCGGAGCCGCCGCCTGAATCCATCTCCAGCTCCTGGCTGGCGCGCACCGCCGCCGCGATGGCGGCCGCGTCGCCGATGCGCGTCGTGACGCCGCCCTCCTCCGCGCCGGGGTTCCAGTCGCGCGCCTGTGTCGCGCCGTCGTCCTCGTCGCCGTGGAAGGTGTCGTCGCCGTATGGCTCGGGCGCGCCGTAGCCTTGCTGATCGTAGCCGGCGCCGCCTTGCGCGCCGTACGCGTGCTGCTGCTCGAGCTCACGCTGCTGCGCGTGGTAGGCGGCGAGCTCCGCCTGGTACTGCGCCTGAGCCTGGTCGTAGGCCGCCTTCTGCCGCTGCCACTCCGCGTATTGGGCGGCGTACGCGGCGTGGGCATCGTACGCGGCCGGATCGTGCTGCGCGGCGGGGGCCGCCTGCGCCGGCTGCGGCGTGTGCTGGGCGGGCGCGTGGTGCTGGGCGGGCGCGTGGTGCTGGATCTGCGCGGCGTGCTGCTGTGGCGCCGGCTGCGCGTTCGGGTGCGACGGGTACGTGCCGCTCGGCCTCGCCTGCGGCGCGGTCGCCTCGGGCGCGCGGCGCGGCGGCGGCGCGAGCGGCGCGGAGCGGCCGGCCGCGCTGACGCCCGACGGCGTGAAGGCGCTCGGCGCGCTCGGCTGGGAGAAAGACCCTTGCGACGGCGAGGTCTGTCCGCTCTGTTGCTCGGAGGTGGGGCTGCGGAGCGGCGCGCGCGCGGCGCGGGCCTGGGCGCGCGAGGAGTCGTCCGCCGGCGCGACGATCGTCTGGACGCGCTTTCGCGGATCCTCCGCGCCGAGCGTGGAAAGGTCCAGATCGAGCGGCTGGCCGAGCCGCCCGCCGGCGGCGTCGTACATCACGCGGACGCGCGGCTGAGAGTACTGAGACGGGTGCGAGCCCGTGGAGACCACGAGCGCGACCTCGTTCGAACCGAGCTGCACCAGCGTGCCGGTCGGGAAGATGCCGAGCGCCGAGACGAGGAGGCGCACCGCGGTCTGGTCGGCCGCGTCCGTCGCCTCCGCCTCGATCTGCGCGATGGCGTCGTCGGCCGACATGGGCTCCGCGCCCGGGGCCGGCGTGAGGAGGTCGTTGAGCTTCCGCGCGATCATGAGGATCCGCGCCTGGAGCGTCGCAGGGCGCATCCCCTGGTAGACCGGGCCGAGTTGCTTCAGCTTGCGCAGCCAGTGAGCCTCGTACGCGAGCACGGTGCGCATCACGGTGGGCTCGTTGACGTGGCCGAGCGCCGTGAGCACGGCAGCCGTGGCCGCCGGCTGCTCGAGCTCCTGGAACTCGCTCAGCTTCGGCATGATGGCCGGCGGGTTCGGCCCGACGGTCCCCGTGAGCCTCGGCCGGGCCGTGTCGTAGAGGAGCGCCGCCATGCCCACGCGCGCCAAGATGACGATATCGTCAGTGACCTGACGTGTCATGGAGACCGCGAGGATGGCGGTGTTCACCGCGCGCCCCGCCTCGTCCTGGTTCGCGTTGCGCGCGGCCGTGACGCCGAGGAAGGCCGGCGTCTCACCCTGGGAGAGGTCGACGAGCACCTGGGCGATGCGCTTGACCCGCTGCGGCAGATCGTAGCGACCGCGCTGCAGCTGCTCGAAGAAGCGCCGCATGATGACGATCGCGGAGGCGTACATCCGCACGACCGCCTGCTTCTCGTCGAGGCGCTCGACCGTCGCGCCTCGCTTCAGGGCCGACTCCGCGACCGCGCGCAGCCGGATGCGGGGCGAGGGCTTCTCGAGGCCCTGACCTCGGCTGGAGCGCTGCGCGTCCGCGATCGCCGCGACGAACGCGAACAGATCCTGGGAGGTCACGTTCCGGGCGATCGCGAGCTCCGAATAGCCGAACTTCTTGAGGATCTCCCCGAGCTCGACGGCGCCCTCGTACGTGAGACGGTTCGCCTTCAGGAGCTGGCCACCGACGAAGATCGAGCCGAACGCGAAGAGGATCGAGACGTTCTGGTCGGTGCGCTGCCCGTAGTCGTTGATGAGCGACGCCGTGTCCTCGACCTGGCGGACGACGGCCTGGTTGTCGAGCGAGTGGAGCGTGGCCTGCTTCACGAGGCGGAACACCGCCTGCACGACGGACGCGCCGAGATCTCGCGCCTGGACGCGGCGGATGTTCTCGCCCGCGTTCTCGGTCACGAGATCGAGTCGCGCCGGCTGCTGAGCGAGGGCGCCGGGGCTACCGGGGGGCACGTGCGCCGTCACCTCAGATTACCTCCCCCGCAGGCGAGATCCTGCGACCGAGCTTCTGCGCGATCGCCTCGGCCGCCACGAGCGCGGCGTCCCGCAGCGGCTGCGTGTTCCACCAGCGCCGCTTGGACGCCTGGAGCACGGCGTCGAGCGCCTCCATGCTCTTCGCGTTCTGACCGAGGAGCTCCGCGCAGAGGGCGCGGGTCTGCTCGAGCGCCTCGTCCACGAGGAGGCCGTGCTTCTGCACCACCTCCATGGCGATCTGCTCGGCGCGCTGCGGGTTCAAGGCGAAAAGGGCAGTCAGGAGCTCTCTCCGTTCCGGGACGGGTAGCTGGTTGAAGGTCGGGTCCTGGACACGCTTCACGAGCAGCGGGCCGGCCGCTCGGACCTGATGGTAGGCCATCGTGCGAAGGGCCGCCTGCCTGAGCTCGGGCTGCGGCGCTTCGGCCAGCCGGCCGAGCTCGTCGCGGAGCTGGTCGGGCGACTGGGCGAGGTAGGCCACGGACTCGCATCGGAGCGTGACGTTGCCGGAGCTCGCGAGCCGCCGCAGCGCATCGAACCCGCCCTGGGTGCGGATCGTCGCGAGGAGGCGGAGGAGCGGGCGCGCGGTCTCGATGGACATCTGCGGGATGCGCTCGGCGATCTCGTTCTCACGTCCGGCCATGGTCCGCTGGAGGAAGGCGAACAGCACCTGCCGAAGACCGTCGTGTGGGATCTGATCGAGGACGGCGACGATGGGGGCCACGTGCTCGTGGCCGAGCTCGGAGAGCACGACATTGAGCTGCTGCGCGAGCCGATCCAGGTCGACCGCCCCGCCGGCCTGCCCGCCGCCTCCCATGATGGCTTGCTGGTTCGAGCGGACGGCCTCGACGAGGAGCAGGCGCAGCGTCTCGGGGCCGAACATCGACCGGGTCAGCGTGGGCCCGACCTGCCCGGCGTTCTGGAGGGGCGGCCTCTGGTTCCGGACCGCGCCCTCCACCGCGCGCCGGATCGCCTCCCACATGGGGAAGAGCACGTCGAAGCGTCGCGAGAGGACGAGATCGCGAACGCTCGCGTCGAGCGGGTCCGCGACGAGCTTCACGTCCTTGCGTTTGGTGGTGTCGACGAAGGCGTCGGCCAGGACGTCCACGAACCGCTCGCTCCACCGCTCGGGGTTCGTCTCGAGCTGGGCACCGATCGCCTTCTTCGCAACCGAGTCGAGCGCGAGCACCTGCGCCGCGGCCTTCGCGACCTTGAGCGCGTCGGCGTCCACCTTGACGTTCATGGCTGCGGCCTCCGCGCGGTTCGCGCGCTCGTCCGCCGCGCGCTGCGCGACGCCCTCGAGCTGATCGGCCTCTTCGTAGAAGGCCTCGCGGTCGGCGGCGTCACCTTCGGCGAACACGTTGATGACGTCGTACTTGATGTGCTGGTTGCGCCGCTCCCAGAGGGCCGACGCGACGTCGTCCTCCGGCGTGAGGTCACGCGCCGGATCGATGAGGAACACCTCGCAGAGCGCGCGGAGCTCCTGCTCGGTTACGCCGGGCACGATGCGGAACGTGCGGACGCCGGCGGCGAAGAGGTTGTACGGCACCACGTCGAACGGCGCCGTGGGCTCCCACACCGTCTGCTGTCGATGGGTGAACGAATACGGCAGGATCGACCAGTAGACGCTGTTCGCGTCCTCGCGCAGCGCCTCCATCACGGCCTGGAAGGTGGCGCGCAGCTTGTTGTCGGCCTCCGGGTGGTTCCACCCGTATTGGCGGACCGTGGGCAGGAGGCGCTCGACCCTGCGAAAGAGGTCCACCAGCCGGACGACGGTCGGGTCGTTTTCGGTCGCGGGCGGCTCCGGCGCAGGCTCGGCCGGGGCCGGCGGCGGGGCCGGCGCTTGCTGGAAGGCCGCGGCGGGCGCGGCGGCCGCTTGCTGGACGGCCGGCGCCTGCGGCTTGTATTGGCCGAGCAGCCGCAGGCACTCCTGCCGCATGCCCTCGGCCGAGTCGAAGCGGCTTCGCGGATCCCACGCGAGCGCCTTGTCGACGAGCGCGATGATCTCGACCGGCAGGTCCGGCGCGACGCGGGCGAGCGACGGTGCCGGCTGCGTGGCGGCGAGGATGAACGCCTCGTTGTCGCTGCGCCCCTGGTGGAGGCGCTGGCCGCTCAGGATCGCGTACAGGGTGGCGCCGATGGAGAACACGTCCGCTCGCCCGTCGATGCCTTCGGTGAGGCCCATCGCCTGCTCGGGCGCCATGAATGACGGCGTCCCGAGGGCGGTGCCGGCGCGCGTCTTGTCGCCACCGGCCTCGCGCATGCGCGCGACGCCGAAGTCCAGAAGGAGCGTGCGCTTGTCCTTCGTGATGAAGATGTTCGCCGGCTTGATGTCGCGGTGGACGATCCCGACCTTGTGGAACGCCTCGAGCGTGTCGAGCGACGCCTGCGCGACCTCGAGCGCGTCGGGGATGGGCACCTTGCGACCCATGCGCTTCCACATCTGCTGGAGGGTCTCGCCCTCGAGCAGCTCCATGACGAGGAACGGCTCGTCCGACTCGGTGATGTCGTCGTCCTGGATGGCGACGCGCCCAGGGTGGTCGACCCGGTTCGCGACGTAGCCCTCGCGCAGGAAGCGATCACGGATGCCGACGTCACGGGCGAACTCCGTGTGGAGGATCTTGAGGGCCACCCGCGAGCCGTTGCGGTGGGTCGCCGCGAAGACGCTCGCCATGCCGCCGACGCCGAGCAGCGAATCGAGGCGGTATTTGCCCTTGATCGTCTTCCCGAGCCGCGCTCGCGCTCGTGCCTTTTCGTCCTGTCCGGCGAGATCGGCGGAGGGGTTGGAGGCAGGATTTTCGGCCATCAGGGAGAAAGGCGTCGGGACGATGGAGGCGCGGGTCTCAACGCTATCATCCTTCTCGCGGGAGCAAAGCCGCGAAACAAGGGCTTCGGGGCCCCTGCCGTCAGTTCTTGAGGTGGGCGCACCGCGGCGCGCCAATCTCGACGTGGACCCCGGTGTTGGAGGGGACCAGCTGGTTCCAGGCCTTGGTCAGAGCCGGGTCGCCGGTGAACACGTCGATGTGCCGGCCCACCACTTTGCTGCCGCGGTCCTCCGCGAGGAAGCAGCCGTCGTGTTTTGTGCCGTCCGGTCGCTTGAGCCCCTCGTACTCCGGAACGTAGACCACCGCCCCGAGGGGGATGACCGACACGTCGACCGCGATCGTTCGGAGGGGCGTGATGGCCTTGCCCGAGGCGCCGCGTCCGGTCGGGAACGCCTTGGGGTCCAGCTTCTCGAAGCAGATCTTCTGACCTGATTTCGGACACTCGGCGGCGCAGGTGCAGTCCCGCGCCGCGAAGCTGATTGTCTCACCCGAGGCGAGACGCCCGCTTCCCTGGAGGCAGACCTGGTCGTGGAACGCCTGGGTGACGGACGCGATGGCGTTGCATCGCGCGTCGAAGACCTTGGCCTTTTTGTCCCCGGTCCCTTCGGTGGGGAAGTCGTAATAGGTGTTGCGGAAGGTCTCCGCCGATCGAATCCCAGCCGGCTCCGCCTCCGCCCGCCGAGCCGCCTGGGCTGGGGGCGCGCCCTCCAGCCAGTCGTCGTTGCTCGCGAGCGGCTTCGCCTCCCACTCGCTGCGGACGAAGTCGGTGCCTCCGCAGCTCGCCGCCAGCAGACACACGAGAGGCAGTAAGCGCCGCTTCCCAGACACGGCGCGCATCCTATGCCCAGAGCCGACCCGAGTCGACCACGCAACGCCCGCCCCGCGGCCCGGGTCATCGGTCGAGGAGCGCGGCGAGCGCCCCGGGCTCCGCCACGATCCGGCCAACCACCTGCGTGTCGCGACGTTCGAGCGAGCCGAGGATGAAGGCGCGGGGCACCTCCCCGGCTCGCCGCTCCGAGAGCGGCGAGCCGGCGGCGTCGAAGACGGCTGCAGCCAGGACGTCCGGACCGAGCAGGGCGGCCAGGTCCGCCACCGCCGGGACCCCGGCGAGCCGGGCCGAGGGCTCCGCGGCGAGGAGCCGGCGCAGTCCCTCGGCCGCGTCGGCGCCCGCGCAAAAAGAGAGCTGCCCGCCCTCGACTCGCGCGAAGATCGAGCTGACGATTTCGTCATCACGAGCGAGGCGGATACGTGTCACGTCGCCGATGCGCTCGAGCACGGTCGACTCCGCCTGGATCGACAGGCCTTGGCCGCTCACCGCCTCGGCGACGGCTTTGTCGCGGAGCGCGAGCGCGAGCGCATCGAGACCGTCCCGCGCTCGCTTCTCGTCCCGTAGGTCCGCGCGCCCCGAGAGGAGCGGGCCCGTCGTGGCGCGCTCGAAGCCCAGGAGGAGCGCGTCCCCTCGCGCCTCGGCGAGCTGCTTCAGCGCGCCGGCGAGCGGGACCGCGGCGGCGGAGCCGAGCGGCCCGAGCGCGAGCGCGTCGGCCCCCGCCGAGGCGGCCTCCGCGCGCGAGGACTCGCCGAGGAAGAGGGCGAGCCCCGCCTGGGTCCCCGACGGCAGCTCCAGCAGGCGAGACCTCGGACCGGTCGGGGGCAGAGCCCCCGGCTCGAGCCCGCCGAGCGAGGTGGTGAAAGACAGCGCTCCCGGCGGCGCGTCGACCCGGACGACGAGGGCCTCGGGCAACGCGACCGGCAGCTCTGCGCCGAGCGCCGGAACCAGCGCTCTGACTCGGCCGATCACCGGGTCGAGGGCGGCGAGCGCCGCGCGACGATCCACCGAGACCGTGGCCAGCGCGGGCTCGTCTCCGGAGACCGGGGCGAAGAGAGGCGCCTTCTGCGACACGAACGGCCCGAGCTCCGCGAAGTCGGCGTCGGAGCCGGCGACGACGAGGAAGCCGCCCACGAGCACCCGCCGCTTGCCGTCGTCGCCCTTCGCGAGCACGAGGTGATCGAAGCCGTCGGCTGCGCGCCGTCGGAACCGGGCTCCCTCCCCCGCCGTGACGACCGCCAAGAGTGCGCCAGGGTTCTGCAGCGGAATGGCGATCGCGTATCCGAGCGCGCCGGAGCGCGCCGCCACCGCGCCACGGATCTGCCCGGTCAGCTCCACGTGCTCGGCGGCGGTCACGGGCAACCCCGCCCACCCGACGGCGCTCGCCGCCCACGACCGGCCCAGCAAATGTGCGCCGAGCCGAGCATCCGACTTCAGCGCGGCCTGCAGCTTGGCCCCGTCGTCGACCACGAAATGCAGCACCGCCGAAGCCGGCCTCGGGACGGGCGCAGCCGGCGCAGCCGTGGGCGCCGCGCTCGAGCCGAGCAGCGACGCCGGGGCGTCCTGGCCGCACCCGAGACAGGTGAGGCACAAGGCGAGGGAGAGGCCGAGCCGGCGGCGCACAGCCCACTTCTTACACCCAACGGAGGTGACGACGTAGGGCCACGCGACCGGGGTGCCACGAGGCGCCGCGCCGCGGCAGATCGATTCCTGACAGAATCCTCGTGCTGCGCTACCTAAGCTGTCGATGTTCGCTCGTCTCGCGGCCCTCTCCACGGCGGCTTCACTCTTCGCCTGCGCCTCGGCGCCCGTGGTCGACCCCTCGCCGCCGATCGAGCGCGCGACAGGTCCGGCGCCGCTCCGCACCGACGCGTTGCCCCCGGCCGACTCGGCGCGCGTCCAGCCGGAGCAGCCGCGCGCGACCGCGCCCCCCGCCGTGCCCGAGCTCGCCCGGTTCCACGCGGCCCTCCGCGCGCTCGCGGACAAGAAGGCCGAGGGCCACGTGCGGATCCTCTGGCTCGGGGACTCCCACGGACAGGCCGACTTCTGGAGCGGACAGCTCCGCAAATCTCTCGCCCAGCGCTTCGGCTACGGCGGCCCCGGCTTCCTCCACCTGGGCTACAAGAACTACCGCCACGACGGCGTGAAGCTCACGATCGACGGACGCTGGCGCATGCGTCCCAAGCGCCCGGTGTGGATCGAGCGGCAAGACGACGGCGTCTTCGGCCTCGGCGGCTTGATGATGAGCGGCTACGCCGACTCGCCGCGTGTCGAGCTCCACCTCACCGAGCCGGCGGGCAGCGGCGAGCTCGCATACGACGTGTGTTACCGGTTCCACAAGCCGGACGACCAGCTCGAGATCACGCTCGGCGCAGAGCGCCGCACGATCAAGGTCGGCCCGGAGTCTCCGGTGAACTCTCTCCGCCACGTTACAATGACAGCTTCGTCATCGACCAACCTCGCCGTCCGACCAATCGGACGCACCGATCTGTGCGGTACGATCGTCGAGGCCGCCCCCGGCGGGGACGCGGGCGTCGTGCTCGACACCCTGGCGATCAACGGCGCGCGCTACGGGACCATGCTCGCGTGGGATGCCGATGGTTGGATCGCGGAGGTAGCGCGGCGCCGCCCGAGCCTCGTCGTCTTCGAGCTCGGGACCAACGAGGCGGGGGACGGGAACCCCAAATTCGCGAAGGTCGCGGACGACCTCTCATCCCTGCTCGGCCGCGTGCGCCGGGCCGCGCCGGAGACGGACTGCGTCGTGGTCTCGCCGACCGATCGCGCGGACGCCGAGGAGCGCAGCGCCAAGATGCGCGAGGCGCTGCAAGGGCGCGCCAAGGAGCTCGGCTGCTCATGGTTCGACGCCTGGCAGATCCTCGGGGGGCAAGGCGCCATGGCCAAGCTCCGCGAGGAGGCGGACCCGTTGGTCCAGCCGGACGGGATCCACCTCACGATCAAAGGCTACCGGGAGCTCGGCACGGCGATGTACACCGAGCTCATGAGGGGCTACGGAGCGACCGCGAAGTGAGCGACGGCAAACACGACTCGAGCAACGACGGCGAGACGACCACGGCGCTCGTCCCCTCCGACCGGGCTGCGACGTACCCCGTCTCGCGTCTGGGCGCGCGGATCGAGCTGCTCGACGTCGCCCGCGAGATCCAGGACGCCGATCGGATGCTCGGCGCCGTCGTGGGCGGCCAGCTCGACGTGATCGCCGAGCAGATCCGTTCGCTCCAGGAGAAAGCCCGGAGCATCCTGGAGCGCGCCCGAGAGGCCGGCGAGCTCCACCGCGCGGTCTGCCAGTTCAAGAAGCGCCCCGGCGCGGTCTACCACCTCTACCGGCGCACCTCCGGCGAGCGGTACTTCTCCATGCTCTCGCCCGACGAGTGGGGCGGATCGCCCCCGCACCCGTTCGAGGGCTCGTTCCGGCTCGAGGTGGACATGAGCTGGACGCGCATCGACTGATCCCCGGGATTGGCCCGACCCCGGACGCGGAGGACGATCGAGCCCGACGACCGACACGCGCCCACGAGAAGTGGATGCGCTACCGGGACGCCGTCTACGGAGCCGTGGGGGTCACCGCCTGAACTTCCCCCAGTCTGGCGCGGCCTGATAGCCTGAGGGCCGATGGCGCTCATCCCTCAGCAGGTCGCCGGCAAGAAGCTGGGCAGCTACGAGCTCGCCAGGGAGGTGTTCACGAGCGGGGTGGGTGCTTCCTACATCGCGAAGAACCCGGACGGCGAGTCGGTCCTCCTGACCAAGATCCACCGGCACGTCGCGAAGAGCCCCCAGCTCTGCGACGCCTTCCTGGCCGAGGCCAAGTCGGCGCGCGCCCTCTCCCACGACGCCATCGCGCCGGTCGTCGACCACGGGACCGCGGACGGCGAGCCCTTCGTGGCCTACGCCCACGCAGAGAGCGAGACGCTCGCCGCGATCTTGCGGAAGGCCGGCCCCGATGGCCTGGCCCTCGGCATCGCCGCGCGCATCATCTTCGACCTCTTCGAGGCGATCGAGGCGGCTGGCTCGGCGAGCCTTTGCCACGGCGAGCTCGGCCCGTGGTGCATCCACGTCGGGGTGGACGGCCGGACCCGTGTCTCGGGCTTCGCGGTCGACCGCGCTCTCGTCCGCTTCGGCCTTCACTACGCGAAGAACCTCGAGCGGCTGACGTACGCCGCCCCGGAGCGAGTCAAGGCGATGAGCCTGACGCTCGGGCCTGCGCCGCCGCCGCCCGATCTCCGCTCCGACACCTTCAGCGCGTCCGTGCTCGCGTGGGAGCTCCTCGGCAGGCAGCGCCTGTTCGCCTCGCGCATGGAGGCGGCCATCATCCAGAAAGTCCTCACCGGGCCCATCGCGGAGCTGAAGAGCCTCCGCAGCGAGATCCCCGCGTCGCTGAGCGAAGCGATCGGCAAGGGTTTGTCCCGGGATCCGGCGGAACGACCGAGCCCCGAGCTGATCCGCAAGGCTCTCGAGGACATCGCGGGCGGCGCCTCCCCCGAGGAGGTCGGCCAGCTCGTCGAGGCGTCCCGAGGCAAGGCTCCCTCGGCCCGAACGGAGCCGACTCCGCGCGCGGGGATCGGCTTCAACCGCAGCGTGACGCCGCAGTCGTTCGCTGCGGTTCGCCCGACGGACACGAACAGCAACGGCCGCGCGCAGAACGGCGAGCACGCGGCCCGCGCCCGCAGCGTCCCGCCTCCCGCGCTCGGTGTGCCGAGCCCCGTGGGAGCAAAGAAACGCGCCCAGACCCTGATCGGCTTCACGCCTTCGCCCATCGAAGCGCCCAAGGCCGAGGCACCGAAGCCCGCGCCGCTGGTGGAGGACGAGCCCACGAACGTGGAGGCCAAGCCCGCGGGGCCGGCCATCCCACCGCCCGCGCCCTCGTCGGCCGACGCGACCGATCTCATCGAGGAGATCTCCACCTCCGACGGGGAGCTCCTCCTGGAAGAGGGCGCGTTCGCGGCGGCGCCGCCGCCGCCCAAGCCTCGGGCGCAGCCCTCGACGCCGCCGCCCGCGCCGCGCCGCGCCGCCGTGAAGCCGCGCCAGGTGACCCTGATGGGGATCGAGCCGCTCCTCGACGAGCCCACGCTCGCGCAAGCGCCCTCGACTCCGCCGATCGCACCCAGCCCACCGAGCCCCGCCGTCGCCCCGGCCGCCCACAAGGACCCGGCTCCCCTCTTCGACGCCGAGAAGCTCGCCGTCATCGGGTCACACGGTCCGCGGTCCGGCGCGGTCGTCACGACCGGGAGCGGAAAGAAGTACCAGCTCATCTCCGACGTCGCGCGCGGCGGCATGGCGATCGTGTGGACGGCCCGGCCCGTCGGCTCGAGCGGCCTCGACCAGCTCGTCGCCATCAAGACGATGCTCCCCGAGCTCTCGGACGACATCGACTTCGAGAAGATGTTCCTCGACGAGATGCGCGTCGCCGCTCGCATCAAACACGCAAACGTCGCGCAGATCCTCGAGGTCGGCGAGGAGGACCGATACCTCTACCTGGTCATGGAGTGGGTCGAGGGCGAGCAGCTCGGTGTGATCCAGGAGGCGGCGAGGACGTCGGGAGGCATCCCGCTCGACGTCTTCCTGCGCGTCGCCGCCGAGGCCTGCGCCGGCCTCCACGCCGCGCACGAGCTCCGCGACGACGACGGTCACCTGCTCGACCTCGTCCACCGGGACATCAACCCGACGAACGTGCTCCTCGACACGCGCGGCCACGTGAAGGTCCTCGACTTCGGGATCGCGAAGTCGAAAGGACGCCTGCACGTCACCCGAGCCGGCTCCATCGTGAAGGGCAAGACCCCCTACCTGTCTCCCGAGCAGCTCGGTGGGCTCACGCTCGATCGACGGAGCGATCTGTTCTCGCTCGGCGCGCTTTTTTACCTGCTCGCCACCGGTCTCCACCCGTTCCGGAGCGACAACGAGCTCCAGACGCTCGAGAACATCGCGCTGAAGTCGCCCGAGCCGCCTCGCTCCATCGCCCCCGATCTGCCGACCGATCTCGACAAGCTGATCCTTCGGCTGCTCGAGAAGGACCCGAAGAAGCGCTTCGCGTCCGCGGCGGAGGTCCAGAAGGAGCTCGAGCGGATCGAGTCGCACCTCACCAAGCCCGCGTCGAGCGAAGACGTCGCGCGGTTCGTGGAGCGCGTCGTCGGCAAGAGCGTCGCGGCCCGCCATTTCGAGATCGAGTCCGCGCTCGCCGCGATCGAGGGCCGCCCGGCCCCCGGGTCTCCCGCCGCGATCGCGGCCGTGGTGACGGTCTCGCCCGTATCGCCGGTCCCGGCGCCCGTCGCTCCTGCGGTCCCGCTCGACCTGGCTCCCCCCGACGCGGGGCCTGCTCCGTCGGCTGACGAAGTCGTCACCTTCGATGACGTGAGCGCGAGCCTCCCCGCGGAAACGACCAGCTCGCCCGCGCTCGCGCCCTCGCTCGTCTCGGACGACGCCCTCCCGGGCCCCGGCAAGTCGACCTCCCCCTGGGTGCGCCTCGCGATCCTCATCGGCGTCGGCGTCGCGGTCGGCGTGCTCATCATCACCGTCATCGAGTCCCTGCGCGGCCCCGACGCGCCCCCGCCGTCCCCCACGACGACCGCGAAGGTCACCGCAGGCACGACGGCGACATCCGCCCCCTCGCCGCCCCCGACCCAGACCGCGGCGCCTCCGACCGCGGCCACCACGCAGGCGCCGGCCGAGACCGCCGCACCCACCCCGAGCGAGTCGGCCCCCCCCGAGGAGACGGCCTCGGCGCCGCCCACGACGCCGCCGACCGTCGCCCCGCCCACGACGGGCAAGCCGCCAACCACAGGCAAGCCGCCCACGACGGGCAAGCCGCCAACCACAGGCAAGCCGCCCGCCAAGCCGCCGAAGAAGCACAACCCGACGACGATCTAGCCGCCCACACAATGACCACCCTGTCATCTTCAAGAGCTCTTCGACGTGCCACCGTCCTCGCTGCGCTCCTGGCCGGAGGCGCCGCGACCTCGGACGCGTTCGCCCAGGGGCCTGCGCCGGCGCAAGCGCCGGCGCCCACCCCACAGCAGGTGCAGAAGGCGACGTCGGCCTTCCAGGCCGGCACACGCCTGTTCCAGGCGAAGAAGTTCGCCCTGGCGCTCGAGCAGTTCAAGAGCTCCTACGACACCGTCGCGAGCCCCAACTCCCTCCTCTACATCGCCCGGTGTCAGGCCGAGATGGGGAGCCTCAACGAGTCCTTCAAGACCTTCCAGCGCGTCATCGTCGAGGCGGAGGCGCGCCAGGACAAATACGGCCAGACGCGCGACTCCGCGAAGGTGGAGATCGAGGAGCTGGCCAACAAGATCTCCGTCCTCACGGTGAACGTCGCCAACGCGAAGGACTCGACGCGGCTCAAGGTAGGCGGAGCGATCATCGCAAAGGAGGACTGGGGCAAGCAGCTGCCGCGCGACCCGGGCCCGGTCGACGTCGTGCTCGAGACGGACGGCCTGCCTCCCGTGAGCCAGAGCCTCACGCTCGCGAAGGGTGAGCGCAAGACGCTCGATCTCGCCGTCCCCGAGCCCAAGAAAGAAGAGCCGCCGCCCCCGCCGCCGCCGTCCGACGACTCGAGCGGCCCCTCGGGCCTGCTGATCGGCTCGCTCGTGCTCGGCGGCATCGGCGTCGCCGGGATGGTCACGTTCGGCGTGGCCGGCGGGCTGTCGCTGTCGACGTACGGCGAGGTCGAGGACAAGTGCGGTTCCCAGCCTGGTGGCAAGTGCACCGCGCAGGCGGACCTCGACACGATCGACCAGGGCGAGCAGCAGCAGATGATCGCCAACATCGGCCTGATCGTCGGCGGCGTCGGGCTCGCGGCCGGCGCGACGCTCCTGATCGTCGATCTGGCTGGCGGCGGGTCGTCCTCCGCGTCCGCCGACGTGGGCGAGGTGTCCGTCGATCTGCAGGTCGGCCCCGGCTACGCGGGCGTCCGCGGTCGATTCTGAGAGTCGGCGCTCAGTCGACCGCGTCCTTCAGGTTGGCACCGGCCAGCTTCGCGCGAGACCGATCCACGCCCGAGAGTCGCGCGCCGCTCAGGTTCGCGTCGCGGAAGTCGGCGCCGTCCACCGCGGCGTCGGAGAGGTTCGCGCCGCTCAGCTTCGCCGCGCGGAGCGAGGCCCCGCGAAGATCGACGCGGCGGAGGTCCGCGTCGTTCGCCACGGCGCGCTGGAGATTGGCGTTCTGGAGAAACGCCCCGCCGAGCTTCGCTCCGTTCAGCTTGGCCTGGCGCAGCTGCGCGCGCACGAGGCTCGCCTCTTCGAAGTCGGCGCCCTCGGCTGTCGCGTTCGAGAGGTCGGAGTCGTCCAGGATGCTCTGACGCGCGGTCGTCGCGATGAGGCTCGCGCGCACGAGCGACGCAGACTTGAGTGAGCATCGGTCGAGGCAGCCGCGATCGATCTCGGCACCCTCCCACACCGACCGCTCCCCGAGGGCGCCGGCCAGATCGACGCCGGGCAAGGTCGCGCCGGTCGCGTTCGCGCCCCCGAGCTTCGCGCTCCGCAGGCACACGTCCTCCCCGACGATCTCGGTGAGCGTCGCGTCGCTCAGGTCGGCCCGCTCGAAACGCGCCGCGTCGACGCGGGCCCCCGACAGATCGACCGAGACGAGGCTCGCCTCTTCGAAATCGGCGCGCGCCCATCGGCCCTGCGCAAAGCTCGCGCGATCACACCGCGCCCGGCGGAAGAGCGCGTCGTCACCGGACGCGAGCGTCATCGTCGCGCCCGATAGATCGGCGCCCGACAGATCGGCCCCGCCGAGCGTCGCGCGCACGAGATCGGCGCGGCTCAGATCGGCGCCCGAGAGCTTGGCGCCCGACAGATCGGCGCCGACCAGCTTCGCGCCCGAGAGCTTGGCGCCGGTGAGGTCTGCGTTCACGAGGCGAGCCCCCGAGAGATCCGCGCCGCTCAGCCGCGCCCCGCGGAGATCGAGGCCGGAGAGCTCGGCGCCGCTCAGCGGCGCACCGATCTCTCCGCCCGCCCGGATGCGCGCGAGCAGCTGCTGGCGGACGCCGTCGGGCTCGACGAGCGAACCGGCCAGCGCGGGCGCGGGCTCGCTCGCCGCCGGAATGGCTGCCGGCGCGGGCTCGCTCGCTGCCGGGCCGACCGGGGGCGCCGGCTCACTCTCCGGAGCGGCCAGCGCGGGCGCGGGCTCACTCAGCGCTGGAGCGACCGCGGGCGCGGGCGCGGGCTCGCTCGCCGCCGGCTCGGCGACGGGAGCGTCCGCCGCAAACGGCAGCGCGTCGCGCAGCGAGTCGGGGATCGGCGCGACCGCCGTCTGCCCCGAGGCCTCGTCGTCCGGCTCGAGGCTCACCAGGGTGGGGACGGCGAACGCGGGCGGGCGACCTCCGGGCAGGTCGACTGCCCGCTCGCCTCGCGAGGCAGGGCCGGCCGCCGGCCCTGCGCCGAACGGCAGCGCCACCCCGAGCTCGTCTCCCGATATCGTGACAGTTTCGTCATTCGACCACTCGAGCGCGGTCGCCGGCGGCGGAGCCGGCTCGTCGAGCCGACCGAACGGGAGGCCACCGAGGGCCTTACCCGGGCTCGACCGCCGCGGCGTGGGCGCCCAGGGGAGCGCGCCGCCCGAGAGCCGAGCGAGCTCCGCCTCGTCGAACACCATCGTGCTGCTCGACTCCTCCAGCTCGTCTTCGGCGGGCGACTCGATGCCGGCGACGACTTGCCCCTCCCACGGCTCGGCGGGCAGAGGGCAACCACCTCGCCACAGGAGGGTCGCGGTGAGGCGGTCCATGTCGACGAAGAGCCGATCGACGACGAGATCGAGCGTCCGAGAGTGGTCGCCGCGCGTCGCGATGAGCCGCGCGCGCCCCACCGAGCCGGGCAGCTGCGACTGGAGACGCGTGAACGTGGGGTGCATCCCGTCGATCACGATCCACTCGTCGCCTCGGAGCGTCGGGAGTCGTTGGTCGGGCGGGCTGGCCTGGAAGTAGTCGAGCCCCATGTCGTCGGGGACCTCCAGCACGCCGTCTTTCACGAATGGCGCGCGGCTCCGGATCGACCGTCGCCGGCCCGGCCAGGTGGACGGGATGGGTCCGAGCCCCGCCGGCATCCAGGGGTCCGACGGGTGGACGACGTTGGGCAACGCAGAGGAGCCATCCGGCCTGCGCCCGGCCGGGTTCTCGGTCCCCGGCCCGCCGACCGCCCGATCGTAGCCGAGCGGCAGGCGCTCGAACGGGGTCGGCTCGCTGCGCACGCCCGCTCGGTCGCCATAGACGTGGAGCGTCTTGTCGACGGCCGGTCCGTCACCGCCGACGAAGAGCCGGACCGACATGGACGGTACTGTCCTGTTCGCCGGCGCGCACGCGTGACCGACGACGATCACCTCGGGCTGCGCGAGCACGGGGATGAGGTCGGAAGGGTGGTCGGCGCCCTCGTCGAGCCACAGCTCGGCTCCGGGGATCGGCTCCGCGAGCGCGTCGGGCGCAAGCGCGAAGGCCGCCTTGAGCACGACGGTCAGCCGGAGCTCGCCGCGGTGCCGCCAAGCCAACGTCGTCCCGACCGCGCCTCCGTAAGCGGAGAGGGGGATGGGCGACACGAGCGAGAGCACGTCAGCCCTCTCCGCCCTTCGCACCCTTCAGGTTGGCGCCGGAGAGCTTCGCGCCTTCTCGGTTCGCGCCCTCGAGATCGGCCTGCTCCAGGTCCGCGTCGCGCAGGTCGGCGTCCTTGAGCGACGCCTCGCGGAGATCCGCGCCGCGGAGCTTGGCCGACCGGAAGGACGCGGCCGAGAGATCGGCCCGAGCCAGCTTGGCCCCGGTGAGCGTGGCCTTCAGCGCGTTGACCCGGCCCAGCTTCGCGCCCTCGAACGACGCGTCGGGGAGCTTGGTCTGCCTCAGGTCCGCCGCCTCCATCGACGCGTCCACGAACCCGACGCGCTCGCCCGTCACCCCCATGAGGCTCGCCTTCGAGAGCTTCGCGCCGGCGAAGTCGGCGCGGTCGAGATGGACCCGCGCGAAGCCCGCGGACTCCAGGTTGGCGCGGCGGAACGTGGCGCCGTCGAGCACGCCGCGATCCCAGACCGTGCGGGCCGCGTCGCTCTCGTCGAGGTTCGCGTCCGGGAGCGCCGCGCCGGCGAGGTTCGCGTCCGACAGGACCGCACGAACGAGGACGGTCCCCTTTCCTTTGGCGTCGACCAGCCGCGCCCCGGGGAGCTTGGCGTCCTCGAAACACGCGCCGTCGAGCTCGGCTCCCGAGAGATCCGCGCCCGCCAGATCCGCGCGCGCGAAGGACGCGCCCTCCCACTTCCCCTGCGAAAGGACGGAGCGCCCGAGCTGGGCGTCGTCGAGCTTCGCGCCCTTGCCCACGACCGAGGTGAGCGAGGCGTCCTTGAGATCGGCGCCGCGGAGCACCGTGTCCGTCAAGGTCGCGCGGCTCAGATCGGCCTGGCTCAGATCACAGGACGAGAGGTCGGCGCCGCTCAGGTCGGCGCCCTGCATCTTGACGCCCGAGAGCTTGGCGCCCGTAAGCTTCGCCCCCACGAGCTTCGTGCCCGTCAGGTTCGCGCCATACAATGACGCATTCGTCATGTCGAGCCGAGAGAGGTCCGCGCCCGACAGGGGAAGGTCGCGGAGCGCTTCACCCTTCGCGAGCCGCGCGAGGATGGTGGCTCGTAGCCCGCTCTCGGCTTCGGGCTGCTCCGCCACGGACCGCGGCGCGAGCGGCGCGGCGGCGGCGTCCACCGGGGCGGAAGGACGCGGAGGCGCGACCGACGGCGGGCGCGGCACGATCGGCGGGGCGACGGGTGAAGGTGCGCCGAGCACGGGAGGCGCGACGACGGCAGGCGACGCGAGAGGCGGCGGCGCGAACGACGCCGGCCGGGCGACCGCAGCAGGCGGCGAGGGCGGCGCGAGCGCGGGCGGCGCGACGGGCGCAGGCGGCACGGGCGGCACGGGCGGCGCAGGCGGCGGCGCGACGACGGCAGGCGGCGCGACGACGACGGGCGGCGCGACGACGGCGGGCGGCGCAGGCGGCGCAGGAGGCGCCACGAACGCAGGCGGCGCGACGACGGCAGGCGGCGCGGGCGGCGCCACGAACGCCGGCGGCGCGATGACGGCGGGCGGCGCCACGAACGCAGGGGGCGCGACGGGAGCAGGCGGCGCAATGGGAGCGGGCGGCGCGACCGGCGCGGCAGGCTCGGAGGAGCCGAGCCTCATCCCGCTGCCGAGCGCGTGGGCGGTGTCGCCGTTGGGCCGAGGAGGGGGCTCGATCCGCGTGTCGTCCAGATCGAGATCGGCCTCGACGCGGAGGCGGTGCAGCTCGTCGTGCGGAGCCTCCAGGTTTCCGCGATAGACGAGCGAGATCTCGAGCGTGTCGGCGTCGATTGTCACCCCCTCGAGCACGAGCGAGAACGGCGTCCTGACGCCCGCGTCGTCGCAGAGGAGCGCCGAAGGTCGCGCCGCGGGTAGCCGCGTCGCGAAGCGAGCCAGGTCCGCGTGCACGCCGTCGAGCACGATCCACTCCCGGCCGTCCAGGGCAGGGACACGTTGATCGTCGGGGGACGCGGCGAGATGCGCGACCGTGATCTGGTTGTCCCAGGCCCAGACCGAGCCGGGCGCCATCGGGCCCTTCGCACGTCCGGGCCAGGTCGCTGCGCGCGGACCGAAGCCGGCGATGCGTCCGGGCGCCATCGGATCGACGATGAACGGCGGGCCATCGGACTCGGTCATCCCGACGGGGTTGTCGGTGCCCGGGCCTCCGGCAGCGCGTTCGTAGACGAGCGGCATCGACGAAAACTCCTTCGGGTAGTCACCGTCGGACTCTCGCTCACCGAACACATGGAGCGTCTTGTCGATGAGCGCGGAACGCCGCCAGAGGACGAGGCGAACGGCGATGGCCGGTGTCGCCTCGTGTTGGGGACAGGTCGCGTGTCCCCGCAGCGTCACCTCGGTGAACCCGAGCGACGGCAGGATCTCCGACGCAGCCTCGAGGCTCCGGCCGGGGCGTCCCATCCACGGACGATCGTCCACTTCGATCGGCCGAGGCGCCGTCGGGATCGCAAAACCTTCGTGCACCATGCTGAGCGTGCACTTCACGATCGCCGTGACGCGCGGGCGATCTGCGCCCCGTTGCCAGGCGAGGGTCCCGACCGCCACTTGTCCGAGCGCCTGAGGCTCGATCGGCCAAGGCGAGCCCGCGAACTCCATGGGGGCGAGCCTACCAGAACACGCTTTCGCGAGAGGTCTGTGATGGAACGGGGGGCGTCTGTGCTAGAACCCAAAGTTGTCCGTAGAGAATGCCTAGGCCAGCTGCCCTCACGCTCGCGGCGGACGAGTTCGAACGTCTCCGAGACTTGCTCCACGAATGCGCGGGGCTCTGGTTCGGCGCCGACGCGCGGCCGACCATCGAGCGCCGCCTGCAGAAGCGGCTGGCCGCGACCGGCTCGCAGAGCTTCGCCCAGTACCTCCGGCGCCTGACGGACGGCGACAGCGCCGAGCTGGAAGAGGCCGTCGAGACCTGCACGGTCAACGAGACGTACGTCTTTCGCCAGGAGTACCAGCTTCGAGCGTTCCGCTACGAGATCCTGCCGCGCCTCGCCAAGCGCGAGCGTGTCCTCGTCTGGAGCGCCGGGTGCGCGACCGGCGAAGAGGCCTACACGATCGGCGCCATCGTCCTCGAGTCGGGTCTCGTCCCGGCCAACCGCATCCACGTCTTCGGCACCGACATCTCGCGGAGCTGCATCGCGTTCGCCCGCCGCGGGGTCTACTCCCAGGCCTCCTTCCGCGGCGTGACGAACCCGCTCTACTCCCACTACTTCGTCAAGCAGCCCGACGGCTCTCGTGCCGTCTCGCCCGAGCTCAAGGCGGTCTGTCGGTTCCGACACGCGAACCTCCTCTCGGACACGGCGTTCGCCGGCGCCGTCGACGCCATCTTCTGTCGCAACGTGCTCATCCACATGGGTGAGTCGGCACGCCAGCGCGTGGTGCAGGGCTTCTTCAACCGCCTCTCTCCCGGTGGCTACCTCCTCTTGGGCCACTCGGAATCGCTCCTGTCCGATCCATCCCCGTTCGAGATCGTGCAGCTCTCGGAGGACATCGTGTATCGGCGGCCCACCCTGGACGAGTTCCCGAGGAGAGCCCGATGACGGCGCCCAAGCTCCGCGTGCTCGTGGTCGACGACTCCCGCGTGGTGCGCCACGTGATCACGGACGCGCTCTCGTCGTCCAACGAGATCCAGGTCGTCGGTCACGCGTCGAACGGCGAGCAGGCGCTGCGCATGGTGGCCGAGCTCGACCCCGACGCCATCACCCTCGATCTCGAGATGCCGAAGATGGGCGGCTTCACCTTCCTCCGCCTGCTCCTCGCGCGGCGCAGCACGCCGGTCATCGTGCTCTCAAGCCACGACGCGACCGACAACGTGTTCAAGGCGCTCGATCTCGGCGCGGTCGACTTCATCGCCAAGCCGCCCGATCCGCTCCTCAGCCCCGAGCCGTTCCGGACCGAGCTCGCCCAGAAGCTGCTCCTCACGCGCCACCTCGTCCGCCAGCCTCGGCCGAGCGAGCTCCCTCCGCGAGCGGCCGCGTCGTCGAAGGATCACACGCCGCCTTCCGTGCCGCCCCGCTTCCTCGTGGTGATCGCCTCTTCGACGGGGGGCCCCACCGCCTTGCTCCACCTGTTCTCGCGGCTGCCTCCCTCCTACCCGGGAGCGATCCTGGTGGCGCAGCACATGGCGCCCAACTTCACGCGCACGTTCGCCGAGCGGCTCGACCGCATCGCGGCCGTCACGGTCCGGGAGGCGGTCGAGGGCGATCTCGTGCTCGCCGGCCGCGCCTACGTCTGCCCCGGCGGCTCCTGCATGACCGTCCGCAAGGTGAACGGCTACCCGCTGCTCGACGTGCGCCCCCCCGACACCAGCGATCGGTACGTGCCCAGCGCGAACAAGCTCTTCTCGAGCGCGGCGGACGCCTTCGGCTCGCGCTCGCACGCGGTCATCCTGACGGGCATGGCGGACGACGGCGTGATCGGCGCGTCCCAGATCCGGCGCGCGGGCGGCACGGTGCTCGTCGAGAGCGAAGACACCGCGGTCGTCTACGGGATGCCCGGCGCCGCGGTCCGCGCGGGCGTCGCCTCGCGGGTCCTACCGCTGCAGCAGATCGCGGACGCGGTCGCGGACCTCGCCGGGCAACGCGCGACCCTCGTCGATCCCTGAGCGCGCCCGCCCGTCAGAGCGAGATCGAGCACCGCACGAACGCGGAGGGCGCGACCTTGGCTTTCTCGATATCGCGAACGTCGGCCTCGACCGTGACGCGTGTCTCCACATTGCCGCTCAAGCGACCCCGCGCAAGCTGACCTGCGACGAGGGAAGCCGTCGGGCCGAGGTGCGCCGCGATCGCGCTGACCGCGAGCTGGTTGCAGGGGACGACGCCCTTCAGGTCGAGGCGCATCGTCCCGTCGAGCCCGAGGCTGCCTTTGCCTTTCAGCTCGAGGGTCCCGGCCTTCACGCTCACCTCCTCGAGGTCGACCGTGGTGCCGGCGATGGCGAACTTACCTGACACCTTCGTCACGTTCCCGAAGATGATTCCCTGGAGCTCGCGTGGATGCGGCGGCACGTAACCGGTGATCGCGGCCTCGAAGCTGCCCCTCTGCGCGTCCTCCCCGCTCAGGCCGACCTCGAGCTTGCCCGAGACGCTTTTGCCCGGCAGGCCGATCGGCAGCCACTTCGGCAGCTTCTCGGGGTCGAGCCGATCGAGCTCCAGGTAGCCGCGCGTCGCGGCGCGGTTCACCCCCAGGCGCGCCGACTTCAGGTCCGCGAAGCGGAGCCACAGCCTGTCCTCCGCGCGCTCGACGATCACCGCGACGGCGGGGACGCCCAGCGAGACGAAGGGGATGTCGGGCTTCACCGTGAGCCCCTCGATGGAGATCTCGCCGTCTTTTGCGGTGACACGCGACGCCTCCCCGACGACGGCGAGCGGGAGCCGCTCGGCGACGCGATCGACGCGCAGCCGCACCTGGGTCGCGGTGACGGGCAGCGGGCGAGCGGGGCCGCCCTTCAGGGCGTCCTCGAACGCGAAGAGCGCAGGCAGGCTCGGGGCATCGACCGAGGGCGCGACGACCTCCACGCTGGCAGGATCGAGCCCCGCGAAGGTCACGCGCACCTCGTCCATCGCGATCTGGACGTCGGGCGCGGCGACGTTCTTCGCCCGCACGCCCTTCAGCGCGATCCGGGCCGGGCCCTTCTCCCAGGGCAACACACCTGTCACGTCGATCGAGTCGAAGCCCAGGTCGAACCCGCGCTCCTTCGCGCTCGCGACGGCGCGCTCCCCCGCCGCGCTCGGCAGGTACCGGACCAGCAGCACCGCGCCGATGGCCCCCGCGACGACGAAGACGAGGACGACGCCGAGCAGGATCCACGGCCATTGACGCCGCGCGCGCGGAGGCGGTGCGTCTTCGGGGCCGGCTTCGTCGGGGGCCTTTCGGGGGGCCGCCTCGTCCACGTCCGACACGTTCGGCTCGGGGCTCGTCAGGGTCACCGCCGCATCGTATGCCACGAGCGGTCAGACGTGACCCCGACCCCGAAGAATCACCCGGCGCGACCGGCCAGGGAGCTTACTTCGCGATCAGCCTCCCTGGACCGGGCAGAGCGGCCGCAACTTTCCTCGGGTGCCGACGAGCTCGGCGAGGGACGTATCGGCGAAGACCTTGGCCAGGTGCCCGAGCGCGTCGTCGAGCTTGCGGTGAAGCGGACAGAGCCGGACGCCGTGTGAGGGGATCCCGAGCGGGCACGTCTCGATGCGACGCGTGGGCTCGACCGCATCCATCACGTCGAGCACCGAGATCTCCGCCGCCGGGCGCGCGAGGGTGAAGCCGCCCCCCTGACCACGTTGTCCGATCACGAGGCCGGCTCGACGCAAACCTTGCAGGACCTTCGACAGGTAGCTCGCCGGGACCTGGGTCGCCTCGGCGATCTGCTGCGTCGTCTGCCCACCCTCGTGGTCGGCGAGCCAGACGGCGGCGCGGAGCGCGTATTCGATCGTCTGCGAGAACTGCAAATTGGACCTCGACATCCAATTTATAGGCACTATGGTCTTGGAGCAAGATGCTCTTCGACGAACACACCTCCGTGGGCGCGGTCGTGACCGAACGACCCAGCACGAGCCGCCTGTTCTCCCGGCTCGGCATCGACTTCTGTTGCGGCGGCAAGAAATCGCTGGCGACCGCCTGCGCCGAGAAAGGGCTCGACGTCGGCTCGGTCCTGGCGGAGCTCGGCGCCACCACACCGGAGGCGCGGAATGATTGGGCGGACGCGCCGCTCGGCTCGGTGTGTGACCACATCGAGCGGACGCACCACGCCTTCACCGTCGCCGAGCTCGACCGCCTCGCCGGTCTGCTCGAGAAGGTCGCACGCGTGCACGGCGCCAAGCACCCGAACATGGTCGAGCTCGCCTCGGTGTTCGCCCCATTCGCGGAGGAGCTGCGCCAACACATGATGAAGGAGGAGCGCATCCTGTTCCCCGCCATCCGCGCCCTGGCGAGCGGCGAGCCGGCGCGAGGCATTGGAGGTCCCGTCTCCGTCATGATGCGCGAGCACGACGGCGCGGGCGCTGCCCTCCGGAGCATGCGCGAGATCGCGCTCGACTACGTGCCCCCCGAGGGCGCGTGCAACACGTTCAAGGCGGCGCTCGGCGGCCTCGTGGATCTCGAGACCGATCTCCTCCTCCACGTCCACCTCGAGAACAACGTCCTCTTTCCGCGCGCGCTCGCGCTGACCGAATGAGCGAGCGCCGCCTGCTGCCCAAGGAGCACGGCGCCTACGGCCAGCTGCTCCTGCCGCTCGCCGGCGGGCTCGCCATGGGCTCTCCCACGTGGGCGAGCGGTCTGTTCGCCGTCGCCGCCCTGGCCGCATTCGTGGGCCACGAGCCGGCGCTCGTCCTTCTCGGAACACGCGGCCGACGCGCCCGTCAGGAAGACGGACCGCGCGCGCTGCGGCTGGGCATCCTCTGTGGCGCGCTCGCGCTCGTGACCGGGGCGACCGCGCTCGCGCTCGCGAGCCCCGCGCGGCTCGCCGCGGCGCTCGCGCTCGTCTTCGCGCTCATCCTCGTCCCGTTCGTCGCTCGCGAAAAAGAGAAGACCGCCATCGGCGAGGTCGTCGCGGCCGGCGCGCTCGCCGGCGCCTCGTTGCCCGTCGCCGTGGCGGGCGGCGTGACGCTCACGACGGCGCTCGCGGCGTGGGGCGCCTGGCTCGTCGCCTTCGCCGCGTCCACGGCCGCGGTGCGGACGGTCATCGCGCGCCACAAGAAGGGCGCGCGCGCCCCGATTGATGTCGTGGTGCTCACGCTCGCGACCCTCGGCGGGCTGGTGCTCGCTGCCAAGGCCCCGGCCGGCTTCGCGTCGCTCCCGATGCTCGCCGCGGCCTGGGTCCTGTTTTTCCTCCGCGTCCACCCGCGCCGGCTCAAGCTCGTCGGGTGGTCGCTCGTGACCTGCAGCGTCGCTACGCTCGCTGTCCTGCTCGTCGCCGCGGCCTGATCCGGGAGCGCTGGTCTTCAATCAAGCGCTAGGGCCCAGTCACACTCCCGGCGCGCGCGCCGATGGCCTGGTATTCGACCCGTCTGCCTTCTTTCGCTCGCGCTCCTCTTCGGCTGCTCCGTGTCCGAGCGCCCCGACGACACGCCGCCCGACGTCCGAGCGAGCACCGCCCTACACGCGCCGACCTCGTCGGTCACGGACGGGGCCGAGGCGCCGCGGCCCCATGCGACCGCAACCGCCGCACCCGAGGCGCGGAGCGCCTGTCCGTCGGACATGGTGGAGGTGGACGAGGTCTGCATCGATCGATTCGAGGCCCATCTGCTCGAAGATCTGCCGGACGGTCAGTCCCGTCTCTTCCCCCATTACCAGCGTCCTCGGGCGGGCGTTCGCTACCGGGCGGCGAACGGACGCGCCGTCTTTCCCCAGTCGTACATCAGCCGAACCGAGGCCGCTGCAGCGTGTGACGCCGCGGACAAGCGGCTCTGCACGAGGACCGAATGGCAACGTGCCTGCCGCCACCGAAGGACCGGCGTCTTTCCGTACGCCGGCAGCGGACGCCCCGGCGCGTGCAACACCGGCAAGGCCCACCTGCTCCCCATCCTGTTTCCCGAGCAAGGCTATCGATTCCGTTATGACGAGCACTTCAACAACCCGGCCCTGAGCCAGACCCGAGGCTTCCTTGCGCCAGCGGGCGCGTTCGACCAATGCGCCACGGATCTCGGCGCTTACGACATGGTCGGCAACCTGCACGAGTGGGTGTCGGACACGGTGACGAGCGCGCTCATCGCGTCCCTCGAGACCGACGGCGTCCGCCGGCAATGGCAACCGGGCAGCCCCGGCAACGCCGTATTCGTGGGCGGCTTCTACAGCACGCAGAACGAGCACGGTCCCGGTTGCGCGTTCATCACCGTCGCGCACGAGTCCTCCTACCACGACTACTCGACGGGCTTCCGCTGCTGCAAGACCTCACGCCCCCTCGCTCCCGCGGCGCCATAGCGAGCGTCAGAATCGGAAGCCGATGGGCCCTTTCGGGGCGGGCTCGTCCGTGACCTCGCCGACGATGATGAGGACGACCCCGACGGCCGCGAGGCCCAGACCCAGACCGAGGCCGACGTCTGCCGCGAGGAGCTTCTGATCGACGTCATCGACCTGGCTCTGCGCGCAGCGGGGACGGCATGCGTCGAGATCGCCGTAAGCCGCCGCGCCGAGCCCGCCGGCGATCGCAAACGTGAGGAGCCCGACACCGCCGACCCCCGTCACGACCGCCCCCGCCAAGGTCAGGGGAGGGATCGGGCGGCCGCTGGTCGGGTCATCGGGCGAGGCGCCGTGCTGCGCCCGCAGATCGAGCGTCGCCTTGGCGACACGCATCGGCGCGACCATCACCTCGGCGCGCGCGCTCGCCCCGTCTTCGGTGCGCGCCTCGACCGTGTGTCTCCCCACCGTGGTCAGGAAGCGGCTCGGTCCGACCGGGACGAGCGGCTCGGCGCCGTCGATCGTGACACGCGCGCGAGAGGCGTCGCCCAGAGGACCGACCTCCACCGATACCTCGACGGTGCCGAGGACCGACTCGATCTCCTTCCGCCACGCAGCGCACTCCTCGCGGATCTGCCCCGGACAGGTGTCGCGCTCGCAGCGCTGCAGCGCGAGGTGAGCCACGAGGAGGCTGCCTTCTTTGCGGGCCTTCTGCGCGGAGACGTGGCTCTCGAGGCAGACATCGGTCTCGTCGGCCGCGGCGGGCTTCGAGGCGAGCACCGCCGAGGCGGCGGTCGCGAGGACGAGCGCGGCGCGCGCCGCTCTCAGCGCAAGCATTCCTTCTTGTACCGCTTCACGCCCTGCGCATCGACGACATAGTCGGGGTTGCAGTTGGCGCCGCGCTGGGGAGGCGCCTTCACGTCGGAGGTCGCAACCGGTTGTTTGGCGGACGCGCGCGTCGAGGCGGACGACGACGCAACGGCGGTCGCCGAGGTCGCGGGCGCCACGACGATCGCGGGCTCGGCGACGCTCGCGCTCGGCGCCTCCTTCTTCGTCACGACGGTCGGCGCGCTCACGACGCCGCCGGCGTGCGCCGCTTCCTGGGATGTCGGCTGGCCACGCTGCGCCATCCACAAGCCCGAGATGCCCGCGCCGAGCCCGACGAGGCCGAGCGCGGCGAGCGCGGCGAGCCACCAGCGCTGCCGCCTGGGAGGCGCCGGCGTGCTCATCGTGGCGCCGCCGCTCGTCAGCTCGGGCCCGGGGAGGCTGGCCACGACGGGGATCGACACACGCGACACCTCGGCGCGCACGCCCTCGGTGGTCTCCGTCCCCTCGCGCTCGACCCGCGCGAGGAGCGCGCTCCGCGAAGCGAGCATCGTCTTTGCGGTCTCGTTCACCCACCGGCTGACGTCACGCGCCTTCGCGGGCGGCAGCGCCGTCTCGAGTGCGGAGGCGAGCTCGTCCGCGCTCGCGTAACGCGACCCCGGATCGCGCGCGATGGCCTTGAGGACGACGTCATCCACACCTTCCGGCAGCTCGGTCACGAAGCGGCTCGGCGGCTGAATGTCGCCCTGGACGATCTCCATCATGATCGCCGCCTCGTTCGGCGCTTCGAAGAGCTTCCGCCCGGTGAGCGCTTGCCACAGCACCACGCCGGCCGCGTACACGTCGGCGGCCGGCGTCGCCGGCTTCCCCGAGAGCTGCTCGGGGGCGATGTAGCCGAGCTTGCCCTTCAGCTGCCCATCCCGCGTGGTCTGCACGCGCTCGGCGGCCATGGCGATCCCGAAGTCGAGCACACGCGCGATCCCGTCGACCCCCACGAGCACGTTCTCGGGCGAGACGTCGCGATGAACGATGCCGAGCGGCGCTCCGTTCGCGTCTCGCGCGTCGTGTGCGGCGTGGAGCCCTTGTAGGAGCCCGACGACCACGGCAGAGACGATGGCGGGCTCGACACGTTTGCCCGCGGCGCGCTCGGTCGCGAGCAGCTTGCCGAGCGACTCGCCGTGCACGTACTCCATCACGAGGAGCAGCTCGCCGTTGGCGGCCACGACGTCGAGCACGCTCACGACGTTGGGGTGACGGATGCGCTCGGCGATCCGGCCCTCGTCCACCAGCATGGCGACGAACTCCGGGTCCTTCGCGTACTGCGGATGCAGGCGCTTCACGGCGACCGTGCGGGCGAAGCCGGCGTCACCCGTCGAGCGACCGAGGTGGACCGACGCCATCCCGCCAAAGGCGATCTCCTCGTAGAGCCAATACCGGCCGATCTGCCGGGGTGCGACGCGGAGAGGGTCGGGGCTCGACGCCGTCATCCGTCCCCGCACTGACAGAGAGTGCTAAGGCAGTCGGCGTTGCAGGCGCCGCAGTACTCCGCACAGCCGGCGTCGCAGGCTCCCGGCGACCCGAAGCTCTGCGGCTCGGGACAGCACAGGCATGTGGGGCCCTGACACTCCCAGACTGTGCTCTTCATCTGGAAGAAGCAGTGCTGCTGGCAAGCCTGATTGTCGCAACCGCAGACGCAGTCGTTGCCCACGCAATCGCCCGTCGAGCCTGGGCCACACGAGGCCTGGCATTGATCCTGTTCGCAGCCCATCGAGCTGGTCGTGCTCGTGGCCGTGCTCGTGGTCGTGCTGGTGCTGGACGTGCTGGACGTCGACCCCGAGCTGGACGTGGTCGTCCCCGAGCTGGACGTGCTCGACGGCGCGCTGCCGCCCGAGCCCCCTCCTCCAGTCGCTGCCCCCTCCGTGTCGAAGACAAGTGAGCAGCCGGCCAGCATGGCCACCACCAACGGCAATCCAGCTCTCGAGCGTGCGCCCATCGACCCCTGGAGAGGGTACGCGAACCTCGAGACCAGGACCAGAGGGAGCCCGAGCCCCCCTTTCGTCGGGCCGAACAAAACGAAGCGCGCGGAGCAGGCTCGTCGCCCGCGCCGCGCGCTCTCCGTGCGAGGTCTCGCGACTACTTCTTCGCCGCGACCTTCGCCTTCTTGTCGCCCGAGTGCCCGTGGAACGTGCGCGTCGGGGCGAACTCGCCGAGCTTGTGGCCGACCATGTTCTCCGTCACGAAGACCGGGACGAACTTGCGACCGTTGTGCACGGCGAACGTGAGGCCGACGGCTTCGGGCACGATGGTGCTCCGCCGCGACCAGGTCTTGATCACCTTCTTCGACTGCTGCCCCTGATTCGCGGTGATCTTCTCCATGAGATGACCGTCGACGAACGGGCCCTTCTTAATGCTGCGCGGCATCGCTTTAACCCTTCACGTTCCGGCGGCGGATGATCATCGAGTCCGTCCGCTTGTTGTTGCGCGTCTTCAGGCCCTTGGCGAGCTGACCCCACGGCGAGCACGGGTGACGACCACCGGACGAACGGCCTTCGCCGCCGCCCATCGGGTGATCGACCGGGTTCATCGTGACGCCGCGGTTGTGCGGGCGGAACCCGAGCCAGCGCATGCGCCCCGCCTTGCCCAGCGAGATGTTCGCGTGCTCGACGTTCGAGACCTGGCCGATGGTCGCCCGGCACTCGAGGTGCACCTTGCGGATCTCACCGCTCGGCAGGCGGACCTGCGCCCACTCGCCGTCCTTGGCCATCAGCTGCGCCGCGACGCCGGCGGAGCGCACGAGCTGACCGCCTTTGCCCTTCTTCAGCTCGATGTTGTGGATCGTCGTGCCCGGCGGGATGAACCGCAGCGGGAGCGAGTTGCCCACCTTGATGTCCGCGTTGCGGCTCGAGATGACCTGTTGTCCGACGGCGAGGCCGTCCGGCGCGAGGATGTAGGCCTTCTCGCCGTCCGCGTAGTGCAGGAGGGCGATGCGCGCGGTGCGGTTCGGATCGTATTCGATCGTCGCCACCGTGGCCGGCACGCCGATCTTGTGACGCTTGAAATCGATGAGGCGGTAGCGCTGCTTGTGACCACCCCCGCGGAAGCGGCTGGTGATGCGGCCGTGGTTGTTGCGCCCGCCGGTCGAGTTCTGCTTCTCGACGAGGCTCTTCTCCGGGACGTCCGTCGTGACGTCCGCGAAGTCGCTGACCGAATAGAAGCGACGCCCAGGCGACGTCGGCTTGAATGATTTGACGGCCATGACCCTTACTCGTCCTTCTCGTCGAAGAATTTGATCTCGTCACCCTGCTTCAGCGTGATGACGGCCTTCTTCCAGTTGCGGAGCCGCGCGTGGCCCCGCCCCATACGCTTCTCCTTGCCCCGAAAGATCATCGTGTTCACATCGAGCACGGTGACGTTGAAGAGCTTCTGGATCGCGTTCTTGATCTCGATCTTGTTCGCCGTAGGAGCGACCTCGAAGATCACCTTGTTCTCACCCTCGCGCAGCCGGCTCGACTTCTCCGTCAGGACGATGGGCTTCTTGATGATGTTCTCGCTGGTTCGCAGCATGGTCTTGTCCGCCGCCTACTTGAGGCAGCGCTCCTCGAGCTTCTTGGCGGCGTCCTTCGACAGGACCAGGTGGTCGTGGCGGAGGAGGTCGTAGACGTTGACGCCCTCCGGGGGGAGGAACTGGTGCGCCGCGACGTTGCGGATCGACTTGACGAGCTTCTCGTTGTCGCCCGCGTCGACGACGAGGGACTTCTTGTCGGCCTTGAGCGCGCTGAGCGCGCCCACGATCGCCTTGGTCTTGATCTCCGCGAGATCGAAGCTGTCGACGACGATGAGACGCTGCTCCTTCGCGAAGAAGGAGAGCGCGCTCTTCAGCGCGGCGATGCGGACCTTGCGCGGCGGCCGATAGGACCAGTCCTTCGGCTCGAGCGCGTGGGCCATACCGCCGCCCGGGTGGTGCGGGGCGCGGAGCGAGCCCTGACGAGCGCGGCCGGTGCCCTTCTGCTTGTAGAGCTTCTTGCTCGAACCACGAACGCCGCTGCGCTCCTTGGTCGCCTTGGTGCCCTGGCGGCGGGACGCGAGCTGCGCCTTCACCACCTCGTAGAAGAGAGCCTCCTTCACCTCGGTGCCGAAGACCTCGTCCGAGAGATCGAGCGAGCCGACCTCTTCGTTCTTCAGGTTGTAAACCTTGACCTTCATGGCTCCCTCTACGACTTGATCTCGACGTCGACGCCGGCCGAGAGATCGAGCTTCATCAGGGCGTCGAGGGTCTGCTGGGTGGGCTCGATGATGTCGAGGAGGCGCTTGTGCGTGCGCACCTCGAACTGTTCACGCGACTTCTTGTCGACGTGCGGCCCGCGAAGAACCGTGTAGCGACGGATCTCGGTGGGCAGGGGGATGGGTCCCGCGACGCGGGCGCCCGTTCGCTTCGCCGTCTCGACGATGTCCGTGGTGGACTTGTCGAGGAGCTGGTGATCGAACGCCTTGAGGCGGATGCGGATCTTGGTTCCGTCGGCCATGTTGCTTCTCGCTTACTCGAGGATCTTCGTGACGATGCCGGCGCCGACGGTCTTGCCGCCCTCGCGGATGGCGAAGCGCATCTGCTCTTCGAGCGCGACCGGCGCGATGAGCGAAACTTCCATCTGCACGTTGTCGCCCGGCATGACCATCTTCACGCCCTCGGGGAGCTGAACGTTGCCGGTGACGTCCGTCGTGCGGATGTAGAACTGCGGGCGGTAGTTGGTGAAGAACGGCGTGTGACGGCCGCCCTCCTCCTTTTTGAGGACGTAGACCTCGCCCATGAACTTCGTGTGGGGCGTGATGCTGCCGGGCTTCGCGAGGACCTGGCCGCGCTCGATCTCTTCCTTGTCGACGCCGCGGAGCAGGCAGCCGACGTTGTCGCCAGCCTGGCCCTGGTCGAGGAGCTTGCGGAACATCTCGACGCCGGTGACGACCGTCTTCTTCGTCTCC
>JAEUKE010000035.1 GCA_016794345.1 Myxococcales bacterium
GTCGCGAGCCGGCCATGAGCATCGAGGCCCACGCCGCCATCCTGACGACGGTCGTGGTCTCCTCATTCGCGACGCTGGTGACCACGCACCTCTCGATCGCGATCCGAGTCGCGTCGGAGGACCGGAGGGCGCTCGCGCTCGCCTGCCTCCTCGTCCCGCCTCTCGCACCATACGCCGCGTTCCGGTCGGGACGCACCGTGCGCGCGTCGATCTGGGTCGGCGCGCTCGCGGTCTATTCGATCAGCCTGATCCTCGCCTGGTGAGAAAGACAGATGGCGAGCGTCGCGCGGGAGCAGCTCAGCTCGCGCGCCGGTCTTCCACCAGCGCAGCCTCGTAGACCGCCTCCTCTTCGCGGCCCTCGGCGGCGGCCTCGAGCGCGATGCGGAAGCGCTCGTTCACCGATCCTTGAGCCGCGATCCGCACCCGCTCGACCTGCTCGGGGCCGAGCGCCGAGAGGGCGACGGCCGCGCCGATGCGCTGCTCGATGCCCGACGCGGCGCTCGACAGCACGCGCTCGAGCTGCTCTTGCGGGAGGTTGGCGGTACGAAACGAGCTGCCCGCGAGGGCTTGGTGCTTGAGCTCCGTGAACCACTGCCCGATGTCGCGGCCGTTCCGGGCGAGCCTCGCGTCGATCTCGGCGCCGCGCTGGACGTAACGCTCGAACGCGTCCTTGAGGCGCTGGACCACGGCGCCGCGGTCGGCGGGGTTGCCGCTGATGCTGACCGAGATCCGCTTGCCGCTCCTCAGCCAGACGGTCAGGTCGTCCACCCGCTCCACCTCGGAGAACGAGATGAAGCGCTCGCGCAAGCCGTTGTGGACGAGGAGGCCGTCGGCGCCGACGACCACGCGCCGCCTCCCGAGGCCCCAGATGACGAGGAGGCTCAACGCGACCGAGAGGAGGAGCGGCAAGGCGGAGCGCACCACGGCCGCGAGGACGCCCGTGACGACCAGGCTGTAGAGGCCGATGAAGATGCCGAGGATGGTGACGTCGCTCCGTCGCTGGAGGCTCATCTGCAGGATCTGTCCCTCCTCGGCGAGGCCCAGCGCAGGGAGGATGTCGGGGAACCCCGGCTCGGGCACCAGGGTGAGGCGTCCACCGCCCACCAACATGATCACGACGCTGGCGGGTCGTGGGATGCGAAAGCCGGCGCGCAGCCTCCAGCGCGGGATCCGGAGCTCCCTGCGGGAGCCTGGCCAGAGGACGAGGTGCTGGGCATCGACCCAGACGTCACCCGAGGTCGCGTAGGACCCGCTGCCGCTGACCAGACCCGGTCCCGCGCAGATGATCTGCCGACAGCGGACACCAAACGGCTGGAACCAGGCGACGCTCACGAGGAGAGTCGGATCTTACTCCGCGCTCGGCGGCGCCGCGCTCTCCGTCGCAGCGGGCGGCCGGATCGATCTCGACTCCTCTTCCTTGGCGAACTGCAGGGCGTGGAGCCGCGCGTAGATCCCGCCCTTCGCGAGGAGCTCCTCGTGGCGACCTTCCTCGACGAGGCGGCCCTTGTGGAAGACGAGGATGCGGTCCGCCGCGCGGATCGTCGACAAACGGTGGGCGATGACCAGCGACGTGCGACCTTCAAGGATCTTCTCGACCGCGCGCTGGAGGCGCGCCTCGGTGTCGCTGTCGATGTTGGCGGTGGCCTCGTCGAGGACGAGCACCTCGGGGTCCTTGTAGAGGGCGCGCGCGAAGGCGATGAGCTGACGCTCGCCGGCCGAGAAGTTCGAGCCGCGCTCGCTGACCTTCGCGGACAGCCCGCCATCGCGCCGTTCGAACAGATCGAGCGCGCCAACCCGCTCGAGCGCGCGCTTCACACGCTCCATGTCGGGGCTCACGTCCCCGGCCGCGATGTTCGAGGCGACCGAACCGGGGAAGAGGAACACGTCCTGCGGGACGACCGCGAAGCGCGCGCGGAGCTCGTCGCGCGCGTACTCGCGAACGTCGCGCCCGAACGCGCGTACCGTGCCCTCCTGCACCTCGTAGAGGCGGAGCAGGAGCGAAGCGATGGTGCTCTTTCCGGCGCCGGTGGCCCCGACGAGCGCGACCTTCTCCCCGCGGCGGACGCGCAAGGAGACGTCGCGCAGCGCGAGGATCTCGGGCTTGTAGCCGAACGACACGTGATCGAGCTCGAGCGCCGGCGAGTCCGCCGGGGGCTCGGCTCCGGAGAGGTTGGCCGCTCGCGGGCGCGCCGGCGCGTCTTCCTCCTGGTTGTCGAAGAGCTCGAACACCCGCTCCGCGCCGGTCATGGCGGACTGAAGGAGCGTGTAGCGCGCCGACAGGTCGCGGATGGGCAGGAAGAACATCTCGATGTAGGCCACGAACGCGAAGAGCGTCCCGAACGTGACGTGCTCGCTCGCGTTCTGCACGCCCGCCGCCCACAAGACGGAGGCGATACACAGGCTCGAGACCATCTCGATGGACGCGTCCATCGTGGCGTCGAGCACGATCGAGCGGTTGTTCGCGTCCCGGTACGCGCTGTTGATGACGTCGAACTCGCGCGCGCCCGCGTCCTCCCGCGCGTACGCCTGGACGAGGGCCATGCCGTTGACCTGCTCGTTGACGTACGCGTTCATGCGTGCCGTCTTCGTGCGCACCTCCCGGAACGCCTCGCGGATGCGGCGCCGCGTCCAGTTGACCATCAGGAGGATGGGCGGCACCGACACGAACGCGATGAGGCTCATCTGCCAGTTGAGCGACAGGAGCACGCCCACGATGACCGCGAGCCGCACCAGGTCGCCGATCGCGTTGAGCGCGCCCGAGGCGAACATCTCGCCGATCGCGTCGACGTCGTTCGTGACGCGCGTCACGAGGCGACCGACCGGGGTCCGATCGAAGAACGCGAGCGACCGCGTGTGGAGGAACTTGAAGACGGCGAGGCGGAGGTCGTTCATCGCCCGCGCGCCGCCCGCCTGCATCAGGTACATCTGCGGGAACGCGATGGCCTGCTCGAGCACGATGAGCCCGGTGAGCAGGAAGCCGGCGCGCATGATCGCGTCCGGGTCCTTGCCGATGCCGTCGAGGCCCGAGCGCATGACCAGAGGGCGGAGCAGGGCCAGCGCCGAGGCGCAGAGGAGCAGACCCACCGAGCCGAACACGTACGCGCGGTGCGGGCGCACGTACGGCCAGAGTCGCAGCAGGTTCTTCGCGTCGTAACCCGAGAGGTTGCCCTCTTCGTGGAAGCGCGCGAGCGCCTCCTCTCCGCGGGACTTCGGCCGAGCCTTGCTCGAGCTCTTCCGCCTGTCCTCGCTCACGGCTCGACCTCCAGCGCGGCGAGATCGGCGAGGTCGGCCTCGAGCGCTTGCTCCTTGGCGAACGAGGCGTAGAGACCGCCGGAGTTGCAGAGCTGATCGTGTGTCCCCCGCTCCACGATCTCTCCGCCGTCGAGCACCACGATCCGGTCGCAGCGTTTGGCGGCCGCGACGCGGTGGGTGATGAGGATGACGGTGCGTTTCTTCTTCTGGTGCTCGATCGCCTCGAGGATCGCGGCCTCCGTCTTGGCGTCGACCGCGGAGAGCGGGTCGTCGAGCACGAGCACGGGCGAGTCGCGCAGGAGCGCCCGCGCGAGGGCGATGCGCTGGCGCTGCCCGCCCGAGAGCTGCACGCCGCGCTCCCCCACCACGGTGTCGAACCCGTCGGGCAGCCGCTCGATGTCGTCGAAGACGGCCGCCTGCTTCGCGGCGTCGCGGATGGCGGCCTCCGCCTCCGGGGTGTCGGCGTCGTCCAGGGAGTAGCCGATGTTCTTGGCGACCGTGGTCGAGAACAGGAAGGCGTCCTGTTGGGCGTAGCCGATGCTGCCGCGCACGCGTGAGAGGTCGAGGCTGCACACGTCGTCCCCGTCGAGGAACACGGCCCCACGCGGTGTGGGCATGAGGCGCGAGAGGAGCGTCGCGATGGTGCTCTTGCCGGAGCCGGTGCGACCGACGAGCGCGAGCGACGACCCCGCCGGGACCTCGAAGGAGACTCGCCTCAGCACCTCCTTCGTGCCCTGGTAGGCGAAGGAGAGGTCGCGGACCTCGACGGAGCCCTTCACGGGCTCGTCGCGCCGCAGCGCGCCGCTCTTGATGTCGGGCTCGGCGTCGAAGACGGCCTTGAGGCGCTCGTACCCGGCCCGCCCGCGCTGCACGATGGCCGACACGAAGCCGAGGGCCAAGAGCGGCCAGGTCAGGCGCAGGAGCGCGAGCCAGAACGAGACGAAATCACCGGGGGAGATCGCGTGATCCTGCAGGAGGACGCCGCCGTACCAGAACACGACGAGGATCCCGAGCGCGCTGATGGTCCCCATGACCGGCCCCATCGAGCCACGCACGCGGGCGAGGCCGAGGCCCTTGTCCAGGTAGTCGAGGCTGCGCTCCTCGAATGCGGCGAGCTCGCTAGGACCGAGGCCAAACGCGCGCACCACGCGCACCCCCGCGAGGCTCGCGAGGACGCGGTCGCTCATCGACCCGATCGCCTCCTGGTTCTGGCGTGTCCGGACGAAGATGCGCGTGGAGAACGACTTGGTGGCGAGCCAGAGGAACGGGAGCGTGACGAAGCTCGCCAGGGTGAGCCGCACCGAGATCGTCGACATGACGTACAGAGCGCTCGTCAGCGACAGCAAGCTGGAGACGACGTTCAGCACGCCGAAGCCGAGCAAGAGCCGCACCTGACCGAGGTCGTTCGTGGCGCGGCTCATGATGTCGCCCGTCGGCATCGTGCGAAAAAACGACGGGCCGAGCCGCTGGAGCCTATCGAGGAGCACGGCGCGGAGCTCGTATTCGACGTTCCTGCCCGCCGTGAACACGGCGACCCGCGAGAGCACGCGAACGACGGCGGCCGCGATGCTGACCGCGAAGATGTAGATCGCGGCGGTTCGCGCGTCCTCCGCGCGCATGGAGTTCGCCGCGTCGACAGCGTCGCGCACGAAGAAGTCGCGACGCGCCATGAGGTACTGCTGGACGGCGACGAGGACCGCGCCGCCGGCGTACATCGGCGCTTTGTCCGTCAGCTGGCCGCGCAGCGTGATCGGATAGCTGGCGATACGCGAGGTCATGAGCCGGGGTGCGAAGACACGGGCGAGCCGGAGAGCCGGCTGGGAGGGGTATCGAGCTCGATCTCGATCTCGAGCACGGAAGGACCGGCGTCCACCGAGCTCGTGTCGACGACGACCGCGTCGGGAGAGACCGAGCGCCGCACGATCCCCTCGATGACGCCGAGGTACCACGAACGGAGGAGCGGAGAGAGGACGCCCACGTCCTCCACGCGGATGGTCCCGAGCTCGGGCGTCGACTTGACGACCGTCCAGACACCGAAGCTGAGGAACCGCGAGACGATCGTCACGCACCGGCGCAACACGTCCGGCAGGCTGCCCGGCAGCACGAGCGTCTTCACGAACGGCGCAAGCTCACGGTCGACGGCCACCCGACCGAAATCCTGGAAGGTCGCGGCGTCGATCCCGAGCACGCGTGACGCGATCTCCAGGTAGATGCGGACCGCGTCGATGTCGTGCGCCTCGAGCGCGCTCGGGCGTCCGCGGCGGAGCTCGTCCGCGTGCGCGTCCGGGAGCAGCGCGACGACGCGCTCGCGGCCGTCGTCGCCGAAGCGCCGCTCGACCTCGGCGTCGATCGCGAGCAGCACGGGCCCGCGCGCGATGCGACGGAGGCGGTCGGGCTCGGGCGGTGACCGCCGCGTGGGGACGGGCGCGGAGGCCGGGGCGACGCCCACCTCGTAGCCGCGACCCGGCGGTCGGTTCGACCGCCGGGCGCGGGGCTCAGGGTCGCGCTTGGAGTCGGAGTCGGACATCCGGAGGGGAATGCTTATCCAAGTGGCGAGCAATAGCCAGCGGCGTGTGGAGCGAGCCGGGTCAGGAGCGCAGCTCGAGCAGGCGACGGGCGATCTCGGCGAAGCCCGTACCCATCTCGGACGGCGAGACGAACATCGGAGGGACGGGCAGCTTGGAGAGGTGGGTGCGCACGTTGGCCACGCCGAACGTGAGCCCGAAGGCGGCGAACGCGGGCGCGTCGTTGCCGCTGTCGCCGACGAACGCCGCATTCGGGACGATGCTCGCCGCATCGAAGCCGAGGCGTCGAACCAGAGCGGCGAAACCGGTCGCCTTGTCGGAGGCGTCGAACGTGAGGTGCACGTGCACGCTCGAGGCGAACGTGCGGGCGCCGAGAGACGAGGCCAGCGCGCGCGCGGCCTCGACCGTGTCTGGCGGCACCCGGCGGTGCTCTCCGATGTCGAGCGAGACGTCCGTACGACGAGCCCAGTTGTCGTCCGCGAGATCGATCTCGGGGAACCGCTCGCGCACCTCCGCGGCGATCGCCAGGAGCTCCGCCCGGCGCGCGACGCGCAGCTCGTCCGACGTGTCGTCGGAGACGCGGACGCGACCGGTCTCGTCGCGCGTCCATGCGACCGCGCCGTTTTCGGCGATCGCCGCGGTGACCGGCCACTGCCGCGCGACGACCTCCGCGAACCCGGATGGACGCCCGGTGGCCGCGACCAGCCGGACCCCCCCGGCCGCGAGCGCGTGGAGCGCGGCGAACGCCTCGAGGCCGAGCCGCCCGTGATCGAGCAGCGTGTCGTCGAGGTCGAACGCGAGCCACTCGACCGAGCGCGCCTGTTCGGCGGAGAGCTCGGAGAGCGCGCGGAGCGTCACGCGATCGGCTCCACCCGCGCGATCACGCTCTTCAGGTAGAGCCCCTCGGGGAACGCCGCGGGGACCGGGTGATCGGCTGCTTGCACGTGGCGCTCGAGGACGAGCGCGCCGAGGTTCGCGTCGCGCGCCCCGATCGCGAGCGCGCGGACCAGATCCTCGTGGGAGATGACGCCGGAGCACGACGACAGGACGAGCAGCCCGCCGGGCTTCGTCGCCGCACAGGCCGAGCGCGCGAGCCGGCGGTAGGCGACGAGCGCCGCGTCTCGTTTGCCGCGAGACGGCGCGAGCTTCGGGGGATCGCAGAGCACGAGATCGTAGCCGCCCTCGTTCGCCGCGTGCTCCAGGGCAGCCATCGCGTCGCCTCGTCGGATCTCCACGCGGTCGACCAGGCCGTTGCGGCGCGCGGTCTCGGCGGCGACCTCCGCCACGAGCGCGCTCTCGTCGACCGACACGACGTGTTTGGCGCCGCCCCTCGCCGCGGCGAGCGCAAACGAGCCGATGAAGGAGTAGGCGTCGAGCACGGTGCGGCCGTCTGCCAGGGCCTCGACGCGCCCGCGCAGCGCTCGCTGATCGAGGTAGTAGCCGGTCTTCTGACCGAGCGTGAGCGGCACCTCGAACGAGAAGCCGCGCTCGCGGAATCGGAGGGCGTCCACCGTGGCGTCGCCGCGGACGACGCCGCGACCGACCTCGACGCCCTCGATGCGCGCGGCGATCTCCCCGGTGCGATCGAGGATCGCGCGCGGCGAGAGCGCCTCTTCGATCGCCGCGTAGACGATGCCCTCGCGCCGAGCGATGCCCACGGTGTTGAGCTGCACGCTGACGACGTCGCCGAGGACGTCGACGATCAGCCCCGGCAACCCGTCTCCTTCGCCGTGGATGAGTCGGTAAGCGTCGGTGTCCGACGCCGGAAGGCCGAGCTCGCGGCGCAACTCGATCGCGCGAGCGAAACGCTCGCGCACGAGCGCGCCGTCGATGGGTCGGTCCGAACGGGTGAACAGGCGGACCGGGATCGCCGACTTCGGACTGTAGAGCCCGCGCCCGAGGAAGCGGCCTTGTGGATCGAAGACGCTGACCTCGTCTCCGGCCAGGGCTCCACCCTCCACTCGGCCGACGGCCTGCTGGAAAACCCACGGATGCCCGGTGTGCACGGGCCTCACGTGGCCTGGTTTGAGGACGACCCTTGCCATGGGGGGTGTGAACCATAGCTCACACTCCGCGTGAGCCGTGCCGAAAAGCCCTCGCAGGAGGGACGTGTGGGGTGGCACTTCGGTTGCTACGATGCCGCAAGGACCGGGTGGTCCGTTCTTTCAACCCCGCCTCCGCGGGGCCCAAGGAGTCCGAAGATGCGCCGCTGGTGGGTTCTCCCTAGCCTCCTCGTCCCGCTCTCGATCGCGAACGTCGCGCACGCCGACGACGACTGCCCGCCCGGGTCGTGGTTCTGCGAGGAGGTCGACGTCCCGAAGCCGGAGATCGACGAGCCCGAGGACGAGCCTGCCGCGGAGCCGGGCGACGTGGCCGAGCCGGCCCCGGCCGAGACTCCGAAGAAGAAAAAGAAGAAGAACAAGAAGAAGAAGACCAAGCGGGTCGAGGTCGAAGGTGACGGCGACACCGTCGTCGTGGTGGACGACGACACCGACAAAGTCGTTGTCATCGAGAAGACGAAGCCGGCGCCTCCGCCCACTCCGAAGCCCGCGAAGAAGCGCCGCAAGTGGTCCGAGCGGTTCGGCCTCAACCTGCGCCTCGAGGGCGCGGCGTTCCCCTCGGCAGAAGGCGTCCACGACGACGTCGGCATGGGCGGCGTGGGCGCCAGCTTCCGCTGGCGGCCGAGCCCCTACTTCGCGTTCGATCTCGGCACCGACGTCCTCGGCGGCACCGACTACAACGGCAACGACCGCGTCGAGGTCGCTGGCGCGCTCTCCGGCATCGTCTACTTCAACCCGCAGCACCGGGTTCAGGTCTACGGCATCGGCGGCGTCAACCTCTCGCACGCCTGGATCGACTCGTCGGACGACTACTATTACGACCCCTACTACGACGACTATTTCTACGAGAGCCGGAGCGACACCGAACACGACTACATCGGTGGACACGGCGGCTTGGGCGTCGAGTTCCGCATCGCGCGACACTTCGCCCTACACCTCGACGCGCTGGCCCTGATCCGGCACAAGGTGGACGACAGCCCGCCCGAGTTCACGGACGGCGCGGGCAACTCGACGGACACGTCCGGCGCCGGCCTCTTCCGGGCCGGTGTCATCTTCTGGTGGTGACGGCCGGGCGCTACTTGCGCTCGATCGATCTCACGAAGGCGACGACCTCCATCGCTTCTTCGACCGACAAGCCAGGTCGACCCAGGGAGAGGTCCACGCCACCGGCCACGTAGCTGCAGAAGTCGGAGTCACCGAGCTTCTTGCACGCCGCGAGGTCGACGTGCGTGTCGGAGAGCTGCGGCGCACCGTCGCGGCTCTTCTTGCCGAGGACGCGTGATCGCTTGACCACGGCGCTGTCGTCTTCGAACACGACCTCTTGGGGCACCGCGCCGAGGCGCATGTCGTCGAGGAGGCGCTTCCGATCGTGCGCCGCCCCCTTGCCGAGCTCCGCCACCGCGATGTCGACTCCCGACTTCGTCTTTGTCGACATGCTCCAGATCTGCGAGCCCCACCGCGCCGCGGCGTCCTGCGTCATCGCGGGGGCGTCTTCCACCAGGGATGGGGCGCGCCGGAACGAGATCTTCATCGAGGCGAACGCCACCTCCGGCCAGGTCGCGCTCGAGGGCAGCGTGGGGCGCGGTGCGGTCTCCGCCAGCGCCGGCGCCGGCGAGCTCGCGGGCGGCGGAGGCGCGGCGGCGCTGCTCTTCGTCGGCTCTGCCTTCGTGCCGCAGGCCACGAGGGCGAGGCCGAAAAAAGCAAACAGCTTCGTCATTTTGATTCGTGCCCCTTCTCGGCCACGGCTCGCATGCTCTCGATCAACGCGACCGCGCACCCAGGGAAGATCCCGTACCGTATCTCGGGGTGATGGCGGAGGAAGTACTTCGCGAGCCAACCGAGGGAGTCGGGCTCGAAAGTGATGCCCGCGTGGACCTGCGTGATGCCGTCCTCGAGGGCCTCGAGGTCGTAGCGCAAGACGAGCCGGTCCGGCTCGCCGGCGACGTGCGTGAGCTCGATGCTCTTGCCTGCCTCCCGGGTGACGTCCGCCGTGAACGAGAACCCGACCGAAAAGAGGCTCATGCCGAACCGGAGCTTCACCACCACCCGGTCGCCCTTCAGCTCGACCTTCTCCAACATGGGGACCCGGCCGGGGTAGCTCTTCACGTCCGACACGACCGACCAGACCCGCTCGACGGGAGCATGAACGACGTGGGCCGCGACCGCGGCCAGCGGGCGGCCAGTCTCGTCACGGCGAACGGCGACGAGGGGACCAGGAGCAGAGCGGAGCGCGTCCGTCGGAAAGCGCAGATCCGTCAGGAGCACAGCCATCGTAGATGGCTCAGTATCCGACATCCGTGCCTCGGTGGGCGAGCGCCTTACCCGGATCTGTCTCACCATTTTCGCGCCGACCCCACCGGCGCGGGCGCCGGCGCGGGCATGGCGGCTGCAACGAGACTGGGCAAGGCGTTCGACTCGCGGGAACAGGAACCAGACGCAAGAGAGCCGTCGCGCGGAGCCTTCGGGCACACGCAACGAGTCTCGAGCGCACGGGACCTCACCCCCCGTGGGCCGGCGCCCTTTTTTCATTTGTGCGCCGAGCACGCCGGCGAAGCGCGAGCAGCCCGAGCAACGCGACCGGCCAGTCGGCCGTGGCTTGGCCGGGCTCCGCCGCCGAGCAGCTGATCTTGAGCGGCACACACGCGTCCTCCTCGCCTTCCGGGGGAGGCGAGCTCGAGGACTGGCCACCGCCGCCGTCGGGAGCGGGAGCGGCGCCGGCGCCGCCACCGCCGGCAGCGTCGCCGCCGGCTCCTCCGTCACCGCTCACGTGGCCGCCCTCACCCGGCTCGGGGCCAGGGTCGCTGCCGCCGCACGCAGGACAGGGATCATCGCCTTCCACGATCGGACCGATGAACTCGGCGTAGACGTCCGCGACTCGCCGGTAGGTCGCGACGTACTGGCAGTTCGCGTCGGCTGTCGACGCGACCCCGACGACACGGACCGCGCCGCTCACGACGCCGTACGCCGGCCCTCCGGAGTCGCCGAAACACGCCGTCTTCCCAGTGGAGGCGTCGAAGCGCAGGTACGCGGGTCCTTCGGAGGCGATGGTGACCGCGACCTGGTGCCGAACGGACTGGGTGGGGCTGCCGTTCGACTCCCCGGCGTACGTGCGGCCGTAACCCGAGAGCACGACCGGATCACCCACGCCGAGCCCGTCTCCCGCGCTCGCGGCCGGCACGACCGGGGTGGATGCCGTCGCTCCCGTGAACGTCACGACGGCGAAGTCGTCCGTGTAGACAGAATCGTCATAATCAGGGTGGGCCTGCCAGCTCACCGGGGTGTACGACGCGCGGCAACGCGCCGGGTCGCCCCAGCCGGCGCAGTCTCGCCAGTCCACCGCCTCGTAGACGTGGTCGATCACGCCCTGGACGCAGTGGGCTGCCGTGAGCACATGTCCGACGTCCCCCTGCTTCGCGATGATCGTCCCGCTGCAGAGCCCCTTGCCTCCATCCGGCATGGTGAAGAGGAGAGCGACCGTCGCGTGATGTTCGGTGTCGACGGTTCCGCCGATGATGGCCTGATCGGACGTCCCGACGACCTCGGCCGCGTCGGAGGCGCCCTCGGACGGGCAGAGCTGGAGCTCACAGCCAGCGAGCGACGCTGCGGCGAGCGCGAGGAGGAGGAGAGAGACGGTCCGGGGTCGTTCGGCCACCCGAACAGGACGGCACGATCGGCTCCGACGCTAAGGCCCGGGCGTCAGGAACGGATCTTCCGAGCAGCGGCTGCCAGGGTCAGCTCCGCCGGGATCTCGATGGACGGAGCGTTCTCGAGCTTCGTGACGAGGCAACGCGAAGCGCCGCCAGCCTTCTCGCAGAGCTCAGGCATCGACAGCGACACGACCTTCATCCCGGCCTTCTCCATGGCCCGCTTGACCCGGTCGGGCACGATGCTCGGACACAAGATGGTGTCGCCGATGGGCAGGCCGTTTGTCGCGTACATCTTGATCTCCTCCTCGGAGACGAGGTGCATGCGGTCCTTCCCGAAGCGGGCCTCGAGCATCGCGACCGAGTCGTCCTCGAGCACGTCGGCGCACACGAAGATCGTGTCCGCGTGCTCCAGCGGGACGAGCGCCATGTTGCCGTGAAACGCCGGCTCCCGAACCTCGAGCTCGAGCACCTCCCCGGGGAAGTGCTGGCGAGCCGCCTGCTCCCCCACCCGGTCGGTGCGGCCGCCCCAGAAGAGCATCGTCGTTCCGTCGAAGCTCGCGACGTCTCCTTGGCCTTCCCAGATGCCCACACCCAGGTCGATCACCTCGAAGCCGAGCCGCTCGAAGAACGGCCCCCAGAGCGTCTTCTCCTGGCGCCGGTGCTCCGGCTTCATCCGCGGGAGCAAGAAGCGAGGCCTGGCCCCTGGCTGGAGAGGAGGGAGCGGGTGCCCAGCTTCCGCCGCATAAGGCAGGCCCGACATCGACGCGTCGGGGGGCTCGAGCACCACGACCGTTCCGCCGAGCACTTCGATCTGCTCGGCGAGCGTGAGCCATTCCAGGCGCGCCTTGGCGGCGTCCACAGGCTCCGCGACGCGGCTGCGGAAATTGGCGCGCCCGCGGAGCGCCCACCCCGCGTGTGGCGGAGACATGAAGTAGAGGTCCATCCCGGAGGGGACTCTACCCTACACGGCTCGCCGGTTGCACTCGTTGCGACGACCTCGACGAGGGGTCAGGACGTCACGGCGCCGGGCGAGGAGCCTCGGCCGCCGGCGCCGCAACGTCGTCGACGAAGTGCGATGTACCCACGCGGAGCGAGAAGGCGCCCGCCTCGATCTCGTCGGCTCGCGTCTCCTCCTCCACCTGCGAGAGGAGGACGAAGGCTCCCTGCAAGCGCTCGCGCGTGACATCGAGCACCACGTAGCCGCGCTTGGCGACGTCGACGAAGGACAGGTAGGGGTTGTTGTCGCGGATCTCGGGCCCGAAATCAGCCCAGAAGTCCCCCAGCCCCGGAGACGTGATACCCGGAACGACGAGCTCCACCCCGATCGATCCGGCCCCCGTGGCCTCGTCGAAGGTCGCCCCTTGGGGCACGAGGTTTCCCGCCCACGAGGTGTGGATGTCGCCGGTCAGCACGACGAACCCGCTCACCGGCGTCGACGTGACGAGCGAATAGAGGCGCTCCCGAGCCGGGACATAGCCGTCCCACTGGTCGGTGTTCGTGAGGCTCAGCACAGGCAACGGCATCATCATCACCTGCTGTCCGAGGACCTTGAAGATCGCCTGCGACGACGTGAGGCCCTCGGCGAGCCACGTCTCCTGGTCCTGTCCGAGGAGCGTGCGCGCCTCGTCCACGATGGCAGGGTCGTCCTTGTCGATCGCCTGCTCGTCGCGTCCCCAGAGCCGCGTGTCGAGCATGAAGAGGTCGACGAGATCGCCGAAGGTGAACCGCCTGTAGATCTTCGTCGGGTCGGCGGCGCGGATGGGCATCCACTCCGAGTAGGCGCGCGCCGCAGCGGCCTTTCTGTCCGCGAACGCACCTTCCGTTGCGGGGTCGTGGTTCTCCGCGCCGTCCTTCCAGGCGTTGTTGGCGAGCTCGTGGTCGTCCCAGACCGCGATGAACGGGTGCTGGCGGTGGACCTCCGCGAGATCGGGATCGGCGCGGTGGTGAGCGTAGCGCCTGCGATAGTCCTCGAGCGTGATGGTCTCGTGTGGCGGGTCGAGCTCACGAACGTCCCCGTACTCCCCGTCTCCGTACTCGTAGATGTAGTCGCCGAGGTGGATGACCGCGTCGAGGTCGAGACGCTCCGCGATGCTTCGATACCCGTGGTAGTACCCGTGGCCGTAGCTCGCGCAGGACACCACCGCGAACCGCAGCCTCGACGGGCTGCCCACGGGGATCGTGCGGGTTCGGCCGATGGGCGAGCCCTCTCCCTCCGCGGTGAACCGGTAGTAGTAGGTCGTCGCCGGGCTGAGCCCGGTCACGTCGACCTTCACCGTGAAGTCGACCTCCGCATTCGTGGTCACCGTCCCCGACGCGACAACCGAAGCGAGCTCTGGATCGGTCGCGATCTCCCAACCGACCTCGATCGAGTCATTTCCTTCGGCGGTGACCCGAGTCCACAGGATGACCGCGTCCGCGAGCGGATCGCCACTGGCGACGCCGTGGAGGAAGACACTCGGCTCTTCCGGCGGCGTCGTCTCGTCGTCGCCGCAGCCAGTGAGCGGACCGAGGGCCACCATCGCGGCGTGCCCGAGGAACCGGCGGCGTGAGCCGGGAAGTCGCGGGAGAAGCATGACGCTGCTTTTGCCGACGCGGAGCGAGCGTCAAGGGCCCCCCGTGGGGGCCTCGAGATCGCAACCGTTGCGTCACCGCCCGTACACTCGCGACCGGGCGTACCGAAGTGGACCGGGGCGACCGGGCGCGAGACGATACGGCACCACCGTGCGCGCGCGAGACGGGCTATTCCACAAGGGCGCGAGGAGCCTCCTGGCGGCCGTGTTCGTCGTCGTGCTCGCGCTCCTGCTCGTCATCGAGCAGGCCGGCCGGGCGCTCTCGAGCCCCGAGAAGCTCGAGCGCATCCTCGCCGAGGCCGGGCTCGTCGACCACCTCTATGACGCAGTCCTCCCCGCTGCGTTGGCCGACGCGACGGCCGCCGGGGTCCCCCTGTTCTCCGCCCCGGACGTCCCTCGGCTGACGGTCGATGCGGCCGACCACCGCGCCGTCGTCGCGGCGCTCGCCACGGTCGTATCCCCCGGCGAGCTCGAGCACGACCTCGCGGGTGCGCTCGCGACGGCAGGGGCCTACGTCACCGGCAAGCGTGACGACCTCGCGTTCGACGTGGCCCTCGGTGACCGAGCAAAGAAGCTGCCGAACGCCGCGATCGCGCTCGCCGACGCCGTTCGGCTCGAGGATCGCCTCGCGGCCGACGCCGTGCTTCCGCGGGTCGACGCGCTGGCCCGCTCCGTCGTGGCAGACGCGACGGGGTTCGTGCTCTCGGACGAGGAGATCCAGGTGATCGCGCGGGAGCTCGTCCCCCGGGTATGGCTCCGCGCCCGACTCGTCGAGGTCGCGGAAGGACTCGCTCGATACCTGGCAGGCGACGACGACGGACTGCCTGTCCACATCGATCTGCGCGGGAGCGTGGATCACGCCGCGACGGCGCTGCACGATCACCTCTGGCTCCGACAGCGACCTCGACGCGTCTTCCGAGACCGCTTCCTCGATCCGTACCTCGAAGACCACTTCGCCGCGCTCGAGCTGCCGGCGGGCGTTCGCCTCTCGCGCCCCGCGCTTCGGGCTGTCGTCATGCGCAGCATGCCGCGACGGTGGACGATGGAGACCACGCGCGCCGTGCTCGCCGTCTTCACGGACTACATCGAGGGCCGGCGCGACGACGTCGCCGTCGAGATCTCCCTCGCTGGTCGAAAGCCTCGGCTCGCGCTGGCGCTGGCCGACGCGTGGCTCGAAGAGCTGCTCCGAGGGCTGCCCATCTGTGAGCCCGTCGAGGTACCCAAGGCGGCCTTGGCCCTCGCCGCGCCTGCCAGGCCGAGCTGCGCGCCGGCGCACGACGGCCTCGTCTGGGCGCTCATCCGCGCGCGCGCGCGCGCCCGCGCCGAGCCCATGGTGGGCTCGCTCCCCGACTCGATACGCCTCTCGGACGCCGAGACACGCGCCCGGCTCGGCGCGTCGGCGTCCGCCACCTTGGACGCGGCCCGAGCGCGGATCGGCGCCGGGGTGGTCATCGACCAAGCCGCGCTGACGAACATCACCGGCGGTCCTGGCTCGACCGGAGCGACGCTGCTCGCGCTCCTCCGTGGCCGGCCGCCTTTCGACGAGCCGCCTCGCCCGCTCCGGCTCGCGCGCACTGCTTTCGGCTGGCGGTGGCTCGCCTACGCCCTGACGATCGCGGCGCTCGCCACGCACGTCATGCTCTCGCGTGCCGGCGCCCGCGCTCGACTGGAGCGCTGCGCCGCGCTCATCGTCGGCGCGCTCTCGCTCGCTCTCGCGACCGCGGGGCTCGCGCTGCTATTCCTTCCGAGCCGCCTCGATCTCACGGGCGCGCTCCAGGCGCAGCCGCAGCTCTCGTCCGCGCTCTCGGAGCCGGCGGTCCGGGCTGCGCTCCGGTCGGCCGGGGTCGCGTTCTGGATCGACGGCGCGTCGATCCTCGGGGCGCCGCTCGCCGTCCTCTCCTTCGCGCTCCTGGCCTCGCGCCTCGCCGGCTGGTTGGAGCGACGTATCAATCGAAGGAGCAGCCAGACGTCGCGCACTGGTCGCTGATGCAACCTCCGCCCGGGCACAACACGCAGCCGGTGACGCCTTCCGTGCAATCGACGATGCAGGAGGAACCGCCGCAGTCGACATCCGCCTGCCCGGAGCCATCACCACCGACGGAGCAGTTGCCTGCGCCGTTGCAGAGGACGTCGGCGCTCGCACCGGTCTCGACGGCGACCGTGCAGCTGCCCGCACCGTTGCAGTCCACGTCGCACCTTGCCTGGTTCTTGCACGTGACGGAGCATGAGGGGCTGTTGCCGCAGTTGGCGTAACACTCCCCGCCATCACACTCTGCGCCGCAGACCGTGCCGAAGCAGCTCAGCCCACAGGGCGGCGAGGGGCAGTCGCTGCCCGCGCCAGTCGACACGCTCGTCGCGGACGTCGTGTTGGTGGTCGACGGTGAGCCGCCCCCGCTCGCATCGTCGTCGCGCTCCCAATCGAGAAGGCAGGACGACGAAGCGCCCACGAAAAGCAGCGTCGAGAGCGACAACAGCGAGCGGCGGGAGGGCATCATGGGCTCACCTGCTCGTCAGGCTTGGGGCGCGCGAGGCTCCCAGCCGTCCGGCGCGTCTTGCACGAGCACGAACGGCTGCACGACGATCGCGATCCACCGCCGCCCTTCCTCGGCCTCCCACGCCTCGCGCTCCGAGCGCGAGGGCTTCCGGAGCTGCGTCGCCTCGATCCACTTCGTCACGAGCGTGACGTCGTCGGTTGCGACCGCGACACCACAATCGACGAGGTCGAGATCGGCTCGGACGATGAACACGCCGTCCCGGTCGAGGTGCGCCTTGAGATCGCTGAAATAGACCGGGCCGAGCCGCTTCGTGAGAGACGCGCGGATGGCCTCGGGCATCGGGATGGGGCCGCTCATCGGAGCCAGAGCCTAGCAGGCGGCGGCCGCCCCGACGACGACCAGCGGCGCGGCCTCGCAATCCTTGCGTCATTCCTGGCAGCCGCTGCGATGGTCCCGCGCGCGCGGCCCGCTGCCTCGAACCGTCGGGGATGGCACGGACGTGATAGCGACGGCACGAAGGCCGCCATGGAAGAATGGTGCTGCAGGTGCTCCTGGAGAACCTCCTCGGCAACGCCTGGAAGTTCACCAGCAACAAGAACGACGCCCACGTGGACGTCGGGGTGACGACCGAAGACGGCGAACGGGTGTTCTTCGTCCGCGACGACGGAGTTGGCTTCGACATGCAGTACGCCGGCAAGCTCTTCGGCGTCTTCCAGCACCTGCACCGAGCCAGCGAGTTCGAGGGGACCGGGAATCGGCCTCGCGACCGTCGACCGAATCGTGCGCAAACACGGCGGCAGGGTCTGGGCGAAGAGCGAAGAGGGGCGCGGCGCGACCTTCTTCTTCTCGCTCGGAACCGCCGCTTGACCGTCAGGCCGGGCCCTCGTTCTTGCAGTTGGCGGAGCAACCATCGCCGCCCACGGTGTTGCCGTCGTCACACTCCTCCATCTCGGAGGCCTGCTTGACGCCGTCGCCGCAGCGCGGCCCGAGCGTGCAGTCCGTGTTGCAGCCGCCGTAGCTGCCGTCGTTGTTCGCGCCCTCGTCGCACTGCTCGCCGAAGACGCTGTTCGTGATGCCGTCGCCGCAGTAGGCGCCGAGCACGCACCCGGGCGCGCACCCGGGCGCGCCGGTGAAGCTATACGTCGCGAGGTTCACGCCCTCGTCGCACTCCTCCGGCGGGTCTTGCTGCAGGTCGTCGCCGCAGCGGGGGCCCGGCGTGCAGTCCGGCATGCAGCCGCCGTAGCTCCCGTCGTTGACGCCGTCGTCGCAAAGCTCGTCGCCGGCCACGATGCCGTCGCCACAGTCGGTCTCGCACACGCTCTTCGCGCTGACGAACCCGTTCAAGGTCAGGTTGAAGTTCGACGCGTCGGTGTGCCGCTCGGCGTGGAAGAGCGCCACCTCGTAGACGTTGCCTGCCACCAGGCCGAGCGTTGTCGCCAGGGCCGTGTCGAGCGTGAACGACCCCGAGCGGCTCGGATGCAGACCGCCGAGATCGAGGGCAAGACCGCCGTTGATGAAGACCCAGACGTCGTCGTCGCCCGAGAACGCCAGCTCCTCGTCGCCGTGGAACGTGAACCAGGTGCGGATCTCGGAGGTGAACGCGAAGTTGTGCCCGGCGGAGCTGCTCTCGTTGCCCAGACCCACCCAGCCGATGCCGTCGAGCGGGAAGAAGCTGGCGTCCGGGAAGTAGTAGCTGCCGTCGGGCTGCTGATTGAGCGTGAGCTGGGAGACGTGTTTGACGTTGATCCCCGGCACGTCGTTGTACCACTGGTCGAAATTGGCCTGCGTGGTGGTCTGTTGACCGTAAGGGCACGGGCCGACGAGCGATGCCTCACAGATGCCCGTGTACGCCGGCTTCTTGTCGGCCTGGAGCGTGGCGCCGACCAACCCGAGCGTCGCCTGGCTCCCCGAGAACGCCTGGAAGTCGGGGTGCTTCGTCGAGCCACCCTGCGGGATGCCGATGAAATCGCGGAAGGCGACGGGCACGACGAGCTGGGTCGGCAGCGGGCCCTGGACGTCGATGCAACCGAAGCCCGCCTCGACCGTGCACGTCGCCGAGCAGCCGTCGCCGTCGCTCGTGTTTCCGTCGTCGCACTCTTCCATGTCGGAGGGGAGGATGAGCCCGTCTCCGCAGTTCGACGTGCACGGGCCGATGGAGCACGTCGGCTCGATCTGACAGAACGGGTTGCAGCCATCTCCGATGTCGTCGTTGCCGTCGTCGCAGGGCTCGTCCCCCTCCTTGATGCCGTCGTTGCAGATCGTCAGGTGACACGGCGCGCCGGGGGCGCCACACGCCCAGCCCGGCTCGCGCTGGCAGGTGTCGGAGCAGCCGTCCCCCGACATCGGGACAGCATCGTCATCTTCGCACTCCTCGTTGCCGGCGATGATGCCGTCGCCGCAGAGGGCGGCGGTGCACGGGAAGCTCGGGACGTTGCACTGCCACCCAGGCTCGATCTCGCAGAGGTCGGAGCAGCCGTCGCCGGCCGTGACGTCCCCGTCATCACACTCCTCCGCGCCGGTGAGGAGCCCGTCGCCACACACCACCGTGGAGACGCAGAGCTGGCCGGGGGTGGGGCAGGCGAAGTCCGCCTCGACGGTCTTGCAGTCGGCCGAGCAGCCGTCGCCGGGCATGCTGTTGCCGTCGTCGCAGACCTCCCCCGCCTGGATGAGCCCGTCGCCGCAGCCGGTCGTGTCGGGTCCGCCGCCCCCGCCGTCACCCGAGCCGCCGGCACCGCCGCCGCCGGAGATCTGGATTCCCGTGCTCGAGCTCTGCGTGGTCGAAGCGTCGCCGCCGCCACCCTCCCCCCCACCGCCCGTCTGCCCGACCACCACCTCCGGGTCCCCGCAACCGGCGAGAAGCAAGAGCGGGAGGAGGCGAGCAGACCTCGAGCGGCGAACAAGCGGAAGCAGGGCCATCGTCATCCAAGCTACGGGCCCGTGAGCCAGCGGGTCAAGTGACACCGGATTCTTCCACAATCAACGGAACGGGCTCGCACCAAGGCCTACATATGGCGTGAGAGTTTGCGCGCCCCGAGCCGCGCTGCTACTCGACCCTGTTGGTAGGCAGCGACAAGGGGTCGGTGCAGCAAGATGACATCCTCGCTTCCACGCTTCTTCTCGGCGCTCCTTGCGCTCGTCGCCCTGGCCCTCCCGGCCGGCCGCGCCCTCGCGGAGGATGACGGCGCCGAGACCAAGAAGGCTTCCGCCTTCGTCCCCGCCAAGCCGACCGAAGCCTCCCAGACGCAGAAGACCGTCGACGAACGGGGCGGGATCAACCCCTGCATGACGGAGGACCCGGGCAACGGGGTCTACGAGCCCTGGAACCGCGCGCCGACCGTCGGGCAGATGCTCATCCCGTCGCGAGGGGGCGTGACGAAGGACGGGAAGTTCGACGTCATCGTCCATTTTCACGGCCACGATCCGGCGCGGAAAGAGTTCGTCCGCGTGATGGACGGCGTTGTCTTCGTCGGCATCACGCTCGGAATCGGCTCCGGCGTGTACGGCGAGACGTTCGCCGCACCCAACGCGTTCAAGGAGCTCATCGCGAGCGTGGAGGAGGAGGTCGCCAAGAAGCGCGGCCTGAAGAGCGCGAAGGCGCGCAAGATCGGGCTCTCGGCCTGGAGCGCGGGTTACGGCGCGGTCGAGCAGATCCTCCGGCAGGACTTCGGCAAGGAGCGTGTCGATTCCGTCATTCTCCTCGACGGTCTACACGCCGGATACAACGGGGACGGCTCCCTCAACGACGGCCAGCTGACGCCGTTCGTCGATTTCGCGAAGCGCGCGAAGGCCGGCAAGCGCTTCTTCTTCTTCAGCCACTCCTCCATCATCCCGCCGGGGTACGCGTCCACCACCGAGACGGCGGGTTACATCGTCCACAAGCTCGGCGCGAAATACAAAACCGGCAAGTCACGCAAGGACCGCTGGGGTCTCGAGCAGAACCACAAGTTCGACTCGGGCAACGTCCACATCCGCGGCTACGACGGCAACGACAAGATGGACCACTGCGCGCACATCGGGCTCCTGCGCGACGTGCTGAAGGTCCACATCAAGCCGCGCTGGAAGAGCCCGAAGGGCTTCGGACCGAAGAAGACCGAGGGCGGCGAGAAGACCGCCGACAAGGGCGACAAGGCCGAGAAGAAGAAGAAGAAGAAGAAAAAGAAGGCGGCCGACCGCAAGACCGCCAAACGCGAGTGAGCGCGGGGCTCAGGCCCCGAGGCCTTGGCGGCGCATGAGCGCGTCCACGCTGGGCTCCCTGCCGCGGAACCGGCGGTAGAGCACCTCGGGGTCCTCGCTGTCTCCCTTGGAGAGGATCGAGGTGCGGAACGCCTCGCCGACCTCGCGGCTGAACAGCCCTTCCTCCAGGAAGCGGCTGAAGGCGTCCGCCTCGAGCACCTCCGCCCATTTGTAGGAGTAGTAGCCGGCGGCGTAGCCGACCGGGCTCGCGAAGAGGTGCGCGAAGCTCGTGATCATCGAGAAGCCGTCGGGGAGCTTGGCCGTGACGTGGCGCTGGAGCACCTCACGCGCGCGCGCGACCGGATCGCCCGCGGTCGGATCGAACCGCCGGTGCAGATCCAGATCCACCTCCGCGTATCCGAGCTGCTGCATCTGGGTGCTCGCGGCCCGGAAGGTCCGCGCCCTCCGGAGCTTGTCGAACAGCTCATCCGGGATGACGGCGCCGCTCTGGTAGTGGCGCGCGATGAGGTCGACCGCCGGGCGCTCCCAGGTCCAGTTCTCCATGATCTGGCTCGGGAGCTCGACGAAGTCCCAGGCGACGCTGGTCCCGGCGAGGCGCCTGACGGGCACCCTGCTCAGGCACTGGTGCATGAGATGACCGAGCTCGTGGAAGAGCGTCTCGACCTCGCGATGACTGAGGAGCGCGGGCGTGTCGCCGACGGCGGGCGTGAAGTTCGCCGCCACCACTGCGGCGTGCGCGCCGGGCGGCGTCGCCGTGCGGAGCGGCGCCATCCACGCGCCCTGCACCTTGTTGTCGCGTGGGAAGAGGTCGAGATACACCGTGGCGAGGATCGCGCCCGCCTCGTCCAGCATGCGATAGGGCCGCACCGCAGCGTCCCACGTGGGGATCTCGACCGGCTCGAAGCGCACGCCATAGAGCCGCGAGAGGATCTCGAACAGCCCGGCGAGCACGGTCTCCATCGGGAGGTAGGGCCGGAGCTTCTCCTCGTCGAAGTCGAACTGCGCGCGCCGCTGCTTCTCCGCGTAGTAGGGCACGTCCCACGCGTCGAGCTGACGCCCGGCGAACGTCGCGAGCGCGGCCTTCTCCTTCTCGAAGTAGGACGCGGTGCGGTCGCGGAGGTCGTCCACGAAGCGGTGGGCTCGCTCGCCGGTCTTCGCCATCCGGTCGGCCGTGGTGAAGTCCGAAAAATCCGAGAAACCGAGGAGCTTCGCCTTGCGCCGGCGGAGCTCGAGGATCTCGCGGATGAGGCCGGAGTTGTCGTGCTCGCCGCTCGACGCGCGGCTCGTGTGAGCCCGATAGAGCTCCTCCCGGAGCTCTTTGTCGTCGAGGTAGGTGAGCGCCGGGGTGAAGCTCGGCGCGTGCAGCGTGAAGCGGAACCCCTCCTTTCCTTTCTGCTTGGCGCTCTCGCGCGCAGCGAGCTTGGCGAGCTCCGGCAGACCGGCCAGGCGCGACTCGTCTTCGATGACGAGCTCGTAAGCATTCGTGGAGTCGAGGACGTTCTGCTGAAACTTGGTCGTGAGCTTCGTCAGGGCGACGTCGATCTCGGTGAGCTCCTTCTTCCCCTCGGGAGGGAGCTCGGCGCCGTGGCGCCGGAACTCGTCGAGCGTCTTGTCGAGGTGGCGGCGCTTGACCGGATCGAGCGCCCGCGCCTCGTCCGTCTCGGCGAACGCGCGGAGCGCGGCGTAGAGCCCGGCGTGCAGCGGGAGCTCCGACCAGAAGGCGGAGAGCTTCGGCTGAGCGCGGTTCCACACCTCGCGGAACGCCGGGCTGGTCGCGGCGCTCTCGAGGTGCTCACACACGACACCGAGGCGCTCGAGCGCCTCGGTCGCGCCCTCGAGCGCGCCCAGCGTCGAGTCGTAGGTCCGCGCGGTCGCCGTGCTCGCGATGGACTCGAGCGCGGCGCGTGCGCCCGCGATGAGCGCGTCTGCGGCGGGCTCCACGTGCGCCGGCTCGATCCTGTCGAACGGGATGGGATCGGCGAACGCGAGCAGCGGGTTCTCAAGGACCGGGGGGGACGTAGCCATCTCTCAGGTAGCTTCCACGACCAGTGGGCCAGAGCAAGCAGTTGTCGCTCGAGCTCGCGACGCCGTAGACGAGGACCTGCGGCCCGCCGTCTTCGGCGTCTTTCAGGCTGACGACGATGTCGAGCGTACCATCGCCGTCCGCGTCCGCGATCGTCGGGACGGGCATGGCGCCGCGCCCCGGTAGAGGCAGCCGGTGGAGCAAATTGCCTCCCCCGTCGAGCACGAACAGCTCACCGAAGCCGTCTTCGGTCGAATACGTCGAGAAGACGATCTCCGGCGCGCCGTCCTTCGAAAGATCCGCCACGACCACCCCGCCGGTGGCGACCACGTCGCTCTGGGTGTACGCGACGTCGAAGATGACGTTCGCCGAGGCGTCGACCGCGTGGATCTTCCCGTCGAAGCCGGCGAAGACCATCTCCGGCCCGGGGCGGTTCGGATCGATGTCGGCCACCGTGACCTGGTTCGTGATGGCCACGACGTTGGTTTCACCGTAGTCCCAGAGCCCGCTCAAATAGTCCGGGAAGTGCAGCGGCGTGCTCCAGGCCGCGGGCCGCGTGCCGTCGTTGTTCAAGACCCAGAGCGCCACCCCCTTCTCGCGGTCGTCCTGCGAGGCGTTCTGGACCGACGCCACGTAGACGAGCTCGGCCTTGCCGTCGCCGTCGAGGTCCGCGATCGCCGGCGCGGTGTTCGTGTGGTGGGCCTGCAGGGCCGTCGACTCCTCCTCCGCGTAGCCTTGCTTCGCCTCCTCGAAATCATGCAGGCCTCGGACGCCGAGGAACTTCGTCTTGCCCTCGAAGACCGGCGCGCAGTCGAACGCGCGGCCGGTGCCGTCGTGGAGCGAGTTGTAGGAGTTGTCTTGCGTCGCGAAGATGTCGCTCACGCCGTCCGCGTCGACGTCGCCGATCGCGACGTTCTGGTCGTAGCCGTTGTAGACGTAACAAGCGTCGTCGCAGCCGGAGGCGCCGCTCGTGTTGGGCGGGAAGCCGGCGACCGGGCTGCCGTCCGACTTGAACGCCATGATGATGTCGTTCTGCCCGTTTTGGTCGAGGTTCTGCGTCGTGACGCTGACGAGCTCGAGATCCCCGCCGCCGTCGATGTCGCCGGCGGCGAGGCTGCGCAGCTCACCCCGCCACGTGGCCGGGAAGCCCGGGAGCTCGGCCCCCGTCGCGTCCCAGGCGTAGATCTTGTCGTCCGATGCCTGGGCGACCTCGAGGCCTGGCCGGCTCGGCACCAGATCGGCCACGACGGGCGACGCCCAGCACCGGCCGTCGACGTCGTTCTTCCAGACGATGCTCCCGTCGGCGTGCCAGACGATCACGCGACCGTGCCGCGCGACGACGATCTCTGGCGTTCCGTCCTCGTCGAGATCGGCGACCGCCGGCGAGGCCAGCCACGCCTCGTGCCACTCGTCGGCGAGCTCGTGTGTGACGACAGGCTCCGCGACGGTCTTGCTCCCGCCCTCGGTGGCCGCATCGCAGGAAGGAGGGGGCGGCTGCACCGCGCCGCCTCCGACCCCCGCGGGTCCCATCGGCCCGCCCGCGGAGCCGCCCTCGCCGCCGTCGTCGGAGCAAGCAACGAAAGAAGCCGGCGCGATCGCGCAAGACGCGACCAGGAAGAAAAAAGCAGGGCGAGCCATGGTAGGCCCAGGATAGCGCTCGGGGGTTGCGTTTGTCCGCGCCCCTTGTCACATGGGGCCGACCAATGACGACCTCGATCGCAGTCGTGGGGGTGAGCGGGTTCTCCGGGATCGAGCTCGTGCGCTTGGCCGCGCAGCGGGCCGACGTCGCCGTGGTGAGCGTCCTCAGCGACCGCTGGAAAGACGTCGGGCTCGGCCGCTGGATACCGGGCCTTCCTGCTGCGCTCGCCGCTCTCGTCGTGCGCCCCCAGGCAGACGCGCTCGCCGCCGCGCGCGAAGCGGACGTCGTGGTGCTCGCGACCCCAGCCGAGGCCTCCGCCGATCTCGCGCCCAAGATCCTCGGTCTTGGCCGGCGCGTCCTCGACCTCTCGGGCGCCTTCCGACTCACGAGCCCCGACGTGTTCCGGGAGTACTACCGGTTCGAGCACCCCGAGCCGGCCCTGCTCGCCGAAGCTCACTACGGCCTACCGCAGCTTCCAGCCGCGGCCGGCGACGCGCCGAGGCTCCGCGAAGCCCGCCTCGTCGCCAACCCGGGCTGCTACGCGACGGCAGCTATCTTGCCGCTCGCACCGCTGGTCGCGGAGGGGCTGGCCGAGCCTGACGCGTTGTTCGTGGACGGCAAGAGCGGCGTGACCGGCGCCGGCCGCAAGGTCGCCGAGAACCTCCTCTTCACCGAGGTGAGCGAGAACCTTTCGCCCTACCGCGTCGCGAACCACCAGCACACGCCGGAGATCGAGCTCGCCCTCTCACGCGTGGCAAAACATGACGTTTCTGTCACGTTTGCACCGCACCTCGCCCCGCTGAGGCGCGGGCTCATCGCCACCACGTTCGGGCGGCTCACCGAGCGCGGGCGCAGCGCCGACCTCGACGGCGCGCTCCGCCGCGCCTACGCCCAGGCCTCCTCGCCTTTCCCCGACCCGGTCGTGGAGGTCGTCGCTCCGGAGGAGGTGACGGTGAAAGACGTCTGGGGCAGGCCGACCGCGCGCGTCGGGGCGCGGGGCGACTCGCGACGCGGCAGCTTCGTGGCGATCGGCTCGCTCGACAACCTCCTGAAGGGCGCGGCGTCCCAGGCCATGGAGAACCTGCTCGGTATGGTCGAGCGCTGAGAAGCGCTGGGGCCTTCGCCCCCAGCTGAGCAGCGCCTGGACGACGACGGCGAGCCGATCGAGTCGGTGCCGGAGGACGCGCGCGACCGCGAATGCTCGGCGTCGTCCGCACCGAGTAGCGCGCTACTTCTTCGGGGATAGGCGCAGGCTGAAGACGACCTTCTCCGCTTCGGCGAACGCGGCGATGAGGTCGCGCTCGAAATTCGCCTGATTCTCGGCCATTTGCTGGGCGTCGCCTCCCACCGCCATCGACATCATGGGCATCTCCATCATCGCGCGCGAGAAGATCGTCTTGCCGGCCTCGGCATACCAGGTCTCGACCACCCCATACGACCGACCGAACTGCCCCGCCAACGCCGTGCACTGCGTGCCCTTCTTGCCCTCGAACTGGAACGCGTTGCAGTTGCGGCGCTGGGCCGCGTTGAGCGTCTCGTTCGTCCCGAGCTGTCGAGCCTCCTCGTCCGAGGCCATCTGTTTGGCGCTCTCGAACACGATGAAGGTGAGCTTTGCACTGGCTGTCTGGAAGTCGCTGCCGCCTCGATAGAACTGCGAGACGTGTCGAGTCCAGGGCCCCTGCTTCTCGGAGTCGTCGAGGTCTTCGGAGTGAAACCAGGTGTCGCGAAACTCGAGCGAGGCGCCGAGGTTCTCGATCTCGATGCGCCCGCTCACCGGCTTGTGCGGGTCCCCGAAGAGGAAAGATGGCCGCAAGATGACTGTCGCGAGCAGGAGGACGATGAAGAGCGCGCCGCCCGCGCCCACGAGGATCTTCGTGCTGACGTAGTCGCTGACGGAGAAGCGCTTGTCCTCGACGATGTCGCCGAGCGGATACTTCCCGAGCGGGCCGGCAGCGGCGAGCGGCGGAGGCGCGATGGAATCGGTGACGTCCTCGTGGAGGCGGCGGCGCTCCGGATCGATGCCGCGACCGTCGTTCTCGACGTCGGCCAGGGGCACACCGGTCTTTGGCGGCGCCGACGGTGGCTTGCTCCTCCCCGCCTGGAATCGCTTGGGGGCGTCGTCGAGGGAGATCTCCGACGCGAGGAGCGGCGCAGCGCGCTTGAGCGAAGCCGGTGGCTCGCTGGACGGCCGCGCCGGAGGATCCGAGAGGTCGCGTGAGCGACGCGCCTTGCCCCCAGCTTCGTCCTGCTCGAGCCAGCTCCCACCGATGTCGTCGGCGTCTCCCTCGCGCTCGACGTGACGCTTGTGGTGGATGACCTCCACCCCCGAGAGCCCCTCCTTCTTGGATGAGGAAATGTCGAACTCGAACGCGCCGTCGAAGCCGTCGAGCTCGGATGGGTCGGGCCGCGGCGGCGGGCGCGCAGACGAGCGCGGCGGGGGGCTCGCCCCGCGCGCCGGCTTGGCAGCCGGTGGTAGCGATGAGCGTCGAGGTGGCCGCTCGTCGAAGAGCCCCTCGAAATCGAGGTCGTCCGAGATCGCCGACGCCGCAGGCGGCTTTGTCGATGCCGACGCCGCGGGCGGCTTTGTCGATGCCGCAGGCGGCCTGGTGGACGCTGCGGGCGGCCTGGTCGAAGCAGCATGCAGCTCGGGCTCGCGAGGGGGCGGAGCGGACGAGCCGAGCGGTGGATTCGAGGGCGTCTCCTGTTGCCAGGAGAGGACCTCTTCCGCGACTCGCCGTGCCAGGAGCACCTTGTTCGCGCCCACGAGGCCGTCCCGGTAGCGCTTGACCAGCGCTTCGACGTGATCGGACGAGACGAGGCCGGGCCCAGCGATCTCGAAGAGCTCGCCGGCGATACGTTTCCGGTCCACGTCTCGCGCGACGGCACCACGGCCGCGCGACCATTTTTCGAATTCGTCGATGCGCTCGTCTGCCCCCATGGGCCTCGAACGGAGTATGGCACGGCATCGCTTCGCGGGACCACTTGGCGCCGACTTGGCTCCACGGCGCGAGGCCGACTACGTTCGGGCTCTCATGCGGTCCTCACGGCTCGTCCGAACCGGTCTCGCTCTGGCGCTCCTCGCGGTCGGGTGCGGTGGGCCTCACCGAGAGCCGGCCGGCCCGAAAGCGGCCGTGGCAGACGAGCAACCCTCGGCGGCGATCGCCCAGCCGCTGGTCACGCACGAGGTGCACGCGAGCGACGCTCGTGCGGCGCTGCTTCGCCGCTACGCGGAGGAGACCGGGCTCGAAGCGCGCAGCGAGGCCGGGATCACGAAGGTGGGTCCCGTCTTGTCCTTCTTCGAGGCAAGCTGGCTGGCTGGTCTGGTGCCGGGCGGAGCCGTGGCTCGCCGCGAGACCTACGACGAGCCGGCGTCGCCAGCGCCATTCGCTCGTCTTCGGGAGGCAGCCGGCCGCGTCCCCACCTACGTCGGCATGCGTCGAGTCGCCGGGGAGCGGTTCGCGCTCGTGACGTGGGAAGGAGACGGCGAGCAGAAGGACCGGGAGCTCTATCAAACGAACGCCGGCGGGCCCCGGTTCCTGGAGAAGCTACCCGCGCGGCCCGCGCTCGGCTCATCGAGCGGGATGGTGTTCACGAAGGTCGGCGACGAAGGGACGATCCTCCAGGTCCTGAACGAGGCCCGCCCCGACAAGGTCAAGGCGGAGCGGCTGCTCGCGTGGCGCTTCACGATGGGCGCGCGTGAGACCCTGTTCGAGGTCCCGTTTTTCTCGCTTCAGCTGCCCTCGGAGACAACGAAGCCCGCGGACGCGAAGCCAGCGGACGCGAAGCCAGCGGGCGCGCAGCCGCCAAAGGAAGAGCCGAAAGTCCTCGTCGTGGAGGTCACGCGTCTCGCGCCCGAGGGAGCCGGCGTTCGACTGACCTCGTATCGCGTGACCCTCCGCCCGCTCGAGGCCAGCCGGAGCGTGCCGCTGGCGCTCAACGAGTGGTCACACGAGCGATGGAAGGACAAGGAGCTGCCCGACCTGGTCGAGATGGTGAAGGTCGAGCGCGTCGGTGAGCGAAGAAGCTCGCTGGAGTAGCCGCTTCGCGCGAGCGTGACTCACTGCTTCGCGACGTAGGTCGTCGAGCGCTTCGCTCCGCGCGCGACGAGGCGGCCTTCGTCGACGAGCTTCTTCACCGGGAGCGCCCACGAGGCGGTCGGGATCTGGAGCGCGGACTTGATCGCCTCCGCGCGCTTGCCGGGGTTCTTCGCGACGTAGTCGAAGATCGCGGAGGCGACGCGCTCGAGATCCTCCGCGGAGCGGCGGATGCGCTTGCTCGCTGCCTTGGGCTGCTCGGCTCGCTTCGACGGCGCTCGCTTGGACGCCCTCGGCGCTCGCTTGGCCGTGGCGACGTCGCCGACGCCGAGCGCGTCGGCGACGGCCTGCAGCGCGGCCTCACGAACGAGACCTTCGAGATCGGCGACGAACGCCTCGATCCGCCTCCGGAGCTCCTTCTGAAGCGCGCTGTCCACGTGTTGGCTCAGGGGTATCCGACCATCTTGCCCTGCTGCGGATCCCACAGCTTGAGGCGGAAACAGGCGGTGATGGCGGAGGGCGTCAGCGTCGTCACCCCGGGGTGCTGCAGCTCGGGGATGGACGCCATCGCGTCGGGCAGCTTGTAAAACGGGATGAGCGGGTTGAGGTGGTGGACGTGGTGGAAGCCGATGTTGCCGGTCAGCCACTGCATCACCGGGCCGAGCTCCATGTAGCTCGAGGACTCGAGCGCGGCCTTCGCGTACGTCCATTGGTGGCGCGGCTGCAGCGTCATGTCCGGGAAGTTGTGCTGCGCGTAGAAGAGGTACGCGCCCGACGCGCAGGCGACCATGAGCGGCAAGAGGAACGCGAAGAACGTCGTCGTGAAGCCGGCGAAGTAGATGAGGCCGGCCGTGAGCGCCCAGTTGATGATCAGCGCCGCAGCGGAGTCCCAGTAGCGAACGACCGACTTGCGGAGCGAGTTCACGCACATCCCGATCATGAAGATCGGCACGTAGCCGAGCAGAACGGTGAGCGGGTGCCGCACGACGCGGTACTTGAGGCGATCGGCGGGCTTCATCTTCTTCCACATCTCGACCGTGACGACGGGGTACGAGCCGATGTGGGAGCCGACGATCTGGGCGGTGTGCGCGTGATGGTAGTTGTGCGTCTCGCGCCAGACCTTCGGAGGAGCCATGACGAGCACGCCGAAGACCGAGAGGATCGCCTTCGCGAGCTTCGAGTCCTTGAGCAAGGCCCCGTGCATGTGGTCGTGGTAGACGATGAACAGCCTGACGATGAGCAGGCCGTCGAGCACGGCAGCGGCGAGCCGGACGGGCCACCACGGCGCCATCGCGGCGAGGGCCGTGCCGCCCGCGAGCAGCGCGATCACCGTGACGAGGTGACGCCAGCTCTCGGCGGTGTTCTCGGCCGCGAACGGCTTGGTTGCGTCAATAAGCGCGCGACCGTCCCTCGCCTGAGCCGGCTTGGGGGCCGGCGGAGCAGGGGTGCTGTCACGAAGCTGCCCATCGTCGAGCGTCAACACGGAGTCCATGTGAGCTGGGGTCCTCCATTGCCCTGGTCAGGCCGGCGAGGCAAGCATTCGTCAACTTTTCGACAGAACCGCGTAAGCCGCTTCGCACTTAGCCCGTGGCGAAGGGAGATAAGCAACTACCGAGCCAGCCGCACTTTCGTGCAGCCGACGGGAAACAGACGGCTTGGCACCTGCTCGACCGCAAACGAGCTGACGCACCGCGCAGCGCGCGGGGCTCTAACTGCGGAACCGGGAAGGGCGATCCACGAGGACGCTCGTGATGGCGGTCGAGGGGTTCACCCCGCTCGCGCCGGCGAATCGCCTGGCCTCCTCGCGATCGGAGAACAGGCCTCCGAATCGAGGCGCCTCGTTCGAGACGAGCTGACCGAGCTGCATCCGCTGGACGGGGTCGGCGACGAGCACGGCGATCGGCTGGCCGCTGGCTTCCCACGCCGACAAGATCTCCCCGAACGCCCTCTCGATCTTCGGTGTGACTGCGCCCGGCGCGCGCCGCACGTCGAGGACGAAGCCCGCGACGTCGTCCAGGATGAGCGCCCTGGACTTCAGCACGAGGAGCTGGACGTCACGTTCGATCTCGGTGCGCCGCTGGACTCGAGCCACGGCGACGCCATGCTCGATGTCTATCGTGAAGTTCTCGCCTGACGCTTTCCTCAATACTCGGCCAGCTTATCAACCTCACTCGGCAGGACGAAGCCGGATTTCGAAGCTGAGGACGCGCGCACACGCACGGGTGGCCGCATGCGTGACACACCGGCGCAGCATTTCTGCCAGATCCGGGTCACGTTCGCTCGCCACCAGGTCGGCCGGCACGACCTGCAAGACGATGCGCCGCTGGGCGATCCATTCCTCCGGGATATCGACCATGTCGAGCGCGCTCCGGCGCAGCAGGGCTGCGGCCCGCCGGTGCCCGTATGCCTCGGCCAGGCCTGCCGCGGCCTCGATCACCCCCTCGGGCGTGGTGTCGTCGGCCGCGGGACGCGACGAGCGGTAGGCCGTCGACCAGGGCGCGTCGACGAACGGGAGCCGCACCACGACGAGCAGCTCCGCGAGCTCCGTCGTGCCGGACCGGACCGCGGACGCCACCGCCCAGCGAATCTCGTCGAGATCACCCTCGCGCACGCGCAGGCGCACGAAGTCCTCCGGGCTGACGATCAACGCGAGCCTGCAAGCGTCCACCATGCGGCTGCCCACGGTCCACGACTCCGTTCCCGGGGCCTGTGTCATGGAGGAGCGCTCAACGAGCGCGGCGAGATCGCGCTCGCCCTTCGCGGCGAGGAGCTTGGCGGCGACGACCGCGACGGCCGCGGATCGGTCTATCGGCGCGGACTTTTCTGACAGTTCTGCCATTTATACTTTTCGCCGGGCGAGCGCCGTCTGCGCGGCCTCCGCCTCGGCGATCGCCTGGGCCTCGTACTCCGCCTGGGCGGCCTGCATGGTCTGGAGCGGCGCGGAGCGCGGCACCTGCGCGAGCTGGCCCGTCGCCGCCTCGGCGGTGGCCGCGGCGATCTTCCGCGCCTGGCCGTGCACGTCGTCGAAGGGCTTGGCGAGGTCGAAGATCACCTTCGTCGCGCCGCTCTGGGCGAGGTTGGCCAACGTCTCGAACCGCCGGAGCTCCATCGCCCCAGGGGAGCCTGCGAGGATCTCGGCCGCCTCCGCGAAGTTCTTCGCGCTCTCGACGTCGGCCTGGCTCTTGATGACCACGTATTTGCGGTCTCGTTCGGCGATCGCCACCTTCGCGAGGCTCTCTTGCATCTGCGGGGGCAGCTGCACGTCCTGCAGGCCGATCAGCTCCACGTGCAGCCCCCACTGGTTCACCACCGTCTCGACCTGGGTGCGCACCTTGGCCGCGATCTCCTCGCGATGCGCGAGCAGCTGGTCGAGCGGGGTCTCGCCGACGACGTCACGGAGAACGACCTTCGCGCGGTCCTTCACCGCCGCCTCGTAGTTCTCCACCGCGAGCGCCGCCTTCTCGGGATCGAGGACGCGGTAATACACGACAGCGTCGACCATGGTCGTCACGTTGTCGCGGGTGATCACCATCTGGCGGAGCAGATCTCGGTTGCGCGTCCGCATGTCCACGCGCTTCATCTTCTGGATGATCGGAAACATGAGGGTGAGCCCCGGCTCGACACGTCCGGTGAATTTCCCCAGCGTGAACTTCAGCGCGGTCTCCCACTGATCGATCTGGCGGAGCCCCGACAGGATGTAGATCAGCAAGAGGAACCCGAGGACGAGGAGAACCTCCATGATGGACGAGAGCCTACCAGCTGCGCCCCTCGCCGCCATCGTGCTCGCCGGCGGCCGCTCGGAGCGCATGGGGCGTGACAAAGCGGGCATCCGCCTCGGCGGCGAGCCCTTGCTCACCCGCACCGCTCGAGTCGTCGCGGAGGTGGCGCGCCCCGTGGTGGTGGTCGCGGCCGCCGGGCAGGTGCTGGAGCTGGAGCCTCTGCGTGTGGAGGTGGTGCGAGACGAGGAGCCGCACGGTGGCCCGCTCGTCGCGCTGGTGCGCGGGCTCGACGCCGTCGGCGAGCGCGCCAGCCATGTGTTCGTGTGCGGGACCGACCACCCGCGGCTCGCCGCCTCGGTGATCGCACGGCTGAACGATCTCGTGCAGAGCCACGACGCCGCCATCGCGACGATCGGCGGCAGGCCGCAGCTCCTCTGCGCCGTCTTCAGGACGGCGGTCCGCGACCGCGCTCACGCGTTGGTCGGCCGCGGACTGCGGAGCATGCGCGCTCTCGCGGAGCAGTTGGAGGTGCGCGCCGTGACCGCGGAAGAGCTCCTCGACGACCCACGCGTGACGCGCGATGATCCCGCGCTCGACTCGTTCGTCGACGTCGACACACCGGAAGACCTTCGCAAGCTCGAGCGACCCGAATGAAGAACCTGCCTCTGGCGACCTTCCTGTTCTCTCTCTCCTGCGCGGGAGGTGGGGAGGCACAGCCGGACAGCCTCGCGACGCCCACCGGGGATTGCAGCGCGGCGGCGGCTGCGGCGCGCGAGCGCGTCGCGAAGGTCGCGAGCGAAAACGTGGCCTGCGCCACCGACGCGGACTGCGCGAGCGTCGGCCTGCGGGCGAGCTGCTTCGACGCGTGCACCACCGTCGTGAACCAGAGCGGCAAGGGCGCCGTCGATCGCGCCAGCACCCTGGTGGAAGCGGCCGAGTGCAAGGCCTTCCACCACGCCGGGTGCCAGCTCGTCGTACCGCCGTGTGCTCCGCCTCAGCCAGCGACCTGCGTATCGGGCAGCTGCCGCTGACGCGTCAGTCCACCTCGAGCTGGACCGTGGTGTCGAGATCGACGCCGTCTCGCGCCAGCACCGCGAGCGCGACGGTCTCGAGAAGCTCGAGGTGCGAAAACGGCTTGAGCAGCAGCGCCGGCACGCCGAGCGCGCGCGCCTCCGCCAAGGTTCCCTCGCCGCCGGTCGCGGAGAGCCCGACCAGCGCGACCTTCTCGTCCACGGCGCGCAGCTCGCCGATGAAGCCCCGCAAGTCTCGGCCGGCTTCGTCGAGATCGACGAGCACGAGGGTCGGCGCGCGGCCTCGCAGCTTCTCGGCGGCCGACCGCGCGTCCTCGCAGTCTTCGACCAGGTAACCAGCGCGACGGAGCGAGCGTGCGACCGCGTCGCGGACGCCCTTCTGGGGCTCGACCACGAGCGCGAGGCGTCCCGCTCCAGAGCGAGGCTCGAGCCGAAGCTGCGACATCTCCGTTCGACGGATCGGCCAGGGCCGCGCCTTGATGGACGGGAACCGGATCTGGAAGGTCGTCCCCATCCCGAGGATGGACTTCACCTCCATGGATCCGCCGTGGGTCTTCACGATCTCGGCCACGGTGGCGAGGCCCACGCCATGACCTCGGCCGTCGGGCTTCGACGTAAAAAACGGCTCGAAGATGCGCGAGCGGACCTCCTCCGACATGCCGCAGCCGTCGTCGGTGATCGACAGCTCCGCCTCGTCCCCGACGACCTTCGTCGTCACCAGGATGGAGCCGTCGCGCCCGCTCTCTTCGATCGCGTCGCGCGCGTTGAGGGCGAGGTTGTAGATCAACTGATGGAGCTGCAGCGGGTCGGCGAAGATCCGCACGCCCGTGGCGAGCTCGGCGCGAATGGCGATCGTGCGCGGCAAGGCGCGCTTCAAGAGGCCTACGGCCTCCCCGACGGCCTGGCGCAGATCGATCTCCTCCGCGCGGCCGTCGTGCCCGCGCGCGTAGCTGAGGAGGCGCTTGGCGAGCGACGCGGCCCGCTGGCTCCCCGAGAGCACGTCCGCGAGGCACTCGTCGCGCTCCGCCGGCGAGAGATCGCCGATGTCTTGCAGGACCCCGGCCGCGGCCTGGACGACGCAGAGCGCGTTGTTCAGATCGTGGGCCAGACCGACGGCCAGCTGACCGATCGTCTGCATCCGGTTGCGCGAGAAGATCTCCTCGCCCAGCTCGTCTCGCCGAGCATAGAGAAAGGTGGCGGCGCCGATACCGATCCGGTCCCCCACCTTCAGCTGCACCCGCTTGACCTTCACGCCGTTGACGGTCGTGCCGTTGCGACTGCCGAGATCTTCGATCTCCACGGTGCCGTCTTCCAGCTTGATGATCCGCGCGTGCTCGCGCGAGACCCGCGGGTCGGAGAGGATGATGTCGACCTCACCTCCGCGCCCGACGACGAGCTGCTTCTCCAGGTCGAAGCGGCGCCCCAAGAGCTCGCCGGACAAGCCGGTGAGCCGACCCTTGATCGTGGAGCTGGAGCGGGTGATCTGACGAAGGGCCATCATGACCATGTTACCGCGGGAGGGCGAGCGTCGTGGAGGTGCGGCTCACGTCCTCGACACAACGGATCGTTTTTTCTTCCCTGAAGGTCCCGACTCGAAGCTCAGGTGATCGTCGCCGCTCCGCTCCAGGTAGGCGTCGTAGCCGCCTGGGAAGTCGTTCAGGCCACGTTGCGTAACCTCAACGATTCGGTTCGCCAGGCGCGAGACGAACCAGCGGTCGTGCGACACGAAGACGAGCGTGCCTTCGTACGCGGCGAGCGCCTCGACGAGCGCCTCGATCGACTCGAGATCCAGGTGGTTCGTCGGCTCGTCCAGCAGGAGCACGTTGGGCTTCTCGATCATGAGCTGGGCGAAGACGAGCCGCGCGGCCTCGCCGCCGCTCAGGTGACCGATCTGCTTGTCGACCTCCTCCCGGGAGAAGAGCATCCGACCGAGCACGCCGCGGACGTGGTTCGTGGTCTCGTCGGGGCAAAAGCCCCACAAGTAGTCGAGCACGCTCTGCGTCGGGGCCCGCATGATCTCCCGGTGGTCCTGCGCGAAGTAGCCGACGCGCGTCTCGTGACCCCACACGGCCTCACCTCGATCTGCGGTGAGGTGGCCGGCGCAGATCTTGAGCAGCGTCGACTTCCCCAGCCCGTTGGCGCCGATGATGGCCACTCGCTCCGCGCGCCGGACAGTGAGCGAGACTCCCGAGAGGACCTGCTTGTCTCCGAACGACTTTGTGAGGTTTCGGACGTCGAGCACGTCTTTCCCGCTCGGTCGCGCCTGCGTGAACGAGAACTTCGGGTACCGCCGCGAGGAAGGCTGCAAGCGCTCGATCTCGACGCGCTCGATCTGCTTGAGCCGGCTGTTCGCCTGACGCGCCTTCGTGGCCTTGGCCTTGAACCGTTCGAGCGAAGCCTTCTTTTCGGCGATGGCGCGCTCGACCCGCTCGACCTCCGCCTCTTTTCGCTCGCGCGTCTCGTCTTTGTTGGCGAGGAAAGTGTCGTAGTTGCCGCGATAAGGGATGATGGTCCCGTAGTCGACGTCGAGGATGTGCGTGGCGACCTCGTTCAGAAAGCGATGGTCGTGGCTCACGATGACGGCGCACCCACGGAACGCGAGGAGGAACTTCTCCAGCCAGCGGATGCTCACGATGTCGAGGTGGTTCGTCGGCTCGTCCAGGAAGAGCGCGTCCGGCCGGCCGATGAGGGCCTGGGCCAGGAGCACGCGGAGCTTGTAGCCGCCGCTCAGCGTCCCGAGCGGCTGGTAGAGCGAGCTCTCCTGGATCCCGAGGCCGACGAGCACCTGCGCCGCGCGCGCCTCGAGCCCATAGCCGTCGTGCGCCAGGAGGATCTCGTCGACCTCGCCGATGCGGTGCGGGTCGGGGTCGTCCGACCGACCGAGCGCGTCTTGCTCCTCCAGGGCCGCCCAGACGATCTCGTCCCCCATCATCGCGACGTCGATGACACGACGGTGATCGTCGAGGAACCGGTCTTGCCGCAGCATGCCGATGCGCGCGGCCTTGGGCATCCCGATCTCACCCAAGCTGGGACTCTCCTCCCCCATGAGCATGCGCAGGAACGTCGACTTGCCCGAGCCGTTCGCGCCGACGACGCCGTAGCGACTGCCCGCGTTCAGCTGGAGGTTGACCTTCTCGAAGAGGACTTGCGGCCCGAAGGTCTTGCCGAGGTTGGTCAGCGTGATCACGGGCGGCCTGGTAGCACCAGACCGGCGGATCCGCGAGACCATGTTTGCCCAGCATCCCGCAGACGGGGGATTGCTGCGGTGCACAGGGCCCGCGTACGCTGCGTCGACATCGTCCGATCGACGGCGCTGCGAAGGGCGGCCCAACCTGTGACGGAATGACAACATGGCCAGGCTTCTAGGGATTCGGATCAAGAACTACCGTGCGCTCGCCAACGTAGCGATCGGCCAAACGAAGTACGCAGAAGGAGACCCGCTTCCGAAGGTCTCCTGCTTCATCGGGCGGAACGGCTCCGGAAAGTCGACGCTCCTCGATGCTTTCGGGTTTCTTTCGGACTGCATGCTCGAGGGTGCCGAGGCAGCATGCGACAAGCCGGGAAGAGGTGGTTTCGAGCGACTCCGAACACAAGGAGCAAGCGGCCCGATCGGCTTTGAGCTTTTCTTCGACGCCGGCGACCGCGAACGCCCTATCGCGTACCAGGTCGAGATTGACGCTCCCAAGCAGATCCCGATGGTCGTGAGCGAGACGCTCCGACAGCGCCGGCGCGGCGAGGTTAGAGGGAAACCCTACTATTTCTTGAAGCTCAGGAATGGTAAGGGGAAGGTCTGGGCGGGGGAGTACGACGAGAAGGATACGGACAAACGCTCAGACAAGATCGTCTTACCAGACGAGACACGGTTGGGCGTGAGCACGCTCGGAAACCTCGGCGCTCATCCCAGGATCGTCGCCCTCCGAACGTACATCGAGCAGTGGTATCTCTCGTACTTCGTTCCAGAGGCGGCACGCGCGCTGCCTCCGGCGGGCGCCCAACGATGGCTCGACCGAACCGGCTCGAACCTGGGGAACGTCCTGCAGTACTTCCAGCGGCAGTACCCGGGAGAGTTCGCGCGGATTCTCAAGGAGGTCGCGGCCGCGATCCCCGGTCTCCGCAAGATAACGCCCAAAGTCGGCGAGGATAACCGGCTACTCCTGCGGTTCGACGAGAGCGGCTACAAGGACCCGTTTTATCAGCAGAGCATGTCGGACGGGACGCTCAAGATGGTCACCTATGCTGTGCTGTTGGCGGACCCGCAGCCGCGGCCGTTCATCGGAATCGAGGAACCAGAGAATGGGCTCTACGTGGAGCTGCTCGACGCGCTTGCGCGGAAGCTCAAGGAGCACGCGGCCAGGCAAGTCGGTGGAACACAACTGCTGATCACCACCCACTCCCCCTACTTCGTCGACGAGCTGAGTCCCGACCAGGTATGGGTTCTTCGCAAGGACGAGAACGGACACGTATTGGCGAAACGAGCCTCGGACATCGAGGGAGTATCGGCGCTGAACGAAGAGGGTTTGCCTCTGGGATCGCTTTGGTACAGCCGTCATCTTGAGGTCGGGTCGACGTGAAACTGCACTTTCTCGTCGAGGGGCCGTCGGAGGTCGCTTTCGTGGAGCGTTGGGCGACTCGACTTCTCCCCGGCCACGAGATAAGAGCGCACCCTCATCAGGGAAAGGGACGCCTCCCGCGGGTTGGTGAGAAGGCAGACCCAAGGCAGAGAGGCCTGCTCGATCAGCTCGCGGCCAAGCTCAGGGGGTTCGGTCGATCGCTCGACCCGCAACTGGAGCGCGTGGTGATTTTGGTCGATGCCGATGCGGATCCCTGCGTCGAGCTGCTTCGCCGGCTAGATGAGCTCGTCAAAGGGATCTCTCCAGCCCCGACGGTCTTGTTCCGGATCGCAATCGAGGAGCTCGAGGCATTCTACCTCGGTGACCTGGCAGCGCTGGCCAAGGCGTTCCCGGAACACGACAGAGAGGCCGCGCGGCAATACGTGCCGGATTCGATTTGCGGCACGGCAGAGTTGTTCGGGAAGATCATCGATGATGGCGGGCTCAACAAGGTGAAATGGGCCGAGGCCATGGGACCACGAGTGACGACCAACCCGGCCAGAAGCAGGTCGCCATCCTTCAAGAAGCTCGTTTCCGGTCTGACTGAGTTCGTCGACGTGAAGCCGAAGTCATCGGCCAAGCGAACCTACAGGCACACGCCACGTCCCAAGAAGCCCGATGGCAAACGGTAGCTCTTGCGGGAGCCGTCCGCGCCCCGACTGCAGACCTCTGGCTGCTTGGATGGTGGCTGGATGGTTTTCGGCGAGAGCGAGCGAGGTCGGCGGCGAGTCGCGCGGAGCGTACGACTGTACGCGAGCACGCTCGACGCCGAGATCGCGAAGCTATCGGCGGAAACGGCCAGCCACCTAGAACTGCCCGTAGACGAACGGCACGGCTTCGGAGCTGGCGGCCTCGCGGAGGACGAGGGCCACACCGAACAGGACGACGGCCTGCGCGATGGCCGGTGCGCGGATGAACGTGTCGCGCGCGCGGTAGGTGAAGCTCCGCGGGAGCCACTGCAAGACGAGCGCGCCGGCAATGGTGAGGACGACCGGCGCGGTGAGGTTGGGCGTGAACGTGGAGAGCTGGCCGAGCTGCCGGAACATGAGCAGCGCCTTGTCGAGCGGCGCGCGGATGAGGACGAACGTGAACGTGGTGAAGACGAACGTCACGACCACCGCGGCGAACCGGCGCGGATCGAGGCCTGCGTCGCCGACGTCGCTCGGCTTTTTGCCCCGTGAGTCGTAGAAATAGTGCGTCGCGCCGACGGCGAGTCCCTGCACGACGCCGAAGAGGACGTAGCTCCAGGCGGCGCCGTGCCAGATGCCGCACACGACCATCGTGACCCAGACGTTGAAGTATTTTTTTCCCTGATCGGCGAGGCGCAGTCCCACGAGCATGAGCGCCGCGCTCCCCAGGAAGAGGAGCATGTTGCGGACCTCGTGCGCCGGGCTCGTGTCGCGGATGGCGAGCACCGCCGTGTTGATGGCGGCGCCCGCTCCGAGGACGGTGACGATGGCGGCGAGCCTGCGGCGCGTCTGCCGCGCCGACTCGGACTCGCCCTCCCGGCTGCCGCGGCTGCCGCCGAGCGGGATGTAGACGTAGTCGCGCAGCCAGCTCGAGAGCGAGATGTGCCAGCGTCGCCAGAACTCGACGAGGTTCGACGCCTTGAAGGGCGCGTCGAAGTTGATCTTCAGCCGGTAGCCGAGCAGCAGCGCGACGCCGATCGCCACGTCGCTGTAGCCGGAGAAGTCACAGTAGATCTGGATCGCGTAGCCGAACATCGCCGCGAGCACCTCGACCGAGGAGAAGCTCGTCGGCTCGGCCACGACGCGGTCGACCAGGTTGATCGCGAGGTAGTCGCTGATGACCACCTTCTTGAAGAGGCCCACGACCACCAGGAAGATGCCCTCGCCGGCGGCGGTGGCGGTGAGGACAGCCTGCTTCTCGAAGAGGGGTAAGAGGTCCTTGCCGCGGATGATCGGCCCCGCGACCAGGTGGGGGAAAAAGGCGATGTACGTGACGTAGTGCGCGTAGTTCCGGCTCGGCGGGATCTCCTTGCGGTACACGTCCACCACGTACGAGAGGGACATGAACGTGAAGAAGGAGATGCCGATCGGGAGCGGGAGGTGGAGCCGGTAGTCCGGCGCGCCGAGCGCCATCGCCTGGGAGGCGAGGAAGTCCCAGTATTTGAACACCAACAGGAGGCCGGTGTTCATGGCGATGGTGATGTAGAGCGCGCGCTTGCGTGCTCCGGGCTCGGTGTGGTTGCCGATCCACAACGCGAGCGCGTAATCGACCGTCGAGCCGATGAAGATGATGGGGACGAACTTCAGGTACGGCGCGCCGTTCTGGATGGCCTGCACGACGCCGTCCGCCCGCGCCGAGGCGAGGAAGTCCCCCGAGAGGACGTCGAGGCCGGCGTAGAAGAAGTAGCTGGCCGTGGCCAGGAACCAGAAGCGCGCGCGGGGCCACCGGCTGAGCAGCCAGGAGCCGACGAACACGACCGTGAAGAATTTCGCGAACGCGAGCGTGTTGAACAGCATGGGCCCGCCGGGACGCGCTTTCTAACACCGCCGCGGCGGTCGGTCGAACAAGCGGCAGCCTCGCCTGTTGGGCCACCTGGGCTTCGCCGTGCTATCGAATGGGCTCGCGTGGCCATGACCTCCCCTTCCGAGCCCCGCCCGGACGAATCCGCCTTCGGCGAGCTCGTCTCCACCGTCGCCAAAGACGACAGAGCGGAGACGCGCGCGGAGGACGGCAGCAAGCTCGTTCACCCGAAGTTCCCCGTCGCGCGCAAGGTGGCGGTGGCGGGCGGTCTGCTCGGCGCGCTGTTGCTCCTGCCCTACGCCCACCAGGACCTCACGCGGTTCCGCGTGCTCACCCCGGGCGTCTCCATCCTTGGCGGCGGGGAGGACGAGCCGCAGTCGAACGTACCCGCGCCTGTCGACACCGTGGGCGAGGCCGCGCTCCCGGGCCCGACCGACGATCAGCAGGCGCGCGCCGCGGAGCTCGACGCCGTGCCGAACGAGTCGAAGGGCCCCATCGCGCAGGCGAACCAGAAGCTGCCGATTCCCCCGGCGCTCGCCGAGGGCAAGCCGCCCATCCCGATCGATGACTACACCGGGCACGCCCTCGACCGCTTCTACGACAAGCTCCTCGCCGTCGAGCAGAAGCAGCCCGGGCAGATCGCGCGCATCGTCTATTACGGCGACTCGATCGTCGCGTCCGACTTCATCACCGGCAAGCTGCGCCGCCTCTACCAGACGCGCTTCGGGGACGCGGGTCACGGCTACGCGCTGGTGGCGAACGCCTTCCCGGGGTGGTTTCACATCGACGTCTCGCGCAAGTCGAGCGACCAGTGGAAGACGTCGCGCTGCATCGGCCCCTACGCGGAGGACGGCCTCTACGGCCTCGGCTGCGTGAGCTTCGTGGCGCGCCGCCCGGACGAGTGGTTCTCGATGGGCACCGCCGACAAAGACGAGTGGGGCCGCAGCGTCTCGCGGTTCGAGCTCGAGTACCTCGAGCAGCCCGGCGGAGGGGAGGTGGCGCTCATCCTCGACGAGCAGAAACAAGGCACGCTCTCGACCGACGGCCCCGAGAAGAAGGTGAAGTGGCACACGGTGACGGTGCCCGACGGCCCACACAAGCTCGAGGTCCGCACGACGACCGACAAGGAGACGCGCCTCTTCGGCATGCGCATGGAGCGCGACGTGCCGGGCGTGACGCTGAGCGCGCTCGGGATCACCGGGGCGCGCGGCCGCTTCCTCGACAAGCAGGACGACACACACTGGGCGGAGGTCCTCGGCGGAGCCAAGCCCGATCTGGTCGTGCTCGCGTTCGGCACGAACGAGGTCGGCGACGGGCGCATGGCGTTCGACGAAAAGGGCCAGCTCTCGAAGGACCCGATGGGCGACTACGAGCGCAGCCTCGACGCCGTGATGGCCCAGGTGGAAAAGGCCTGCCCGAACGCGAGCTACATGCTCGTGGGCCCGCCCGACATGGCCTCGAAGAACGAGAACGAAGGCCACGCCAAGCCCATGGTGGGCATCTACATCTCGCACCAGATGACCGTCGCCAAGAAGCGCGGCTGGGCTTACTGGAACCAGCAGAAGGCCATGGGCGGCCCCGGCTCGATGTGGAGCTGGGTGCAGGCCGGCATGGGCAACTCCGACATGATCCACCCGACGGGCTCCGGCGGGAACGCGCTCGGCCAGATGCAGTATCTGGCCGTGATGGACGGCTACGAGAAGCACAAGGCCGAGAAGCGGTAGGCCTCGAGCGGCCGCCGATCGGCTACGATCGGCGCATGCGCTTGCGACATCTCTGGCTGGCCTCGGCCCTCGTGCTCGGGTGCGGCGACGACGAGGACGGTAGCGGCGGCGGCGGCACATCCTCCGCGACGACGACGTCGTCGAGCGCGCAGACGGGGACCACCGGCTCCACCACGACGAGCGGCACCACCACCGCCGGCACGACGACCTCCAGCTCGAGCTCGTCGACCTCGGGCACGGGAGGTGGCTGCCCCGTCATCAATTGCGAAGACCCCTGCCCCGATGGCCTCTGGCAGGACGCCGAGGGCTGCGACACCTGCGCCTGCGCGCCGCCCGAGGTCGAGCTCTCGATCAACGGCTTTGCCAAACCCGCGGCGAACGTCACGTTCGACGTCATGGCCGATCACTTCATCGGCGGGATCGATCGTTGGGTCTTCAACTTCACCTGGACCTACGACGACCCGCTGGCCTCCGACGACACGGAGGTCGTCGAGGCCACCGTGCGCATCATGCAGGTCGGCCCGCAATACGAGCCTTCCGAGACGAACGCGACCTGGTACTCCCCCCAGGACAACGGCATGCCGCTCGAGGTCCTGCCGGGCGACTACACGCTCTTCGGCTTCGCGGTGCTCCACGACACGCTGACGCCCGTCAGCGGAATCCTCTCCATCCGCAAGGTCGGGATGACCTTCGAAGGCGGCGTCTGGCTGGAGATGCAGGGAGCGGGCACCGCTGGCATGGTGCACGCGGCCGGACCGTTCGACGTCCCCGTCCCGTGACCGAGCCGATGAAAGAGAAACGAGGCCTCGAGACGATGCTCGTCCACGCCGGCGAGCCTCGGCCACGCATCGCGCGCGCGGTCGTCACGCCGATCTTCCAGTCGTCCACCTTCGCGATGGACGGGGACGTCGGCCACCAGGACCTCCAGTACGCGCGCCTGTCCAACACGCCGAGCCACCAAGCGCTGCACGAGAAGCTCGCCGCGGTGGAGGGCGGCGAAGCGGCCCTGGTCACCGCCAGCGGGATGGCCGCGATCTCCAGCGTGCTCCTGTCGCTGCTCCGTCCCGGAGATCACGTCGTCGCCGTGGAGGGCCTGTACGGCACGACCCACGATCTCCTCGTCCACGATCTCTCCGAGCTCGGGATCGAGCACACCTTCGTCGCAGGCGACGACCCCGGGGCGTGGGAGCGCGCCTGGCGCCCCAGGACGAAGGTCTTCTACACCGAGACGATGACGAACCCTCTCCTGCGCGTCGCGGATCTGCCGGGCATCGCGGCGTTCGCCAGGGCTCGCGGCGCGACCTCCGTCATCGACAACACCTTCGCGTCGCCGGTGCAGTTCCGGCCGATCGGTCACGGCTTCGACGTCGTCGTCCACAGCGCGACGAAGTACCTGAACGGCCACTCCGACGTCATCGCCGGCGCCGTGATCGGGCGCGCGTCCTTGGTAGCCAGCGCGAAGCGGAAGCTCGATCGGTTGGGCGGCTCGCTCGATCCACACGCCTGCTTCTTGCTGCACCGCGGCCTCCGCACTTTGAGCATCCGCGTGCGCCACCAGGCACAGACCGCCGCCGCCCTCGCGCGCGCGCTCGAAGCGCACCCCGGCGTCGCGCGCGTGCACCACCCCGGGCTCCCCTCCCACGCGGATCACGACCGCGCCCGCGCGCTGCTCACGGGCTTCGGCGGGATGCTCTCGTTCGAGCCGAGGGGCGGGCTCGAGGCCGCGTCTCGGTTCCTCGGGCGTCTCGTCCTCGGCGTCGACGCGCCCAGCCTCGGCGGCCCGGAGACGCTCGTCACCCTCCCCTCCAGGACGAGCCACAAGGGCCTCGACCCGGTCGTTCGACGCTCGCTCGGAATTGCTGACGAGCTTGTCAGGGTCTCGGTCGGCCTCGAGACCGCCGAGGATCTCGTCGCGGACTTCGCGCAAGCGCTCGAGCCGTGAAGGCCCGCACGTTTGCGCTGAGACCCCCAATCGGCGGCTGCGTACCCGGGTTCGTCGCGTGGGCGGCGTCGTTCATCGGGCTCCTGGTCCTGGCTCGCCACCTCGCGCCGCCGCCGCTCGCCGTGATTGTCCTTCCGGCGCTGGCCGGCTTCATCGTGACGCTCTGGCTCTGGCCGCCCACGGTGCGCGTGGGCTCGGACGGCTTGTGGATCGGCCGCATGGGCCGGCGCGAGCTCATCCCCATCGGCGAGATAGAAGGCGTGGACTGGGTGCACGGCCCGGCCAATCGGATCCGCGCCGAGCTGCCGGGGCTCGTCGTTCGGCGGCGCGGCAAGAAGCCCATCGAGCTCCCCATGCTCGGGCTCGCGGTGATCCACCGCGACGAGCTCTACGCGGCGATCGAGGCCGCGATGGCGGCCGCGGCCGTCCGCCGCTCTCGAGCGCTCGCGCCGCTCGATCGCGCGGGCCGCGCGCTCGATCGGTGGCGACAAGACCTGAGCGGGATGCTGCGCGGGGGCTTTCGCGACGGCGCGCTCACGCGGGAAGAGCTCGCCGAGGTCCTCGATGATCCGAACGCCAAGCTGGAGCATCGGGTCGGCGCGGCGCTGGCGCTGCGAGGCGTGGAAGACGGCGCCGCCCGCGACCGGATCCGCATCGCGGCCGAGCAATCCGCCTCACCCAGGCTCCGCCTCGCGCTGAGCCTCGCCGCGGAAGGAGACGACGACCTGGCCGAGCTGGAACAGTTGCTGGCAACGGAGCAAGACACGCCGCCGGCTCGCGGGCGCACAGGCTGACCTGCCTCCCGTCGACATCGAGCGACAGCGCTACTCGCCGAGCTCGAGCAGATGGAAAAAAAAGCGCCTGCTCGACGGTGGGGGGGGGAAACCGTCACAGGCGCTCGTTCATCGCTATTACACGTTGCGTGCCAGGCCTCGCAACGCTCTTTTCTGGCTGAGTTTCGCGTCGGAGAGCGCCCGAGCTTTCACGTGTGAAATTTCATCCGCTGCAGAGTTGAAACCGAGCAGCAACGAGGCCGCCCGGGCCCCGACGCAGCGGGGCTCGGTCTCGAGATCGAAGGGACAAAATGACGACACGGGGCCGACCCCGAAAGGTCGACCCCGCGCGGGGTGCTCACTTGGCTCGGCGGACCCGGTAGTCCGACCCGTGATGTATTCGATCACGCGAGCCCTTTGCTCGGGCGCCTGGCCAGGCTCTCCCGAGTCATCGACGCATCCGCCTTCGTCTTCGACTCCCTGCGGGGCGCGTTCGCGCGCGCACACCCGGGAACGACACCTCCGCTATTCGCTCGGGTGGCTTCGGTACCTGGCCCGCGCTGAGCTTGGAGGACTCCTTCTTTCGAGTCTTCCTCCAGCGGCTCGCGACTGCTCTGCGCCTCTTCGGTTGGGAGAGCCAACGACGGGACGAGCACCTCTGACACGCTGCCCCGATCGCGGTTGCGAGCTCATGGTCTTCCGCCGATGAGCCCACGGGCCCGGAGGCCGCCGCGACTGGTGGGAACCGCTCGGCCGAGCTTGGTTTAGGAGCTCGGTTTCGCAGGACCCGCGTGCCTGATCTCGGTCGAGCCGCTCGGAACCGAGCGGTCGGATCGGGCGACCATCTGGTTGGGTGGTCGCTCGTTCCAAGGCACCGACTTCAGCGGCGTCGCGCGCCGCTCGAAACGTCGTTCGAGGGTTTGCGATGCCTCCTAGCGCACCCCGATTCGCGTGGGGAACGCCCGGCACTTCGATGACGAGATCTGCAGACGAAGCGTGACGATACGTGTACCCGCGGTGTGTCGCGATGCGCCCGGTTCGTGGACCCGCTTTCGCGAGCCCCGGGCGGGACCTGACGCTGGAGCGCCGCGATCCCGAGGCGGAGGCGAGCGGCCCTCGTGAGGGCTCGCACGTTCCGTCCTCCTGGCGAGCACCCGGTCCGAGCCTTCGGGTTTGCGAGACCCTGGCCCAGCTCGAGCTTGGACGACGCGCCCCACGATGCCGTGCGGGACGCGGCGCCGCGACGAGTCCGGAGCGTTTCCAGGCGCTCCTTCTTCACCGCCTCACCTTCGGCGACTCGGGGCGCTTGCCCCGATCGCTTCTGTCATCGTGATCACCCGCGAGCACCACCTTGCAACACGACCTCGACCTCGTCAGGTCCGCGACGCCCTCGGCCAGGTGCGAACGCGAGCCTTGATGACGAGCGGCTCAGGGGACGAGCCCCTTCGCCGACCGGCTGCCGCCCGTCTCCTCTTCCGTTGGCTCGCGTCTGCGAGCCGAGGAACGAACGTGCGAGCCGAACACCTCCCTGTCGCCCCTGCGGACCACCGGTACGGAGATACCGACGGTCAGCGCGCCAGCGTGTCGCTGGGGCCGAAGGGCCTTGCCGTACCGCCCCGCCCCGCGAAGGGTCGAGCCGGCGTGCAGAGCCCGAGGTGCCGCCTGGCCTTCCTCCCCTCTGGCGAGGGGACGCTCCCCGTAGCCTCGCTCTCTCGAGCTCGGCGTGGGAACCAGCGCGCCTTTGTGACCCCGCCCTGGCTGGCTCCGACGACGCGGGTGGCTCAGCGAGGGGAGGGCTCGGCTCGACCTTGCTTTCGCAGAGGGAGAGGCCGCAGCGCACGGAATGGCAGGACGTGTACGAAAGGTCGTGCGGCTCGATGTGCCGCGAACAACCGAGGACCAATATGGACTCCCCCGCCCGACTTTGCAAGGCCTAAGTGCACGAAATCACGAGATTTTTATCCACAACATTGTCCCCAGAAAAAGCAACAGCTTCTCCACAGGCGGGCATTTCTCAAGATCGCGGAATGCGTGGCGAAATGGCGCTGGAGGGGCAAGAAGCGCATCGGCGTCCACAGGCCAATCCACAGAGAGGTGGGGAGAACCGAAGGCCGATTCCTCGCTGCGCCGCCCATGCTCTGCGCTCCCGGATCGGTGGCTCACCGAAGCCGTTGCTCGTCGTTCACGAAGCGGGCGTTGAAGAGCAGTGCGTCGGGGAAGCGCGCGGACACGGCATCCGGCGGCAAGACCACGTCCTTCGACGTTCGGCCACGCAGGCGCTCGGGGCAATGTCCGATGATCTCCTGGACGTCGTCGGACCAGCGAGGCACGGCCAGGTAGGCCGCCCCATCCGGAGACCACGCAGCCTCGAACACCTCAGGCTCCGCCGAAACGGCGTCACGGCCTTGCACCCCGACCTCGTCCCACAGGTCGATGCGTGTACCTTCCCGCGTGTGGGAGTGTCCGTCCCCGCAGTAGTCGGCGCGGACCATGCGCACGCAAGCAAGATGATGCTGCGCGAGGGAGCGCCCGCCGATGGACTTCCAGGGCTTGTAGCCAAACCGAACGCACTTCGCGATGGCGCCGTTGGTGCACGCGAACGTCACCCGCCCGGGCGCGTCATCGTACTTCCCGGTCGTATCCCAAGAGCCAACCACCGGAATGGCGAGTCGACGTCCCTCAGCGTCCGGCGCGCAGTATGGCTGGTATTCGGCGTCGTCCGACCTCCGGTAGGACAGCGCGTAGAGCGTCACTTCCCCGTCGCGATCGCGGGTGTCAGGCTCGAATGCGTCGATGCGAAACCGCAGCGTCGTTCCGGACTCGTCGACCGCATCGATCTCGTCCCCGATGCCGAGCGGGTTGGACGCGGTCGCCGCGCTCGACTCCTCGGCCGCGCTCCGGCAGCCGACGACCGCAAACGCAGCGACCAGCGTCCACCCCCTCTTCATCGGACCAGCCTGCCCCCCGAGACCCGCGCCCCCTCGAGCCGCAATCCCGTCGTGCCCTCGCCCGTCCCGAGCGTCGGCCCGTTCATGATGATGATCCCGTTCAGCTCGCGGCCGTTCATGATGATGATGCCGTTGCTCTGCACGGCGGCGAACGCCGACGCCGAGATGAGCGTCCCGAGGGCGAGCAGACCACCGATGAGGATCTTTCTCTTCACAGCTCCTCCTTCCGACGGCGCGAAGGTGGATCCGCCCACCTCCTGCGACCGCCACCGCCGCAAGTCTCGCGACGGTTGGACGGGCTGTCAAATCAAACGTCAAGCCGAGTGAGCCTTCGACGTCGTCGATCGACTGCGAGCCATGGACCCACTTGTTCGTCGTGCCATTGACGAGAAACCGATCGAAATCGACGCCGCGCGGACTCGGCCCCGAGTCGGAGGTGGAAATGGGACAGGAATCGCCGGCCCGTCCGCCTCAGCGGCTTCCGCCCATCAGAACCGGCCGACGAAGGCCGCGCCCGCTCCATTCGGATCAGCCCAAGGGAGCACGGCCACAGGGCTGCTGGAGCGCTCCGCGCCCCAGAGCGCGAGACCAGTGACGCTCGCCCCGACCGCGATGAGCCCGCCGGCTCCGAGGCCCACGAAGACCCCGAACCCGCGGACCTCGCGATCGTACGTCTCCGCGTACGGAGAGCCGGGCCGGCAAGCATTGCGGCGCTCCCCGCCGCAGCTGTCATCGAGCTCATCGCCGGCCGCGAGGCTGTCCACCAGGAAGCCGACCGAGGTGCCCATCATCGCGACGCCGATGCTCCCGACGACGATTGCCCAGACAGGCAGCGCCGGCTCCGCTGTGTCCGGCGTCGGCTGAGGCGTGGACGACGGCGACGGCGATGGCGGCTTCGGGGGCGGCGGACGCGGCAGCGGAACGAGCTTCACCACGACGACGGAGCGCGTCCCGCTGCCACCGACGGTGGCGGACGCGGAGAACGGATGGTGCTCCGGCGCCGTCGCCGTCACCTGGTGAGTGCCCGGATCGACGTACAGGATCTGCCCCCATTGAAGCTCGGAGAGGGGCTCCCCATCCAACGTCACCGCCATCGCCTTCGGCCGGTCGGCCTCGAGCGGCACCTGGATCACAAGCTCGGAGAGCTTCTTCGCAAGGAAGTCCCGATGCAGCTCGGCTGCGCGGACCGCGTCCGCGTAGTCGGCCTCCTTGGCGTACCGAATGGCCTCGTCGAACTCACGCCAGGCCGTGGCCGTCTTGCCCTGACGCCGGTGGCACTCCGCCAAATTGAGCAGCGTGTCGCCGCGCTTGCGAAGCGAGTAGCTCTTCTTCAGCACCTCACAGCCCTGGTCGAGCGTCGCCTTCCTCGACATGAGCAGGCGGCCCTCGTCGAGGAGCTTGGCCGCCTCGGTCCACTCGGGCGGCTCGCTATCATCAGCATAGAGCCGGCCCGTGCCGAGCGTCAGCGCGAGGAGGAGTGCGAGCGATGCGCAGCGCTTCACTGGGGTTTGGCGGACTTCGGTTGGTAGATGGGCCAAGGCTCGAACGGGCTCCTCGGGCGCGTGCCGGGCACGGCCGGACTTCGGGCCGACGCCGACGCCGACGCCGATGCCGATGCAGACGCCGACGCAGCTGCCGACGCGCTGGTCGTGGGTACGGGGCGGACGGGCGCCGGCGGGCTCGCCGCTGCGGGCGGACGTGGCGGTGCTTCTTTCGCGCTCGGTTTGCTTGCAGGGCGACCGGACGGCGCCGCCGCGATCGGCGTCGAGGTTTCCAGCTTGGCGACGTCGGCGACCGTCACCAGGTACCAATCCATCGACGCCAGCGGGTGGTAGGTGACGAGGACATCGCGGCCGTCGCGTTTCGTCGCGAGGTAGCCGCTCTCGCCCCGCGCGATCGCGGCTCGCACCTGCTCGTTTGCGATCGTCTCCGGCTCCTTGCTGGCAGAGTCCTTTGCGTTCTGCGCGAGGACCTTCCCCGTCCTGTCGACGAGGAGCGAGAGGTCCACCTCGTCGGCGTCGGCCGCGAGCGCAGCGGCGATCGCTCGCCCGACATCGATCTCGAAATGGATCACGCCGAAAGGACGGCCGTCGCGGCTGTGAATCGCCGTCGCACACGTGAGGAGCAGGGTCTCCCCGGATGGGGTTGGTGGTCCCCACACCACGCCGCGTTCTCCCTTCGCCTTTTGATAGAGCGGCTCGCTGCGGCCGTCGGCGCTTTCGGCGAGCCCGCTCATCCCTGGGTAGGCGGCGGTGAGGCCGTCCTCCAGAGCAAACACGATGCGCCTGACCGGCGCGCCGGCCTTGGCCAGCAGCTCGACCTGGCCGGCTGGAGGCAGGCGCCGCCCGTCCTCTCCCAGGCTGTCGATCAGCGTGTTCGGCAGCGTCATCCCCAGCGCCTGGAGCGCACCGAAGCTGGAGGCCGTTTGGGCGTCGTCGGTGCCGGGCGCCCGCGCCGCGACGAGCCAATCGAAGCTTACGCGCTTGCCATAGAAGGCCGATTCCACGAGGCCCTCCAGCGCTGCGTCGCCCGGCTTGAACCGCTCCTCCGTGAGGAGACCGAGCGGTGCGACGTCGCCCTTCTCCAACATGATGCCGGCTGCCCCGGCCAGTCGCTGCAGCGATTCCTGATATCCCAACAGGGTCGCATCGAGCTGTTGCGCCCGGGTGGAAGAGTCGGACTGGACCTCGACGAGCCGGACCTCGCGGTTCCGCTTCTCCGCGAGCAGGACCTGGTTGTAGCCCCATATCCCGGCCGCGGCGGCCACACCGAGCAGGAACGTCCCCGCCACGATCCCGACGGCGAGCATGCGGTGTTTGCTCAGCCAGCGGCCCATCTTTCGAGGGAGCGAGTCGGGAAGCGCCCGCACCTCCTCGCCGCTCATGAAGCGCCGGACGTCGGCCGCGAGCTCGGCCACGGAAGCGTACCGATCCCCCGGGCGAATCTGGCACGCGCGATCGACGACGGCGATGAGCTCTCGTGGCACGCTGCTCGATGCCTTCATCGGATTGCGCTTGCCTTGAAGCGCGCTGACCAGGGCCATCTGGACGTTGGCGCCAGCCATGGCGACCTCGAGCGTGAGGATCTCCTGGAGCATCAAGCCCAGCGCGTAGAGATCGCTTCGGCCGTCGAGCTCGGTGTTCTTGGCCGCGGCCTGCTCCGGCGACATGTATTGCGGTGTTCCCACGACCGTCCCGGTACGAGTCTGATTCGACGGGAGGGCGGATGGGTCCGCATCCTGGGGCTCGACCGCCCGATCTTGCGTGGAGCCGGCCGCGCCGATCTGACGCGCGACGCCCCAGTCCACGACGTAGACCTCGTTGAATCGGCCAATCATCACGTTCGCGGGCTTGAGGTCGCGGTGGATGACCCCGCGGGTGTGGGCATAGGCCACGGCGTCGCAGACCTTGACGAAGATCTCGAGCCGCGTGGAGAGCGAGTGCTCGTCGTCGAGAGGGCTCTTGGCATTGACCAGCGCAGCGGTCTCGCGGAGCAGCTGCTCGAGCTCTTTGCCCTGCACGAGCTTCATCGCATAGGACATCGACGTGTCCTTCCGGTCGAAGCCATAGACCGGAACGATGTGTGGGTGGTCCAGCTGGGCGGTGATCTGCATCTCGCTGACGAAGCGCTGAAGCAGGGCGCCGTCTCGCGAAGCCCGAGGGAGGAGGGACTTCAGGGCTACCGTCCGGCGCAGGACCGGATCGCGAGCCAGGCTGACCGCGCCCATCGCACCTTCACCCAGCTTGCCGAGGATCTCGTAGCCGGCGCTCGCGTCAGGCTGCGATGGGAGCGACGCGGTGCCCTCGGGGATGCCCGTGACCTCGACCGGACGGAGCGCGTCGGCCAGGCTGCTCGTGGCGGAGGTGGGGGAGTCGGAGGAGCTCACTGTTCGAAGCAATACAGCTGAGCCGTGTCGGCGCAGCTTCCGCTGGTTTCCTGCTGGGTCCATTCCTCCGTGAAGGCAGCGGCGTCACCGATGGTGACTTCTCCGTTTTGGGTGGTCCAGCCGTTGCAATCCAGGCCGCTCGCCAACCCCGCCGGTGTCGTTCCCGTCCAGACTGCGGTCGCCATGACGGGCGTCAGGCTCTCCGTCAGATCGATCGGGTGGTCGAGCGCGAGATCGGTCGTCAGCTGGGCGAATGAATCGGCAAGGAGGGTGAAGTCGAGCAGCATGTAAGGGGCCGCGGGCTGCGTCTCGAAGCGCTCTGCCACCGCGTTCGTGTTGGCCTCTTCGCTGAGCCACGCACGCCACTCTCCGCCCAGCTTCTGGCTATCTGCGATCGTCTGACAGCGCATGTCCGCGCCCGCCACGCCGCCGATCTCCTGCAAGGTCACCGAGTCTTCGGTGACGAATGCGCGGCGCCCCGGCGCCTCACAACCATCATCGGGCCCCGTCTCCGGCTGCGTGATGTTGACGAACCCGCTCTTGCAGAACGACTGGCAAACGCCGTCGACGCACCGAGGGGTCTCGACGTTCTCGTCTTTCACACAGGCCCGGCCGCATTCGCCGCAGTTCTCGACGTCGTTGCTCAGGTCGGCGTTGCAGCCGCCGCCCTCGCCACCGTCGCCTCCCATGTTCGTCCCCGAGGACGACGTGTCGCTGCTGCTGCTCCCGCCGCCTTGGCCCTTCCCGCTGGAGCTCGTCGTCGAGGCGCGCCCACCCTCCCCGCCCGAGCCTGCGCCCGTGCCGGTCTCCGATGGCTCGACGCCTGGACACCCGAACGAGAGGACCGCCAACACACCCACCCACCGTATCCCGATGGCCACCCCATCTCGATCTGCGCGCAAAGCAATTCCAAGCATGTCTCAGGCTAGCAGTTTGCTGGCAAAGTCTCCGCCCTCCGTTCTGGACCCATCCTGCCCGCCCTTTCACCCCCCTACACCGCGATTCGGATGCGATGACCGCGCGCCGCTTCCGCGACCCCCAAGGGGTGAGGGGTCGCTCCCGCGGCGCCAGGCCTTCTCTCTGCATCCGGCGGTCGTAACTCCTGGCCGAGGACCGAATCAGGGCATTCG
>JAEUKE010000163.1 GCA_016794345.1 Myxococcales bacterium
TCCTCGAATATCAGCGTGATCAATCGTCGAAACAGCTCAGCTCGACCTCTGATTCGCCCACCTCACCGCAACTTCAGCAGGAGAACAGAATGTGACCGAACCCATTAGAAGAACCTTGCAGGGTCGTTCCATATCAACGTATTCGCGTTGAGCGGCAGACGCCAGAGGGAGGGGACCGAAGGTCCCCCGACCGACGGCGGCTATCCGGCTCCAACGCGCAGTTGGGCCGCTGTCCCAGGGGGCAACCAGACGCCTCCCGCGAGGCCACTCGGCATCAGGCTCGTCTCGATCTCGGGTTCGGGTCCCGACTCTTCCGCCGTTCGCAACTTCCACCCGGGCAACGCCCGGGCTACGCCGCTACACGGCATCAAGGAGATCCCTTGACGGCCCGTACATCACCTTCCAGTCGACGTAGCACCCCAAGGTGCCGCACTGGGTGCACCGGCTACCAATGTAGACCCATCGAACCGTGTCGGCGTCGACCATCGAGAACCATACGCCGAGATTGCACTGAGTTCCTCGGCAACCTTGACATCGCCATTTCTTCGGCCGCGCGTCCTTGAGAGACTCAGCGCTGTCGAGCATGTGTACGGTCGACCCGCAGGCTGTGCAGCGGCGCTCCGAGAACCCCTCACTTCGGTCGAACCGAACATTGAACACTTCCCCGCCGCAAGCGCACAACACCGAGCGGTACTTGTGCGGCGTCTCGGCTGCATCTTGCTGAATCAGCAGCTTGAGATACTCCGCGATGTCTCCGGGGTCCGAACCCTTCCACCATCTCCCCGAGGTGTCGATCATGCGACCCGCAACGCTAGGTTAGACCGACCGGTCCAACGATAGGGGGTGACGAAGAGTGAACCGCTCCGTCTTCGAAGTGCCGCGGACGTACGCGAACGCGTGCGCGCGCAACTTCTCGCCCTCCGGCGAGCGCAGGCCGATGAGCTCGGGTTGAATGTCGCTTAGAGAGCCGGAGTCAGAGTCGTAAGTTGCAGTTCCTGTGGCGAACGGCTCGGCAGCAACAAGTTCCGTACTGGGTGCGAGGGTGACCAGTGACGTTGGCCCCCGCATATCGAAGCTCAATGCGAGGCGCCCCAGCTGCTCAGTGAGGAAGGCATCGACGTGAACGATCCAGTCGTTCGGGGGGGCAACGCTCCAGTTGGCAACTGCGTCCACAATTCGTGGAGCGAAGCCAGCGATAAGCGCCTCCTCAAGCCTCTTTGCGGGGAACGAGGCGGAGCGGCCGAGCAACTTGGGTGCGTCTTCAATGCTCCGGACCGCGCGCACGTTCACGCCGCACGCGCTTGCGTCCGCGCGAAGGTCTTGGTGGAGAACGCCGTCGGACTTCCCTTCGACGTAGAACGCGGCGTCTGCGGTCACGAGAAGAAGTGATGGCCCGCCAGCAACTCGGAGCGCGACCTCCCACAGGAGCGCGTCCCGAAACTCCTCGGTTCGGTGGGCAGGAGCAACATGCTGCGTCACCCGTACAAGCGCCCGCTCGAGTTCAGCGGCGGAGTGATGCACTTGATGCATAATCGGGGCGAGTTCTGCCACGCGGCGCCTAAGCGCTGCCGCCGCATCGACCTTGGGCATCACAAACCCGGACAACTCGCCCGTGACGGTGAGCAGGAATCGTCGATGTGCTTCGAGCTCGGACAGAGTCTTCTGAACGTCCTTCGCGAGGCGTGCTTCGATTTCCTCGTGCAACGACTGGGGATAAATCAAGCGCGCTCCCGCCTGGCGCAAAGCAAAGACGAACGCAGCACCCAGGTGGCTCCGAAGGAGGCGCTCCTTGAGCCAGATGTTCGTGTCGACTAGAACGTTCACCCGCTCGGTCTAAGGTATTCGCGTTGAGCGCCAGACGCCAGAGGGAGAGCACCGCAGGTCCCCCGACCGACGGCGGCTGTCCGGCTTCAAGCGGAGTTTCTGGAGAGCAGCGAAGAAGGGTTCAGTTCGAGACCGTCGGCGAGAGCAGCGAACACGTCGTGGGAGGCAAAGACCAGGAAGGAAGAGCGTGGACGAGCCGCGGCGGTTTAAGGCGCCCCCGCGGCATGGCGCGGCTTTAGCGACTTTCCCGGTTTCCGCCTGGTAATCCCCAGTCTTGAGATGACGGTTCAGTCCTCTTCGCTAGCGATGGCAGCGGCCACGGTTCGGTGAGGAGGAGGGTCGATCTTGGCTCGACGGTTCAGCCGAGCCGGGTGGCGAGAGCAGCAACGATCTTCAGAACGCCAGGTCTCTCGCGAGGCGCTCGGCAGGCCCCTCGTGCCGGGCGCCCGGACGAGACGGGATCTTCCGCTCGCTCTCGCCGCTACAATGACAGTTCTGTTTGGCGGCCCAACGTAATCGTGTTCAGCGGCGGGGTGCAAGGGAGGCCGGCGCAGCCGGCCGACCGCAGCAGCCCGTCCGACTGCAACACGGTGTTGGGCGAGGGTCGCAGTCGCCCACGGCGACGCGACTCTTGCAGGTGAGGGGTTGTTCTCGTGCTTCCTCTCGCTCTTCCGGCCGCGCCCGAGATCTGAAGGCGGTCCGTCCTCGAACCCGGGTTCGAGAGCGGCGTTGACGCCACCCACGGAGGGTGCGTGTCCGACCCGTCCAAGGCCAGACCACCTGCTCCGCTCAAAGCTCGCAATCCGTAAGGGCTCCAGTGACTGGCGCCTCGAACAGCCCTGTCTCGCAGTCGGCCTCGATCCAGGTATTGTCGTCGCACCGGTAGCCGCCCCGGGGCTGAGCGCACGGCCCGGGCTTTCGGCAGACCGGTACCTCGTTGCAGCTAGGGCAACGCTCGAAACCGCAGCGCTCGTCTGCGGCACACTCGATCATCTCACCGCATTTTGAAGGGCTGCCACCGGTGCCGCCGCTCCCACTGGCTGAGGCAGTGCTCGACACCGTAGTGCCCGAAGGCGCCGTCTCCACCGTGCTGCAGCAGGCGAAAACGACGAGTATCCCAAGCGATCCGAGAATGGTCCGAGCGGCGCCAGCGGCTCTCATGGCGCTTCACCCTCGTTGAAGCTTGCGCCTTTGAGCCGTGTCGTCGTCGTTTGGTCGCGATTGTCTGCCCAAACGGTGAAGAACTTCCCACCGACATCCACGACCGTATGCTCGTAGTCACCCCACCAAAGATTGCCGTTGGTGGCGGTCGGAAGCCAGGGAACTGAGCTGGATAGCGGGGTGATGCGGCTCTGGGTTTTCGGGCAGGGATTC
>JAEUKE010000175.1 GCA_016794345.1 Myxococcales bacterium
GTTGCGTCGATTCCGTCACGCTGCCCCTCTCCCTCAGGGAGAGGGGCCACGGGGTGAGGGTTCACACCCGCGGCTCTTTCACCGTGACCAAACTCCGCTCCCCACGCCGCTCTTCACCTGAAGTCGGTGCGCGCATGCCACAAAGAGCCTTCACACCACTAGGGCGCGAATTTCTGGGCTCTCTTGCCCTGCCCCACCTCGACGACGTAGACGGAGCCGTCATCGCCGACGGCGATGTCGTGGGGGCGGTTCAGCTGGCCGTCCTGGTTGCCGAAGGACCCGAAGGACGAGACGACGGCGCCTGTGCCGTCCGCGACGAGGATCCGCGCCCGATCGGGGCCGGAGGTCGGCTGGTCCCCGCCGTCGACGACGTAAGCCAGATCGTCGGGGCCAAACGCGATCGACCAGGGCCGGCCGAGGGCCTCGCTCTTCCACTCGGAGAGGAACGTGCCCTCCGGCGAGAAGGACTGCACGCGGGCGTTGCCGCGATCGGCCACGTAGACGTTTCCTTCGGGGCCGATGGCGATGCCGTGGGGCGTGATGAGCTGGCCTGGTCCGACGCCGAGCTGGCCCCAGCTCCCGAGGAGCGTGCCGTCCGCGGCGAAGCGGAGGACCCGCCCGTTGCCGTAGCCGTCGGAGACGTAAAACGTGCCGTCCGCGGCGACGGCGACGTCGGTGGGCATGTTGAAATGCGCGTCGTCCGCGCCGGGGACGCCACGTTCGCCGAACGAACGCAGGAGCGCGCCGCTCGCGTCGAGCTCGTAGACCTGGTGAAGCGCCACGTCCGTGAGCCAGACGTGGCCTCGGGCGTCGACGGTCAGCCCGTGGGGCATGGCGAACGCGTGGGATCCGAACGAGCCGAGCAACGCGCCGCTCTCCGCGTCGAAGCGGAGCACGGTCGCCTCCTCGATCACGTCGGCGGGGATGGGGCCGCCGTTCCAGTCCTTCGGGCCGCGTCGAAAGACAAGGACGGAACCGTCATCGTCGACGCCGACGCCGGAGACCTGCCCCAGGAGCTCCCCGTCGGGGACGTCCGGCCAGCCGTGGACGACCTCGAGCTCCGGCGCGGGGATCGGCGCCGGGTCGAGCCTCTCTTCTTCACAGGCGGCGAGGGCCGCGAGAGCCGCCAGGGCGCGAGACCGGCTCACCACGTCACGTAGAAGTTCGCGTTGCACATCTCGTCGCTCGCCGTGGGACCGTTCAGCGTCTCTTCCGTCTTCGAGGTCGTGTCGTAGGTGCAGTCGATCTGGAGCGTGTCGCCGCTGGCGACGGGGATCGGCGCCTCGAAGAAATACATGAGCTGCCACTTGGCGTCCCAGTCCGGGATGGAGAGGAGGCACGCTTCGCCGTCCTTCCGGACGATCGAGATCTTCGCGCGGCTCCCGAGGTCGTGCATGTGGGCGCGGACACCCCACAAGAGGCCGTCTTTCGTGGTGACGGTGAGCGCCTGGACCGTCGTCTCCGGGGTGCGGGGGGGCAAGATGAACGGAGCCGGCCCGATGGTGAGGATGTCGGCTGGGTGCGCGACCTCGTCCGCGAGCTGGAGATCGAGGTACGTCCCTCCCTCCCTCGCGTGGTGGTAGTGGATCTGCATCATCAGCTTCTTGCCGGCGTAGAGGGGCATGCCGGTGCCATCGGGGTGGCGGCGGACGGGATCCGTTGGTCCCCAAACCGTGAGGTGGCGCGCCTGGATGCCGACGTCGTCCAGGCAGTCCCAGCCGCCGCCTGGCGAGGCCGCGTCGAGCTCCTCCGCCTTGGCGAGCTGCGAGTCGTCGTCGACGGACCAGACGTGCAAGTGGTGCACGCCTTGCGCCTTCCCGACGGCGTAGGCCACCAGGTAGGCGTCGTGATCCAGCGCGGGGTCGAGCAGGAAGCAGCGGTAGGTGTCGGCGCTCGGCTCCGGGTTGTACGGCTCGGGCGGCGCTACCGTGACGGAAACGTCATCGATCCAGCGGGGCGAGGAGGGACCTTCTGTCGCTTCGGCGCTCCCGTTTCCTCGCGGCGTGCCTCCTCTCGCCCAGGACGAGAGGAGCGACACGTCGTCCTCCGGGAGCCGCCGATCGCCCTCGAGCGGGGGGCAGCTGTCCCCCTGATCGGGAGGCCAAGGCGGCATGCGGTGGCTCTCGACGGCGGACGCAATCGCTGCGGCGTTGGCCCTGGCGTCCTCGAAGGTCTCGAGCGGCATCGGCGCGACGCCGCCGGTTCGATGACAGCCCGCGCAACGTTCGGCGAGGAGAGGTGCGATCTCGCGGGTGTACGTCGGGTTGGGATCACACGCGACGAGCCAGGCTGCGAGTGAGCCGAGTCGTCCGAACCAAGTGATGCGACGCACGGCGCCAATCATAGGGAGTTTCTTGCGCTGCTTCATCGCACGATCTGCCGATTCAGTGGCAAAACCGCGCCAGATCGCTTGGCCCGAAGCTTGCGGAGGCTCGAAACATGACGGTCTCCAACGACGATCGCCCGACGCTTCGGGAGGCCGGGACCGTGCATTCCGCAACGCGACCTTCGGATCTCGCCGAAGGGACGATCGTCGGTGAGCAGTACCGGATCATCAAACCGATCGGGAAAGGCGGGATGGCGGAGGTCCTGCTCGCTCGAGATCTCACGCTCGATCGCGACGTCGCGCTGAAGTTTCTGGCGCCCCAGCTCCTCGCCAGCCCGGCCTGGCGCGCGCGCTTCGTGGCCGAGGCGCGAACGATGGCGCGCGTGACCCACCCGAACGTCGTGCAGGTCTACGCGTACGACGTCCACGCCGGCTGGCCGTATTTCGTCATGGAGTACGTGCCCGGCGAGTCGCTCCGCGAGCGGCTGAGGCGGGAGCCGCTCCCGACCGTCGCCGAGTCGCTCAGCATTCTCGAGGCGGTCGCCGAGGGCCTCATGGCCATCCACGCGGCGGGCATCGTCCACCACGACGTCAAGCCGGCCAATGTCCTTTTGGGCCCCAATGGTCGCGTCTTCGTGGCGGATCTGGGGCTCTCCCGGCTCGCCGGCTCGCGCGCGGACATCGTCGCCATTCGAGCAGGGACGCCGCGGTACATGGCGCCCGAGCAGCTCGACGCCCACCCGACGCCGTCGGACCTCGCGCCGCGCACCGACGTCTACCAGCTCGGCGTCGTCGCCTACGAGCTTCTCACCGGGACCCCGCCCTTCTCCGGCGATGACGACCAGAAGATCATCGCCAAACACTGCATCGCCAAGCCGCTCCGGCCCAGCCACCTGCGGCCCGAGCTCGGCACCGCGTTCGACGGGCCGATCCTCACGGCGCTCGAGAAAGACCCCAAGCTCCGCATGGCGACCCCGCGCGACCTGATCGACCAGCTCAAGCAGTCGGCCGCGGCCGAGCCGATCGCGCTCCGGATCCTCCTCGCGGACGACGAGGAGGATGTCTTGAAGGCGACCTCGATGATCCTCTCCCGGGCCCTACCCCGGTCCACGATCGTCACGGCGAAAGACGGTGCGCGCGCGCTCGAGCTGGCGGGCGCCGAGCCCTTCGACGTGGTCGTCCTCGATCTGCAGATGCCGAGGATGTCGGGCCTCGAGGTGGCCGCGGCGCTCCGGAGCTCCAGCGACTCGCCCCCGGGCATCGTGGTGATGACGGCGGTCGGTGGCGCGGCCGAGTGGCGCGTGCTCAAGGAGATCGGCGTCGAGGCCCTCCTGCTCAAGCCGCTCGACGCCGACCTGCTCGTGGCCACGATCGAGCGGGCCGCGGCCCTGCGCGCCGGCCAGGACGGACCGAGCTCGCTGCTCAAGTACTCCACGCCGCCCGCGACGACGCGGCCCTGAAGCGCCGGGCCGCCGGCCACCCGGCGCGAGGCTCAGCGGCAGCGAAGCGGTCGCGGGTGCTTCGCAGCTTCTGCGCGGGCGGCGACGACGAGGCGGTCGATCTCGTCGAGGATGGGGCGCGCCGTCTCCCGCAGCTCGGCGTCGCCCCCAGCGCTCGCGGATGCGGCCGCGTCGAGTCGGCCGACCCGATCGCTGAGGTAGACGGACGAGCGGAGGTGCCCCTCTTTTGCGCAGCGCTCGACGATGTAGAGCGACTCGACCATGTCCTCGGCCGCGGCGCGGACCTCGCTGCGGTCGACCTGGGCCGAGTCGAGCGCAGCGCGCGCCCGGTCGGCGGAGTCCTCGATCGCGGCCAGCGCGGTGGCCACGTCCGCGTCCTGTTCGGTCCGGCAGCTGGCCGCGAGCCAGATCGCGAGGACGACGATCGACGCGAGGGCAGCGAGCTGCACCACGCGGGAGCGGACGCGTCGTTTGCGGTGCGAGACCATCGACCGGGTGATTGCAAGGACTGGGCCGGCCTTCCCTTTGGCCTCACTCCACCGTGACGGTCACCTCGTCGCGCGCACCGCCCGCCGCCGCCGCGATCGTGTGTGTCCCGGGTCCGAGGACGAGCACGGCGTCCGGGACCGGACGGCCGTCGAGGCGGAGGCTCGCCTCCCCCGACGAGGCGACCCGGACACGGATCGTCGGGCGCCGGCCGGAGGGCTCCACGAAGAAGCGGGCGCCGTCCCGTGGATAGACGATGCGCACGGCGTGTGAGGTCGCGTCGTCCTCCGGGCCGGCGGGGCAGCGCTCGGAGAACGTCGACGGCAGGAGCGGCCGGCGCGCCGCACGCGCCCAGTCGGCGTAGATGGGGGGCAACACCTCGAAGACACGCTCCTCGACGAATCGCGGCGAGCAGGAAGCGCCCGCGCGCTCGCCGCTCAGGCGATCGACCCGCGCCCGCCGGTGCATCTCGCAGGTCGCGAGCTCGGTGCCCTCGGGGACGACGTCCAGCCGCCGGTGGGGGCAATCCGCGCCGGGCCGGTGCCCCGAGAGCGCGCAGACCTCGACGTCCACCAGCCCCTCGGGTCGGGCGAACGGCGTGGGCGGCCGGAGGCGCGCCGCGGCGCTCATCACCTCGTGGAAGAGCGGTCCGGCGCCGGTGATGCCCGAGACGCCACGCATGGGGGAGCCGTCGAAGTTCCCGACCCACACCGCGACGGTGACCTCCGGCGTGTACCCCACGGTCACGTTGTCCCGGTAGCCCTTCGAGGTCCCCGTCTTTGCGGCCACCTCGAACGGGAGCTCGAGCACGCTGTCGTCCCCGAAGGAAGCGAGACGTGCTGACGGATCTGTCAGGACATGGGTAACGAGGAAAGCGGCGCGTTCGTCGAGCACGCGGGCGGGCTCGACCGAGCCGCCCCCGCCGGCCGTCGCGACGACCGGCCGCGCGAGCCCGCCCCGCGCGAGCGTGGCGTAGGCGTTGGCCAGATCGACGAGGCGGACCTCGCCGTCGCCGAGCGCGAGGGCCAAGCCGTAGTGATCGGCTTCGCGGTCGAGCGAGGTGAGCCCGAGGGCGCGCAGACGCTCGAGCACCGCGGCGACGCCGAGGCGCTCGGCGACGTGCACGGCGGGGATGTTGAAGGAGCTGCCGAGCGCGTCGCGCAGGAGCACGGGGCCGTGGAAGGTCCCGTCGTAGTTGCGCGGGCGGAAGCTCGCCCCGTCCGGGCCCGGGAACGAGAGCTCGACGTCGGGGAGCACCGAAGACGGGACGAGCCCGAGCCGCTCCATCCCCAGCTCGTAGACAAATGGCTTGAGCGCCGAGCCCGGCTGACGAAGCGCGAGGACGCCGTCGTTGCCCCCGAGGCGGGCCACGTCGGTCGCGTCGGGCGAGCCGACGTAGGCGAGGATCTCGCCCGAGTCGTTGTCGAGCACGACGACGCTGGCGGCCGTGACCCCTTGTTCGCCGAGGGCGTCGATCGTGCGACGCGCGGCGACGGTCGCTTCGGTCTGCAGCTCGGCCACGATCGAGGTGCGGAGCTCGCCGCCTTCGGGAGCGGGCACGGGACCGAGGCGCCCGGCGAGGAGCGCCGCCACCAGGTGAGGCGCGGCGCTGGGCGAGAAACGCGGCGCGAGGACGATCGGCTCGCCCTTGGCCCGCGCGACCTCCTCTCGGGTGGCGAGCCCCGCGTCCTCGATGCGATCGAGGACGCGATCGCGCCGCCTCCGGAGCTGCTCGGGGCGGCGGGTGGGATCGTAGATCGTGGGCCCGCGCGGGATGCTCGCGATCGCGGCGGCCTCGGCCAGCGAGAGCTCCGAGCAGGGCTTGCCGAAATAGAGCTCGGCCGCGGCCTCGGCGCCGCGCACGTTGGGGCCGAACTCGATCTCGTTCAGGTACGCCTCGAGGATCTGCTCCTTCGAGTAGGCCGCTTCGAGGCGCAGCGCGAGCGCCATGACCTCGAGCTTCGCCTTCGTCGTACGCGGCGCGTGGACCAGCGTACGCGCGAGCTGCTGGGTCAAGGTGGAGGCGCCCGAGGCGACGCGGCCCGCGCTCGCGCCGTCCCACGCCGCGCGCGCGAGGGCGAGGGCGTCGACGCCGGCGTGGGAGTAGAACCGTTTGTCCTCCGCCGCGATGACGGCGCGCGGCACGCGCTCGCCGAAGGCCGCGAGGGGTAGCCGGCGCGCCCGCTTGCCGTCACCCGTGCGCACGTCGCGCAGGAGCACGCCGTTTCTGTCGGTGACGCGCAGGCTGTCGGCGCGGGTCGCTTCTCCGGCCGGCGCGCCGCCCTCGCCCGCCGCATCGTCGAGCGGCAGCACCGGCACGAACGCGGCGTAGACGCCGAGCATCGTGAAGGGCAGCGCGAAGACGAGGGCCAGGAAGGCGGCGAGGCGGCGCAGCACGAAGGTTGGACCTCCTACTTGCCCTTGATCGAGATCTTGCCCGCCGGGGTGCGGCCGAAGACCTCGGGCGCGTACATCTCCTCGGCCTTCGTGGGCGGCACGACGAAGCTGCCGAGCGAGGTCGCACGGGCCAGGTAGCGGTAGCGGTAGACGCCCGCGGGCAGGTCGTCGACGAAGAAGAGCACGCGGTCGTCGCGGATCTCCTTCGTGTAGGAGGCCCAGCCGCCGCCGTCCTCGTCGTCTTCGTTCGAGCCGCCGCCGCCCATGGAGAAGCCCGGGCGTCGCGAGCTCGTCGCGAGGCGCATGTCGATCGCCTCGAACCCGGCCGGCAGCGGATCGTCGATGGCGACGAAGCGGCGCGGCTTGGGCGTCACGACCACGATGTCGGCGAGGACGAGATCGCCGCCGGTGAAGTCGGCGAGGCTGGACTTGGGGACCACCGCGAGCGCCTCCCCCAGCGTCTCGGGCGTCACCTTGCGCAGGCGTTTCTCGACGTAGAAGCCACGATCGAGCACGTCCGACGGGAGCTTCTTGCGCACGTACTGGAGGCGCGCCTCGTAGAAGAGCGTCCCCTGCCCTTCGACCGAAAACGCGAGCGGCGTGCTGCCGGCCGCGACGAGCTGCTTGGTGGGGACCTTGTCGAGGTTCGCCGTGAGCGAGCGTCCCTCGAACGGGTGCTCGGCCACGACGTCGTCGCCGAGGAACACACGCGCCGTCATGTTGGGGACGACCTTCTCCTGCGCGCGACGGTAGTCGCCGAGGGCGAGCAGGGCCCAGGCCGTCTCCTGGGTGGAGCGCCAGGCGGCGCCGTCTCGCTTGCCGAGGAGCCCGCCCACGATCTGCTTGGCGAGCGGGTGATCGGGCTTCGCGTGGAGCAGCGCGCGGAGCACGATGGCCGTGGTCCGTGTCTCCGAGTCGAGGTAGCCGAGGTAAGCGTCCCCGCGGTTCTCGACGATGCGCACGACGGGGCCGTCGAGCCGGACGAGCGACTCGAGCTCCTCGCGCAGGATCGCGATGCTGCTCGGATCGCTCTTCTGCAGGACCATGGCCGACAGCAAGAACGCCTTCGAGTAGGCCGGCATCTCCTTGCGGCTCTCGAAGAGCGTGCTCGTCCGCCCCGGATCGCCCTTGCCCTGCTCGGCGAGGACGTACATCGCGAAAGGCCCGAGGAAATACATCGTCTCGGCGTCCCCCTTCTGCACGAGTCCCAGGAGGTGCCGCGTCGCGCTCTCGATGACGCCTTCGGGGACGCGGTAGCCCTTCTTCTTCGCCTCGCCAAGGCCCCAGAGCGCGTACGCGGTGGCGAACGGGTGCGCGCGCGTGGACTCGGGCCAGAAGCCGAAGCCGCCGTCGTAGCGCTGGTGCGTGATGAGCTTGGCGACCGTCTTGTCGACGACGTCGTCCAGGTTCGACGGCAGCGGGAAGTGGAAGTCCTTCGCGAGGTCCCGCATCGCCACGAGCGGCACGAGGCGGCTGGTCAGCTGCTCGGTGCAGCCGTACGGGTAGTCGAGCAGCTGCGTCGCGCCCGCGTCGAGGCCCACGAGCGCCGTCGAGGCGGTGGTGAGCGTCAGCTCGCCGGCGTCGTCGCGGATGCCGGACAGATCGCCGAGCTTCTCGGCCGCGGCCGAGTCGGTCGAGCCGTAGAGCGCGACGGCCTCGGGGGCCATCGGGAGCGCGACGGCGCGCTCCACCACGACCGCGTCGCTCGCGCTCGGGCTCTTCACCGTGAAGGCGAAGCTCGCGGGGCCGACGGACTTGGCCTCCGCCGGGAAGCGGACCTCGACGCTCTCGCCGGGGCCGACGCGGACGCGCTGCGAGGCCTGGCCGGTGAGCGAGACCCCCGAGAGCTTCGCGGTCACCTCGATCTCCGCGGTGTCCGTCCCCTTCGAGCTGACGATGACGGAGGCGTCGAACGTGTCGCCGGCGCGGAGGAAACGCGGCAGGGCCGGGCGGGCCATGAGCGGTTTGCTCGTGACGACGCGCGCGTCCGCGCTGCCGAACCTGTCATCTTCCGCCACGGCGACCGCCATGACGCGGTACGTGGTCAGCGAGTCGGGGAGCTTGAAGCGGACCGACGCGTTGCCCTTGTCGTCCGTCACGACCGAGGGGTTGAAGTAGGCCGCCGCGCGGAAGTCCTTCCGGGCGCCGCCGGCGCCCTCGGCGCCGCCGCCGCCTCCCGCGAGGCCCTTGTCGAGGCCGAGCCCGCTCAGCGGGTCGAAGAGGGTGGCGAGCGAGGCGCGCCCCTCGAGCGTGGCGACGTGGTTGGAGCGGGTCGCGCCGAAGACGGGGATCGGATCGGGCGTCTTGTAGTCGACGAGCGAGAGCACGCCCTCGTCCACCGCAAACACGGTGAGCTCGGTCTTGGCGGGCTTGCCGGCCTTGTCCTTCACCGAGAGGTCGACCGCCAGCTCTTCGCCGGGGCGCAGCTCGGTCTTCAGCGGCTTGACGGTGACCGCGAGCCGGCGCGACTCGGGATCGACCACCAGGTTCGCGAAGCCGAGCTTGTAAGCCGGCGCGCCCAGATCGGGCTTGTCGCTCGAGGCGGGCGCCTCCTTCGTTCGGCCGCGCACCAGGAGCACCGACACGAAGGCGTTGGGGCGGAGCTTGTCCGTGATGGGGACCGAGATCGTCGGGGCGGCCCCGGTGATCTTGACCCGCCGCTTCTCGATGACGCCGCTCTTCTCGATCGTGACGAGCGCGTCAGCGTTTTTCCACGGAGACTTGACGAGGATCTGCGCGGTGTCGCCGACCTTGTATTCGTCCTTGTCGCGGACGAGCTCGACCTCCGTCCGATCGGACTCTTCGAACGACGAGAACGCGGAGCCGCCCTCGCCCGTGACGTAGACCGCCGTCGACGCGGAGACCGGGTTCTTGCGGGAGTCGGTCGAGAGCGCGCGGACGAGGTAATAGCCGGCGTCGGGCGGGGTCATGTCGCAGCCGACCGGCCTGGGGCCGGTCGTGAGCGCGCACGTCGCGATGACCGAGTCGACCGGAGTGGAGACCGTGGTGGCCGTCCCCTCGCCGCTCGACTCCTTCGCTGTCGCCCAGACTCGCTTGATGAGCTGGAGCTGAACGGCGACGCCGATCGTGCGCTGGCCCTTGGGCGTGGCCGAGACGACCTTGGGCGAGAGCTTGCTCTTCGCGGGGACGAACCACCCGTCGAGCGAGATGCCGACGTAGTGCTCGCCGGGGTGAACGATCGCCGTCGTGCTGGCCGAGACGACCTGGCGCGAGACGTCGTGGATGTCGACGTGGCACGCGAGCGACTCGGGGCCGCGTTGCCCGGGCAGCGCGACGCTGGCGGTGGCGGTCACCTGGCCCTTGGCGTCGAGCTTGGCGCGGCTGGAGACGAGCTCCGCTTCGCGCGCGGTCTTCTCCGGGAGGTCGTCCCAATAAGCGCGGTCGTTCGTCTCGAACTCCTCCAGGCCCGGCGGCGTGAAATACGTGTCGCTGCGGTAGACCGCGAGGTCGGCCTCGGAGCCCACCATCGGCGCGCCGAAGAGGTAGTCGCCGCGCGCGGTCCACTTCGCGGTGTCGCCGCGCACGTACGAGGGCTTGTCGCTCTCGGTCGAAGCCTTGAACTCGACGGGCCGGTACTCGGCCACCTCGAGCTGGTCGTTTGCGACGGGGTCCTCTCCGATCCGCGCGGTGATCCAGTGTGTCCCGAGCCGCGCGGTCTTGGGGACCTTCACCTCGGCGGAGAACGTGCCGAAGGCCGTCGTGCTCACGGTCTGGGTCGAGACCTTCTCGCCGTCGGGGCCCTGCACCTCGATTGTGATCGCCTTGCCGGCGCCCACCGACCGCGAGCCGCTCTCGACCGGCTGGCGGAGGATGCCCTTCATGTTGGCGCTGTCGCCGGGCCGGTAGATCTTCCGGTCCGAGAAGAGCATCCCCAACATGGGGTCGTCCTCGGGGGAGAAGTCCCACGTGTAGAGGTTGTCTCGGACGGGCTTGTACGCGAGGTCGTCGCCTGCCTTGACGAAGATGACGGCCTTTTCATCCTGGAAGCTCGGCGCGAAGTCGGTCGCCGAGAACGTGGCGAAGCCCTGCGCGTCGGTGGTCGCGCGCGCCGGCGCGCCGCTCGGCCGGCGGATCTTCACCTCCGCGCCCGAGACGGGCGAAGCGTCCGACAGGCGCGACACCCAGACGAGCGAGCCCGTCTTCGACACCTTGGCGGTGATCGCCAGATCCGTGACCTGGCCCACGCTCCGCTCCTCGCGCTCGTCCCCATCGGACGTGTAGCGGATGGCGACCGCAAACGGGCCGCGTCCCTTGGTGGAGCCGAGGATGGACGCGAGCCCGACCTTGGCGACCTGGCGCACGTTCTTCTGACCCGCCGGGACCTTGCGCTTCGTGAAGCCGGCGCGCTTCTCGAGCGCCGCGAACTTCACCTCGTCGTTCTCGATCGCGAGCACGTCGTCCTCCGAGAGGGCGATCGTGCCGAGCTCGAGGTCGGACGCGTTGATGTGGGCGACCGAGATGTCCTTCTTGGTCCGCGACTCGAGCACGCCGTTCGTGAGCCCGATGCGGGCGACCGGCCACAGATCGCCGAAGTCGAGGCGCTGGGTCGACGGCGACTTCAGGAGCTGGCCGAAGCGGTCCGCGAACCCGGTCGCGACGCGCACGGTGTAGGAGCGGCCAGGCTGGAAGTTGCCGGAGAGCCAGAGGTCGCTGGTGAAGGAGTCGTCGTCCAGCCAGCCCGGCCAGGAGACCTTCACCGCCGGCTCGATCGTGAGGGCCTTCTTCAGGTCCTTCACCCGGACCTCGTTGCTGAGGCTGACCGAGATGCCCGAGCTCGCCGAGCACTTCTTGCCCGGCGCGTCGCGGTTGCAGCCGATCTCCGAGACGACGAGCGGGCCGACCGTTCGGTAGTCGATCACGTCCTCGCGCTCGGCCGTGAGCGGGCCCTCTTTCCCGCGGAGCGCGGCCGCCACGCGGACGCGGACGGCCGAGTCGAGCGGCAGCTTGTTCTTCGGCTTGATCTGGAAGGTTCGATCCTTCGCCGTGTCGGTGGGGCCCTCGGCGACCGCCACGATGTCGGCCGCGGCGCCTTTGTCTCCGATCTCGAGCCGCACGTTCTTCTGGACCTCGGCGAGGTCGACCGGCTGGTTGAAGGTGATCGTGAAGGTCGAGGATGGATCGAGGCGGTCGCTGCCGCGGTAGGGGGCCGAGCTCATCACGGCGGGCCGCTCGGTCTCGAAGTCGAAGCGGAAGTCCTCTGCCAGGACGTCGCCGTCGAGGGCCTTTGTCCCCTTGGGGATCGTCACCGTGAACTTCGTCGCCGCCGGCAGGCGCGCCGCGCCTCCGCCTCCGGCTCGCTCGGGGATGAAGCTCGCGGCGCGGGTGCCGGTCCACTGCCACGTCCCCGGGATCGACGGCTCGACCTTGCCGGGGAACGGGTCCTCCTTGCCTGCCGTGTCGAGCTCGCGCAGCGGCTTGTTGAAGAGCACCGTGATCTCGGCAGGGCCGTCGAGCTTGCCTTTCGGCGAGGCGAACACCACGGCGAGCGGCCCGGTCTCCTCCTCGGCGCCGCCGACCTCGCGCAGCGCGAGCGTCCCACGTGGCGCGACGTTGGGCGCCTGCGCACCCTGGACGCAGGCGAGGACGAGGACGAGGACGACGAGCGACGCCGACGCGTAAGCGCCGGGGCGCTTCCTCCGCGAGTCTTGCATGGCGCGCAGTTCAGCAATACCGAGGCCTGGGGCGCAAGGCTGATTGCGGCCCGGATGCGACAGAGGCGCCGTGTCTGCCCGGCAACGCGCCGTGTCCGCCGGGCTACGGTCGCGTCTCCTCGCTCGGCGTGGTCAGGCTCGTGGATGCGCGGCGCGGTGCGCTCGCCTTACGTGATCGGAGCTGACGTGTGTGTAGATCTCGGTGGTCGAGATGTCCGCGTGTCCGAGCATCGCTTGCACGCTGCGGAGATCGGCGCCGCCGGCCAGGAGGTGGGTCGCGAAGGTGTGGCGCACCCAATGAGGCGACACGGGCTTGGTGATCCCCGCGATCGCCGCGTACCGCTTGAGGAGCTTGAAGAAGCCCTGGCGCGTGAGCCCCTTCGTGGAGCGCCCGAGAAAGAGCACCTCGGACCGCGCGCCGGGGTGCGAGGCTCGATGCTCGAGGTAGGCCGTGAGCTCGCGCAGCGCCAGATCGCCAACGGGCACGATGCGACGCTTCTGTCCCTTGCCGAGAGGGATCACGACGCCACGCAAGAGGTCGACGTCTGCGAGGCGCAGCGAAACCAGCTCACTCACCCGAAGCCCCGACGCGTAGAGCAGGAAAAACATCGCCCGATCGCGCGAGCCGCGGAGCGTCGTTGCGTCAGGGGCCTCGCAGAGCCGAAGCGCCTCGTCTTGTGTCAGGTGCTTGGGCAGCCGGCGGCCGAGGCGCGGCCGGTCCACGAGCGAGGCCGGGTCCACCGTGATCACGCGCTCGCGGACGAGGAACTTGCAGAACCCGCGGATCGCCGAGAGGCGCCGGGCCGTCGAGCGAGCGCTCTCCCGCGAGGAAGCGAGGAAGCTCGCGATCGCCGGGGTGTCGATCGCCTCGGCCTCCCCAACGCCGAGCGCGTCGAGGTGAGCGACGAAACGCGCCAGATCGGAGCCGTAAGCCTCGAGGGTCGCCGGCGACAGGGCTCGTTCGACGCGGAGGTGATCGAGGTAGGAGTCGATCCAGCCGGCGACGAGCATCCCCCGAGAATGCCACGACAAAACGAAGGCCCGCCACTAAATGGCGAGCCTTCGCTCACGCCTCCGTCGAGGCGGGGCCTCTGTTGAGGCGCACCGCTGTCGAGGACGGCGAAACCTACAGCTTGACGCCGTAGCGCTTCGCGTACTCTTCGATGCCGATCTTGTCGATCGTGCGGAGGTCGCGCGTCGTCAGGTTGAGCGTGACGAACCGGCCCTCTGCCGGGAGGTAAACCCGACGGGTTTGGATGTTGACGTTCTGCCAGCGCTTCGTCTTGATGTTGGAATGCGAGACGTTTCGCGCCAGGAGCTTTCGCTTGCCGGTAATGTCACTCTTGGCCATGGGGCGGCGCAAGGTGCCCTACGACGCGGAGCTTGTCAAGCGGAGTTCTCTGTCAGGGGGAAGCTCGGCCGAAGGCCTCGACCGCGGCCCGCGCGAAGCCCTGGGCCTTCTTGAGGCCGGCCGGCACCAGGGTGAGCGCGTCTTCGTCCATGTAGATCCGCCGGGCGAGCTCGATCTGCACCGCGTGCACGCCCTGCGCGGGCCTTCCGTAGGCGCCGGTCGCGTGGCCCCCCTGGTACGGATCGTCGTGTTTGAGCGAGTAGCCGGCGGCCTGCGCCGCGGCGTCGACGCAGGCGATGATCGCGTCCGAAGCGGTCGTGCGGCCCCGCGTGCCCGGCACGACGTCCGCCCTGCCCTTGCCGACGTCCACGTGGCCGCGGCGGCCCGTGCTCGGCATCGAGTGGGCGCACACGAGGACGACGTGCCCGAACTTGGCTCTCTTCTCGTCGAGGAGGTCGGTGAGCGCGCGATGGTACGGGTCGTAGAGGAGCGCCAGCCGCCGCTCGAGCTCCGACCGCGGGAGGCGGCGGTTGATGATGGGCTCCCCCTCCGTCGTCGTGCGCCAGACCAGGCCGCGCGGGCGCGCGTCCGCGCGGCCGCCCTCCACGGCGAACCCGTCGTAGTCGTCGCGTGCCCGGTTGAGATCCAGGACGAAGCGGCTCATCTTCGCGGCGAGCACGGTGGCGCCGGCCTCGTGGGTGGGGCCGAACACGTGATCGACGAAGAGGTCAGCGTCCCGTCCGAGCGACCGCAGCGGGGCGATCATGAAGGCGAGCGAGGTGGGATCGACCGACAGCCCCGCGTGCGGGATCTCGACGACGACGGGGATCTCGCGCTCCGGCGCCGGCCGGTGAACGACGAACGGATCTGTCATTCTTGTCGTCTCCACGGGCGCGCCGAGCCGGACTCGGCGAGCGCCGCGATGGAGGCCCCCCACCCGGCGAGCCACGTGGAAGGAGCGAGCCCCTCCGCGAGGGACGGGCCGTCCCCGGGGTCGCCGTCGAAGACGACCGCCGCCCGGAGCGCCGCGCCCGCGTCCACCAGGGCGACGCGCGCGGGCACCGGCAGGATTGTCCGCGGGGCGACCCGCGTCTTGCCTCGCCGGACGGGCTCCGCCACCGCGGGCAGCTCGATCTCGAGCTCGGGGACGGCCACGCCGGGCTGTTCCGTCTGGAACGTGGCGAGCACCGCGACGAGGCCCCACGCGTCCACCGCGGCGACGGCCGAGACGCGCGCCTCACCCGCCGAAGGCCAGGGCTCCGAAACGACGCGCAGCTCGGCCGCCTTGCCCGAGACTCGCGCGGGTTGGTCGTCCGCGCGGGCGCCGGCCAGATCGTCCGCGGTGAGCAGACCGCCGACGTTCGTGCTCGCGGCGGCGAGGATCGGCTCGGCCACCGAGGCCCGGCCGAGCGCAGGCATGCCGCCTTCGCCGAGCTGCGCGAGCAGGTCGCCTCGGCGGCGAGCGCCGGCCTCACGTGCCGCCGCCGCCGCGCCCTTCGTGAGCTCGCGCAGCGAGCGCCGTCCGTGTGACGCGTGCAGCAGGATGGCCATGTGAGGCGCGCGCGGAGCCGCGGCTCGCGCCTGGTGTGGCGGCGTCTCGCCAGGGACCGTACCGCGCGGACGAGCCGCCCCGGCGCCCGGCTGCATCGCGCGGCCGTCGAAGGCGCGCGCGCCCGCGCCGGCGCCGCCCACGAGGGCGATGGCCGGCGCGAGGAGCACGCCGGGAGAGCGCGCCGCCATGGAGAAATAGGCGGCCACGACGGCATCCGCCGCGCTGCCCTTCGCGGCGAGGAGCTCCTCCGCCGCCGCCGTGCTGTCCAGATCGGTCGCGATCGCGGCCGCTTTCGCCTTCACGGAGCCGACCTCATTGCTCTTCGTCCTCGGCGCGGAGCTTGCCGGGCACGGGACGAGCCGGCGGCGGCTGGCTCGGCATGGTTCGCGCGAGGGCGTGCAGGAGCTCGGACCGCACGCGCTTCGCGCTGGCCGCGTGCTCGACGACGATCCACGCCTCCCGCTTGCTCTGGAGCTCCTTCGCGAGCTTCTCGACCGCGCGCTGGCTCACCTTCTGCGCGCCGCCGAGCGCGCGCAGGCGCGTGTACGCGACCGGACCTGGCGGGAGCGGATCGTTCTGGGCGTCGAACACCGGCAGGAGGTCGAGGTCGCGCGCCGTCGCGATGATCTCCCGGCGTTCCCAGATGCCACGCGGCTCCCAGCAGAGCAGCACCGAAGGACGCGGGAGCCGTGACGTGAGCGACCGAAGCTTCTCGATCGTGGGCTGGGTCGGCCGAACCTCGGCCGTGGTGACGAGCACGATCGCGCGAGCCTCGAGCGCGGTCGCCGCGGCGACGGACTCCTCGAGCGCGCGGTCCATCTCCTTCGTCATGGGGAGCGTGGAGCAGATGCGCGGCAGGCGAAGGCTGATGGAGAAGCTGGGCCCCACGTCACGCCGCCAGCTACGCAGCGTGCTCGGCTTGGGCGGCGCGCCCGTGTCGAACCCGAGCTCGACCATGTCGTGCTTCAGCGCGTACTCGGAGATGCTGCCTTCCAGATGCGGAAGCCCCACGTGGAGCTTGGCCATAGGGAGCGTCCTTACAACGGCCAGCCGCCAGCGCGAAGGACGGGTTTCGGAAGGGGGCGTTATTGCCGGAAGTGGAACCAGTCCGTCGGGTGCGCGAGGACGAACGCCTCGAGCTCGCGCGCGATCTGCCCGGCGGCGCGGACGATCTCCTCGCGCGAAGGGCGCCTGGGCAGGGTGAGCTTGTCCTTGACCTCCACCTCGTAGTCGAGAAAGCCCACGCGCCGTCCGAGCACGACGACGATGGGCGCGCCGCTCGCGGCCGAGAGCTGAAGCGGTCCCTCCGGGACGGCGAAGGGCGCACCCGCGAGGGAGACCTCGACGCCGCGCTGGCCGGGCGGGACGCGATCGGCCTGGAGGGCCACGATGCCGCCGCGCCGCAGGTGCGCGAGGAGAGGCACGGCGGCGAGCGGGTCCGTCCCGACGTGGACGACCTTGAGCCCGAGCTTGTCGCGCGCCCCTTGCTGGACGTTCTCCGCCGCGCTGTCCCGCTCGTGTTGCATCACGACGAGCACCTCGTCCTCGTAGACCGAGCCGAGGATGGGCCCGGCGGCGTACCAGCCGCTCGTGTGGGCCGTGGCGACGATGACGCCACGGCCCAGCGCCCGCGCGGCCTGGAAGCTCGCGTCCCCGATGATCCTCGCGCGCATGCGCTCGTTTCGGCCGCTGCCCACGGCAAACGACTCCGTCAGGCTGAGCGCGTACTTCGCGAAGACGCGCGCGACCTCGTCCGGCGTGCCCTTCGAGCCCGAGAGGCGGAGCGCGTCCGCGACGCGCTTGCGGAACCCGGGGAGCGCGAGGGCCCAGCCCACGCCGATGAGCGGCGGGCTGTAGCGGACGAACGCGTCCGGACCGTGCACGGCCCCGAGCCGCGCGGCGCGCCGCCAGAACTCGGAGTCGTGCCTGAGATCGGGCAGGGCTCGCCGGAGCCTCTCGAACATGCCCGCTCCGTAGCGCCGCCCCCCGCGACGGTCAACGCTCACCGTCGGATGCCCCTCGCGTGATGGCTCTGACGATATCGTCATCATGCTCGCGACCGAGCGCGAGCGCGGCGCGGACGTCGTCTGTCGCGCGGCCGGCGGCAGCCTCCGCCTGGGCGAGCCGAGCCGCGCTCCGCGCGAGGCCGCTGCGGGTGGCCCGGCGGAGCGGGCTGCCGGTCGTGAGGGCGAGGAAGCCGGGCTCGTCGAGCCGGAGCAGATCGGCGAGCCCGAGGCCCTCCCAGACGGGGAGCGGGCGGAAGGGGCGCGTCTTCGGCGCGGCGGGGGCGCGCGTCTTGTTGAACGGACAGACCGACTGGCAGGCGTCGCATCCGAAGAGGTGCTCGGTGACGCCCGCGCGGTCGCCCGCCGTGTCCTCGATCGTGAGGTACGCGACGCACCTCCTCGGGTCGAGCACGAAGGGCGCGTCGAAGGCCTGGGTGGGGCAAGCGTCGAGGCAGAGCGTGCAGCTCCCGCACCGCTCGGCGATGGGCTGGTCGGGCTCGAGGGCGAGCGTGGTCACCACCTCCCCGAGGAGGACGAAGCTCCCCTGCCCCGGGATGATGACGAGCCCGTTCTTTCCGACGAAGCCGACGCCCGCTCGCGCCGCCCACGCGCGCTCGAGGAGCGGCTCCTCGTCGCAGAGCGGCCGGGCGCGCACCTCGGGCCCCAGCGTGCGGACGAAGGCCGCGAGGGCGCGGACCTTCTTGCGCAGGAAGTTGTGGTAGTCCTGCCCGCGGGCGTACCGCGCGACGCGGCGCGCAAGAGGTGGGTCGCTCGCCTCGTCATCGGGGGTCCGGGCGTAGCGGCGGGCCAGGCAAATGACGCTCTTGGCGCCGGGCAAGATGGCCTCGGAGTCGAGCCGGCGCCGGGCCTCGGGCTCCGCGGCGAGGTAGCCCATCGACCCGTGCCGGCCCGCGCGCACGAAATCGACGTAGCGCTCGAACTCGGGCCCGAGCGGCACGTCGGCCCGGGCGATGCCGACCGCGTCGAAGCCGAGGGCGCGGGCGCGCTCCTGGATGCGTTCACGAAGAGCGCTCATGGTCCGCTTGTCTCTTGTCTCCTCCAAAAAAGAACGGGATAAACCTCGGTACGATGCAACCTGCTTCTTTTGTTCGGTCCTTGGGCTTGCTCTCGACGATTGTGGCATTCGCTGCGGCCTGCGGCGACGACGGCGTGACGCCGAGCGGCACGGGCGCAGGGGACGTGGGCGGCGGCGCCGTCTGTGGCCTCACGCCCGCTGGAAACGCGGAGTTCTGCTCCGCGGAGCTCGCGTCGCCGAACTGCAACCTGGTCACGAGCGAGAAACACCACGTGTGTGGCGTCCCCGTTCGCGAGCCCGAGGCCGAGCTCGCCCGCGCGACCGACACCGACGAGTACAGCGGCACCGGCGCGCCGCAGGTCGGCTGCTTCGCGCCCGCGGGCTACCCGCAGAAGCCGGGCACGCCGCAGATGGTCAGCGTGGAGGGCTTCGCGCGCATCTTCTCGAGCGGCTGCAACTCGTCGGACGTCAAGATCACCTTCTACAAGGTCATCCGAGACGGCAGCGCCAACGACGGGCAGCTCGGCGAGGCCATCGGCTCCTCCGTCACCACCGCGGCGAGCTGCGTGGACATCGGCGACCAGACGATGCCGGACGACTGCGAGGCGAGCGGCAGCCGCTGGGAGTGCCCGTACACCTACCCCATGGTCCCGTCGGAGACCGAGCTCGCCGTCAAGACCGAGTCGATCTCGGGCGACGACAAGTGGGCGCCGCTCGTCCAGTACAACGTCTACATCCCCAACAGCGAGGTCATGGCAGGGACGTGGGACCACGACGTCCGCGCCCTCGCGACGCCTGACTATTCCGTCATCCCCAGCACCGCGATCGGGAAGCCCATCACGGCCGGCAACGGCGCCGTCGCGGGCGAGGTGCACGACTGCGGCGACGTCCGCCTCCTCAACGCGACCGCGGGCATCGACAAGACGAAGGCGAACCTCACCTACTTCACCAGCGACGAGGACGCCCCCCTGCCGGATCTCGAAGCGGACAGCACGAGCAAGCTCGGCCTCTACGCCGCGCTCGACGTGCCGACCGGTCAGGTGAACGTCGCGGCTCAGGGGCTTTACCAGGGACAGATCGTCTCGCTCGGCCGCCACACCGTCTGGGTCTACCCGGACACGGTGACCAGCGTCACGTTCAAGGGCCTGCGCCCGTACCAGGTCCCCTGACCTGGCCGTCTGCTGAATGCACCCCCCCACCCCCCTCACGGAGTGAGGGGGGCTTTTCACGTCAGGCCCTCGATTGTCTTCAAGCGGACCACGTGCGCTTCGACGTCGACTTCCTCCACGAAGGTGTCCGTGAGGGGGACCTCGAGCCGGGCGCCCTCGTTCGTCGCGACGAGCAGGACGTCGCAGGTCGGGTAGCTCACCAGGCGCTCGACCGTGCCGATCACGTCGCCGCTCACGAGCTCCGCCCGCGCGCCTTCGACGTCGACGGCATAGAACTCTCCCTCCTCCGGCTCCGGCAGCTCGTCGCGCTCGACGACGATCGTGGAGCCGCGGAGCGCCTCGGCCGCGTCGCGCGAGTCCACCCCTTCCATGCGCGCGAGCAGGCCGCCCTCGATCGGGCGCACCGCCGTGAGGAGGATGCGCCTCGTCTGGCCGTCGGGGCCTCGCAAGACCACGCGCCGGCCCTTCGTGAGGACCTCGGTGTCGGGGTTGTACAGCTTCAGGCGGAGCTCGCCTCGCACGCCGTGGGGCCTGGCGACCTCGGCGATGGCAACCTGATCCTTGTCTGCTTTCGCTTCGCTCACTCGTCTTCCATTCGCGCGGATGGGCCGCGACGTCGATTGACAAGAGCGGGCTCGTTCTTCATAGTGCGCCGCCGTCGCGCCCGAAGGGCGCACATGCCGAAGTAGCTCAGCCGGCTAGAGCAGGCGTTTCATACGCGCCGGGTCGGGGGTTCGACTCCCTCCTTCGGCACCAATCTCCGAACCCTTTCGAGCGGGGCCCCAACCCCGCTCGATCTGTTTTGTGACCCTTTCGAGCGGGGCCCCAACCCCGCTCGATCTGTTTTAAGGCGATACCGGGCACGGGGGCGGCTGCCCGTCCTCCGGCCTCAGTCTTCCCAGGTGATCCGGTACACGCCGGCGTTTGCGCGGACACCCGCGTAGAGGTTCTGGCTGGGCTGGTCCTCGCCGTCGTCCCGGAAGGCGTAGAGCGGCGGGTCGTCCACGATGCGCTCGAGCTCGGAGAACTCCACGTTGCCGAACCAGCCGGCGGGGTCGACCCGCAGGAGGAGCGAGCCGCCGGGCTCGGGCGAGAGGTCGACGGCGATGGGCGTGACCACGCGTTGCTTGCAGATGGGCTTGGAGCCGGGCTGGGCCGGGTTGGTCGGGGGCTCCAGACGGTTCTGTCCTATCGTGATCGAGCCGACGAAGGGAAACGCGCCCGCAGGGCCGACCGCCGTGCCCTCGACTGCGGCGATGACCGTCGGATCCGACTCGGCGTCGATGTCCCCGCCGGTGAGCCAGATCTCCGCGGTTCGAGCGTCGTTGGCCGTGGCGTAGCCGAGACCGGGGAACGGCCTGGGCGTCGGATCGAGGGCGTCGATGTCGAGGCCCTCGGTGACCTCGGCCACGTAGATGCCGGGCAAGATGCAGGAGGTGTCGGAGGCGACCGACGTGGGCACGCTCTGGTTCAGGTAGAGCGCGCCGACGTGCAACGTGGCCTTGGTGAGGGTCACGGTGTAGCCGCGATCGTTCGTGAAGACGTACGGCTGACCCGCCGTCGTGCCGGCTGCGCCGGCTGCGCGCGCCTCGAACTCGAAGAGATCGCCGCCCGTCGAGCCGGTGCACGACAGGGCGCCGAGCGAAGCCGCCAGCCAGGCGACGGGGACCAGGCCACGTGCCGTGTTCGCCATCACAAACCCTCCGCCAAGGTCCCGGTGAGCGAGACGAAGATGCCGATGGGCGCGCCCGCGGCGAAGTGTCGCGCGGGGACGAGCGTGCCGGGCGTCGTCGGATCGAAGTCGCTGACGTAGTTGAACTCGCTCTCCTTGTATTCGAGGTTGACGAGGTTCGTCCCGGCGACCTCGAGCTCGAGCCACCGCCAGGCCGCGGAGACCGCGGCGTCGAGGTTGAAGATGAGATCGCTCCGCTGACCGAACGGCAGCGCGCGGCGACCGACGACCGTCGTTCCGACGCCCAGCCGGCCTCGGAACGGGTGCCCGGCGAGATCGAACAGATCGTAGAAGAGCGCGCCGTCGTTCCGGAAGACGACGTCCGGCACGTAGGGGACCAGGAGGCCCGTGTCGTCGAAGCGCGACTTCACGAGCGCGACGCTCACGGCGTCGTCGAAGAAGTCCCCGATGACGCGGGCGGCGCCGGACCAGCCCACGCGGGTCGTCCCGTCCGCCAGGGTGCTGCGCCCCTCGGTCTCGTTGAAGATCTGATCGCGATCGACGTGGGTCACGAAAAACGAGCTCGACGCCGTCACCGACACGGCGTCGAAGCTCTTCGCGTAGGAGGCGCCGATGTCGCCCGAGTCGATGCTGGCGAAGGGCGTCGCGACGTCCTGTGTGATGTAGCTCGGGTCCACCGCGCGCACGCCCTGCCCGTAGGCTATCGAGAAGCTGAAGCCCTCGAACGGGCCGGTGATGAGGCTGACGCGTGGCATGGGCCGGAAGCCCGCGGTCGTCGAGGCCTGGTTGGGCTCGCGGTGATCGCCGAAGCGCTCCTGCGAGAGGCAGCTCGCGCCGCCCGGCGGGTCGTCCTCCGAGGGGCGCGAGACGTCGGTCACGGCGCAGTTGTCCTGCACGTCGTAGGCGAACAGATCCGTCCGCACGCCGCCGCGGAGCACCAGCCAGCTCTGGAGGCGCGCGCTCGCGTCGATGTAGAGGCCGAGGTTCGCGAGCTTGGCGTCGAAGTCCGTCAGCGTGCGGTACGGGACGGCGCTCGCGGCCTTGAGGCGCTGCTGCAGCGCGGAGGCGAGATCGCCGCGCGTGAAGAGGCCGGCCTCGACCTCCTGCGCCAGGTCCGCGACGCGGAACGTGTACCGGCCGAAGCCGCGGACCCCGAAGGTGCCGTTTGTCGTCGACAGATCGATGAGATCGCCGCGCTGACCGTGTAGCCCCTCCCGCGCGAGCTGCTGATCGAGGATGAAGCCGGTGAAGTTCTCCTTGAGGCGCATGCTGCGGAAGACACCGAAGAGCTGCACGCCGTAGGTGCCGGGGCCGCGGCGAGCCTCGACGTCGACCGAGCCCTGGAAGCGCATGCTGCTTCCGCCCTGGTTCGGATCGTTCGTGTCGTAGAAGTCCTTCTTGCCGGAGTCGACGTCGGCCTGACGGAGCAGGCCCGCGGAGTGGTACTCCGTCGCGTAGGCCGAGCCTGCGACGCGGATCGTCGCCGAGTCGCCGAGCCGGCCCTCGTATTGGCCCATCGCGCGGGCGCGCCACGCGTCCCGGTTCTGGCCGTAGCCTTCGGTCCGGTAGATCTCGGCGCCCGCGTAGGTCCGCGGGCTCTCCCCTTCGGGGCCCCACAGCGTGAGCAGCCGCGCCGTGTTCCACGAGCCGTAGGTCGCCTTGGCGCTCACGCCGCGTCGCTCGAGGCCGAGCTCGTAGTCGGCGCTGCCCGCGACCGCGAAGTTTCCTTGGCGCGGGTCGTAAGGCCCCTGCAGGACGCGAATGCGTGTGACGAGCTCGGGGATGATGAAGTTGAGGTCGGCGAGCCCGCTGCCGTGATAGTTGCCGCTCTCGTTGATCGGCACGCCGTCGACGGTCAGCTCCATGTCCTGGCCTTCGCGGGCGTCGAAGCCGCGCAGGTAGATCCTGTCGGCGTGCCCCTCGCCGCCCCCGTTCTTCATCAAGAAGACGCTCGGCGTGAGCTTGAGGAGCTCGGTCGCGCTCTTGCGCGGCACGACGCCGAGCTCCCCCACCTCGACCCGATAGTCCGGCGCCCCGCGCGGCGGCGCGGGGCGTTTGCCGTGGACCTCGACGTCCATCGACTCCGGGTGCGGATGCGGGGGGGGCTCGAAGTGTATGGGGATGTGCAGGTGGGACGCGACGGGCTTGCCGTCTTTCGTGGCGGGGCCGAACCGCCACTTCCGCACGGCCTCGAGCGCCGCCCGATCGAAGTCTTCCCCGCCCGAGACGATGACCGCCGCGCGCTTCACCACGCCGGCCTCGTCGAGATCGACCTCGACCTCGACGTCGAGCTCGGGCAACCGATCATCTGGGCCGTGAGCGGACTCGAGCCGCGCCGCCGGGTAGGTCGCCTCCACCCGCTCGATCACCGTCGGCGCGGTGGTGCCGGGCTGATCTTGGGCGACCGCTTCGGCCGACAGCCCGAGGAGCGCCAACGAGAACGAGAGAGCCCAGACCGCGCGTCGCACGATGGCTGCGAGTACTGCGATCCTGTTGTTCCTGCAATAGCATTGCAAGAGAGATCCGGGGAACCAACTCGGTGTAGGTTGCGCCGCGTCACCTCGCCCGAGGACCCAAGAGCGGCATGCGCCTCAGCGTCGTAACCCTGTTCCCCGAGCTCTTCGAGCCCTTCCTCGCCACCAGCATGGTCGGGCGTGCCGCAACGGGACCGATGGAGGTCGAGCTCACCAACCTGCGCGAGTTCGGGCTGGGCAAACACCGCAGCGTGGACGACACGCCTTACGGCGGCGGCTCGGGGATGGTCCTCCGCGTCGAGCCGCTCGTCGCCGCGCTCGAGTCCATCGACGCGAAGGCGACCGCCGCCGGGTTGCCTCTTGCGCACCGAGTCCTCCTCTCGCCACAGGGCAAGCGGTTCGGTCAGGCGAAGGCGCACGAGATCGCGAAGCGCGAGCACGTCGCGCTCGTCTGCGGCCGGTACGAAGGCTTCGACGAGCGCGTCCGGAGCTTCGTCCACGAGGAGCTCTCGCTCGGCGATTTCGTCATGACCGGCGGCGAAGTCGCGGCCATGGCGGTCATCGAGGCGACGAGCCGCCTCTTGCCGGGCGTGCTCGGCAACGAGGAGTCGAGCTACGCCGAGTCCTTCAGCCCCGCGCTCGACGGCGGCCTGGAGTATCCGCAATACACACGACCGGCGGAGTTTCGAGGCATGACGGTGCCCGAGGTGCTCGCCTCCGGGCACCACGGACAGATCGAGGCGTGGCGGCGCGAGCAGGTCGCCGCGCGGACCAACCTGCGCCGGCCGGATCTCGCCGGCGCGACCGAGCGGCCCGCGCCGGCGAGGAAGATCGACGTCGCGCTCGTGCACCACCCCGTCCTCGATCGTGACGGCGGCGTCGTCACGACCGCGATGACGAACCTCGATCTGCACGATCTCGCGCGCAGCACGGTGAGCTACGGCGGGGAGGCGCTCTGGATCGTCCACCCGATCGAGGCGCAGCGCGAGCTCGCCAAGCGCATTCAGATGCACTGGGTCGAGGGCTCGGGCAAGCGCCGCATTCCGGACCGAGCGACGGCCCTCGAGCGCGTGCGGATCGCGGACTCGCTCGAGGCGGTCTACGAGGCGCTCGGCGGGCGTGGCGAGATCGAGGTGTGGACGACGGCGGCTCGCGCAAAGAACCGCGCCGTCGTTCGCTACGAGGAGGCGCGCGCGCGCCTGGCCGAGCCGGGGAAACGTGTCCTGGTTTTGTTCGGGACTGGCTGGGGCCTCGCGCCGGATCTGCTCGATTCGGCCGACCTGCGCCTCGAGCCGATCGCGGGCGCAAAAGGTTCGCCCTACAACCACCTCAGCGTCCGTGCAGCCTGTGCGATTACGCTCGATCGGCTGGCGGGTTAGCCACGCTCGGACTAGCCTCTGGCCACCACCGTGGCTGACAAACATACCTTCGAGTTCTTCCGGGCGGGCGGGGTCGATCAAGTCGTCTTGCGGGACGGGGGCGATATCGCCCACCTCGCCGACCTCGACCCGAAGCTCTGGGTCGCCCTCTCCTGCCCCGTCCGCGGCCTGGCCGGGATCGAGGAGAAGACCCTGACCATGCTCGACGAGGACAAAGACGGCCGCATCCGCGTTCCGGACGTCCTCAAGGCGGTGAGCTTCCTGAAGGACGTCTTCGGCTCGCTCGACATCCTCGCGAAGGAGGGCGGAGCGGTCTCGCTCAAGGACATCAAGACCGACACCGAGACCGGCAAGGCCGTCGCCGCGGGGGCGAAGCAGCTCCTCGCGGACACCGGGAAGAAGGGCGCCACGATCGAGATCGCCGACGTCGACGCCGCACGCAAGGCGCTCGTCGAGACACGTTTCAACGGCGACGGCGTGATCCCGGCGGCCGCCGCCGAAGAGGCCGGGCTCACGAAGGCAGTCGAGGAGATCATCGACGCGATGGGCTCCGTCGAGGACCGGTCGGGCAAGCCCGGCGTGAACCAGTCGAACCTCGAGGGGTTCTTCACCGAGGCCACGGCGCTCGTGACCTGGGCCGGCGACGAGTCGAAGGACGGCGTCAAGCCGCTCGGCGACGCCTCGGGCGACGCGCTCGACGCGTACCTCGCCGTCCGCGAGAAGGTGGTGGACTACTTCACGCGCTGCCGCATCGCCGGCTTCGACACCCGCGCCTCCGAGGCCCTCCGCGCGCCCGAAGGCGAGCTCCAGAGAATGACGACGCTGTCTCTTTCTCGCGCCTCGGAGGATCTCGCCAAGCTCCCGCTCGCAGGGATCGAGGCGAGCCGCGCGCTCCCGCTGGAGAGCGGGCTCAACCCCGCCTGGGCCGAGCGCGTCCACGCCTTCGCCGAGAAGGTGGTCTCCCCGGCCCTCGGACAGAAGCGCGCGGCGCTGACCGAGGCAGAGTTCACGACGATCGAGGGCAAGCTCGCCGCGCGCCTCACCTGGTTCGAGGCCAAGCCGAAGACCCGCGTCGAGAAGCTCGGCGTCGCGCGCCTCGGCGAGCTGGTCTCGTCCGACGCGAAGACGAAGCTCGCTGAGCTCATCGAGAAGGACCAGGCGCTCGCCGCGGAGTACGCCTCCTTCGATCTGGTGGAGAAGGCCATCCGCCTCCGCCGGGACTTCCTGAAGCTCCTGCGGAACTTCGTCAGCTTCGCCGACTTCTACGGCAAGAAGGGCGCGACGTTCCAAGCCGGCACCCTCTACCTCGACTCGCGCGCGTGCGAGCTCGCTGTCCGCGTGGAGGACGCGGGCAAACACGCCGCGCTGGCGGGGCTCTCCAAGGCGTTTCTCGTCTACTGCGACTGCACGCGCAAGGGAGAGGACAAGCTGAGCATCGTCGCCGCGATCACCGCGGGCGACGTGGACAACATCATCGTCGGCCGCAACGGCCTCTTCTTCGACCGCGAGGGGCGCGACTGGGACGCGACGATCACGAGCGTCATCACGAACCCCATCAGCGTCCGTGAGGCGTTCTGGACGCCCTACAAACGCCTCGTCCGGCTCATCGAGGAGCAGATCGCGAAGCGCGCGGCCGAGAAGGAGAAGGAGTCCACGGCGAGCATCGACGCCGCCGCTGCCGCAGCGGCCAACGCCGACGCGGCGCCGCCGGCTGCCGCGCCGGGGGCGCCTCCTGCTCCCGCTGCGAGCGCGGCAGCGGCTCCCAAGCCCAAGGTCGACGTCGGCACGGTCGCCGCCATCGGCGTCGCCCTGGGCAGCATCGGCACGTTCCTCGGTGTCATCCTCGGGACGTTCCTCGGCCTCGGGATCTGGATGCCCCTCGGGCTCGTCGCCGTGCTCCTGCTCATCTCCGGCCCCTCGATGCTCATCGCCTGGCTGAAGCTGCGCCAGCGCAACCTGGGCCCCATCCTCGACGCCAATGGTTGGGCCATCAACGGTCGGGTGAAGGTGAACGTCGCCTTCGGCGCCTCGCTCACCAAGGAAGCGAAGCTCCCCGAGGGCGCCTCCCGCACCCTGAACGACCCGTTCGCCGACAAGCCCACGCCTTGGCGCCGCTGGGTCGTCCTCGGCATCCTCCTGGCGCTGCTCGCCGCATGGGCCTGGGGCAAGCTCGATCGGTGGTTGCCCGAGGCGGTCCGCTCGAGTCACATTCTGCCTCCGGTGCCCGCGTCCGGCGCATCGGCGGCCCCGTCGGCATCGGCGGCTCCGGCCGCCCCGCCGGCGGCTCCGCCCAAGCCCTGATGACCCTCGTCGACACGCACTGCCACATCGATCCTCAGTACTGGCCCGAAGGCCACGACGCCGTCCTCGCCCGCGCAAAATCCGCGGGGGTGGCCGCCTTCGTGGCCATCGGGGTCGGCGAGACCCTGGAGCCGGCGCGCCACGTCGTGTCGGTCGCTGCCTCCCGGACGGACGTGTGGGCGACGGTGGGGCTCCATCCCCACGACGCGAGGGTGTCCTCGGACGAGCTCCAGGCCGAGCTCTCCACGCTCGCCGACCACCCGCGTGTGGTGGCGATCGGCGAGATCGGCCTCGATTACCACTACATGCACTCCCCTCGCGAGCAGCAGATCGCGGTCTTCCGGGCCCTCATCGATCTCGCCGTCGAGAAGAAGAAGCCCATCGTCGTGCACACGCGCGAAGCGGCGGAGGAGACGCTCACCATCCTCGAGGAGAGCGGGGCGCGCGAGGTGGGCGGCATCATCCACTGCTTCAGCGAAGACGTCCCCTTCGCAAGGCGCGCGCTCGACCTGGGCTTTTTCCTTTCGTTTTCCGGGATCGTGACGTTCAAGAACGCAAAGGGCGTGCACGAGGCCGCGGCCTTCGCGCCGGCCGATCGCATCCTGGTCGAGACGGACAGCCCCTACCTCGCGCCCATCCCTTTCCGCGGAAAGAAATGCGAGCCGGCCCACGTCGTCCACACCGCGAAGCGGGTCGCGGAGCTCAGGGGGGTGAGCTTCGAGACCCTCGCCGAGCAGACGACCGCGAACGCGCGAGCGCGGCTGGGGCTCGCGGCCGTCTAGCGTCGCGCGACAAACCGCGTCACACTTGTTTGGTGCCGCGCCGCCGTTCTCCGCTGGACCTCGTGACAGCGGGCGCGGTGTCGCTGGCGGTGCACGCGACCGGGGCGCTCGCCCTCGTCGGGTTCGTCCACCTGGCACGCCTGACGTTCTCCGAGCGTCCGTCGCCCCTCTCGGCGCTCGAGGCGCAGCTGCCCAGGGCGGCGATCGAGCTGCCGGAGATATCGATCGAGTCGCCGCTCCTCGGCGCGGCAGCGAAGGCGGAAGAAGCGCCCCCCGCGAGCCCGGGAGGCTCGGACGTGGCGAGGCCCGATCTCGGCGACCCCGGTCGAGGTGGCGACGAGACGGCGCGCGAGCAGGCCCTGAACTTCGCGAACCAGGACGACGGGATCACACGCGACCCGAGCGTGCTCTCGAACCTGAAGATCTCCCAGCTCCCGAGGATCGACACGAATGGCCCGCGCCTCTCCTGGGAGGACCTGCGCGCCAGCCGTGAGCCGATGGACCTCACGTTCGTCGCGATGGGCGTCGATGGACGCGCGGAGGAGCGCAGGCCCGAGGCAGCCTTCGACCCGGCGCGCGGGCTCGCGATGGCGACCAGGCGGAGCGATCTCGGCGCGGAGCTCGGCGGCGGCCTCCCCGGCGAAGGAGACCTGGCACGCAAGGCGGGCGCCGCCACCCTGGGTGGCCCGGTGCGATCGACGGGGCTCGGCTTCGCTGCCGGCGCCACCCGCGGAGCGGAGTCGGCGGCGCTGAAAAACGCCCGCGCGCGTCCGCTCGTCGACCACGGCGACCCGATGGTCAACGCGAACGATGAAGGCCGGCCCAGCGACACCGACGAGACGGAGCAAGCGGTCGCCCTGCGCATGCAGTCGCTCCAGCACGCGAGCACCGCGGGCGGCAAGCCCGGCGCCGGCCGCGGCGGCTCGGGCGGAGGCGACGCGCCCGCCTCCGGTGGAGGCAAGGGGGCCGGGAGCAAGGCGACACCGGCCGGATCAGGCGGTGCGGGGCCCGGCGACGTCGAACGAATGGGCTACGTCCGCGCGGTGCAGAGCAAGGTCCACCCGCTTTGGGGCAACGCCATGCCGCGCTGGGCGATCCTGGAGGGGCGCCAGGCGACCGCGACCGTCACGTTCGTCATCGAAGCTGACGGCTCTGTCTCCAGCGCGCGCGTCAGCGTGTCGAGCGGGATCCCCGAGTTCGACGAGAACGTGCGGCGAGCCGTGCTCCGCGGCGCCCCCTACGGCGCCCTCCCCGCCGGCCTGAAGCCGCGGCTCGTGTGGAGCATGCCGTTCCACATGTCGAACCCGGCCGTGCGGCCGAAGAATCCAAAAGACGGCCCCACCTAGGAAGCTGGTGTCTTTCGGGCGATCCCTTCGCGCTCTCGGCGTTGCGGCCTGCGGCGCGTGCTCACGTACAGGAGTACGCTCCGCGCGCTCCTCGCCCGCGCCTTGGCATCACTCGGTCTCGCCCGAAATCCACCAGCTTCCGGGTTCATTGGATGGTGACCAGCCTCCTCGGGTTCATTGGCCAGCCTCCTCGGGTTCATTGGATGGTGGCTGGATGGTTTTCGCCGAGAGCGAGCGAGGTCGGGGGCGAGTCGCGCGGAGCGTACGTCCGTACGCGAGCACGCTCGACGCCGAGATCGCGAAGCTATCGGCGAAAAGCACCAGCCACCTTAGACGACGAGCTCGTGGAACCGCGCACGCAGCACGGCGCTCGCGGCGTCGAGCGCGCTGTCTTCTTCGTAGCCCATCTTCCTGAGGCGCTCGAGCATGGCCGTGGCCTCGCGCCGCCGGGCCTCGCCGAGGTCCTTGTCGGGCGCGCGCTCCTCACCCTTCTCCTTCGCGTCCTTCTTCTCGCGAAGGATGCGCACCAGGTCGCGGACGAGCAGCGCGATGGGCTTGCGTCGCTCGGCGAAGACCGCCTCCTGCAGCTTCCGGAGCAGCTCGGGGAAGACGACCTCGTTCACCGCGCGCTGGCCGGGGTGGTCGATGGCCCAGGCGGCGATGAACGAGATGAGGCTCTTGCGGTGATCATCGTTTTTCTGCGTCACGCCGATCAGGCCCTCGACCTCGCGCATCAAACGCTCGTCGGCCTTCTCGTAGTCGCCGGTGTGCGGATTGCGGATCGTCTCGCCCTTCACCCAGACCGAGACGTGGGTGACGTAGCGGTCGAAGAGCTCCTTGTAGCGCGTCTCGTCGACGAGGCCGCTCGCCGCGCGCATCTCCTCCTCGATGTGATCGAGGAGGCGGCGGCGCACGATCGCGCGCATCTCTTTGGTGTCGTGGTAGCCGCCGGCCTGCGCCTTCACGCGCAGCCAGTCGTATTCGCTCGTCTCCTTGCAGAGCTCGTCGAGCTCGGCGAGGACGGCGAAGGGCGACAGGCACGTGTACTCGGGGTGCTGCGCGGCGTTGAGCAGGACCGTGCGCATCGTGCGCGGCGAGGCGCCGTCGCGGCCTTCGTAGTCGACGGAAGCCTCGTTCTCTCGGTAGACGGCGCCGAGCCCGGTCTTGAGGACCTTCTTCGCGTCGCTGTCGAGGGCCTCGGGGACGCGGCCGAGCCCGTAGAGATCGAGCTTCTGCTCGATGGACAGCTCCTTCACGATCTTCGCGAGCTCGCCCGGGTACCGATCGGGGCTCGGCTTGGCGAGGCGGGTCATCACCGCGAACTCCGCCGCGACGCGCGTCGCGTGGGGCGCCACGTGCTTGCGGGTGTAGGGCGCGATCTGGACGTCGTAGATGCGCTGCTCGTCCACCCAGCTGCGGAGGTAGGGCACGGGCACGAGCTCGAAGCGACCGCGGAAGCTCGGGAACTCCGGGTGCTCGCGGAACGCGTTCAGGTGGACCTCGTTTGCGCTGCCGATCATCACCACGTTCGTCTGCACGTTCTGGTGGGGCAGGCTCACCTCCCCGGTCTCCAGCGTGAGCTGCAGGTAACGGAAGGCCTCCATCGGCCGCTTCAGCAGATCGCTGAACTCGAGCACGCCGCCGGCCGCGTCGATGATCTCGCCGTGGGCCTCGAAGAGCGTCGTGGCCTGCAGCGCGGTGGGCAGCGCGGCGAGCGAGCGATCGGCCGTGATCTGGCGCTCGCCTGCGTCCACGCTCAGCTCGGGCCCGAGGGTGATCGCGCCCTGACGGTAGCGGCGCGAGATCGTCCAGCGCTCGATCTGGACGTGCCTCAGCGCGCGCTTGAGGTTTCCCTCCTCGCTCATGAGCAGCGCCTCGAGCACCTGCTGGTTCTTGTACGAGAGCTGCCCCGAGACGAGCCACGCCGGCGGCGTCTCGCCGACCGCGCCGTAGAGCTTGCCGAGGAGCGCGCGGCGCTCGGGGATGGGCAGGAGAAAAAGAGGATGGTCGCGGATCTCGACCTGGAGGCGCGCGTCGATCGCCGAGTCGGGCAGGTGCGCGTAGCTGTCCTCCCAGCTGCTGGCGCTGGTGCTGCGCTCCGCCTGGCTCTCGCCGAAGCCGATGGAGCCACGCGTCGTCTTCCGGCTGGGGAACACCCAGTGCAACCGGTAGAGGGCGCCCTCCGTGAGCGTGGAGTAGTGCTCCAGCGCGCGGAGGATGCAGGCCGCCGTCGTGCTCTTCGCCGAGCCGTTCGGCCCGTGCATGAGGACGAGGCGGTTGGCTCGGCCCTCGTTCACGAAGTTGGAGAGCGAGCGATAGATCTCGCCCTGGATCTCCTCGTGGCCGACGAGGGGCATGTCGCGCGCGTCCTCGTGGCCGTCCCACGGGAGATCGAAGAGGCGGAACCGGACGAGCTTGCCCCAGGGCTTGTCGACCGCGACCGTCCCGTAGTGGTCGAACATGTCGCGCACGTACGTGGCGGCGTCGCGGCCGTGGCGCTTCGGGTCCTCCGCGAAGAGCTCCACGTACTCGCGGAACGAGAGGACCGTCTTCGACGTCTTGAAGCGCTCTTCCAGCGCCTGAGCGATGGTGTCGAGCTCTGCGAGGGCCGTCGCGCTGCGGCTACCGGGAGGTCCGTCCGTCACGCAGAGAGGTTATTGGACCGTTACCTCGACGTCGAGCGGCACCTTCTCCATCACGCACTTCTTCTCGTCGCATACGCTGAGGCTCACCGTCCCGCCGAGCAGATACTTGCCGGCCTTCTGCGGGACGAAGCCCACCTTGAAGGTCGCGACCTTCTCGGCGAACGTGGCGTCGTCGCGCTTGAGCACGGCCTTGGGGTAGCTGACCCCTTCCGGCGGGTCCGCGAGCCTGAGGCGAAACGGGAACTGCTGGTTGATCTTGAAGTCGCCATTCGCCGTGACGGTCACGGTGACGGTCCCCTCCTTTCCCGCCGAGTACTGGGCGGCCGCGCTCATCTCGGCGGTGAACGCCTCGACGCTCAGCTTCGATTTCTCGACGCGCGCGCTGTCCGGCTCATGACCCGACAGCTCCGCCCCCGACCCCGCCAGGCTCGTCGCCAGCCAAGCGAGCGCTCCAAGCACGTGCAGCATGGGACGAGGCTATCACGAACGAACGAGCAGGAACACGAGCAGCCCGACGACCACAAGGGCCCCTCCCCCTACGGCAGGCCAGAACCAGGCCGGTCGCGCCGAGGGCATCCCCATGATGACGTAATCGTCAGGGAGCGTGGTGCCGGCGGTCCCCGCGGGGCCGCCCTGCGACCCGGCGCGGAAGGCGGCGTCCAGGTTCGACACGTCGAGCGCGGTCGCCTTCTTCTGCTTGTGCTCCTCGAGCTTCCGCGGCAGGCGCTCGGCGACGAGGGCGGTGAGCCGTGCCTCCGGCAGCGTGGCCCAGAGCCGGTGATCGCCCTCGAGGCCGTACGCCGCGCCCACCGCGTCCGCCAGCTCGCCGATCGACGAGTAGCGAAGGTCGGGGTTCTTGGAGAGCGCTCGCTCCATCACCTCGTCCAGCGTCTCGGGGATCGACACGGCCCTGCCCGCCTCGGAGATGGGCGCTGGATCTTGCGTGAGGATGGCGAGGAGGATGGCGGGGCCGGTGGACCCCGCGAACGGCACGGTGCCCGTGAGGCACTCGTACGCGATGGCCGCGGCGCTCCAGACGTCCGCGCGGTGGTCGAGCGTCGGCAGGCCCTGCGCCTGCTCGGGGGCCATGTAGAAGGGCGAACCGATCGTGGTGCCCATGACCGTGAGCTTCTTCGCGTTCTCCGAGTTGTCGCGGACGCTGCCGAAGTCGAGGATCTTCGTCACGTCCCCGTCTGGGGTGTGACAGAGGAAGATGTTGTCGGGCTTCAGATCGCGGTGGACCTGCTTCCGATCGTGTGCGCCCTGGAGGCCGAGCGCGGTCTGGCTCAGCATGCGGATGAGCCGCTCGGGGCGGATCGTCTTCTCTCGCTTGAGGAGCATCCGCAGCTCCTCGCCCTCGAGGTACTCCATGACGAGCGCAAAGGAGGCGTCGTCCGTGTTCTCGAAGCCGAGGACGTCCACGATGTGGTCGTGGGGGAGGCTGCTCGAGATCTCGAACTCCCGCTTGAAGCGCTCGACCGCGACGCCGTCCGCCGCGACCTCCGGGTGGAGGATCTTCAGCGCCACCGACCGGTTGGCGCGCTGATCGAGCGCCTGGTAGACGCGACCCATGCCGCCGTCGGCCACCGTGCGGAAGAGCGTGTAGCGGCCGCAGAGCGTCTTGCCGATGCGCGAGTCCTCGGCGTCCGTCGGGAGCTTCTGCAGGTCGACGGGGTCGAGCTTCGTCCCGTCGACCGGGCAGAACCCCGAGGTCTCGTCGAACAGCCGATGGCAAGCCCCGCACGTCTTCATTCCGCTCCCTCGCGCGTGCTCAGCTGGACTTCGGGACGTAATAGAGGATGCGCTTGCACTGCGGGCACTGCTCGAACTCGTCGCTGCGCTGCATCTTCTGGAACATCATCGGCGGGAGCGAGATGTTGCAGCCGCTGCAGGTGCCGTCGCTCGTGCGAGCGATGGCCTTGGGCTTCCGAGCTCGGATGGCCTCGTACCGGCGGTAGAGGATGGGCGGCAGGAGCTTCACCGTCGCCGCGCGCTCGATGATGAGCTGCTCGCGCTGCTTCTCCAGGTCCTGGACGGTCTGCAGGGCGCCCTCGGCCGTGCCGGCGAGCTCCGCCGAGAGCTCGTTGTGGCGGGTCTCGGCCGCGTTCACCGAGGCCTTCGCCTGCTCGCAGACGGCGCCGAGCTTCTCGACCTCGTCCTCCCGATCGCGGACGAGCTTCTTGAGCTCCTCGAGCTCGCGCTGAGCCGCCATCGACTCGCGCTCGTTGCGGGAGCGACCGAGCTTCTCGCGCGACTTCTCGATCTGCACGGTCATCTGGCGAGCTTCGGTCTGGAGCTCGTTTCGCGTCTTCTCCATCGTCGCGATCGAGACCTTGCCGTCGTCGACCTTGCGTCGGAGCTCCGCGACCTCGGTCTTCAGCGAGTCGAGCCCGCCGCGGCGGACGCCCAGATCCTCGTCGAGCTGGCGGATCCGTTCGTCCAGGTTGGAGAGCGCTTCGAGGTGCGGGATTTGTTCGGCGATGCTCAAGGCGAGGTCACCTCATTCGTGCGGTTGCAAGACAAGTGGGACGGCGTCGCGCAAGCGACCCGTCGTGAGCGGCTGACAAGCGGTAGGCCCACCTGGGTTCGAACCAGGAACAGCCCGGTTATGAGCCGGGGGCTCTGACCGATTGAGCTATGGGCCCTCTCGAAAGACGTTATGACCCGGCCACGTCCGGACGCCACGGGTGCCACGCTAGTCCATGGAGGGCAGTGAGCCAAGACGCATCTCGGTGGGTCGTGCGCGAGCGAGCGCCGGGTCAGGGCGGCGGTCCGATCGGCCGGAACCCGCGGCGAGGGTTGGGGCGCCGCGCCGGAGGCGGATTCTCCGCGGGCGAGGCGTCGCTGCAGCACCGGAACCCCAGGGTCGCGGCGCGGTGGGCCGGCGCGTGGGAGGTGTCGCCGGCGCGGCAGGTCGACGCGCTCGCGCCCCAGGCGCCGCCCGCCACGACGGACGCAAACGGCTCGTGGTTTTTGCTGCCCTGAGGATCGTAGGCCCACTCGGCGACGTTGCCCGCCAGATCGAAGACCCCGAACGGGCTCACGCAACGGGGCGAGTCGCCGGAGGGGACACGCCGGTCGAGCAGCGCGAGCTGGGTCGCGACGTTTGCGCCGCGGCTCGGGGTGACGCGCGCCTCGGCGCCGGCGTCCCAGCGGCAGCTGCCCTCGAGCCGCCGCTCGCCGACCGCGTACGGGTGAACCGCCTCCCCTTCACAGGCGAACGCGAGCTCGCGCGGGTCGCAGAGCCGCTTGCCCTCCGTCTCGCACGCGCGCGCGGCCTCGTCGAAGCTGACGAGGACGGCAGGCAGGACCCCTCGCTGGTTGGGGTACTCGAACACGTCGACGCAGTACCGGAGATGCTCGTAGCTCCCCTCACACAGGACCTCGGGCTCGAACTCCTCACACACCGGCTCTTCTCCAGCGGCCGCGCGGCGCGCGGTCTTGCATCGGTGCGCGACGAACGGACAGAAATAGCCCTCGACGAGGATCATGTCCGACGGGCAGGCCTCGCTCCGCGGCGCCTCTGCGGGAGCCGGCAGCCTCGCCGCGCTCGCGCTCGGCGCGGCGAGCGTCGCGGAGGGGACCGAGGGCTCGATCGGCGACGCCGCGCTCCCCGAGGGACGGCTCGTGGGTGCGGACGAAGGTGGCGCGAGCGTGACGAGGATCGCCGCAACCGCCGCGCAAGCGGCGAAGACGAGCGGCAGGAGATATCGCGGGCTCGACCCTGACACGGTCGCATGCTACCGAAGTGCGTTCCAGGATGAGCTACCTCGTCGTGCGGGGGGCACGCCAGCACAACCTGAAAAACGTCAGCTGCTCGATCCCCCGCGAGAAGCTCGTCGTCATCACCGGGCCCAGCGGGTCAGGGAAGAGCTCGCTCGCGTTCGACACGATCTACGCCGAGGGCCAGCGCCGCTACGTCGAGAGCCTGTCGGCTTACGCGCGCCAGTTCCTGGAGCAGCTCGCGAAGCCGGCCGTGGAGGCCATCGAGGGGCTCTCGCCCGCCATCGCCATCGAGCAGCGCGCGCTCGCCAAGAGCCCCCGGTCCACGGTCGGCACGGTCACCGAGATCGCCGACTACCTGCGGCTCCTCTTCGCCCGCGTCGGTACGCCGCACTGCCCGAGCTGCGGAAAGCCCATCCAGGCGCAGACGGTGCAGCAGATCGTCGACACCATCCTCGACCTGGGCGAAGGCGCGCGCGTCTCGCTCCTCGCGCCCATCGCCCGTGCCCGCCGCGGCGAGCTCAAGCTCGAGATCGACCGGCTGCGTCGCGAGGGCTTCGTGCGCGTGCGGGTGGACGGCGAGACGATCGATCTGGGTGACGAGATCGTCCTCGACGGCAAGCGCGCCCACGATCTCGACGTCGTCATCGACCGCATCGTCGTGAAGGAGGGCGCGAAGGGGCGCGTGACCGACTCGGTGGAGCTCGCGCTGAAGACCGGAGAGGGCCGCCTCCTCGTCGATCCCGGCGGGGACGTGGAGCCGTTCTGGCTGAGCGAGCGCTTCGCGTGTGTGGCCTGCGGCGTGTCGCTGCCGCCGATCGAGCCGCGTATGTTCTCGTTCAACGGGCCCCACGGGGCCTGCCCGAAATGCGACGGCATCGGGTACCGCACGCGCGTCGATCCCGAGCGCGTCGTGCCCGACGGCCGCCGGTCGCTGCGGGAGGGCGCCGTCGCGCCGTGGGGTCGCCGCGGCTCGGTGGAGCTCGCGCTCGAGGTCGATCGCGCCGTCAAGGCGCTCGGCGTCGACCCGGACACACCCTTCGCCAAGCTCACCGAGGCCACACGGCAGGCGATCCTGTTCGGGGTGGGCTCCCCTCACGACGCTGCGGCAGGACATGGCGGCGAGGCCCCTCCGGAGAAGAAGCGCTCCAAGATCAAGGCCGCCTACGAGGGCATCGTCCCGCGGCTGGAGCGCGCGCTCGAGTCCGGCGAGCTCGGGCCCCGGGATCCTGGCGACGAGGAGGACGGAGACGGGGGCGACGAGCCGGACGACATCGGGCGCTTCGTGGTCACGCGGGTCTGCGAGGCGTGCCACGGGCGGCGCCTGCGCCCGGAGGCGCTCGCGGTCCTGCTGGGAGGAAAGAACATCGCGCAGATGGGCGGCATGCCGCTCCGCGAGCTGCGTGAGCTCGTCACGATGCTCCTGCCCGAGGAGAGCGGGAAGTCGGACTGCCACGAGCTGAAGGACCGCGCGCGCGCCATCGGAGAGCCGCTCCTCAAGGCCGTGCGGGCCCGCCTGGGCTTCCTGATCGACGTCGGCCTCGACTACCTGACCCTCGATCGCTCGGCGATGACGCTCTCCGGCGGCGAAGGGCAGCGCATCCGCCTGGCCACGCAGATCGGCTCGGCGCTCGTGGGCGTGCTCTACGTCCTCGACGAGCCGAGCGTGGGCCTGCACCCGCGCGACAACACCCGCTTGCTCGAGGCCCTGAGGCGGTTGGTGGTCCAAGGAAACACCGTGCTCGTGGTCGAGCACGATCGCGAGACCATCCTCGCCGCCGATCACGTCCTCGACATGGGCCCGCGCGCGGGGGTCCACGGCGGCGTCATCGTCGCTCAGGGCACGCCCGCGGAGGTGGCGAGCACCCCGGAGAGCGTGACGGGGCCGTACCTGACCGGAGCCAAGCGCCTCTACACCCCGCGCCCGCGGCACAAGCCGGACAAACGCTGGGTGAAGATCGTGGGCGCGCGGGCCCACAACCTGCGCGGCGGGGACTTCGCCATCCCCGTCGGGTTGCTCACCGCCGTCACGGGCGTGAGCGGCTCTGGCAAGAGCAGCCTCATCGTCGACACGCTGCTGCCCGCCGCCCGGCAGACGCTCTACCGGTCCGGCGTGCCCGTCGGTCCGTGTGACGCCGTCTCGGGGCTCGAGCATTTCGACAAGGTCGTCAGCATCGATCAAGCGCCCATCGGTCGGACGCCCCGTTCGAACCCGGCGACGTACACGGGGACGTTTGCCCTCTTGCGCGAGCTGTTCGCCTCGCTGCCCGAGGCGCGCGCGCGCGGCTACAAGCCGGGCCGGTTCTCCTTCAACGTGAAGGGCGGTCGCTGCGAGGCGTGCCAGGGCGACGGTGTGCTGCGGGTGGAGATGCACTTTTTGCCCGACGTCTTCGTCGAGTGCGAGACGTGCGGCGGCAAGCGCTACAACCGCGAGACGCTCGAGGTCCGCTACCGCGGCATGTCGATCGCGGACGTGCTCGATCTCACGGTCGAGGAGGCGCTTCGCGAGCTCGAGGCCGTCCCTCGGATCCGCGAGCAGCTCGCGGCGCTCGTTCGCGTCGGGCTCGGCTACATCAAGCTGGGCCAGCCCGCGACCACGCTCTCGGGCGGTGAGGCCCAGCGCGTGAAGCTCGCCCGCGAGCTCGCGCGTCGCGCGACGGGCAGCACGCTCTACGTGCTGGACGAGCCGACGACGGGCCTGCACTTCAGCGACATCGAGCTCTTGCTGGTCGCGCTCGAGGGGCTACGCGACGCGGGCAACACCGTCGTCGTGATCGAGCACAACCTCGATCTGGTCGCCTCGGCCGATTGGGTCGTCGATCTCGGCCCGGAGGGCGGGACACGCGGCGGGGAGCTGGTCGCCGCCGGGACGCCCGAGCAAGTGGCAGCCGTCGAGGCGTCCCACACGGGGCGGTACCTGGCGGAGGTCCTCGCTCCGCCGGAGGAGCCCGCGAGCGCCCCCCGCCCCAAGAAGGCCGCCGCGGGCAACAAGCGCTCGCGGCGATGACCGGCCGAGGGTCCTGTCGACGACCGTCGACAGGATGGCGGTGGCCCCGTGGACTCACCCCCCGTCCCCCCTCACGCCGTGAGGGGGGAGGTTCTTCGCGGGGTCAGCCGAAGTCGCGCTCGGCCCGCTCCTGATCCTCTTTGCAGCGGATGCAGAGCGTCGTCTCGGGGCGAGCCTCGAGGCGCTTGACGGCGATCTCTTCTCCGCACTCCTCGCAGTTGCCGAAGCTGCCTTCTTCGATCTTCTGCAGCGCGCGCTCGATCTTGTCGAGGAAGCTCTTCTCGCGGCCGCGGAGCCGGAACGTGAACGACTGCAGGTATTCGCTCGACGCCAGATCCATCTCGTCCGGCAGGTCGTTCGTGTCGAGCGTCATGTCGTCGTTGAGGGTCTGCTTCGCCCTCTTCAGGATCTCGTCCCGCTTGGCCTCGAGCAGCGCCTTGAACTTCTTCAGCTGGGCCTTGGTCACGTGGGGCTCCTCTCGGTCCTCTTTGCACCCCGGGGTAACGGGGGGCGTTAAAGTAGGGTGCAGATATCGATCCGTCAATCGTCCCCGCGCGCCTGTCGCCCGGGGCGGCGCCGGCGCGGTGTCCGGCGGAGCGCCCTCGCCCTTTTCGGGGCGCTTCGGGTTGGCTACGACGCTGCCCCGCATGAGCAACGACGACACGACGGGCCCCCGTGGCCTCGGGCTCGCCTTCGATCCGGCCCGGGAGCCGTCGCGCCCGCGCGACGCGGCGACCGTGCTCCTCGTGCGTGAGGGGGGCGCCGGCGTGGAGGTCTTCTGTGTCGTCAGGCACCAGAAGAGCAGCTTCTTGGGCGGCGCGGTCGTCTTCCCCGGGGGGAAGGTCGACCCGGCGGACGCGGATCCGGCGTGGGAACGACGTTGCTCCGGGCTCGATCCTCGCGCCCTCGGCTTCGCTTCGTCGGAGGGGCATGCGCGCGCGCTCGCGGTCGCCGCGGGGCGCGAGACGCTCGAAGAGGCGGGCGTGCTCCCGCTGGCCGCGCCGGCCTCGGCGGAGGTCGTCGCCGAGCTCCGTGGGGCGCTCGCGGCGGGGCGGCCTCTCGCCGACCTCCTCGACGAGCGCAGCCTCACGCTCGACACCGGCTCGTTCGCCCCGTTCGCGCGCTGGATCACGCCCGAGGCGGAGCCGCGCCGATTCGACGCTCGTTTCTACCTGGTCCCCGTGCCCGCCGATCAACAAGCGTCGAACGACGGCCACGAGACGACCGCGGGCTTCTGGGCGACGCCGCGCGCGGTGCTCGAGCGATTCGAGCGCGGCGAGATCCAGCTGGCGCCGCCCACGACACGTTGCCTCGAGCTCCTGCAGGGAGCGTGGAGCCTCGACATGGCGCTCGCGGTGGCGCGCGAGCAGTCGCTCGAGCCGGTCTGCCCGCGCTTCGTGCCCGGCGATCCCCCTGCCCTCGTCTTGCCCGGGGATCCGGCGCACGAGGTGCCTTCGCGCCGCGTCGACGGTCCGACGCGTTTCGTGCTCCGCGACGGCCGCTTCGTGAGCGAGGAACCGTGACTGCGCCCGCGCGCGATGAGCCGGCGCGGGCTACTTGCCTTCGCGGTAGGCGCGCACCGCGTTGACGATACCGTCAGCGAGCTTCTGCCGGTAGTCGGCCTTGGCGAGCCTGCCCTCGTCGTCGGGGTTGGAGATGAAGGAGGTCTCGAAGAGGACCGCCGGCATCTCCGCGCCGAGCAAGACGTAGAAGCCGGCGGACTTGAGGCCGTGATCCTTCGTGTCCGGGTATCGCGTCCCGAAGGAGGCGAGCGTCGCGCGGGCGACCAGATCGCCGAGCTTCCGGGACGAGTTGGCGATCTCGCCGCTCTGCAGGCGCCCGACGATCTGGGCCATCTCTTTGTCGAGCGACTCGGCGTCGATGCCCTTCTTCACGCCGAGGCCGTTCTCGAGCGCCGCGACGCGCGCCGCGGCGCGGCTCGTGTCCTTCAGCTCGTCGAGGACGAACACCTCGATGCCGCGCGCCTCGCCGCTTTCGGAGGCGTTGCAGTGGATGGAGATGAAGAGGTCGGCGTGGAAGGCGTTCGCGCGGGCGGTGCGCTCCTCGAGCGGCACGAACACGTCGGAGTCTCGCGTCAGGAGCGTCTCGACGCCCAGCTCGTGGGCGAGCACGGGCGCGACCCGGTGCGCGACGTCGAGCGCGACCTCCTTCTCTTTGAGGCCGGTCGGCCCGACCGCGCCGTCGTCGTGACCGCCGTGGCCAGGATCGATCGCGACGCGTTTGACCGTTCGCGGTCCGTTTGCGGGCGCCTTCTGCTCGGGCGGCCGCGAGCTGACGTCGATCACGATCCGGAATGGCTCCGGCAGATAGAAGACGCGCCGGTGCATGGCGCTCGACAGATCGAGCACGATCCGGGCGCCGCCCTCGCGAGGTCCGGACCGGATGCGCTTGATCGCGCCGCCGACATCGATCTCGCGCGACACGCCCTTGGCCGTCGCCTTCTCGATGTCGAGGTAGATGCGCGCGTCTTTGCCGGTCTTGTCGTCGGCCTCGAGGGTCCCGACCTGGAACGTGGTGGGCTCGCTCAGGTGGATGACCACGCGCCCGCCGCCCTCGGCCGCGAACTTCTCGATCTTCTCGATCTTCGCCGTACCCTTCGCCGGCTTGAGGTCCATCGGCGCGACGATGAGATCGGCGGGGGGCGAGCCGGTGGACGCGACGGGGACGATCGAGGCCGAGGTGGTCCCGGCCGCGGCGGCGACGGTCCGCTCGGCCTTGTCCCCCTCCCGCTCGAGCTCGGCGAGGTCGGCTCCGGCCGGGCGATACCCCTGCGCGAGCGCGAGGTCGCGCGCGAGGGCTTCGACGCAGGCTGACGTCTTCCCGTCTGCCGCGAGCGACGCTTGTCGGCGCTTCACCAGGTAGAGCTCGCGGTACGAGGTGGAGGCGTCGTGGGCGAGCTCACCCAGCAAGAGCGCGCGGGCGCGGTCGGCGCGGCAGCCTGCCTCCGTCCCGCGGGCGACGCGCGCGGCGGCCGCGTAGAGCTCGAGCGCCTCGCGCGCGTCCGCTTCCGTCCCCTCGATCCGGTGAAGGCGCGCGCGCAGATCGGCGGCGAGCACGTCGAGCTTCGCCTGCTCCTCGATCGCCCCTTCTTTCGTGGCGAGGACGGCGATCTGATCGGCGAGCGCGACCACCTCCGCGCGCGGCGGCAACCGCGCCGACGCCTCGAGGAGCGCCGTCGCCTTCGCCACGTCGTCCGGCTGCTTGGCGGTGTCCGTGGGGCCCGGCGCAGGGCACGCCGACAAAAGGCCCAGGCTCAGCGCGAGAGCCGGCAGGGTCTTCTCGAATGAGCGCGGGGACGGCACGGGTTACCTTTCGTGGTGTCGACGGCACAAAGCCTGGGTGATACGTTTTGTTCCGCGGCGCGAAGCGCGCGTCGACTTTCGAGAGGTAGCATGACAACCGGAGCCGCGGGCGCCTCGACCGATCAACTGGACCTGGACGAAGCCGACCGCCTCGCCGAGAGCATTCGCCCTGCGTGGGAGCTCGACGACGGACACCTCGCGGCGTCGCCCGCGAAATCAGGCGAGCCGGCCGCGGCCGGCAAGCCCGAGACGAACGAGAAGCTCTCTGCCGGTGGCGTCGACGACGCCGCGCTCGACGCGGCCGCAGCGGCGTTCGAGCCTCCCCGCGACACGGTGATCGACGGCGTCCCCACGTTGGGCGTCGGCCGCACCGACCCGGGGATTGGCAAGACGAGCCCGGGCAAGACGGACCCGGGCGCCGACCCGGGCTCCCGCCCCACGAAACCTTCGAAGCCGGAGCCTTCGAAGCCGGAGCCTTCGAAGCCCGAGCCGCCCCGACCCGCGGGGCCCACGAAGCTGGGGATCGGCACCGATCCGGGCGAGCCCGCCGACCAGCCTGCTCCGCCCGTGAAATCGAAGAAGGCGCAGGCCGCGCCGGCGATCGAGGCCGTCGCGCCCGTCGAAGAGGCGGCCCCTCGGTCGAAGAGGCGGCCGTCGCGCTCGCAGAGCGAAGCGAGCGCCAAGGCGGAGCCCGGGCCCGTCGCCGGCAGCACGGCTGCGAGCTTCTCGAAGGTCGACGATCCCATCGAGATCCCGGTCGAGAAGAAGTCCAAGTCGGCGCTCGTGATCGGCGGAGCCATCGCGGCCGTCGCCGTGATCGTGATCGGCGGGCTGGTCGCGTCGGGCGGAGACGAGCCGAAGCCGAAGGAGACGGCGCCCGCCAAGACACAAGCGGCCGAGACGCAGACGGCGGCGCCGAAGCCCGAGGCCAAGCCGACCGCGGAGAAGCCCGCCACGCCGCCTCCTGCGGAGACCGCCGCGCCCGAGCCGAAGGAGGCCGAGCCCACGTCGAAGCCAGCCGAGACGCAGGCCGAGCCCCCGAAGCCCGCGCCGGAGAAGCCCAAGGCCGAGACGCCGCCGTCCAAGCCCGCGAGCACGGGGCAGAAGCCGAGCGGCGGCTCCTCGTCGGGCGGCGGCAAGGGCGGCAAGGGCGGCATCATGCGCGACGTCCCGTTCTGATCGCGTGAGCTTCCATCTTGCATCGAGCCCCGCGCTCGGGTGAGCCTCCCGTTCAGCCATGAGAAAGCGCCTCTTCGCTCGCTCGCTTCGCGCCCTGCCGATCGCCGCCACGCTCCTCGCCGGAGCGGCCGTGGGGGGCCTCACCCCTCGCGATGCCCACGCCCAGCCGGCGGCAACCGGTGGCGACGACGCCGTGAAAGAGGTCGCGCGCCAGCGCTACGCGGACGGCGTGAAGGCGTTCGACTCGGGCAAATACGAAGACGCTCGGCTCGCGTTCGCGCAGGCGCACCAGCTCACGCAGGCCCCCGGCATCCTCCTGAACCTGGGTCTCTCCGAGATCCGCACGAACCGGCCCGTGGAAGGTGGCAACCACCTCTTCCAGTTCCTCCGTGAGTACAAGGAGGCGACGCCCGAGCAGAAGGCCGGCGCCATCCAGGGGATCGAGGAGGCGAAGAAGAAGGCCGGGCTGGTCTCCATCACCGTCGACGTCCCCGGCGCGGACGTGAGCATCGACGGCACGCTCGTCGGGAAGTCGCCCTTGCCCGATCCGGTCTTCGTCCCCGAAGGCGGTCGGACGATCGTGGCCACCGCGAACGGCAAGAACGCGATGGCGAAGGTCGACGCGAAGCGGGGCCAGGTGACGCAGGCATCGGTGGTGTTCAACGCGGCGCCTGCGCCGGGCCCCGAGCCCGTCGCTCCCGGCCCCGGCCCGGCCGTCGCGCCCGGGCCCGGACCGGTCATGCAGCCCGGGCCGGTCATGGGCCCGGTGTTCCCGCCGCCGCAGGTCCAGCCCGATCGCGGCGGCGGCAAGGACTTCGGCAGCTGGTTCATCCAGAGCCCGATCGCGTGGGTGGGGACCGGCCTCACCGCGGTCGGCCTCGGGCTCGGGATCGGCTTCTCGGTCGCGGCTTCGCAGAGCGCGAGCGACGCCGACGATATCGCCAACGCGATCCGCGACCAGGCCGACGAAGACGGTCTGCAAGACTCACCCTGCGGACCGGAGGACGGCACCGGCGCGGGCGACGCCTACCCGGGCCCCTGCAACGCGCTCCGTGACGCGCTCGGCGTTCGCGACGCGAACGTGGCCGTCGCCGTCGTCGGCTGGGTGCTCTTCGGTCTCGCGGCCGGCGGCACCACCGCGTACATCCTCATCGAGTACCCCAAGGCCTCCAAGGGCAGCGCAAAAGAGGCGGGCCCGCGCGTGGGGCTCTTGCCGGTCGTCTCGCCCGACATGACGGGCGCCGCGCTGATGGGGAGCTTCTGATCAGTCCGCGGGCGCGCGCCAGCGGTCGCGCGCCCGCTTGATCGCGTCGCGGACGGTCGTGCGCGGGATGCCCAGCGCTCGCGCCGTCGCGCTCGCGTTGCACCCCGTCACGTCGTACGCGTGGAGGATCGCCGCGTCGGGCAGCTGCTGTCGCGGCCCCTCCCGCTCCAGGATGGCCTCGCGGAGGTGCTCGGGCTCGATGGGTGTCCCGGGGCCGGCGAGCACGCTCGCGTGCCCGAGCAGGTTCTTCAGCTCCCGCACGTTTCCTCGCAGCGGCAACGTCTCGAGGAGCTGGAGCGCTGCCTGCGAAGGCTCGCTCCCGTCCAACCCGAGCGCGGAGCAGAGGGCGGAGCAGAGCGACGGCAGGTCCGCCCGGCGCTCGCGCAGCGGCGGGAGACGGACCACGCAGGCCGAGAGGCGCTCGTAGAGATCCTGACGGAACCGTCCTGATTCGACGAGCCGCTCGAGCGGCTCACACGTGGCGGCGATCACGCGCACGTCCACCTGCGCGGAGCGCTCCGCGCCGAGCGCGCGAACCGCGCCGTCCTCCAGGACGCGGAGGAGCTTCGCTTGCATGTCCCGCGGCAGGGAGCCCACCTCGTCGAGCAGGAGCGTTCCCCGGTCGGCCTGCAGGAACGCGCCGCGGCGATCGACGATCGCCCCCGTGAAGGCGCCCCGCAAGTGGCCGAAGAGCTCGCTCTCCGCGAGGCTCGAGCTGATGGCGCCCGCGTTGATGGCCACGAACGGACCAGGGCGACGGCTCAGCGCGTGCAGCGCCGAAGCGACCAGCTCCTTTCCCGTGCCTGTCTCGCCGCGGAGCAAGACCGGCAGCTTCGACGGCGCCACGCGCCGGACTCGCTGGGCGAGCGCGAGCATGGGCGCCGAGGCACCCACGACCCCAGGGAGCGGCTCGACCGAGGCGGCCGCCGCTCCGCCCGCCGGTGGAACGGCGATCTCGAGCGAGGCCTCGCCGAGCGAGAGAACCGAGCCCGGCAACACGTGGGCGCTGTGCACGAGCGCGCCCGCGATGCGCAGCCCGTTCCTCGAGCCGAGGTCCACAACCTCGAGGGAGCGCGCGCGGTGATACACCCGGCAGTGCACGGCGCTCAGCGTCGGCTCGGCGAGGCGGACATCCGACGAGGCGCCGCTGCCGACGTCCACCGACGTGCCCGGCTCGAGGATCGCCGATGTCCCGCGCGGCGCGCGGTTCGACCAGACCCGGAGCAAGATCGCCGGCAGGTCGCGCGGCGATGCGAGCACCTCCTCGGTGCAGTCTCCCGCGCGGGGGCTACGCCCGGCGTGGTACGGCTCGGCAAGATTTCGGCGTCGATCCATCTCGATGATCAAGTCGACACGAGCGAGCGCCAGTTGCGTCGGTCACGCGATTTTTCTTCCGCCGTGCCCGAGCCGGGGATAGACGACTCGACGTGCGGCTCGTGCCCTCGGCAGGCTTGGCGACCGGCGCCCTCCTCGGCGCAGGGCTCGCGCTCGTCCCCCGGGCGGCGCTCGCGCAGGACACCTCGCAGCTCCCGCCGATCCCCTCGATCGACGAGGCCGAGCGCGAGGGCACGGTGCGGCCCGCCGCACCGGACGAGCGCGCCGGCCACGTCTACATCCGCGCGGTCTCGGGCCTGCTCCTGCCGGCCGGGTTCCTCCGCGACGACGCGCCGATCCGGTCGGTCTCGAGCTACGGCCTCGGGGTGGGTGGTGCGGTGGGCGTCGGCCTGTCGCGTTACGCCGAGATCGACGTGACAGGCGTGTACGGCCTCTTCGCCGCACCGGGAGACTGCACGGATTGCTCGAGCGACACGGTCGCGGCGAGCGTCGGCTTCAGCTACCACCTGGCTCAGGGAGTGGCCCTCGACCCCTGGGTGCGGCTCGGCGCCGGGTACCGCACCACCTCGATCGAGGCCGCCGCCAGCTCGGGGACCCCCGTCTCCGGCCGCTACCACGGGGTGGATTTCATGCAGCTCAGCCTCGGGGCGACGTATTTCCCCGTCTCCAGCTTCGGTTTCGGTCCCTACCTCGAGGCGGACGTCGGCACGATGGTGGACTCGCCGGACCCCCGCGCGGCCCGCGCCTATGCGTATTTCCATTTCGGCCTGCGCCTCGAGATCGACCCCGTGCGGTGGGCGGAGCCGCCCGCAAAGGCCGCCAGCGCCGACCCGGGCGAGGTCGGTTCGTCACCGGGGGCCCCAAACGTCTTCTTGCCCTCGCGCCCTTCGTTATAATCCCGCTCGCATGGCGACTGCCGAACGACACCAGGCGGACCTGAAGCCCGCAGCGGCGGCGTCTCCACGACGCGGCGGCGACGTTCGGTTCGAAGCCGTCGGTGTCACCGACATCGGCCGGCAGCGCAAGCACAACGAAGACCACGTCCTGCTCCGTCCCGAGCTCGACCTCTTCGTCGTGGCCGACGGCATGGGCGGTCACAACGCGGGCGACATCGCGAGCCGCTTGGCGACCGCGTCGCTTCGAAACTTCTTCGAGGCCGTGTCCGCGGGAGCGGAGCCCGACAAGCAGTTCATCGAGGGCTACGGCGATCTCGCCAGAGAAGGGCAACACCTGGCGGCGGCCATCCGCAAGGCGAACCGCGACGTCTTCGAGATCTCGAGCACCTACCGCCAACACCACGGCATGGGCTCGACCGTGGTGGCTTGTTACCTCGCCCGCGCTGCGGGTGTGATGCACATCGGCCACGTCGGCGACAGCCGCTGCTACCGCTACCGCGACGGAAAGCTGCAGCAGCTCACCCACGACCACTCGCTCATCAACGACGCGCTGGCGCTCAAGCCCGACCTCACCCAGGAAGAGCTCGCACGCCTTCCGAAGAACATCATCACGCGGGCGCTCGGCATGCGCGAGGACGTGAAGGTCGACATCCGGTCGGACGAGGTCCAGCTCGGAGACATCTACCTGCTCTGCAGCGACGGCCTGAGCGGCATGGTCGAGGAGGAGGACATCGGCAACGTCCTCGCGGCGCTCTACGCCATCGAGGGCTCCGATCTCCGTGAAGGCTGCGAGACCCTCGTAACGCTCGCAAACGACGCCGGCGGCACGGACAACATCACGGCCATCCTGATCCGCATCGACGAGCTGCCGTCCGGCGCCGCGGATCCCACGAGCCCGACCGACCCGGGCGCCGAGCCCGACGACGAGGCCGCCGCCCCCGAGGTGGAGGCCGAGCCGCTCGAGCGGATGAACACGGAAGAGCTGATGGCGCTCGGCGGCGCGATCGCCGGTGTGCCCACGCTCGACTGCCCGAAATGTGGGGCAGCGGTCGAAGACGGCAACGCGTTTTGCACCGAGTGCGGCGCGCCGATGACCGTCGAGGACTGACCCTGCAGCGCGCGGGCAGGCGCTTGATCGTCGGCGGCCATTGGGCCGCCGCCCTGCTCGTCTCCGCCGGCGCGGTGGCCTGGGTGCGCCTCGCCGTCGTGCCCTCGTTCAACACGACCGAGACGCTGACCCGCGGCGTCGAGCACGCCCGCTCGACACACACGCCGCTCCCTTCCCTCGCGCGCCGGGTGCTCGTCATCGTCGTCGACGGCCTCGGCTACGATCGCGCGGCCTCCCTCCCCGAGCTCGAGCCGCTGCGGCGCGAGGGCGCGTTCCGCAAGCTGCTCGCGGACTTTCCCACGTTCACGGCGCCCGCGCTCACCTCGATGGTGGTCGGGATGGGACCGCGCGACTCGGGGGTCCGCCTCAACGGCGTCGGCCGCGGCGTCGCCGGGCTGGACTCGATCCTGGTCTCGGCGTGGGACGCGGGCGTCTTCGTCCGCGTCCGGCCGCGTGGTTTCTCGCCGTTCGCCGACCTCGTCCGCCCTCCCGCGCAGGCCGACGTCGTTCCGGGGCGGTGGGCCGTCGTCGCCGACCTGGCGCAGCTCCCGGCGCTCGAGCCCCCGACGCACGAAGGCCGGCGCGCCATCGAGATGGAGTGGGTCCACCTCGGCGAGGTGGACGACGCCGGGCACGAATGCGGCGCTTCCTGCGAGGCGTACGGCCGCGCGGCCGCACACGCCGGGGACATGGTCCGCGCGATGGCGGCGCGGCTCGAGCCGGAGCGGGATCTGCTCCTCGTCGTCTCGGACCACGGGACGCTCGCCTCGGGCGGGCACGGCGGTGACGAGCGCGGGCTGACACACGCGTTCGCGCTCGCGTGGGGCGCCCGCGTGAAGCGTGGGGTCGAGCTCGATCCGCGGCCGCTCCGCGACGTCCCGTCCACGCTAGCCGTCGCGGCGGGGGTCCACTCGCCCTCGTCCAACCTCGGCGAGCCGATGCTCGATCTCTGGGAGCTGCCCGAGCGCGAGGCCGCCGCGCGCCTCGTCGAGCCCTTCGACCAGACGATGGCGTTCGGGTGCCGGCTCCGATCGGTCCGAGCGTGTGCGTACGTCGACGACGTGCGCGAGGCCCTCGGCAGCGGCAAGGCCGGCCCCGACGAGGCGGGCGCGCTCTACGCCGCGATCGTCTGGGATCGCGACCGCACGCTCGAGGCCGCGGAGACCGGCGCGCAGCGGCGGCGGGCGCTCGGCGCGGCGCTCGGCGCGAGCGCGGTCTGCGCGGCGATCGCACGTTGGCTGCGCGGCGTGGCGTGGCCCGACCGCGCGGCCGGGCTCCTCGCCCCGCTCCCCGGCGCGATTGCTTACGGTTCTGTTCTCTTCCTGCTCGGGTATCGCCCGACGCTCAGCGCCATGGCGGGCGAGGCCGTCTTCGTTCCCCACGCCGCGATCGCCGCTGGCGTCGGGCTCGCGGTCCACGTCGCGGCGGCGCGCGCGTTCGGCTGGTGGCGAGGAGAAGCCGGCTTCACCATCGCGGTGGCGGCCGTCTCGTTCGTCGTGATCGCCGCGACGGCCGGCGCGGATCCGCGCGCGCTCCCGTCGCCGCTCGTCTCGGTGCTCGTGATCCAGGCGGCGCCGCTCGTCCCGGCCTGGGCCTTCGGAGCGGCGCTCTCGGCGACGTTCAGAACGGGAACGGCAGGACGTTCCCGCCCGTCATCCGCCACGACGCCGCCGTCTGCTGGACGATCGGAATCCGGATGCTCGGATGAGGATGGGTGCTCTCGAAGCCGAACAGGATCGCCTCCGGCGTGAGTCGATCGAGGGCGCCGAAGAAATTCAGGCTGAGGAGGGCGCCGTCCTCCTGGAACTGGCTCGTCGTCCGGCGCTTGCCCGCCGAGAGCAGGTTCTGGGTCCCCGCGACGTCCGCGGCGATCTCGTTCGGCTGATTCAGGAAAGGCGCCGCGCGAGAGACCATGCGGCCGAAGTCGCCAACGCTCACGCCGCGCGAGCCGCCGCCGTTTGCGCAGCCCGTGTGATCGAGGTGATGGTGCGCGAGCTCGTGCCCGAGCACGAACGCGAGCTGCGCGTCGAGCAGCACCGCCTGGCGCGCGACCTTGCGGCCGTCTGCGTCCTGCGCCGGATCGACGAAGCCGGGGCCCGGTCGAGGCAGCGGCTTCTTGGGCCGGTAGTTCTTGGCCACGAGCGTCGTGTACGAGTCCAGCTTGCCGCCGCCGAACAGCTCGTCGTACGCGCGGAAGCGGGCCGAGTGGGCCATCACCTCGAGCAGCGCGTCGCTGACCGCCATGAGGGGCTGGCCCTGGTCGTCGCAAGCGGCGAACGCGTTGACCTCACCGACGGTCGGGTCCGAAAAGAGCGGGATGCCCTGGACCTTGCCCCGCTTCGCGTCGGGCAAGGCAGCCACCAGCTCCTTCAGCACGACCCCCGCGCGCTGGCGGAGGAACGCGATGTCGGTGTTGTTGATCGGATCGTTCGCGACGGGCCCGAGGTTCGGCTGCGGGACGGGGGGCTGCTGGGTGGGCTGAGGCGGAGGCTGCTGGCCCCAGCCGCCCGGCTGAGGCGGAGGCTGCTGGCCCCAGCCGCCCGGCTGTTGTTGCCCGGGCTGACCGAACTGCCCGACCCCGTAGGGGTTGCTCCGTCGCTTGGGTTGGCAGCCGGCGAGCGTTCCGACCGCGAGCAGCACGGCGACCGCGCTGGCGATCGTCCGGCTCCGGCGGGGCGCGCTCCGCGCTGGCTGGGGAAGCGGCTTGCTCGTTTCTTCAAGATCCATGCTGGGTCTCTCCGGAAGCCCTGGTGGGGTCGTAGCACATCGATCTGGTGGCCGGCGCTCGGTAGGACGGACGAGCTCAGGCTTCCCTGCAAGCTATCTCTTGGTCGGGCGTTCTAGGAGGGCACCGGCGCAATCGTGCCCTGCCGTGAGCCCTCGGGGCATCATCGCGCGTCCCATCCCATGACCGAATGATCTCCTGCACGAAAGCCTCGATCACCGCGACCTTGCTCGTGCCGCTCGTGGCATGGGGGTGCGGCTCGGCCCCGATGTCGAAGGCCGATCTGCCGGACCGGGACGAGCTCGCTGCCGCCGAGGCGGAGCTCGCCGCCGCCGAGGCCCGCATCCCGGGGGAGCCTCCCGCCGCGACTGGCTACCACCAGCCGTCGCCGCCCGCGCCGGGCACCGAGCCCCGGCCCGAGCCCCAGGCGCAGGCCGCCCCGCCGGCGGACCAGCCCCTCGCCGGATCCGACGCGGACTCTTGCCAGTCTGCGTGTGACGCGCTGACGGCCATGAAGAAGGCCGCGGACCGGATCTGCGCGCTCGCCCCAGGAGAACGCTGCGAAGCGGCGCGGACCCGCGTCGCGAATGCCGAAAAACGCGTGATGGAGGCTTGTCCCGGATGCGAAACGTAGACCTTTCTCACGCCCTGCCGGTGGCGGCGCTGCTCGTTGTCGTCGCGGGCGGTTGCGCCGCAAGCAAAGAGATGCCGGCCGAGAGCGCGGCCGCCGGGGCCGCGGCGGAGCCTGCGACGAAGACGGGCCCGGGTCGACCCGCCACCGGGAACGCGCCCCCGGCGCAGCCCGAGCTGACGAACCGCACCCCGTTCGAGGAGCTCGACCGCGCCGAGCAGGAGCTGGCAGGCGCCCTCGAGCGCAAGCCAAACGTGGCCGACGGCCTGGCCACGGGCGACCGCTGCACCACCGTTTGCAAGGCCCTCGCCTCGATGCGCCGTTCGGCCGATCAGATCTGCACGCTCGACGCACAGCGCTGCCCGGATGCGCGCGCCCGCGTCACAAAGGCCGAGGAGCGGGCCAAGAGCGCTTGCCCAGCGTGTTCCACGCCGACCTGAGCTACATAGCTAGGAGTGTCTCGCGGGGCCGCCTCGTCCAAGATCCCCAAGCGCGTCGGGCGCTACGAGGTCGTGCGCGAGATCGGGATGGGCGCGATGGGCCGCGTGCTCCTCGCGCGAGATCCGGTGCTCGAGCGTCACGTCGCGGTGAAGCTCCTGCGTGACGATCTCTCCATCGGGAGCGACGTCCGCGAGGGGCTCCTCGTTCGCATGCGGCACGAGGCGCGCGCGGCGGCGCGCGTCACGCACCCGCACCTCGTCGTGCTCCACGACATGGGGGAAGACGAAGAGGTCGGCCTCTACCTCGTCTTCGAATACCTCGAGGGCCCCACGCTCAAGCAGCGCATCGGCGAAGGGCGCCTGTCTGCGAGACAGGCCGCGCGGCTGGCGCGCGAGCTCGGCGCAGCGCTCACGTTCGCGCACGAGCGCGGGGTCCTTCACCGCGACGTCAAGCCGGAGAACATCATCCTGTCGCCCACGGGCGCGAAGATCACCGATTTCGGGATCGCTCGTGTCCCCGACTCGACGCTCACGCACGCGGGCGGCCTGCTCGGTACGCCGGCGTACAGCGCGCCCGAGACCTTTCGCGACGGGAAGTTCTCCCCCGCGAGCGATCAGTTCTCGCTCGCCGCGACGCTCTACGAGGCCATCCGCGGAGAGCGCGCCTTCCCCGGTGACGACGCGGTCTCCGTCGCTTCGAAGATCGCCAACGATCCGCCTGCGCCGTTCGCCGCGGAGCTCCGCTATCCCGAGGCGCTCGACACGATCCTCGCCCGAGGCATGGCGAAAAATGCGGCCGATCGCTTCGACTCCTGCAAGGAGTTCGGCCAGGCGCTCCTCGACGCGCTCCTCACCAACCCGTCCGCGGGCCGATCCCTCCCCGCCCCCGATCGGGCGACCGACACGCTCATCGCGGCTCGGTTGAGCGGCCCGCCGGATCGCCCGTCCGTCCCGCCGTCCCAGCCGAAGCCCATGCGTGTGTTCCTTGGGGGCGTCGCGGTGCTCGTCCTCTCCGGCCTCGTCCTTCGCTCCGCGCTCCGCGAGACACGTGAGGCACCCGCGGCCCCGCTCGTCGACTCGGTGGAGAGATCGGCTGCCCCGCCGCCGTCCTCCGAGCCCGAGGCCCCGCCGAAGCGGGCGCGCCCACCGAAGCCCCCGACCGCTGAGCCGCCGACCGCTGAGCCTGCGAGCAGCGCCGAACGCGCCGCCGCCTCTGCGTCTGCCTCACCCTCGGCGTCGGCCGCGCCGTCGGCCTCCGCCGCGCCCTCGGCGCCCGCGAGCGCGAGCGCCCCCAGCGCGAGCGCCCCACCGGCGACCGCTCGCCCGGCCCCTTGACGCGCGCGGGACCGTGCCCCCAACGCTCCTGGACGTGGCCGCGCGGGTGATCGGCTGCGCGGGCGATCGGCTGCCCGACGATCGCGCGGGCACGTGGTAGGCTCCCGCGCTCTTTTCGAGGACCATGGAAGACCAGCAGAACCACCTCGCGCTGTACCGTCAGATGCAGCTCATTCGCCGCTTCGAGGAGGAAGCGGCTCGCGCCTATGCGCAGGGCAAAATCGGCGGATTCCTCCACCTCTACATCGGCCAGGAGGCCGTGGCCGTCGGCGCCTGCGCCGCCATGCAGAAGGACGACTACGTCATCACGACGTACCGCGATCACGGCCAGGCGCTCGCCCGCGGGATGTCGGCGCGCGCCGCCATGGCCGAGCTCTTCGGCAAGGCGACCGGCTGCTCGCGCGGGCTCGGTGGCTCGATGCACTTCTTCGACGCGGAGCACCACATGCTCGGCGGCTACGGCATCGTCGGCGGGCACCTGCCGATCGCGGCGGGCACGGCCTTCGCTTCCAAGTACCGCGGCGAGCCGCGCGTGACCCTCGCCTTCTTCGGCGAAGGCGCCGCGAGCATCGGCGACTGCCACGAGGCCATGTGCCTCGCCGCGCTCTGGAAGCTGCCCATCGTGTTCATCTGCGAGAACAACGAATACTCGATGGGGACGCCACTCACGCGCACCTTCGCGGTGGACGACGTGACGGCGCGCGCGCCCGGCTATGGCATGCCGAGCGATCGGTTCGCCGCCGAGCACGTCTTCCAGATCCGCGATCGTCTGAAGGTCGCGATCGACCGAGCGCGCGGGGGCGGCGGGCCGTCGCTCGTCGAGATCCGCACCTACCGCTTCCGCGGCCACTCGATGAGCGACCCCGGCAAGTACCGGACACCGGAGGAGCTCGAGGCCAAGAAGAAGCTCGACCCGCTCTCGAAGACCCGCTCGGAGCTCGAGGCCGCCGGCCTCGCGGACGCGCTCGCCAAGATCGACGCCGAGGTCGATGAAGAGGTCGCGGACGCCGTTCGGTTCGCGGAGGAGAGCCCGGAGCCCGGGCCGGAGCTGCTCGAGCAGACCACGTACAAGGGAGAGTTCGCGCGATGACCACGCAAGCGACGGAAGGCACCGCGGCCGCCCCGCGGACGGGGACCCGCGAGGTCCGCTTCCGCGAGGCCATTCGGCTCGGGATGATGGAGGAGATGGAGCGCGACGAGCGCGTCTTCATCCTCGGCGAAGAGGTGGGGCACTACCAGGGCGCCTACAAGGTGACCGAGGGCATGCTCGAGCGGTTCGGTGACAAACGCGTCATCGACACGCCCATCACCGAGAGCGGCTTCACGGGCATCGCGATCGGCGCGGCGATGGTCGGGCTCCGTCCGATCATCGAGTACATGACGTGGAACTTCTCCGCGGTCGCGTTCGATCAGATCCTCAACAACGCGGCCAAGATCCGGCAGATGTCGGGCGGGCAGTTCCACGTGCCGCTGGTCATCCGGGCGCCGAACGGCTCGGCGAAGCAGGTCGGCTCGCAGCACTCCCACGCGATGGAGCATTTCTACACGCACATCCCGGGGCTCAAGGTGGTGGCGCCGGCCACCTGCGAGGACGCCAAGGGGATGATCAAGGCTGCCATTCGTGATGACGATCCTGTCCTCTTCATGGAGAGCGAGACCCTCTACGGGCTGAAAGGGACCGTCCCGAACGACCCGGACGTGATCGTCCCGTTCGGCAAGGCCCGCGTCGCCCGCGAAGGCAAAGACGTGACGATCATCGCGTGGAGCCGCATCGTGCACGTCGCCCTCGAGGCGGCGGCCGCGCTCGAGAAGGACGGCCTCGACGCGGAGGTCATCGATCTGCGCAGCCTCCGTCCCCTGGACGAGGCGTCGATCGTCGCGAGCGTCAAGAAGACACACCGCGCTGTCATCGCCTACGAGGGCTGGCCGTACGGCGGCGTCGGCGGCGAGATCGTGGATCGTATCCAGCGCCTCGCGTTCGATGACCTCGACGCCCCCGTGGAGCGCGTCACCACGCTCGACGTGCCCATGCCCTACAACGCGAAGCTCGAGCAACTCGTGGTCCCCCAAGCCTCGCGGATCGCGGACGCCGCGCGCCGCGCCGCCTACAGGAGCGCCTGATGGCCAAGATCCTCGATATGCCGAAGCTGTCGCCCACGATGGAAGAGGGGCAGATCAGCGCGTGGCACAAGAAAGAAGGCGAGCCCGTCGGGGTCGACGATCTCCTGGCGGAGGTCGAGACCGACAAGGCGACGATGGAGTTTCGCTCCTTCGACAAGGGCACGCTCCTCAAGATCCTCGTGCCGGCCGGGAGCATGGTGAAGCTCGGCCAGCCGGTCGCCGTCCTCGGCGCGCCCGGGGAGGACGTCTCGTCGCTCGTCGCCCAGGCCGGCTCCGGCGGCGCTGCGCCCGCTGCGCCGAAGGCCGAGGCACAGCCTGCGCCGGCGCCCGCCGCGCAGCCTGCGCCGGCGAACGGCGGCGGTGCGCCCTCGACCGACGGCGGTCGTGTAAAGGCCTCGCCTTACGTCCGCAAGCTCGCACGTGAGCGCGGACTCTCGCTCGCCGGCGTTGCGGGCTCCGGTCCGAACGGGCGCATCGTCGCGCGGGACGTCGAGGCCCTGCCCGCGGGTGGCCCGGCGCCCAGCGCGCCGGCGCGCCCCGCCGCCCCTCGCGCCGAGGCGCCGCTGCCCGAGTCGAGGCCGCTCAGCATGATGCGCAAGACGATCGCGCGGCGGCTCACCGAGTCGAAGCAGACCGTCCCGCATTTTTACCTGACGATCGACGTCGACGCGGACGCCCTCTTCGGGCTCCGCGAGCAGATCAACCAGGACCTCGCGGCCGCGCTCAAGGACAAGGCGCCCAAGATCAGCTTCAACGATCTGGTCTTGAAGGCCGTCGCCGTCGCCCTCGTGCGCGTGCCCGAGGCGAACGCGCAGTTCACGCCCGACGCCATCCTCTATCACCGGCGCGTCGACATCTCGGTGGCCGTCGCGGTCGACGAGGGCCTCGTCACGCCGGTCGTCCGCGACGCGAACCAGAAGACCGTCCTCGAGATCGCCGGGGAGGTGCGGGACCTCGCAGGCCGCGCGCGCGACAAGAAGCTCAAGCCCGAGGAGATGACCGGCGGGACCTTCAGCGTGTCGAACCTCGGCATGTACGGGATCGACGAGTTCTCCGCCGTGATCAACCCGCCGGAGGGCGCCATCCTCGCCGTCGGGCAGGTCCGGCGTGAGCCCGTCGTCCGCGGGGACGCGGTGGTGCCGGGGCGGCGCATGGCGATGACGCTCTCCTGCGATCACCGCGTCATCGACGGCGCCGTCGGGGCGACCTTCCTCAAGGCCCTCCGCGCCATCCTCGAGCATCCGACGCAGATCCTCCTCTAGCAGGGCGAGAGAGCTGGCGGCGTCGCATGGTCCACCACGCTCCTCTCGTGAGCTCACCCCCCCGGCCCCCCTCGACGAGGTCGAGGGGGGAAAGGCGTGTCGCAAGCCGGCCGGGGTTCGTCCTCGCGTTCGCAGTCGTCCTCTTCGCGGCGCGCGACACGGAGGCGGGGCGACCGCGCGCACGCGCCAGGGCCTCGGACGCGGTGGCGGTCCTCCGCCCGGCCGCCGCAGGGCGTGTGCTCATCCGGCGGAGCGTCTTCACGATGGGCTCGGATCAGGAGGACATCGCGCTCGCGCTCGCGCTCTGTCGCAGCGAGCCCATGGGCGAGGAGTGCCAGGAAGAGTGGTTCGCGGACGAGTACGCGCCGCACTCGGTCGAGCTCTCGGACTACTGGATCGACCGGACCGAGGTGACGATGGGCGACTACCTCCGCTGCGTCGAGGTCGGGCCGTGCGCGGCGCCGCCGCTCGCAGCGGGAGGGCGACGCTTCCTGCAGCCCGATCTCCCGGCAACGATGGTGACGTGGGGCGACGCCCAGACGTTCTGCGCGTTCCGCGGCGGTCGCCTCCCGACCGAGGCGGAGTGGGAGCGCGCGGCGCGCGGCACGAAGGGCCGGCGCTATCCGTGGGGCAACGTCTTCGATCCCTACCTCGCGAACGGCGGTCGCTTCGGCATCCAGGTGTTCGAGGACAAAGACGGCTTCCTCGAGCTCGCGCCGGTGGGGAGCTTCGTCGAGGGCGGGACGCCCGACAGGATCGTCGATCTCGTCGGCAACGCCGAGGAGTGGGTGGCCGACTGGTGGGCGCCGGAGTACCCGATGACGAGCGAGACGAACCCGAAGGGGCCCACGGTCGGCGACGAGAAGATCGTCCGCGGCGGGAGCTACCTCCAGGGCAAACACTCGCTCCGGGCCGCGGAGCGCAACAAGGACGTGCCGAGCGCGCGCAGACCCTGGAGAGGTTTTCGCTGTGCGTATGATCCGTGACGGTTGCTGAAACTCCGTGCTGGCTCCAGACTGGAGCCGGATGCGAATCGCTCACCTCTCCGACCTGCATCTGCTCGATCTCGAGGGCGCCGTCCCCACCCGGCTCTTGAACAAGCGGCTGACCGGCTACGCGAACCTCAAGCTCCGGCGCGGGCACCGTCACAAGCCGCAGCCGGTCGTGGCCGCTGCACGAGCCATGCGTGATCTCGGGGTCGACCACGTCGTCATCACCGGAGACGTGTCGAACCTGGCGCTCGAGCGCGAGTTCGATCGGGTACGTGAGCTGCTCGAAGGGGAGCTCGGCCTCTCGCCCGACCGGGTGAGCCTGGTGCCCGGCAACCACGACGTCTACACGTCGGGCTCGGTCCGAGCGCGCCGCTTCGCCCGATGGTTCGAGGCCTACATGAAGTGCGATCTCCCTGAGATTTCAGGCGATCACGGCTACCCCTTCGTGCATCTCCGCGGCCCCGTCGCGTTCGTGGGGCTCTCCACCGCGGTCGCTCGGCCGCCGTTCGTCGCCTCCGGCCAGCTCGGTCGCGAGCAGCTGGCGCGGCTCGAGCGCGTGGTCGACCACCCGGAGGTCCGGAAGCGGACCGTCGTCGTCCTGCAGCACCACCCCATCCACAACCCGGCGTCCTGGCCGAAGACGCTCGTGGAAGGTCTGCTCGACGCGCGGCAGGAGGCGAAGATCCTCTCTCGGCTCGCGCGCGGCCTCGTCCTGCACGGCCACCTGCACCGCCGCATGAACCGAGCGCTCCCGACGGCGGAGGGCGTCATGCACGCCGTCGGCGCGACGAGCGCGTCGATGTTGCACGAAGACGAGCACCGGATGGCCGGCTTCAACCTGTACGAGATCGACGACGCAGCCGGCGGCGTGAGCCGCATCGAGGCGCGGCGCTACCACCCCGAGTCGGGCGGCTTCGTGGAGACCCCCGTCCCCGTGATCCACGGCGCGAAGAGCCACTGACGCGCGAGACTTCGTCTCACGCGACCTCGTCGCACAAACGAAAACGCGCGAGGCGGTTGCCTCGCGCGGCTTTCCGTCCGGAGACGGACGCGCCCCCCTCGTTCGGGGGGGCCGGGAGCTCATCTCAGTTCGCGGCCTGCTGCTGCCGCGTCACGTTGATGGCCTGAAGGCCTTTGGGCCCCTCTTTGATATCGAACTCGACGACCTCGTCCTCGAAGAGGCGGCGTCGACCCTCCCCGTTGATCTGAGAGTAGTGAACGAAAACGTCAGGGCCGCTCTCCTGCTTGATGAAGCCCCAACCTTTTTCGTCGTTGAACCACTTGACCTTGCCAACTGCCATGAGCTCCTCCACTTCCAATTTCGTCGAGAGGAGAGCCCAACTTCGAGCTCTACCCAGCCAGCCCTTCCTCCCCGCTTGATGCGCCGACCCTCGGCTTTGGGGGGGACCCATGCCTTTGGCGGCCTTTGGACACGTGCCGAGCTGCTCACGTGACGTCCGGGCCACCCGCACACCGGAGGACCGGCGTGCTGCCCTCGACGAGCGGGCGGAACGTAGACGGCCGGCCGGCCGGAGGTCAAGCCTCGCATTTTCGTTTCCCCGGTTCCTGTTCCGGGTCGCGGAAATGAGGTTAGTATCGCCCGGCGAGCGGCCAGGAAATGTTCTCCATCATCATCAGCGAGAAGGGGGGCGCGGAGCGCCGCGAGAGCTTCGACAAAACCGAGATCAACGTGGGCCGCGTGCAGGGCAACGATCTCATGCTGCCGAAGGGCAACGTGTCGAAGCGCCACGCGCGCCTGCTCTTCCGTGACGGTCGCTTCATCGTCACGGATCTGAAGAGCACGAACGGCACCTACGTGAACGGTCGCAAGATCGCGCAAGCGACGATCGTTCGCGAGGGTGACAAGATCTACATCGGCGACTTCGTTCTCCGGATCGAGCTGTCGCAGGAGCAGCAAGCCGCAGCCGGCGCTGCGCCTCCCTCGCCCCCGTCGATGGAAGAATCGGGCGACGGCGAGGCCGCGAACGCCGATCGTGGCGGGGCGCGCATCGCGCCGCCTCCGCTCCCCGGCGCGCCGACAGCGGGCCCGCCGCCCATGCCGGGCCCGTCCGCCGGTGGCTCGGGCGCGATGCCGATGCCGATGCCGCCTGCGGTGCCTTCGGGCGGGATGGGTATGCCCGCTCCCGCGCGCGAGACCGCGCTCGGCCCCGGGCCCACGGCGCCGCCGCTTGGTGGCGCCCCGATGGCGCCAGGTCCGATGCAGGGCCCCGTGCCCGCGCCGCAGCCTCCGGCTCCGATCACACCGCAGCCGGTTCCGCCCACGGCGCCGCCGCCGATGGCCCCGCCGATGGCCCCGCCGCAGGCTCCGGCGATGGTGGCTCCGGCGATGGTGCCGCAACAGATGGCTCCGCAACCTCCGCCGATGATGCCGCAGGCGCAGGCGATCGCCCCGCCGCCGATGGCCCCGCCGCAAGCTCCGGCGATGGTGGCTCCGGCGATGGTCGCTCCGGCGATGGTGCCGCAACAGATGGCCGGGATGGGCTCGCCCGCAGGGATGGCGCCAGCGGTGCCGCAGCCCCCGCCCATCACCACGCCACCTCCGGCGCCGCCGCCCGTGGCCCCCTCGCCGCCGGCGATGGTCACGCCTCTGCCTTCGAACGGGCCCGGCGACGGGGCCGTCATGCCATCGGCGAACGCGCCGATGGCGCCCCCCGCGATGGTCCCCTCGGGGCCAGGGGCGGCGCGGCCCGAGATGGCCAAGATCAGCGCGCCGCCTCCCCCGACCTCTGCGCCTTCGTCGTCGAACCCCGCGCAGCAGTCACCGGTGCCCGCGTCGTCGTCCCTCGCCGCTTCCGGGCAAGCGCCGCGCTCGAGCGTCCGCAACGCGGCGGCGAGCGAAGGCGTCGTCGACGCCTCACAAGCGGCCGCGCACCGCGCCGCGCTCGCGAAGCTCGTCGAACGCCTCGCCTCGGCGATCGATCTCACCCCCCTGTCGGGCGGCGACGTGCCGAGCGGGATCCAGGCTTCGATCGATCGTGCGCTCGCGGAGGCCGCCGCGTCGATGCGGACGGCGGGCGAGCTGCCCGCGGGCCTCGACCCCGAGGTCCTCGTCGGCGAGGCGCGCCGCGAGCTGCTCGATCTCGGCCCCATCGGGCCGCTGCTCGAGGACGAATACGTGGAGGAGGTGCAGGTCATCCGCCATGACCACGTCGTCGCGATGCACGGCAAGAAGCAGGTCGCGACCGAAATCGCCTTCACCTCGGAGGACGCGGTCGCGCGTGTGCTGCGCCGGCTCTGCCAGCGCGCGGGCACCCCCCTCGGGCACGGCGAGGCCTTCGTCGATCGACGGCTCCAGCACGGCGCCCGGCTCTTCGGTGTCGTGCCCCCGGCTTCGGGCGACTCTCACATGCTCGTCATCCGCAAGCCTCACCGCGCCCTCTCGTCGCTCGACGACATGGTGCGGGCGGGCACGCTCTCCCGCGCGATGGCGACGCTCCTCGCGCAGGCCGTGCAGGGCCGGGCCAACGTGCTCGTCACCGGCGCGGTCGGCAACGGCGCCTCCTCGCTGGTGGGCGCGCTCGCCGGCGCCGGCAACATCGAAGATCGCGTGGTCGTCCTGCAGGAGGACGACGAGCTCATCTTCAACCAGCCGCACACGGTGAGCATGCTCATCGGCGACACGAGCGAAGAAGGCGCCCGCGCCGTCCGCGCGGCCATCCGCGTCAGGCCCGACCGCCTCGTCGTCGGCGCGTTCGCCGGTCACGTCGTGGCGGAGGTGGTGGACGCGATCGGCGACGGGGTGGACGGCGTGCTCGCCGCCGCCCGCGCGCCGACCTTGCGTCACCTCGCCTCCCGCCTGCCGGCCGATCTCGCCGCGACACGCGCCGGGCTCGCGCTCGACACGGCACGCGAGTGGCTCGCCTCCTCCTTCGACCTCGTCCTCGAGGTGGCCCGCCTACGCGACGGCCGGCACCGGGTCATGCGCCTCGCCGAGTTCACCCTCGACCAGCAGAGCCCCCTCGGCTTGCGGGACGTCTTCTCCTTCACGGTCGAGCGAACGGCGGCAGGCGGCGCGGTGGAGGGCAGCTTCCACGCGACCGGCGTGGTCCCCCGTCTCGCGGAGGACCTGGTTGCCCGGGGCGTCGCGATCGACCTCTCGATCTTCAAGCGCCAAGCCCGGTAAAGAGCCGACCGACGGCTTGACGCTAGGGCACGTCGGCTTCAGCCTTCGAGTCGAGCGGTTTGCGGCTCGAAGGCCAGGGCCTCGCGAACCCCGGAAACACAGCCATGGCGATTCGGACGATCCTCCACTACCCGGACCCGCGCCTTCGCGAGAAGGCCAAACCCGTCGAGGCGGTCACGCCCTCCATGCTCGAGCTGATCGAGGACATGGCCGAGACGATGTACGCCGCGCCTGGCGTCGGCCTCGCGGCCACCCAGATCGGCGAGCCCCACCGCATCTTCCTCATCGACATCGCCGGGGAGGACGAGCCGAGCGATCTGCGGGTCTTCGTCAATCCGGAGATCCTCGAGCGAATCGGCGATCAGACCTGGGAAGAAGGCTGCCTCTCCTTCCCGGGCGTGACCGAAGAAATCAAGCGAGCGAACAAGGTGAAGGTGCGCGCGCTCGATCGGGACGGAAAGCCCTTCGAGCTCGAGGCCGACGGCCTGCTCGCCGTGGCGATCCAGCACGAGAACGATCACCTCGACGGCGTGTTGATGATCGACCACCTCGGCCTGCTCAAGAAGCGGATCGTCAACCGGAAGATGCAGAAGGACCGCGTCCGCGCCTAGCAATTCGCTGAGGAAGGCGGGGGCGTTGTGCTGGATGAGGGAGGTGCTGCTCTTTCACCCCCCGGCCCCCTCGCTTCGCGAGGGGGGAGTTCCCTCGGAGCAGGGCGCGGATGTTGGAGACGCTCGCCGGTCGCGTCACTCCTTGCCGGGGAACTGCACCGCGCCGTGCACGTACGCGTCGTCGCCAACGAGCTCCCAGGTGGGCCTCACGATGCGGGGCGCTTGGTCCGGCGTATCGGGCCCGGCCCAGTCAACCGCGCCGGGGCGGCCACGCGGCCCGAGCAGAACGGGCGCGACGAACGCGTGCAGGCGATGAACCAAACGCGACGCGAGCGCGCTGCCGGCGAGCTCGGCGCCGCCCTCGATGAGGAGCGACACGACGCCGGACTGGGCGAGGTAGCGGAGCGCGGACTCCATGTCCACGCGGCCCTCCGCCGTGGCGGAGACCCGCGCGATCTCGCAGCCGAGCGCGGCCAGCTCCGCCGCGCGGTCCTCCGAGGCCTCCGGCGTGGTGATCACCACGACCGGCGCGGCGTCCGTCGTCTGCACGAGCCGACAGTCCGCCGGGAGGCGAAGCGACGAGTCGAAGATGACCCGGCGAGGGTGGCGCCCCGCGAAGTCCGGGTCGCGGACGGTCAGCCTCGGATCGTCCGCGATGGCGGTGCCGATCCCGACGGCGACGGCGTCGCTCTGCGCGCGGAGCTCCTGGACCTTCGCCCGGGCCTCGGGGCCGGTCACCCAGCGCGACGCCCCCGTGCGCGTGGCGATGCGCCCGTCGAGCGAGAGCGCGAGCTTGATCGAGACGTGTGGCAAGCCGGTGGTGATGAAGGTCGACCAGGGCTCCAGGAACGCCGTGGTCGCGTCCCCGAGGACCCCCACGTCGACCTTCAGGCCGGCCGCCCGCAACCGCTCCGCCCCGCCGCCCTCCACGTTCGGGTTCGGATCGAGGCACCCGATGACGACGCGACGAACGCCGGACTTGAGAATCTGGTCCACACAAGGGGGCGTCCGCCCGACGTGGTTGCACGGCTCCAGCGTGACGTAGAGCGTCCCGCCCTTGGCGGAGGCGCCCGCCGCGGTGAGGGCCACCTGCTCGGCGTGGGGCTCCCCTGCTCGCTCGTGGAAGCCGGACGCAATGACAGCACCGTCAGCGTCCGTCACCACGGCGCCCACGGGGGGGTTCGGGGAAGGCAGGGCGCGCGCGGCCGCTTGGAGCGCCGTGCGCATGTGACCTTCGTCGACCGCGGCGCGCTCTTCGTCCGTCATCAGCGGCGCTCCTCGTCTTCCCCGTCTCGCTTCATTCGCCCGAGCTCCGCCGCGAACTCACCGATGTCCCGGAAGGACCGGTACACGCTCGCGAAGCGCACGTACGCGATCTGATCGACCTCGAGCAGCCGGGCCATGACTTTGTCGCCCAGCGAGGCGCTCGTCACCTCGCGTGCGTCCGTGTCGACCATCTCGCGCTCGATGCCGTCCGCGATCGACTCGATGCGCTCCGCGCTGACAGGCCGCTTCGTGAGCGCGAGCTTGAGGCTCGCCACGATCTTCCCGCGATCGAACGGCTCCCGGCGGCCGTCCTTCTTGACGACGGTGGGCAGCGCGTATTCGACCCGCTCGTAGGTGGTGAAGCGGCGCTCACACGCCTCACACTCGCGCCGGCGGCGGGTGACGTCGCCGACGTTGGAGGTGCGCGAGTCGATCACCCGATCCTCGAGGTGGCCACAAAAAGGACACTTCATGGAAGGTCAGGCGCGCAGCTTCGAGAGGACGAGCGTGGCGTTCGTTCCGCCGAAGCCGAACGAGTTGCTCATCGCGTGGCTGATGTCCCGGTGTCGCGCCGTCTTCGGGACGAAGTCGAGCGGGGCCTCGGGGTCTTGATCGTCCAGGTTCATCGTCGGGGGCACGACGCCGTGGTGGATGGCGAGCGCGGACAGACCCGCCTCGACGCCGCCGGCCCCACCGAGCAGGTGGCCCATGACGCTCTTTGTGGAGCTGACCCAGAGCTTGCCGTCCCCAGGGACCGCGTGCGGACCGAAGACCGACAGGAGCGCCCGCGCCTCCTCGATGTCGCCTTGGGGCGTCGAGGTGCCGTGCGCGTTGACGTAGCCGATCTCCGCCGGGGCGAGCCGCGCATCCGCCAGGGCCTCGCGCATGGCGCGCTGGGCGCCTTCGCCGTCGGGCGCGGGCTTCGTGAGGTGGTAGGCGTCGCAGGAGGCCCCGTAGCCCGTGATCTCTGCGTAGATGCGGGCGCCGCGTTTCTTCGCGACCGTGAGCGACTCGAGCACCATGACGCCCGCGCCCTCGGCGCAGACGAAGCCGTCTCGACCTCTGTCCCACGGGCGGCTCGCGCGCTCCGGCTCCGCGTTTCGGCGCGAGAGCGCGAACATGGCGGAGAAGCCAGCGATACCGAGGCCGGTGATCGTCGCCTCGGCTCCACCGGCCAGCATCATCGGCGTGCGGCCGCGGCGGATGTACTCGAACGCTTCGCCGACGGCGTGGGCGCTGGACGCGCACGCGCTGGTGTTCGCGTAGCTGGGGCCCTTGAGGCCCAGCGCCATGGCGGCTTGCCCGCCAGCCAGGTTCCCGATGACCGCCGGAATGAAGTAGGGGCTGATCTTGCTCGGGCCCTTCTCCTTCAGGGTGATCGCCTGCTGGTAGATGCCCTCCAGGCCGCCCAGGCCGACGCCGAGGAACGTCCCGCACTTCTCCTTGAGCTCGTCCCCGGGTCCCGCTTCGTCCGTGAAGCCGGCGTCCGTCCAGGCGAGCTTGGAGGCGGCGACCGCGAGGTGGGCGAACCGGCCCATCTCTTTCAGCTTCTTGCGAGGAATGAACTCCTCGGCTGAAAAGTCGGGCACCTCACCGGCGATGGTGGTCGGGTAGCCCGCAGCGTCAAACAGCGTGATCGTCCGGATCCCGCTGCGACCCTCGACCACGTTGGCCCAGGTCCGCTGGGTGCCGACGCCGCAGGGCGTGACGAGCCCAATCCCCGTGATGACGACGCGTTCCATGTGCGCTCCTTATCACTTCTTGCGAGCCGCGCCGCACGACACGAGGATCGCACAGGCGCGCAAGCGCTTGATGCCCATGAGGCGGAGGCGACGTTCGAGCGACGAGCGCGCTGCTCCGGCTCGCTGGGGAAGCGAGCGATCAGGAGCCGGCGACCACGAGCTGCCTCGTGGTCACCGGTCCGTCGCGCTCACTTCTTCGCGTGCTGCTCGATGTAGTTGATGGCGTCCTGGACCGTCCGGATCTTCTCCGTATCCTCGTCGGGGATATCGATCTCGAACGCTTCCTCGAAGGCCAGCACGAGCTCCACGAGCCCGAGCGAATCAGCGCCGAGGTCGTCGATGAAGGTCGACTCGGGCTTGATGTCCTTCTCGTCGACGTCGAGCTGCTCCTTGATGATCCGCTTCACCTCGGCCGTGATGTCGCGACCTTCCGCCATTTTCTCCTCCGACGCGGTGAGCACCTTTCGCTCACCGACCCAATTCGACAGCGCCCCTACTAGCCTACTTCGCGTCACAAGGCGAGCGTCACATGAGCATTCCGCCATTGACCCGCAAGACCTCGCCCGTGACATACGAAGACTCGTCCGACGACAGGAACGTGACCGCCGCGGCGACCTCCTCCGAGCGGCCCGTACGGCCGAGCGGGATGCTCTGCAGCATCGCCGTCTTCATGTCGCCCGGGATCTGCGTCGTCATGTCGGTGTCGATGAAGCCCGGCGCGACCGCGTTCACGGTGATGTTCCGCGACGCGTACTCCTTCGCCAGGGTCTTGGTGACGCCGATGAGCGCCGCCTTGGTGGCGGCGTAGCCGGCCTGTCCGGCGTTGCCTGCCTCACCCACGATGCTCGACAGGAACACGATGCGTCCGGTCTTGGCGCGCATCATCACCTTGATCGCCGCCTTGGCGGCGGCGAGGGAGCCCTTCACGTTCACCGCGAAGAGCCGGTCGAGCTCGTCGTCCTTCACGCGGAGCACGAGGTTGTCGATGGCGATGCCGGCGTTGGCGACGAGGATATCGAGGCGCCCGTGGCGCTTGGCGATGTCGGCCACGGCGGCTTCGGTCGCGGCCATGTCGGACACGTCGAAGGCGACCGCCTCCGCCTTGCCGCCCTTCGCTTCGATCGCGGCGACGGTCTTCTTCGCCTCCTCTTCGCCGCGCACGTAGTTGACGACGACGAACGCGCCCTGCCCCGCGAGCGCCTCGGCCACCGCGCGCCCGATGCCGCGCGAGCCGCCCGTCACGATCGCGACCTTACCGTCGAGACGAAACATGAACGATCTCCTTTGTTCCCAGACCATCTCGCCCGCGCCGGGCGCCTTGCGTCGGCGTCACCTGGCTACCCCAGGATCGAGGAGAGCTCCTCGACGGCCTTCGCGTCCGAAACCGAGACGACGCGGATGCTCTTATCAATACGCTTGACGAGGCCGGCGAGGACCTTGCCGGGGCCGATCTCGAGCGCGACGTCGATCTGCAACTCCGCTGCGCGCTTGATCGAGCGCACCCACTCCACCGGCGAGTCGACCTGCTTGACCAGGAGCCCCTTCACGCGAGCTTTGTCCTGATTCGGCTCCGCGTCGACGTTGGCGATGACCGGGAACGCGAGATCGCCGACCGTGACCGGGGCGAGCTCGGACTCGATCGCCACGGCCGCGGGCTTCATGAGGGCGCAGTGGAAGGGCGCGCTGACCTTGAGCGGGATGACCTTGCCGCCGCGCGATCCGATGATCTCGGTGGCGCGGGCCACGGCGGCCGCGGCGCCGGCGATGACGGTCTGGCCCGGCGCGTTGAAGTTCGCCGGCGAGACCGGTCCCACCGAGGAGGCCTCGGTGCACGCGGCTTGGATGGCTGCGTCGTCCACCCCGATGACCGCGGCCATCGACCCCTCCCCGGGCGGGACGGCCGCCTGCATCGCCTTGCCGCGGGCACGGCAGAGGCGCACGGCGTCTTCCAGCGAGAGCGCGCCCGCGGCGACGAGCGCGCTGTACTCGCCGAGCGAGTGACCGAGCGCGACGACGGGCGCCGGCAACGCCGGGTGCGCCTCGCGGATCGCGGCCACGATCGCCGAGCTCGTCGCGACGAGCGCCGGCTGCGTGTTCGCCGTCATGACGAGGGCCTCGTCCGGGCCCTCGAAGCAGAGCTTCGAGATCGGCTCCTGGCCGGGGCTCGACTCGCCCAGCGCCGCGTCCGCCCGGGCGAACACGTCTCGTGAGCTCGCGAAGCGCTCGGCCACCGAGCGCCCCATGCCGACCTCTTGGGAGCCCTGCCCCGGGAAGAGCCAAGCGATGCGCATCAGTACTCCGGGTTGGGTGCAGGAAGGTCCTCGGGGACCTCGCCGTCGATCGGGAAGCCGCCGCCGAAGCCCAGCCCACCGCCGAAGCCGAAGCCGCCGCCGAAGCCAAAGCCGCCGCCGACGCCGAAGCCCATGCAGACGCACATGTTGCCCTGGCACTGACCGAGCTGGCCCATCTGCGCGCACTGGGTGAGGCAGGAGAACTGGTCGCACATGCCGCCGCTGCTCGTGGTCGACGCGGCGGAGGTGACCGCGCCGGTCGTCGCCGCGCTCGTCGTGGTGCCGCTCGTCGTGGTGGCCGCGCTCGTCGTCGAGCCGCTCGTCGTGACGCCGCTCGTCGTGGCGCCGGAGGTGGTGGTGCCACCGGTGGTCGAGGAAGAGCCGCCGGCTCCACCCGTCCCGTCGTCCGTGCTGGACTCGGCGCAGGCAAGGAAGAGGACGAAGCAGACGGATGCAGCGCGGGTACGGCGGGTCATAAACTCCTCCACTCGGCAGGGCTTGCTCGCGTGATTCGACCGCGAGCCGAGTGCCGCAGTTACACGAGCGTAGTCCGCGGAGAAAGGGGCAATCTCGCGCAGCGTACGGGGCGCTCTCGGTTGTGCAACGCAGTGCACAACCGAGGCGCGCAAGATGACCCGCCAGTCACACTCGAACGAGCGCGCCGCCCCACGAGACGCCTGCGCCGAGCGCGGCCATGAGCACGCGATCGCCCTGTCGGATGCGCCCCGATCGGAGGGCTGCGTCGAGCGCGATCGGGATCGACGCGCTCGAGGTGTTGCCTGTCTCTTCGAGCACGAGAACGAGCTTCTCGCGATCGAGGTGCAGCCGCTCGGCCACCGCGTCGAGGATGCGGAGGTTCGCCTGGTGGAAGACGAACGCGTCGACGTCCTTCACCGTGATCTTCGCCTCGGCGAGCACCTCTTCGGCGACGTCGCCGAGGCCCTTGATCGCGGCCCGAAACACCTCCTGGCCGACCATGTGGACCTTGTTCCGCTGGGCGGCGAGCCCAGCGGCGGTGAGCGGCTCCGCGCTGCCACCAGCCGGGATCGCGAGCGCGTCGGCGAGCGCGCCGTCGGTGTGGATCTTGACGACCTCCACGCCGCGGTCGCCCGACTCGTTCGCCTCGAGGACGACGGCGCCCGCGCCGTCGCCGAAGAGCACAGCTGTCGTGCGATCCGTCCAGTCGATGATGCGGGAGAGGAGCTCGACGCCGACCACGATCGCTCGCCGTGCGGTGCCGCATCGGATGAACTGATCGGCGATCGTGAGGCCGAACAGGAACCCCGCGCACGCGGCCGAGACGTCGAACGCAGGCGCTCGCGTGATCCCGAGCTTCTTCTGGACGCGTACGGCGCAAGCCGGCATCGGGCTGTCCGGCGTCACCGTCGCCACGATGAGCAGATCGACGTCCTCCGGCGTGAGCTGCGCGCGATCGAGCGCGCGCCGCGCCGCGTGCGCTGCGAGATCGCTCGTCACCTCGTCGTCGGCCGCGATGCGGCGCGCCCCGATGCCCGTCCGCTCGCGGATCCACCCATCGGTGGTATCGAGGAACGTCGCCAGATCGGCGTTCGGCACCACCCGCGCGGGCAGGTAGCTCCCCGTCCCGACGACGACACTACGCCTCATCCCGCCTGCTGCGCTTGCCGGGCACAAAACGCCAAACGGCCGGACAGCGTCCAGCCAGGAAGGCCGATCGCCCGGCCCCATTCACGAAGCACCTCTCGAGCGGGGTCGGAGCCCCGCTCGAAAGGGTCGAGGCCGGCCCTGCTCGGAAGGGTCGACAAAGGATCGCCGGCCCCGCTCGAAAGGGCTTCAGGAAGCTCAGCCAGGCGTCTTGACGGCGACGACCTTGCGGCCCTTGTAGTGACCGCACGCGGCGCAAGCGCGGTGCGGGCGGACGGCCTCGCCGCAGTTCGGGCACGCCACGACCTCGACCGGGGTGACCTTGTCGTGGTTCGCGCGGCGCATGTCGCGCTTCGGTGGGGTCTTCTTTCTCTTCGGGACAGCCACGGCGATCTCCTTGTCTTTACTTCTTCGTTCGGCTCGCCATCGACGAGCGCATCTTCGGCTTCGCGCGGCTGCGAGCGCGCGCTGCGCGGCGAACCTCGGCGGCCGACGGACGTCGGACCGGCTCGGCCCCTCCGTCATCCAGCAGGTGACGGAGCGCCTCGAAGGGGTTCGGCCGCGTGGTGCCCCCGCGACTCTCCGCGGGGACAGGTACGGGCGAGGCCGGATTTCGCAGACCCGGTAGGCCCTCCGATGCGGGCTCCTCGATACCCGTACAGGCTTCGGAGCACAAGGGAAAGCTCGGCACTTCGAGCAAGAGCGCCTCCCGCACGAAGCTGTCCAGGACCACCTTCTCGCCGTCGTACGTGTCCTCGTCCGCCTCTTCCGACGTGAACTCGTACTCGGGCTCGGGTGCCTTGCGGCGCTTGGCCTTCTTCGCCTGGGTGTCCCCGGTGGAGGGCGCAGCGGCGGGCTTGGCGTTCGCCTTGGGCGGCTCGTGAGCGGCACGAGGCTTCAGCAGCAGCCCGATCTCCGTGTCGATGGGCACCAACACGGCCTTCAGGCACCGCGCACAAGGGAGCTCGAACGTCGCCTTCACGCGGCCGCGGACCACGATGTCCGCGCGGCCGCTCCGAGAGAGACGCCCCTCGAACCGCCCAGGCTCCGTTGCCGTGCCTTCCGCTTCCGCGGCGCGGTCCTTCAGCCAAGCGACAGGCAGCTCCACATCCAACCGGAGGCCGGACGCGTCGATGTCGTTCGCAGCTACGACGAGGAGGGGTAACACGGCAGGGCTCCGCCAGGTCCGAACGCCACGCGCCCGGAAGGGCTGGGTGCAATAGCTCCCCTCGCCTCGCCTTGCAAGCTCGCTGCCCCCGCCCGGGCTCTGCCCACCCGGGACCCGCCCGCGATGCGACCCACCCGCGATGCGACCCACCCGCGATGCGACCCACCCGCGATGCGACCCGCCCGCGATGCGACGGAGCTCGCCGGTTCGCGCGGAAGCAGCGAGCCCTGTCGCATACGGATGCGACCTCTGTCGCGACGCACGCCACAACGGTGGTGAAAGGCGCGGGAATTGGGCGCGCCTGGCGGGCGGAGCGACCGAAGTCGGCGGAACACGCGACCGATGGCGGGGGCTTGCCGTGCATCCGCGAGGTTCGGTCGCACACCCGGGGGCTTCCGGCCACAACAGCGGGCCCGCGGACCAGCTCCGGTGGTAGGGTCACGCGCGTGGCAGACGAGCCCTCGCCACGCGCGCGGCCGGCACAACGCACCGTCGCGATCGCGATCTACGTGCTGGCGTTCGTAGCCTTCGCCGCGACGGCGAGCGACGAGATCTTCGCCAAACACACGCCGTTCAACCACTTCGCGCTCCTCGCCGAGTCGTGGCTCCACGGAAGGCTCGACCTGGCCGGCGAGCCGCCGGCCTACACCGAGTACAACGACTTCGCCGTCCACGACGGCAGGTACTGGATCAGCTTCCCGCCGTTTCCTGCGGTGCTCGTGGCGCCGCTCGTGGCGATCTCGGGTAGCGCCGAGAGCACGCGGGACGGCTTGTTTTTCCTCGTGCTCGCCGGGCTCGCGCCGAGCTTGGTCTACCTCGCGCTCGAGCGGCTCGTCGCGCTCGGGCTCTCGCGGCGGACCTGGCAGGAGAACCTGACGCTCGCGGGCGTGTTTGCGCTGGGCAGCGTCTACTGGTTTTCGGCCGTTCAAGGCACGGTCTGGTTCGCCGCGCACGTCGTCGGCGCAGCGCTGGCCGCCGCGACCCTCTGGGCGAGCGCGGGCGCGGCGAGCCCCGCGCTCGCGGGCCTCTTCGTGGGCCTCGGCTTCGCGACGCGCACCCCGCTGCTCTTTCTGGCGCCGCTGTTTCTTCTCGAGCTCGGGCGCGTCGCGCGCTGGGATCCCCGGGCGATGTTGCGCCCTGCCGCCCGCTTCGCGGCGCCGCTCGCCTGCATCGGGCTCGCCCTGGCGTGGCACAACGCCGCTCGGTTCGGCAACCCGTTCGAGTTCGGCCACCGCTACCTCGACGTCGTCTGGCGACCGCGGATCGACAAGTGGGGGCTCTTCTCGCTCCACTACCTGGGCCGGAACCTGGGCGTCCTGCTCGCGAGCACGCCATACTTCGGCGTCAAAGGCGCGCCCCTTGCGGTCAGCGGACACGGCCTCGCGCTCTGGATCACCTCGCCCTTCTACGCGCTCGCGCTCTGGCCCGGGGCGCTCGCTCGGCATCGACGCGCGTTCTATCGGGCGCTCGCGATCACCGCGGCGCTCGTGGCTCTTCCCAACCTCCTCTACCAGAACACGGGCTGGATTCAGTTCGGGTACCGGTTCTCGAACGACTTCGCCGTCCTCCTCATCGCGATGATCGCCGTCGGCAGACGGCGGCTCGGCCTCGTCTTCGGGGCTCTCGTGGTTGTCGCCGTCGCGGTCAACCTCTTCGGGGCGCTCAGCTTCCAGCGCTCGGGTTGGGAGCGGTTCTACGTGTTCGAGCGCAAGCCGAACATCATCTTCGAGGCCGACTGAGCCATGGAGCCACGCAACGCGACAAACGAGCTCGTCACGGTTCGGCGTAGAGCATCGGCTCGGAGATGCGGGTAGCCTATTTCGTCCTGATTGTCGGGTGCACGGCCGACGGCTCGTCAGCGGCCTCTTCCGTTTCCGGCGACGCACGCCTTCCTTCGTCCGACCCGGCGCCGAGCGTGGCCCGGACCTCGGCTGTGCTCCTGCCGGACGGCAAGAGCCGCCTCTTCCTGGGGGCAGCCGCGGCCCACGCCTGCCTCAGGAGCGAAGACGGCGGCCTCTTCTGCTGGGGCAACAACGACCACGGGCAGCTCGGCCGGCCCGCGGACGATCCCGATCCACAGCACCCGAAGCGCGTACCGCTGAAAGAGAGGGCCGTCTCCGCCGCGCTCGGCGAGGCCCACACGTGCGCGCTGCTCGCGAGCGGCGCGGTGCGCTGTTTCGGCGCTGACGCCACGGGCACCGTCTCCCTGGAGACGGCGGTGAGCAGCCTGCGCGACGTGGTGTCGTTGGTCGCCGGCGTCGGGTTCACGTGCGCGCGAAGCGCCGATCTCTCGGTCCGCTGCTGGGGCGCCGTCCCGGGGACGAACGAGGTCGCGCGAACCCCGAGGGAGATCGCGGGGCTCAGGGCCACGACGATCGCCGCCTCGTCGAGGACGCTCTGCGGCGTGACCCGCGAGCGGCAGGTCCTCTGCGTCGGCGAGAACGCCGAGGGCCGCTTCGTACCGGGAGGTCCCAACGTGCTCACGGCGCCGACGCGCGTGCAGGTCCCGGTGGACCCCCTCGATGGCGCGCCCCTTCAGCCGACTTCGGATGCCTTCGCGGTCTCGGACGTCGGGCTCTGCGGCCTGCTCGGCGACGTCTCGCACTGCTACGTAGCGGAGCGCGAGCTGTCGAGCATCCACGCGGCCTCCGCCGTCTCGGCGGGGGCCGACGGCCTGACGTGCACGCTGCAGCACGTGCGGCTCATCTGCGACAGGCTGCCGCGCCGGGAGTGGCTCGCGTTCCGCACCGAGGGTGAGTTTCGCCAGGTCGCCGTCGGCCGAGGCTTCTTCTGTGCCTTGCCCAAGGGCGAGGGACCACCCGTCTGCTGGGGCGCGAACGACAAGGGCCAGCTCGGCGCATCGCCGCCCAAGCGGCGTGCCCGGCCCATCGCGATCGAGGCGCTCGCGGGGGTGACGCGGATCGCCGCCGGCAGGAGCGTCGTCTGCGGTGTCTCGAACGAGAAGAAGATGATCTGCGTCGGCGCCGACGGGCAGACGGTCGAGCATTGGACGCCACACGGTGGTACGACGAGGCGGCCGATTCGCGACGACGCGGCGAGAGCGATCACCCGCGTGGACGCGATCGCCGTCGGAGGCGGCGTTCGTTGCGGGCTGACGGACGGGCTCGCGACGTGCTGGGGCGACAACCAGGCGAACCAGATCATCTCGGTCGACCCCGGATGGGTCGAGGTGCCGACCACGCTCGCGAGCCTCGGCAAGCACGAGCGCCTCTTGCTCGGTCCGGCCCATGCCTGCAGCGTAGCTTCCGACAAGTCGGTCCGATGCTGGGGCGGGGCCGGCAAGGCGCGCTTCGCGCCCGCGACCCCCAAGGGTCTGCCGGCCGCGATCGACGTCGCGGTCGGCACGCGGCGCGCCTGCGCGCTACTCGATGACGGTTCTGTCAGCTGCTTCTTGCTCGAAGGCGCCGATGCGCTCGAAGCGCGCCGCGTCTCGGGCGCGCGCGGCTGGACCTCCATCGCCGCCGGCGGAAGACACTTCTGCGGCGTCACCGCATCGAAGACCATCGCCTGCTTCGGCGACAACGAGGCAGGCCAGCTCGGCGTCGCGGGCAGCCCCGCCGCCCCCGAGGTCGTCCGCGGAGTCGAGGCCGTGAAGGCCGTCGCGCTCGGAGAAGCGTTCACCTGCGCGCTCCTCGAGGACGGCACCGTCCGCTGCTTCGGCTCCAACGCGGCCGGCGTCCTCGGGGGCGGTCAGCCCGCGAATGGCGGGAGCGAGCCGGTCCGGATCGAGGGTCTCTCCGATGTCGTCCAGATCGCCGCCTCGCCGGACGCCGTGAGCGTGCTCACGCGGACCGGAGCCGTCCTCGCCTGGGGAGGAGAGGGCTTCTTCGCCGAGGTCGGTGACGATATCGCAGCCTCGAAGGACGCGGTCCCCATCAGGATCCCGCAAGGGGCGGCGCCTGGCGAGGCGAAATGAGAAGCTCTTGCGCCGACCGAGCGTATGCCGCTCAGCTCCCTTCGCTCGGGCCCGAGCATGATCGAAGCCCCCAAGACAATCAGCGTCGCCGCGTGGCTCGCGTCGGGCTGCGCGGGTCACGCGCGCTCCAGGCAACCAGCCGAGATCGCCATTGCTCGAGCGAGGCTCGAGCGCCGGAGCGCGAGCCGCCTGCGCCCGAGAACGGAATCCCCTCGCAAAGGACGTGGCGGTTCAAGCCCGCTGTCTCTCTGGGAAAGGCTGTCGCGATGCGGCGGGTCGTGGAGCTCCCTTTCCGAATCGCACTCTGAGTCGAGCGCCGGAGGCCACATGACGACGAACGTCGATCTTTCCGCGTGGGGTTTGGCGCTGCTCTCCGTGCTCGGCTGCGGCGGCGTCTCCGCGAGCGGGACCGCCGCTGGAAGCCTGGACAAGACCGCGCCGGCCGCGGGATCTGCGCCCATCGGGCCGAGCGCGAACGAGTGTGGACCGCGGGCCGCTGCTCCCCCACTGCGTGCCCTGGCCGGGCGGAGCGGAGGGAGCATTACGCTTGCCGAGGTCGCGGGCAGGCGACTCGCTTACGTGGCCGACGAAGAGAACGGCGTGGTGCGCACGATCGACACGGCCGCGCTCGCCGAGCTCGCGGTCACCGAGGTGGGCGGCAAGCCCGCGCAGGTCCTGCCGCTACCCGGAGGTCGACTCGCCGTCACGCTCCGCGACAAGAACCAACTTGTCATTTTCGAAGTCGCTGCCGCGCCGGAGGATGCGCTCGTCCATCGCTGCAGTCGGGCGACCTACGCGGAGCCCTTTGGGCTTGCCGTCGCGGCGGACGGCGCCACCCTGGCGCTGACGAGCGGCTGGGATCACCGCCTCACCTTCCTCGACGCGTCCTCGCTCGAGATCTCGCGCACGGTGGATGTCGCGGCGGAGCCGCGCGGCGTGCTCCTCTCCGACGATGGGAAGAGCGCCTACGTCAGCCACCTGGTCGGCGGCGTGGTGACGATCGTTCCGCTGGAGCCGAAGGGTCAGGCCAAGGCCGTCTTCGTCCGCCCGCCCCGCCGCGAGGTCGGCAAGTCGCAGAAAAAGAAGACACGAGCCGACGAGGAGCTCGAACGGCCGAAGGCGCAGGCGCTGGCGGCCGGTCAGGGCTACGCGATCGTCGAGGCGTCGCTGGGCAAGACGAAGGACACGCCCTGGCCTGCGCGCGTCTTCGTTCCCATGGCGAGCTCGGATCCGATGCGGTTCGGCGCCGTCTCGAGCTTCCCCGGCGTCTACGGAGGAGGCGGCGGGGTCGCGGTCATCGGAGCGTTCGTCGCGGTCCTCGACCCCGTCGCCGGTGGTCCGCTCGGCGGCGAGGTCGCCCCGCTGCGACAGGCGCGCCCCGAGGACTGCATCCTCCCCCGGTCGGCGGCCGTCTCCGGCATGCACCTCTACGTGACCTGCCTCGGCACGAACCGGGTCGTCGAGCTCGACCTCCGGTCGGCGGACCCGATCACGGCGGAGAGCCGCCGGTTCGAGACGGGGGAAGGCCCGACCGGGATCGTCGTCGACGAGGCCGCGCAGCGCGCGCTCGTGTTCTCGCAGTTCTCGCTCGAGCTCACCGTCATCGACCTCTCGGCCGACCCGAGCGGCCCGCGCGTCCAGGCGCTCCCGCTCGCGCGCCCCGAGACGCCCGCGCTCGACGAGCAGGCCGCGCTCGGGCGGACGCTCTTCCACGCGACGCGCGACGTCCGGCTTTCGTTCGACGGCCGCGCGTGCGCCTCGTGTCACCCGGAAGGCCGCGCCGATTCGCTCACGTGGTCGACGCCGGACGG